>CAYRDG010000005.1:0-175357 GCA_964422915.1 uncultured Frigoriglobus sp. | reverse complement strand
CGGCTTCACAGGGTTCGGCGTAGTCGGGGCAACACCGACCTGTGAACCGTTACCGTTCAGGAAACTCCGACCCGAACAGCAGATGCCGGCAGCTCAACGAGCGTCGCTCGCACCAGTTGATTCGGCGAGCCACTCGCACTTGCAGTGCCCTCTGGCGACTTGTTACAGTCTCGCCGGGGGAACACCATGCAATGCGTAGTTACCGGCGCGGCCGGGTTCATTGGCTCGCAACTCTGCGAGCGACTGCTGGCCGACGGCCACACCGTTACCGGCATCGATTGCTTCACCGATTACTATCCGCGCCCGATCAAGGAGCGGAATCTCTCTACTTTCCGCAATCATCCACAATTCACATTTCGTGAACTCGATCTCTCCACGGGCGTTCCTGGTGAAATCGTGGACGACGTGGAGTACGTCTTCCACCTCGCAGCGATGGCGGGCCTGACGCGAAGTTGGCTCGACTTCGACACCTACAACCGCCACAACCTCACCGCCACGCACCGGCTGCTCGAATCGCTGAAGGGTTCGCGCACCCTCAAGCGGATCATCTACGCGAGTACCTCCAGTGTTTACGGCCGCTATGCCAGCGGCGATGAATCGCTGCCGACGCGACCCAGTTCGCCCTACGGCATCACCAAGCTCGCGGCCGAGCAACTCTGCCGCGTCTACAACGATGAGTTCGGCGTGCCCGCAGTGGTACTACGATACTTCAGCGTATACGGTCCGCGCCAGCGCCCGGATATGGGCTACCACCTCTTCATCAACGCAATCCTCAAAGGGAAGCCGATCAAGCTCACCGGCGACGGCTTGCAGGTTCGCGGCAACACGTACGTCGCGGATTGCGTGGAAGCAACGGCGCGAGCAACGCAGGCGATGCCGGGCGAGGTCTTCAACCTCGGCGGTGGCGAACTGGTGACAGTGCTGGAGGTGTTCAAGAAGCTCGAAAGGATCATCGGCAAGCCGGCGATCATCGAGCGCCACCCGCCGCGTCATGGCGATCAGCTTGCGACAGGAGCCGACGTGTCGAAGCTCTACAAGCACCTCGGCTGGAAGCCCACTACCAGCATCGATGAGGGGCTGGCAAAGCAAGTGGAATGGCAGAAGACTCTGGATTAGATCGCACAACCCGAATCGACAGACCGACTCAACTTCGCCCGTTGTTGCGCTTCGCGTGCGACTCCTCTGTGGCTTTCGAGGCAAGGATGCTCGACTTTCTGAACCGGCACCTGATGCACCCACTCATGGCGTGGCGCGAGGGTAGGGAGCACCTCAAACACCTCCGCACACTCGAACGCACGCAGTTCGACGCACCGGAAGTCATCCGCGCGCGGCAACTCAATTCGCTGAAGGCACAGCTTCAGCATGCCTGGGACACCGTGCCGTACTACCGCGCGGCGTGGAGCAAAGCCGGCGTTCACCCCACAGACGTGCGCGCGCTTCGCGACCTCGAAGCGTTCCCGATCCTCACCAAGTCGGACATCCGGCGACACAACAGCGCGCTGGTCTCGACCGCGTACGATGTCACGAAGCTGCGCAAGAAAACTACCTCTGGCTCAACCGGCGTACCGCTGACGATCTACTGCGATGAACCGGCGATGGAATGGAAGACTGCCTGCACGATCCGTTCCGATGAATGGAGCGGCTACCGGCTTGGCCAGCGCGTCGCGAAGGTGTGGGGGAACCCGGAATACCGGCACTTCGGGCTGAAGGGACGGTTGCGGAACCACTTCTTCGATCGCGCGGTCTACCTCGATACGCTCAACCTGAACGATGCGCGCATCGCGGAGTTCGCGCGTGCGATCCGCCTACACCGCCCCGGTCTCATCTTTGGCCACGCACACTCGCTTTACCTTGTCGCCTGCGCGCTGAAAAAGTCGCGTGTACTCGACGTGCGACCTGGTGGCATCATCTCCACTGCGATGATCCTCCACGACTGGCAGCGTGCCGTGATCGAAGACGTGTTCGGTTGCAAGGCGACCAACCGCTACGGCTGCGAGGAAGTGAGCCTCATTGCCAGTGAGTGCGAGGAACACAACGGGCTGCACATTAACGCCGATTCGCTTTACACAGAAGTACAGGACAGCGGCAAATTACTCGTTACCGATATTGTGAATCACGGTATGCCGCTCATCCGCTATCAGGTGGGTGATGTGGTGGTGCCGTCGAACCGCGCTTGCAAGTGTGGGCGAGGGTTGCCGCTGATCGAGCGCGTGGAAGGGCGCGATGCTGATTACGTGGTCACGCCGGCTGGCAACCTCATCTCAGGCATCTCGCTCACGGAGAACTTCGCGAACCTCATTGCTGGCACCGCCCAGGTGCAGATCGTACAGGAAAGCATCACGCAGCTACGCATCCGGCTGGTCGCGAACGACTTCGGCGATGCGGGTCGGCGGCAGGTTGCGGAACTCGTTCGCGATACCTTCGGCGAGGGCGTGAGTCACGAAGTCGAACTCGTGGACGCCATCCCACAGGAACCGAGCGGCAAGTACCGCTTCTGCATCTCGAAGGTGGCCCACGACCGCATGCAGGAGATGAGCGCATGACGGCGCAGGTCTCTGTCGTCATGGCAGCGAAGAACTATGCGCGCTTCCTGCCGGAAGCGATTGAGTCGGTCTTCTCGCAGAGCTTCGCGAACTGGGAACTCGTTATCATCGACGACGGTTCCACCGATGCCACACCGTACGTCGCGCGGCCGTACCTCACCGACTCGCGCGTGCGCTATTTTCACTCCGATCACCTCGGCCAGTCGCGCGCGAAGAACCTCGGCGTCCACCTCGCACGCGGCCGGCTCGTCGCGTTCCTCGACGCCGATGATGCCTGGGAGCCGACAAAGCTCGAAGAACAAGTCGCCCGCTTCGAGGCATGTCCGGAGGTGGGCGTTGTGTTCTGCAAGCGTTCACTGATGGACGAAACCGGTGCCGTGATTCCCACGAAGCCCGCAAGCGGCTTCCCTACGGGTCTTGTTCTCCCTCACATGTTCACGCAGAACTTCGTTTGCTTCTCGTCGTGCATGGTGCGGCGTGAAGTTTTCTCACACGTCGGCGGTTTCGATCCTGAATGGGACCTCTCCATCGACTACGACCTGTGGTTGCGTGTGGCGAAGTTCTATCGCTTCGACTGCGTGAATGAGGAACTGGTTCGCTACCGCACCGGGCACGGTAACCTCTCGAAGAAACTCCGCGACCGTGTGGATACTGCCATCTCCATCATGCGGCGTTCTGTCTCGCGTCAGGGAGTGGGTGAAGAAGTGCCGCGCAGGGTGATCGCCGATGGCCACGCCTCAACATGCCAGACGATGGCCTACACAATGCGACCAAGCGAGCCGATTGCGGCACTCCGCTGGTACCTGCGGGCGCTGCGGTGGCCCGCACGGCGACTGATTTCGCTGAAGGGTATCGCGGCCAGCACGCTGGCCGCTCTTCAACCACATCGCACAGGCAGTTCGCCGGAGAATGCGACCGAAAACCTGTAAGCGAGTCAGGCGTCTGGCGATTCCGCGGAATCGGTTTCTCAATACAGTCCGAGGTCCATTGCGTTGGCCAGCGCGCGGGCAACCCACCACGCGCCGCTACGCCACCGTGCATGAATCTTCACCACCGCAAGCTGACCAGGGTCGATGGCAGAGTCCGGGTCGGTCACCTCGACTTCCACCAGATAGACCTGCGCGAGCGGGGCCAGAAGGTTCGGATCCTCACTGGGCCTGACTGCCAGCGGCCCGCCGCCGCGCTGCGTCAGCGCCAGCGGCACCGACGCGGCATTCTGCGCCGGGAGGCGTCGTACCTTTCCGTGGAAGAGTCGATCGCTGCGTCCCTTCGCGTAGATCGTCACGTCCAACTCGCCGCGTGCGGCCAGGTCGTCCTTGAGTACGCGAAAACCCGGTGGCGTCACGGGTACCTTCACAATCAGGCGCGACGGGTCGCCCACGGCAAACACGGGCCGTGTCTCGGCGTAGCCCTTGTCGAAGAGCTTGCCGATCTCGTCGTGCTTGGGCGCAGTGACCAGCACACCGTCGCGTGGGGCGCGCATCTCGCGAACGCGGTTCTGCCGCTCCAGCAATCGCGCCACCTCGGTATCGGCGGTCTCGGCCTTCACACGGGCGCGTTGGTAGTCGGCCTTGTAGCGCTGCTCGGCGGCCGAATCGCCGACGGCGCGTGCCTGCGACGCAGCAGCGTTCATCGCGCTGGCCAGCGAGTGTTGTTCGGCCTGCGCGGCCTGCGCCCGGGCCAGTTCCACCTCGAGCTGGTGGCTCATAAAAAGTGCCAGCAACTGGCCGCGACGCACGCGCTGCCCTGGCCCCGCATCGCCCAACTCCTTCAGTTGAGCCGGTTCCGGCAGCATCACGCCCTCCAGCGCATCCGAATCCACTGCCACCAGCCCCGTCTCGTGGACCCGGCTCACCGGCAGTGGCAGAAAGAGGAACGCGAGTAAGAACGAAGCCAATACGCCCAGAGTGACATACACCCGCGCCGCTTTCATATCTGGCAACCGCCCGCGCTGGCTGATGTTTTTGATGACCCGGTACGCCGGCCAGATGAACAGTGACGCCAGCGACATCACCGCCAGCATCTGGCTCAGGATTTTGAGTTTCGGGCCGAGAAAGTCGGCGAGGAACCACAGGATACTGAAGGTGACCACCCATCGGTACACCCAGCTCGCGATGGCATAGATCACAAACAGCCATTTGCGCCCAGGTGCCATGTATGCATCAGGTGGCACTTCGATGCCGAGACCCTTCGACAGAAACAGGTTGTTGAGATACCGGTTGGCCTTCTCGCGGAGGTTCGGCACTTCCAGCCAGTCGGCCAGGATGTAGTATCCGTCGAAGCGCATCAGCGGGTTGGCGTTGAACATCACAGTGGACACCGAGCAGAGTACCATGATGCACAACGCGATATTGTTCGCTGTGGGATACGCGGGCGTGTACCACCAGACGAACGTCGCGATGGAGGCAATCACCAGTTCCACGTAAATCCCTGCGAAGCTGATGATGATCCGTTTCCACTTGTCGGCCAGCGTCCAGGCGTCGGTCACATTCGCGTAGAGTGCCGGCGAGAGACACATCAATAGCACGCCCATCTCATGGCATTCGCCACCGAAGGCTTTGCAACTCAACCCGTGCCCGAACTCGTGGATCACCTTCACCACGCCGAGTGAGATCCACATGTAGAGCACGGAGTTCCAGGTGAAGAACTCCTGGTATGCCGGGAGTTTGGCCTGGAAGGTGTTGAAGTGCAGCATGACATGGAAGACCGCCGCGAGCATCAGCCCAACGCTCGCGGCGAAGAACCACATGGTGAAGATCCACCACAGGTAGCCATACATCCAGGTCAGGAGTCGATCGGGATCGAATACCGGGAGTTTCAGGTAGAGGATGTTGCTGATGGTCGCGAGTCGGCGTGTGCGGCGCTGCTTGGCGCGGCGTTCGAAGAGGTGCCGGGCCGCGCCGGGTTGCTCGTTCTGCACCAGCCCTGCTGTCACGAGTTGCCGGGCGAATCCCTCCAGGTCCGCCGGCTCCAGCCGCATCGGCTTGAACTCTTCCTCAAACGCCTCCTGCACTTCCTCCATCGTGTGTTTGCCGTTAAAGCGCTCGAAGACGAAGAACTCCTGCTTGTTGAACCGATAGTACCGGAGGCACACCGGGTCCTTCACAACGTGGAATGTCTTCCCCTCGTACTTTTGCTCGAACAGTTGCAGGTCCGGACGGACGCGCAGCCGCACTTGCTTGCGGCGCTCCGCGGGACTGTTCAGGTTCGTGATGAGGTCGTTGGCCATGAGAGCAAACGCCAGAGGTCCGGGGGCGTTCGAGCCTGATCAGGCCCGAACGATCATCTGTCTGAAGCCGGTACACGGGGTCAGGGGCTGGTCGGGATGATGATGGTGGCGGCGCTGTGATCGAGCAACTTCAGCTCGGTGTTGTTCATCTCGACGCGGACTGTGACGTAACGCACGTCGGTCGGGTCGATGAAGGTGATGCGGCCCCTGTGCTTCTTGCCGGCGGCGGTCGGCGGCTTCCACAGGTGAACGCCACCGACAGAGGTGCCGACCGCCAGGAACTGCTCGCCGCGTACCGGGCTGAATGCCGCTGCCGTGATTGGCGCGCGACCCGGCGTGATGAGCCGACCCACTTCCGCGCCACGACCGCCCGTGCGCGGGGCTAGCCAGTATTGCACGGTTCCCTTCAGGTCGCCATCGCCGCCGGCGGTGGCAATGCCGTAGGGTGGAAGCTGATCGGCCGGGGTATTCGGCGCGGCCTCGTCTGGCCCGAAGATCGCCAGCGTTGAGAACGACCCGGCCGCCGTCACGTTCTCGATCTGACCGATGGTCTGTCCGTTGGCCGGATCAACGAGGTCGATGCGCCCCTTGTCCTGATCGAACAGGACGCGGCCACCGTCGCGGCTCACGCCGAGTATCTCCACGGCACCCGCGCGGTGGTCGATGGTGCGAACGACGGCCGCACGCTCCGTGCCCAGTTTCCACACCTTGAGGGTTCCATCCTTCGAGGCAGTCACGAGCGTATCCTGCGGCGTGAAACTCAGCGATGTGATGTTGTCGCGGTGTTCGACGGGAAGCGAGTAGAGTTTCTTTGCACCGGCAAGATCCCACACGAATACGTCGCGGCCAGCCGCAGTTGCGAAGTACAACCCGTTGGGACTGACGGCGATAGCCTGCACCGCGGAAGTGTGCGCGTCTGTCGGTTCGGCCTTCGCCGAAGTCGGCAATCGGTCGGGATTCGATACGTCCCAGATACGAATCTTGCCGTCGTCACCGCCAGTGATGGCGAGTACGGCCTTCGCGCCTGGTGGAGTCGCGGCGACGCTGCGGACGCCGACACCGACCGGGTGCGGCAGGTTATGCGGCACGCTGGGGCGGCCCGATCGTTTGTCGAGGTTGGGATCCCACACCAGCGCCGTGCCGTCGGCCGCGGTGGAGATGACCAGTGGAACCCGTTCGGGTGGGTTCTGGCGCGCGGTAACTGCGACGGCCAGGCCGGTCACGGCCTGCCGGTGTCCTTTGTGCGATGCCACCGGCGCGCTGGGAACCGCTGGCTCAACGATCACCTCCATGCCACGGTGTAGCAGCGGCGCGTACTGCACGTCGAGTTGCCCCTCGATGCGCACGCGATCGGTTGCCTCGATCTCCATGATGCGCTCGCCGGCCTTCACATAGTGACCGGGCCGCTTCTCGATACTGCGGATGATGCCGTTGACACGACTGCGGATGCGATGCTTGTCGAAGACCACCGTCGCTTCCTTCAGGTCGGCGCTGGTCTTGGCGATGGTCTGCTGGGCATTGGCCTCGTTCTCGCGGAACCGCGCGAGGTTAAGCTGGGCAGTGATCAAGTCTGTCTCGGATCCGCCGCCAACCTTGAGCGTCTTATCCACAAGCGACACCTGCTTCTCGGCGTGTTCGGCCCCCTTCTTGGCGAACTGCAGAGCGAACTTCGCGGACTGAAGGATTTCACTGGCCCCCCGAATGCGTGCGGAGATTTGCTGATCGTCCATCATCGCGATGATCTGGCCGGCCTTCACCTCATCACTCTCGGTAAGGCGTTTCATTGGCCGCTTTTCCGGATCGCGCGGATGATAGATGATCTGATCCTTCGGTAGCTTCGCGGCTTCCTCGGGTGTGATCGGCGTGGCGAACACCTCAATGGTGCCATCGGCCTCAGCGGAGACAATCTGTCGCTCCTCGAACTGCACGAGCGCCTGCGGAATGATGATCGGTTCGCGCCGCGCGATCACGGCCTTGTACGCAGGTGCTTTCTGCGGCGCGTAGAGCACATCCGTGATGTCCGCGGCGCTAACTGTGGAGTTTCCGTCTTCAGGTGTGCCGCCAGCAGCGTTGTTCGCATTGTTCGAGCTACCGCAGCCGAGCACGAGACCGCTGAGAGCGACTGGCACCGACGCGATCGCGAGGAGTCGCAGACGCATGAACGTGTCCTCCGTTGGGACTACCAAAGGGTTGTGGCGAGGGTGCCGCCGGAACCAGTCGCTCGCTGGCCGTCCGGGTGGGCGGGTTGTCGGGCGAACCGCGGCCTACACGTTCGAGATTCGCCGGGGCTACTAGAAGAAGAAGACCACCTTCTCATAGAACCACTCCCACACGCCGTGGAAGAGGGTGTATCCGAGTGCGTGTTTGCCGCATCGGATGCGTGTGCGGACTTCCAGACCAGTGACAAACTGGCTCTCTGGCACCCAGTTCTCCTTGGGAATGCCAGGCACGTTGAGCTTCACATACGCCGTGACGACCGGCTCGTTCTCATCGTGATCGTTCTTGTTGGGCACTGCCTCGGCCGCGATCTCGTCGCGGTAGAGCCGTCCCTCGTAGCTCGTGGTTGCGTTGCTGGAAAGCAGCACATCGACCTTGAGGTATTTCCGCACACCCTTGACCGGGTCCTTCTCGACGAAGTGCGAATCGGCGCTGGCGAATGCCTTCAGGATGTGGCCGACGCTGCGCTGGGGAATCTTCAACTCGGCCTGCCACTCGCCAGCAACGTTGCCGACGCGGAGCACTTCCTCGTTGGCACGAAGCGTGCGGCCGACGAGGTTCTCTCGGCGATCGTCGTTGAGTACCACCCACTGCGAGGTGCCGCGAGCGCGGGCGAGGCGGTGATCGAATGGCGGGGCAATGGCGCGGAAGAAGCCGGGGCGATTGGTCTTGCCTGCGTTGTACTGTTCGTCGAGTGCGCGGATGGTCCGCAGTGCCTTTTCCGCGGCCTTCTGGTTCAGCTTCATCTCGCCAAGATACTTGTACTTCACGTCGTCCAGCACGCCGGCCTTCTGCACCATCTCCTGCGCCGACTCGTAGTTTGCGTTGGCCTCGGCCAGTTCCCGCTCGGCCTTCGATCGCTCCTCGGCCAGTTCGTGGCTATGGAACGATGCGACCTCGTAGCCTGGAAGAATCTTGTCGCCAGGCCGGGCGCGAACATCGACGATTCGCCCTTCGTGCGGCGGGTAAATCTTCGCGATCTCCACCGGCTGGAGTTGCCCCTTCGCATCCATTCGCAGATCGGCTGGCACAGCGACCATCACGCCGATGAGCACGGCCAGAAGCACCGCGACTGCCGCGGCGATGAAGCGACTCTTTCCGCCGATGCCGTCTTGCAGCTTGGCGATGGGCCACCAGAGCACCTTGAGCGGAACGCGTTTCAGTTCCGCGGAGTTGTAGAGTGCGGGTGCCGCATGCTTGGTCACCACTTCCAGCCGTTGCACGAGCGGTTCAATCTGCTCGGGCGGGTTGAAGCTCTCCATCAGAAGCACGGCGCGGGCGGGACGGTGCTTGTCCTTCTCGCGTTCGTCGCGGCAGGGCTGAACGATGAGGAGTTTGGGCTGACTCTCGTGAAGGTAAGCATCGAGAGCGTGGGCCACATCGGGTGGCAGGCCGGGGTCTTTTTCGCCGCGGAAGGTGAGTGTCTCGTCCCAGCGAAGCACGGCTTCCATGAGAATGCGGAGCCGGCGAACGTGCGTGCTGGCCTTCTCGACCACATCCGCCCCGCTGACGGCCTCGACCGTGACGCGGCGGCGGTCGTGCCGGATGCCGACGCAGAGGCGGTCGCATTCGATGAGCTTGCGCCCCTCGTTGGCGACGTGATAGGCCACTTCGGTCGGGTTGAGGCTGCCGTGAATGTGGCGGGCGAAGGTTTCCACCTGCGAGTATGTCTTCTCGATACCGGCTGCGGTGCGAGCATTCGAGAAGCTGTGATACTGGCTGGCGTAGCCCGCCATCTGGAACGTGTAGTTCAGGAACGTGGGATAGAGGCGCGGGTCGTGTCCGGCATCCTGGAAGACCTCGAGCACGCCAAGCGGTTGCTTGTCCGGACTGATGATGGGCGCGAAGAGGGCGAAGTGGTCTGTGAGATTGGCGGCCGGTACCGGGCCAGAATCTCCAGTGCCGGGCTGAAGTCGGCCGTTTGGCTCCAGCAGGATCGGCCGCGGTGGCGCCGCCTGGAACACCTGGCGAAGGACTTCGTTGTGGCACTGCCGGCCGCCGCGGCGTGTGTCCAGCCCAACCTTATCGATGTTCTCCTGGCAGGCAAGCTGAAGGAAGCCTTGCGGTGTGCGCAGCCAGACGGCTCCGGCCGGTGCGTCGATGGCTGCAAGTGCGCGGTTGAGGAACTGCTGGTAGAACTCGGTGGGCAAGAGCGCAGAGCCGGAGAGCTTCCCGGCGGCCTCGAACGCATCTTCGATGGAGCGTGCGTATTTGAACTTGGCATCGGCACCGCCGGCGGTGCTCGGACCTTCAGCGGTCGGGGTCGTGCTCACGGGAACCTCAGTGCTGTGTCCACCGGGCGGCCGCAGTGCGGCGCGGAGGGCCGGTCGTGTGGCGTGGCGTGGGCCGTGTTGCGGGTCAACCGTTCGCTCCGTGAGCGAAAAACACGGGGGATTTGCTAGTGCGTCTGGTGACA
Source organism: uncultured Frigoriglobus sp. (assembly GCA_964422915.1). Taxonomy (GTDB): domain Bacteria; phylum Planctomycetota; class Planctomycetia; order Gemmatales; family Gemmataceae; genus Gemmata. The sequence continues at coordinate 164,952 of CAYRDG010000005.1, read as the reverse complement.
ATCCTGGCAGCGGAACTGCCCCGGACCAGCGCCTCCGACCGGAACGGTTGCAACAATTCCAACGATCATAACGACTATTGGGCGGCTTGGGAAGTTCGACCCGGGCCATAACTGGGGCCGGAAGTCCGCGGCTGGAAAGGAGATCGAATTCCTCCGGACCATCATTTCCTCCTCGTCGCCTCTCACAGATTCCTCGTTCCTACTTCTGTCACGAGCATAGTACGCGCCGGCCTCACGCGCCAGGATGCTGGTTCTCCCATGTCAAAATGTGGTGCATCAGGTCGCCCGGGTCGATGTCGTTGGTGGGGAGTGGCCAGTCGAAGCGCTCGGAGGCGGCGAGCTGGATGGCAGCGCCGCGATCGAACGGATCGTTCCAGAGCCGAACGAATCGCCCGATGGCTCGTCCACGGCGGCAGAGCCGCTCCACGCAAGACCATGCTTCATCCTCGTTCCGACTGGCGTCGGAGAGTAGCTCGGTCCAGTTAGCCAGCCATTCCACGAGCATCCGGGCCTCGATGTCGCCGAGACCGCGAGTCAGGGCCTCATCCCGCAACACATGCCGGACCAGCACGTCACACGACATCGCCATGTAGCGTCTCCCCCACAACCGTTCGCGAAGTTGGCCGGCGGACCCCCATCCGCCGGCCTCCCCCTTCGTCACCGTCCGTTCCTCACATCGGAAGTGCAGGGCGTATATCGCCGGTCTGAATTGTCCGCAAGCGGACTCCGCACGAAGCAGGGCAACGCACTTCTGGACGTTGGCGCAGGCGGGCATGTGGCGTAATCTGGTCGAATCCTCCTCGGGGTCGGCCATGATCGAGTGGTACGAAATCGTCCTCTGGCTTCTCGGCGCGTTCGCAGGATGCCTGCTACTGACGTGGCTCTATCCGCCGCTTTTACGGCCATTCTTTCGGGGATTCCTGCACGTTTGCTACCGCTTCGGTGTCTATCATTCCGGGCGAATCCCAACCTCCGGCGGCGTGCTGATTGTCTCGAATCACGTCAGCCGCATCGACTGGCTCATCTACTGGGTTGCCTGCCCTCGGCCGGTGCTGTTCGTGGCCTGGAGCGGCTATTACCGCAACCCTCTGCTGCGATTCTTCCTCTCGTGGGCGCGGCATCGCACGATCCGCGTCGATACGAGGCCGCTGCACCCGCACGCGGTCGGCGATAGCCTGAAGTTCGCGAGCGAAGCTCTCGACGCCGGCCAGGTCGTGGTGATCTTCCCGGAGGGGCGGCTATCGCGTTCCGGTCAGATGCTCCCATTCCGCCGCGGCGTTGAACGCATCCTGAAGCACACGAAGGCCCGCGTGGCGGTGATCCCGGCGTGCCTGAGTGGGCTATGGGGCGGCTTCTTCAGTCATGGTGGCGGCCCGATCCTGTGGAAACTGCCCCGGACGTTTCGCCCTCGCGTCGGTGTTTACTTCGGAGAGAGTTTGAATCTGTCTCGCCCGGCCGCGAACGAGGCGTGTGGGGCAGAGTCGGCCAATATCCGCCTCGCGGTGCAGGAATGTACGGCGGAGCTGGCTATCCTCGAAAGCGGTTACCTGCTGGCTGTCCATCGGCGATTCGTACGGGTCGCGGCGAAGCTCCGGCGACTGTTCCGCCCCGCGGTGACGGATTACTCCAGCGGCGCGGCGCGCACTCTCACCTGGGCGAAGTTACTCGTCGGTTCGATCTGCGTAACGCGTTACCTTCGCGCGCGTGTGGGCGACGCGCCGAACGTCGGTGTCTGGCTGCCGACGGGGCTGGGCGGCGCGCTGGCGAATCTCGCACTGGCCTTCCTGGGCAGGGCGTCTGTGAATCTGAACTACACCGCCGGCGCGGCGGCGACTCAGAGCGCTGTGAAACAGGCCGGCGTGCGCGTCATAATCACCTCCAGGCGATTCACGGCACGTGTGCCACTCGACGTACCCGACGATGTGCAGCGCATTCATCTGGAGGATGCGCTCCTGGCCGTGACTCGCGGAGAACGCATCCGAACGTTTCTCGCCGTACTTCTCCTGCCAGGCTGGCTCCTCGAGCGCTGGCTCGGCCTGCACCGGCACAGGCTCGACGACACACTCACAATCATCTTCTCCAGCGGCAGCACAGGCGAGCCGAAAGGCGTGGTGCTGACGCATCGCAACATCGCGGCCAACGTCGATTCGTCCATCACTACGCTCGAAATCGGCCCTGCCGAGCGGCTCCTCGGCTTCCTGCCGTTCTTCCACAGCTTCGGCTACACCATCTGCCTCTGGGCACCAATGAACGCTCCGTGCGGAGCGGTGTACTTCCCGGACCCGCGACAGGCCAAGGAAGTGGGTGAGATCGCGCGCGTCAACCGCGTCACCATCATGACTGCAACGGCCACCTTCCTGCGCTTCTATCTTCGCCGCTGTGATGCCGGCGACTTCCGCACGCTGCGACTCATCGTTTGCGGCGCGGAGAAATTGCCGGTGAAGTTGCAGGAAGAGTTCCGCGAGAAGTTCGGCGTGCTCCCACTGGAAGGGTACGGCTGCACGGAACTTTCGCCGGTGGTGTCGTGCTCGATGCCCGACGTGCATGTTGGCGGTCTGGTTCAGCAACGAAACCGGCAGGGGTGCATTGGGCAACCGATCTTCGGAGTGTGTGTCCGTGTCCACGACACCAACACAGGCGAACCGCTTCCCATCGGAGTGGAGGGCGTTCTCTGGGTGAAGGGACCGAACGTGATGGCCGGCTACCTTCACCAGCCCGAACGCACGGCGACCGTGGTGAAGGGCGGCTGGTACAACACCGGCGATGCGGGATTCATCGAGCCAGACGGCTTCGTCCGCATCACCGGCCGCGTGTCGCGGTTCGCCAAGATCGCGGGTGAGATGGTGCCACTGGAGAAGATCGACGACGAGATGAACGAGGCGCTTGCCACAGGTGGCGACCGCGTTCTGGCCGTGGCCGCAGTACCCGACGAGAAACGCGGCGAGCGTGTCGTTGTGCTTTACCTGCCGGAGATCGAGTCGCGGTTGTCGGAGGTTCTCGCGGCGTTGCCGAAACGCGGCATACCAAACCTCTGGGTTCCCGACCGTCGCGACTGTTACCCTGTGGAAGCCATGCCCGTGCTCGGTACGGGAAAGCTGGATCTGAAACGGCTGAGCGACCTGGCACGCGAACTGGCACAGTGAGCGCGACTCCCCTCAGGCAGACACTCGTGTGCGCGGTCCTACATTGAACGCATGCCCTTATCGAACTGCCGCGTCGTTCTGGTTCACACACACTACGCCGGAAACCTTGGCGCCGCGGCGCGCGTCATGCGTAACTTCGGGCTTGCCGATCTCGTACTTGTCGAGCCGTATGCACGCACCTCGAATCCCGATGCGCAGCGCATGGCCCGCGACGGACTCGGCATCCTCAACTCTGCCCGCATCGTGCCTGATCTCGCCACCGCACTCGCCGACTGTGTCTATTCCTTCGCCACCTCGTCGCTCACGGCGGGCGTGTGGCGGTCCGGGACCGTTGGCGCGGTGGCCGAACGCATGCCGGAGTTGCTCGCGGCGTCGAACGCTGGGCCGGTCGCGATCGTGTTCGGGCCGGAACCGCATGGCCTCTCGAACGAGGAGATCGGCCTCTGCAACGGCGTCGTCCATATCCCGGTCGATGCGGAGTACGGCTCGTTGAATCTCGCGCAGGCGGTCGCGATCTGCTGTTACGAGCTTCGAAAGTCGTGGTCGCGGGCGGAGAACGAGGCGAAGGGTCAGTCAGAAGTGCCGGTGCGAAGCGTGGCCGCGTTCGTCGATCAGGAACGGATGTTCGATCATCTTCGCGAGGCGATGACCGCCATCGGCTACCTCTTCGGCGAGAAGGGGGATTCACTCATGCACGCGATCCGGCATCTCATCGGCCGCGCGCAACCCACACCGCAGGAAGTGAAGCTCTTGCACGGGCTGGCGCGGCAAATGCTCTGGGCGGCCGGGCAGATGAAACGAGACGAGGGGGCGACGCCGTAAGCGTGCCCCCTCGTCGGGTGGGTGATCGAGCTACGAGGCTCAGGCTCCCAGCAACTTCTTGCGAATGCGACGGACGCCCAGCGGCAGCAAGCCCGTCACTGCCAGCACCAGCACCTGCGGCGCCGGCCCTGGGATTGGTGCGTTGTCTGGCGGTGGCAGTTCACCAACCTGGTCCTGCGCAGCATGTCCATCAGAGTTTGTCAGCTTGAAACCAGCGAGATTGGCACGATCCAGAACGCTCCCGCCCTTCGTCAGTGTGTCTGTGTTCGCGTCGTAGGTAGATCCATTAATCGACGCCAGGTATGTGGTCGCCTGAGCGACGACACCAGAAGTCACATCTGTTGCCGTGAAGTTACCGTCACTAAGGCTATAAGCGGCTGGACTTGTGCTTGTCGTCCGCTCGTAGTCGATCTCCCAGATCGCGAGCTGGAATGCCGCATACTGGATGCCAGTACTAACTGTGCTGTACACTGCTGCCCAGAGGGCTTCAATCTGGGCAGCCTTGATCGCACCCATCCCTCCCGCTGGCAACATTGATGTCGGAAGCGTATCAAGATCCTGCTGATGGAAATTGTACTTTGATCCAATGCCCACGTGCTGTGGGATTTCGATACAGAATGTGCCGAATTTGTTGTCCGAGTCCGTCAGACCACCGGGAGCAGTGCCACTTGTGACCGTCCAGTTGAGCTGACCGGCGATCGCACTGGAGTAGTGGAACGTATTGTTCGAATCGGTATTCTTGACGTTAACTGTGGCGTAGGAGTTATGTGGGGTAACACTATTCAGCTGCGCCTTGAAGTCGGCGCGGGCGGATGGTGCGCAGAGGAGTGCGAACGTGATGGTTGCCACCGTCTGGACAACTCGCGTGCGAATCTGGGACGAAACGGGCGACATAGTAGACCTCCGTGGATGCCGAGCTAAAAATTCCATTTGTAACGATAACCAGGATCGAGCCTACGTACAAGCATGGAAACGGACTTTTTTGCCGGACTTTCCTGATTCATCTCTGGCAAGAATTGGAATTCCGCTATCACCTGAATATCGCGCGTTCCCAATTCCTGTTTGACCATTCGCTGAACAGCAATCCCGCTGTCACTGCCACAATCCAGCGAGTCGTGAAACGAATGCTCGATCAGGACGTTTTACTGCATGGTACTCTCCTCCAGGTGGAGAAGCGTGCCTGTGTGGTCATTTCCCCTTCGGTGCCTTCATGAACGCGATCCTCCTTTCCTCGCTCTTGCTTTGCCCCGGCGCCGACAACAAACCGCCCCCGCAGGCGAATCTGCCTCTGGGCCGCGACACCACCTTCGTTACAGGCCCGCTCGACAAGCGAGGCTACATCGACTACGAAGCCGCGCTCAACGCCGAACTGAGCAAGGGCATCACGTCGGAGAACAACGCCAACGCGCTACTCATTCTGGCGCTGGGCCCGGCGCCCGAAGGCGGCGACGGCTTCCCACCCGAATACTTCAAGTGGCTCGACATCGCCATCCCGCCCAAGAACGGCAATTACTTCGTCGGTATCGGCAAATATCTGCACAATCAACTCGGTTTCTCCGGGGAGAAACTGGAGGCCCTCTACAACTTCCAGAGCCGCGCAACGAAGTGGCCGTGGGGGGCGAAGGAGTGTCCGCCGCTGGCCGAGTGGCTCAAGATCAACGAGAAGCCGTTGGCGATCGTTCACGAAGCACTCAAGCGGCCGGAATACTTCAATCCGCTCTGCTCGCGTCGCAAAGAGGGCGAACCGAGCAACCTGATCGGCACGTTGCTGCCGAGTGTCCAGAAGTGTCGGGAACTGGCAGCCGCGCTTGCCTGCCGCGCAACGCTCCGAATCCAGGAGAGGAAGTTCGACGAGGCGTGGCAGGACATCATCGCCTGCCACCGCCTCGGCCGGCTCAACACACGCGGCGCGACACTCATCGAGTCGCTCGTGGGCTATGCCATCATCCAGATCGCCAGCAAGGTGACCCTCACATACCTTCAGTTCGCCGATCTCACCCCGAAGCAGGTGATGGCACGGCTGGCGGAATTGCAAAAGCTCCAATCACTGATGCCCCTCGCCGACAAGGTTCACACGGGCGAGCGCATGATGGGTCTCGATGCGCTCCAGGCCATCATGCGGGGAACCAACCCGGAGGCGTTGCTCGGCGTGGGCGGCACCACGGGTCCAACGGCGAAGCAACTCCGGGCAATGAAGAAGATGAACTGGTCCACGACGATGCAGACGATGAACAAGGGGTACGACCAGATCGCCGCGGCGTTGCGTTTGAAGGACCGCGCCGCGCGCGAGAAGGCGTTCGACAAAATCGACGCGCGTCTGGCCGCGACGAAAGAACAGATGAAGAAGCTCGAGAAACTCGACCTTCAGGACAAGAAGAACGAGGAGAAGCTCGGCAAGATGGTTGCCCAAACAATCGGCGACGTACTCATGGGCATGTTGACACCAGCATTCCGCAAAGTAAAGGGAGCCGAGGACCGTATCACGCAGGTGACGGCGAACCTTCAGATTGCGTTCGCGATGGCCGCATACCACAAGTCCAACGGCCGCTATCCAGCGAAGCTGGCCGATCTTGCTCCGAAATACCTCGCCACGGTGCCAGACGATGTGTTCACGGGCAAGCCGCTCATCTACAAGCCCACAGAGAAGGGCTACCTCTTCTACAGCGTGGGCCAGAACGGCAAGGATGATGGCGGTCGCTGGTACGACGCCCCCCCGCCCGGCGACGACCCTGGCGTGCGAATGCCGTCGACCGCGCCGAAGAAGCCCTGACACGCTCAGGCCGCCTCTCTCCGCATCCGAATCGCCAGGCGACAGACGAGGCGGCTACTTCTTCGGTTCGATGGTACCGCCGTCGTGCTGAATGCGGCACTTCGGCAGTGCCTTCGCGAGTTCCATCACCCCCTTCTCGCTGATCTTCGTCTGCCCCACGGCAAGATCGGCGAGCTTCGTGAACTGCTTGAGGACGGGCACCGCCGCATCATCGACTCTTGTCCCGGCCAGGTACAGTTCCTCCAACCCCTTGCTGTCCTGGAAGTACGCCAGTCCCTGTCCATCAATCTGGGTACCCACGAGGGAGAGAATCGTCAGCTTCCGACACCCCTGGAAGACCGACAACTGGGCGTCCTTCACCGGCGCGGTGAGATAGACTGCGGAAAGGTCGAGGTCACCCTTCGGCAACTCGCCCACGTTCTTGATGTCCGTCGCCTGCCCGATAACGTGAACCATCCCACCAGCCGACAACACCCACTCGGCCGCCTTGCGGTCGGCATCAACTCCCTTCGGCGGCTTCGATTGAGGCGGAGACGGCAAGGATGGTTCCGGCCGTTGGGGAGGGTCTTCCTTCTGCACCGCTGACCGAGACGGCTTCTCACTAAACGCGCCCGCAAGCCACAACGCGACGAATGCCAGCACGAGAAGGCTTCCCACTGCGGCAATCTGCCAGCCGACTCGTGCTGAGCGGGACGTTCCCAGGGCCAGTTCTGGTGCCTGTTTGGGCGTCACGTCTGCCTCCCATGGTGAATGTCGTTCACTGTGCGTGTGCGATACCAAAGGTTGCTCGCGCTCGAACTCTCGTACCTGGGCACACACTTCCGCTGCGGACTGCGGCCGACCGCAGGGAGCCTTGCACATGAGCCGCTCGATCAACTCTGCCACTGCCGGCGGCAAACGGGGGGCCAGTTCGCGCACGGGAACCGGCTCCTCGGTGCTCAGCGCAATCAGTACCGCCATCGCATTCGTTCCGTTGAACGGCAGCCGTCCGGTGGCCATGCGGTAGAGCGTCACGCCCAGGCTGAAGAGATCGGCGCGGTGGTCGGTGTGTTCGCCCTTCGCCTGTTCGGGAGCCATATACGCCGGTGTACCAAGAATCGCGCCGCTGGAGGTAATCTGTGAGTCTGGCGTGTCGATGGAACGTGCCAGCCCGAAGTCGAGTACCTTGCAGCGGCGAATCTGTTGATGCGGTTCCTTCGCGTCGGGATCGCCTTCCAGCCAGATGTTGCCAGGCTTGATGTCGCGGTGGATTAGCCCCTTCTCATGTGCGGCAACCAGTGCCTCGGATACCTCACGCGCGACCTTCAGAATCACGGCATGGCTGGCGACTGGCTCGCGATTGAGGCAGGAATCGAGCGGCTCACCCTGGAGCAGTGGCATTGCGATGAACGGTGTGCCGTCGGCGGCCTCTCCGACGCTCCAGATGGGCACGATGAAGTCGCTCTCGACAGCCGCCGCGGCGCGAGCCTCACGCAGGAACCGCTCGCGATGAGTGGGCGTGGCAGCCAGCTCGGGCCTGAGCGTCTTGATGGCAACTCTGCGCCCCAGGCGTGGGTCTTCCGCCAGATAGACCGCACCCATTCCCCCCTCACCGATCTTCATGACGACGAGGTAGTCGCCGAGCGTGCCCGGCGATTCGATGCTGGCTTCGGCGCCAGGTGGTGGCACCGGCGAGGCATTCGTTTCCTCCAGACCTGCCGGAGTGTTGGTGAGCTTGTCGAACGACGCTCTGGCCGGGCGAGAAGGGATCTCGTTCATGGCGACCTTACGGAAGTTGTTCAACTGTCTGGATCACGCTGTGGTGAACATCATTGTGTCCGTGCCACTCGGAACGGTCAACGTGCGCATTTCCGAAGTAATGCGTGGCAGGAAGCCGCCAACGCGGTAGAGTATCGCCGCATCCTTCACCCGGAGCATCACAATGGCCGACCACATCCTTCCCAGTAAACGCCCGGCGTGGGCCGCCTTGCAGTCGCATTATCAGGGTGTCCGAAACCTTCAGTTGCACGATCTCTTCGCGCAAGACCCGGCTCGTGGCAAACGCCTCACAGCCGAGGGCGTCGGCATCTATCTCGACTACTCCAAGAACCGCGTCACCGACGAGACACTCGCGCTCCTCTTCGCGCTGGCCAGCGCGAGCGATCTGAAGGGACGCATCGCGGCGATGTTCCGCGGCGACAAGATCAACATCACGGAGAACCGCGCGGTACTGCACACGGCGCTGCGCGCTCCGAAGGGCGCGACGATCACGGTGGATGGCCAGAATGTGGTGCCCGAAGTTCATGCGGTTCTCGACGCGATGGGGGCATTCGCGGAGAAGATTCGTTGTGGTCAGTGGAAAGGATTCACCGGGCAGCGCATCCGGAACATTGTCAATATCGGCATCGGTGGGTCCGATCTCGGACCCGTGATGGCCAACGAGGCACTCCGCCACTATGCCCAGCGCGACCTCAACTTCCGTTTCCTGTCGAACGTGGATGGCACCGACTTCGCCGAAACGGTACGCGATCTCGACCCGGCCGAGACACTCTTCATCGTCTGCTCCAAGACATTCACCACGCAGGAGACAATGACCAACGCCCAGAGCGCGCGGCAATGGTCGCTGGCCGCGCTCAAGGACAACGCCAGCGTGGCGAAGCACTTTGTCGCCGTCAGCACCAACGCCGAGAAGGTCCGCGAGTTCGGCATCGACACTACCAACATGTTCGGCTTCTGGGACTGGGTCGGCGGGCGATACTCGATGGATTCCGCGGTCGGCCTCTCCACGATGATCGCCATCGGGGCGCAGCACTTCCGCGAAATGCTCGACGGCTTCCACGCGATGGACGAACACTTCCGCAGCACGCCCTTCGAGAAGAACTTGCCGGTCATCATGGGCCTCATCGGGCTGTGGTACGGCAGCTTCTTCGGTGCCGAGACTGTCGCAGTGCTGCCATACGACCAGTACATGAAGCGATTCCCGGCGTACCTTCAGCAATTGACGATGGAGAGCAACGGCAAGCGTGTCACACTTGGTGGAATGGAGATGGACTACCAGACCGGCGCGATCTACTGGGGTGAACCAGGCACCAACGGGCAACACAGCTTCTATCAGCTCATCCACCAGGGGACGAAGCTGATCCCGTGCGACTTCGTCGCGTTCTGCCAGTCACTCAACCCGGTCGGTCGGCATCACGATCTGTTGATGGCGAACGTCTTCGCGCAGGCCGAGGCACTGGCATTCGGCAAGAGCGCGGATCAGGTGCGAGCCGAGAAGGTGCCAGAGGCACTGGTGCCACACAAGACGTTCCCAGGGAATCGGCCGTCGAACGTACTCATGCTGGAGAAGCTGACACCGTTTGCGCTGGGGACACTGGTGGCTCTTTACGAGCACATCGTCTTCACGCAGGGCGTGGTGTGGGACATCGGCTCATTTGATCAGTGGGGCGTGGAGTTGGGGAAGGCACTTGCGTCGCGCATCGTGCCGGAGTTGGAGTCGAAGGTGGAGCCGGAGTTGAAGCACGATAGCTCTACCAACACACTCATTCAGCGCTATCGGAGTTGCAAGAAGTCGTGACGGGTTCGCAGCGATTCTGAGCCGCAAAGCGGCTCAGAATCGGATCATCCTCGTACCACAGGCTTACTTCTTCTTTCCCTTCTTCTTGGGTTCATCCTTCTTCTTGGGTTCATCCTTCTTCTTGGGTTCATCCTTCTTCGGCTTCGGTTTCGCCACCTCAATATCCAGTGGCGGCGAGATGACGACGTAATCCTTGCCGCCGACCTTCGTCGTGGCCTTGAAGACCAGGCTTGCCGGTCCGACTGCTGCCTTCGCCGTCACATTCAGTGGGAACTCGGCCTTCGTCTGGCCCTTCGGCAACGGCTTGACTGCCGCAGTCACATTCGCCGGCAGGAATAGCGGCGCGATCACGATGTCGCCTGGAGCGTCTTTCTCGCGGGTTGCCTTCAGCAGTATCTTGCCGGCCTTCCCCTGCTCAATCTTCTCCGGCTCCACGGTGAGTGTGATGGTGAAGGCAGGCTTCTCCGTCACGCCGAGTACGCAGTGGTTGAGCATCTCCGGTGGCGGATTCGGGATGCCGCCGAGGTTCGCCTTCACGGCGTCGAGAAGCTGGGCATAGTGTGTGATGGCCGCATCGCCGGCCTTCGCCGTGGCCTTCACGCGGAACGGATACGCCCCGGGCTTCGCGCCTTCTTTCACCAGAACTGGAACGAACGCGAACGTCTGCCCGGCCGGGAGCGTGGCGGTTCCCGATAGCGTTGGGCCACCGTCGATGGTCAGTAGCACGGGGCTGGCAAAGCCGCCCTGTCGCGCGACGGTGCAGAGCACGCCCGTGCCGCTGCCAGCGGGCGCTTCACCACGGTCGAAGCTCATGCTCACGGCGAAGTCGGGGGCGACCGGCGCCACCGAAAGGTGATACACCTCGTTGGGGCCGTGAAGGAAGTTCTGATGCTCGCACGCCAGAACGTAGTCGCCATCGGCTGCCGGCGTAAACTCAAAGCGATTGACGGCAGCCGCCGGGTTGCTGGCCGCCACCTGTGCCCCCTTCGCGTCGAGTACGCGGACGAGTACCTCCGCTGGTGAGTTTACCTGATACGTTTGCACCGCAACCGCGAGTTTCTGCCCCTTCTTGCCGCGGATGGCAAAGTGGTCGATGTCCTTCGCCTTCTCGAAGCGGGCCGACACGCCGCCAGGCACGGGTAGCTTGTTTGCCTTCGCTGGCTCGTCGTTCGGCTCCATCTCGACGGATTCCGGGTGATCGCTGAGCAGCACGGGCAGTGGCCAGCCGTCTGATTTGCCCGTGGAGGGAACGACATAGAAGGCGGCCAGCGCCGGGTCCTTCGGCGCGGTCGTCTTCACAACCGAGATCGCGTTCGGCCCCGTGAAGGTGATGCTCGTCGACTTGCCGCGCTCGGCCGCGAGAGGAAACGCCGTTGTGGCGCCAGGAAACTCACCGACGCGCAGCCGATACGTGTAGTCGCCGCCGCCGCGATGCGTCGTGTCGCGCACCTCCACGAGGATTTCGCCGGCCTCCTTGAACGCATGCGTTAACCGACAGTCGCCCTGTAAGCCTGGCGTATCGTCGGCGTACAGCTCGATCAGCTCGCGATTCGTCCGCGCGTCGTGCAACACAATGATGGGGTCGAGCGCCGAGCCAATGCGTCGGGCGAGCACCTCGAACGTGAGTCTCTGGCTGGCTCCCACTTTGAGCTTGAAGAACTCCGATGATTCGGACGCCACGGTGCCGCTCACGACACAAGGCACGCTCACAAGTTGCGCCGCTTCCTTCGTGCGATTGTTCGCGGCGGAAGCGACGAGAGGAAGCGAATCGACCACGAACGGCCGCGCGTTGGAGACGCCGTTGCGCGTGGCGACGCGGATCGTGTGCAGCCCGATGGGGCAAGCCGCATCGAGCGCGACCTTCACCCGGAGCTTGCCGGCCTCAGTGCCATTCTTCTTGTCGGTGGGAATGGTTACCTTCGCCGGGCAACTGAGCAGGACGGCTGTCGGGCCGACGAGGTTTGTGCCCGTAAGGGTGAGTTCCACCTCCGCGTCGGGTCGCGCACCGAAGTTGGCGGGCGTGGTGAGTGTCGGGGCCTGTGGTGCGGCGGTGATGGCCGGCGCCTTCGGCTGCGCGCGGGCTCGGTTACTCGTGCCGCAGAGAGCTACGGCGAGGAGCGCGACGGTGAAGCCGACAAGGGCAACGAACCGGGATCGGCGGGGCATTGGGGAAACCTCGGAATGGCGCGAACAGGCGGGATGTGCCCGATGATACCGCTGCGCCAGTCGCGCGGCGAGAGGGAAGCGGCGGAGAAACACCAATCGCGCGGATCAAGGCTGCGTTGCCTTGACCCACGCGACGAGTGCTTCTCCACGAGATGGCTGGCTTGTCAGGGCACGAGATTCTGCGTGCGAGAGGTATTGACACGTTCCAGCATCGCCACGAAATCCGGCACGGGCATCGTGCCGAGGTCCTTCCCATCGCGGAGCCGCACGGCCACGGCGCCGGCCTCCATCTCCTTGTCACCGATCACGAGGATATAAGGAATCTTCATCCTGGCCGCGTCGCGAATCTTCGCTTGCATCCGGCCGTGGGTGAGATCGGCTTCGGCGCGGAAGTCCTTGTCGATCAACTCATCGACGAGCTTCTGCGCGAACTCGAAGTGCCGGTCGGCGATGGGGACAATCGCCACCTGCATCGGAGCGAGCCACGCCGGAAATGCCCCTGCGTAAAGCTCGATCAGGTACGCCATCATCCGCTCCATCGTGCTGATGACGCCGCGATGGATCATCACGGGCCGCTTCGCGGTGTCGTTGCTGTCCTTGTACTCCAGCGCAAACTGTTCTGGCAGGTGCTGGTCGAGCTGGATGGTACTGAGTGTCTCCTCACGGCCCATCACGTCCTTCACCTGCACATCCACCTTCGGCCCGTAGAAGGCGGCCTCGCCGTCGGCCTCGAAGAACGGCAAGCCCGACTCGACGAGTGCCTCGCGCAGAATCTGGATGCTGCTTTCCCACATCTGTGGGTTATCGACATACTTCACCGTGTCGGCCGGGTCGTGCTTCGAGAGCCGGAAGCGGTAGTCGCCAATGCCGAGATCGCCATAGGCTTTCTTCATCAGTTGAAGGACGCCGGCGATTTCCTGCTTCACCTGGTCGGGTCGGACGAACAGGTGTGCGTCATTGAGTGTCATGCATCGCACGCGCGACAGACCGCCGACCACGCCCGATTTCTCGTAGCGATACATCGTGCCCAGCTCTGCGATGCGTACGGGCAGGTCGCGATAGCTCCGCGCCTTCGACTTGTACACCTGAATGTGATGCGGGCAGCACATCGGCCGCAACACCAGGTCTTCTTCACCTTCCTTCTCGCCCATCGCCATCGGTGGGAACATGCCGTCCTTGTAATGTTCCCAGTGCCCCGACTGGATGTACAACTCCTTCTTGGCGATGTCCGGAGTGAAGACGTGCAGGTAGCCCGCCTTCCGTTCGTACTCGGTGATGAAGTTCTCCAGGATACGGCGAACCGTGGCCCCCTTCGGCAAGAGCATCGGGAAGCCGGAGCCGAAGATGGGTTCGTTGGCGAACAGTTCGAGTTCGCGGCCGAGCTTGCGATGGTCGCGGCGTGCGGCCTCCTCCAACCGCTCCTGATACGCCTTGAGGTCGGCCTCGCTGGCCCAACCGGTGGCGTGAAAGCGTTTCAACTGCGGTCCCTTCTCGTCGCCGCGCCAGTACGAGCCGGTCACTTGCTTGATCTTGAACGCCTTCGGGTCGAGGTCCGCGGTGCTTTCGACGTGCGGGCCACGGCAGAGGTCGGTGAACTTGTCCTGGGTGTAGACGGTGATCGTGGCCGGACCGGTGGTGGGATTGCCGTACTCGTCCTCGCCGCCCTTCGCCAGCCCGTCGATCAATTCGAGCTTGTAGCGATTGTCCTTGAAGAGTTCGCGCGCCTCCTCGGCCGGAACTTCCCGAACGTGGAACGGATGCTTCCCCTTGATAATCTGCCGCATCCGATTGGAGATCCACTCCAGATCGCCCTCGGAAGGGTTCACGTCGAGGTCGAAGTCGTAGTAGAAGCCGTCCTCGATGGGTGGGCCGATGGTCGGCTTCGCCTGGGGGAACTTCTCGGTCACGGCCTGTGCCAGAACGTGCGCCAGAGAGTGCCGCAGCTTGTAAAGTTTGGGGTCGTAGTCTCTGGGGATGTGCTTCTCCCCCTCTGCCTTCAACTCCGCTTCCGTTGCCATGTGAGAATGCCCTTCGTGCGACGCCCGTGGCACCCGGTCCTACAGCCGGAACCTCCCGGATCGTCACGACCATGTTACAGGTTCCAGGAGTATGCGACAGGCGGGAAAGGTTCGCACAGCCCGCAGCCTCGGGGTCAGGCTCGCCGGAACTGTTCGTCCCACTCGGGCAGTTTCTCGTTCAACTCCGCGGTGCTACCGGCACGGAGTGTGACGTGCCCGACCTTGCGCCCCGGACGCGACGACTTGCCGTAGAGGTGCAGGTGCGCATCGGGGTTCGCCAGAACGGCGCGTGTGTCTGGCGCGTTGCCGATGAAGTTGTACATCGCGGAGATGCCGACCGCGTCGGTCCGACCCAGTGGCAGCCCGCACACGGCGCGGGCGTGATTCTCGAACTGGCTCGTCAACGCGCCTTCAATCGTCCCGTGTCCCGAGTTGTGGACACGCGGCGCCATCTCGTTGGCCAGCAGTCGCGGCCCATCCTGGAACCATTCCACGCACAGCACACCAACGTAATCCAGCTCGGTCAGCACGCGGGCGACGAAGTCTGTCGCGCGTTCGGTCAGTTCCTCGCCCAGGTCCGGTGCAGGTGCAAGGGAGCGGTGCAGAATGCCGCCGATATGAACATTCTCGATGAGTGGGTATGTCGCGATGTGGCCGTCCTGACCGCGAACGGCGACGATCGATAGCTCTCGGTCGAAGGGGACGAAGCCTTCGAGGATCAACGGCCGGCCGCCGAGTGTCTGCCACGCGGCTTCAGCGTCGGCCTGCGAGCGTAGCACAGCCTGCCCCTTGCCGTCGTAGCCGAAACGGCGCGTCTTGAGCACGGCAGGCAGACCAATCTCCGCAATCGCCGTGCGAAAATCACTCTCACTGTCGATGGCGGCGAAGGGTGGGGTGGGGATGCCGAGCGACTGGAAGAACTGCTTCTCGACGAGCCGTTCCTGCGAGACTTCGAGCGCGCGCGGCGGCGGGAAGACGGGCACACGCTCGGCCAGCCACCGCACCGACTCCACAGGGACATTCTCGAACTCGAAGGTGACGACATCCACGGCCCGGGCCAGTTCGTAGAGCGACTGGTGACAGTCCAGTTCCCCGACAATGTGCTCACATACCTCGGCCGCAGACGGATCGGCCGCTGGTTCCAGCACGGTACTTGTCACGCCCAGCGGATAACCCGCCAGGGCGATCATCCGTCCCAGTTGCCCGCCGCCAAGGATGCCCAGTCTCATCAGGATTCACCGCAGTGAACAGGGACCGCGAAAGCGTTATCCGCGTGGGTCGGGGTGATCGAGCACTTCCTGCGTGCGCGACGAGCGGAAGAGCTTCAACGCTTCGCGAACCTCTGGCGACTTCCGTGCGAGAATCGCCGCGGCGAGCAGAGCCGCATTCACCGCGCCTGCCTTGCCGATAGCCAGCGTGCCGACCGGAATGCCTGCTGGCATCTGCACGATGGACAGGAGCGAATCGACGCCGCGCAGCACGGCCGATTCAACTGGGACGCCGAGCACGGGCAGGATCGTCTTGGCGGCACACATTCCGGGCAAGTGTGCGGCACCACCGGCCCCGGCAATGATGACCTCCAGTCCGCGACTCTCCGCGCCCTCGGCATAGTCGAAGAGCAAATCGGGCGTGCGATGCGCCGATACCACCTTCACCTCAAACGGGATGCCCAGCCGTTCCAACACCTCCGCGGCGTGCTGCATTGTGGCCCAGTCGGACGTGGAACCCATGATGACGCCGACACGCAGCGCCGCTCGCTCTTCGGCCATCCGGCTTGCTCCGTGGAAGTTACAAGGTCGGTGCGGAGATTGTACCGCCTGGGTCTGTAGCGGACAGCTTGAGCTTGTGCCTGGCTCGCGGCGTGGTATATGCGGCCAACCTCTTATTCAGGCGGACCCGATATGCGCGGAACAATTCTGCGTGTGACCCCGGCGTGCGTACTCGCGCTGGCCACTGGTTGCTTCATGCTCGGCAATCTCCATCAAGACACCGCACCTCCGCGCACCGAGACGCACGCTTACTGGCGGAAGACCAGCGAGATTCTCGCACGCACGCCGTCAACGAAGGATATGAAGGGCATGCTACGGCTGGTGCGTGAGCAGACGGTGGCGTTACGCGCATTGCCAACCGAAGGCGTGGACGCGGAACTGACTGCCGCGGTGCAAGACGTGATCAAGTATGAGGAAGAGGTGCTGCAACGGGCCGAGATGGCGGACAACAACGAGGAAATCCTGCGGCAGAGCCAGGCAATGGCGAAGCTGTTTGCCGAGGCCAACAAGAAGGCGACGGAATCGAAGCGGCACCTGCGCGCCCTGCGCGACGCCCTCAACGACCGTTACGAAGGCGGCTTCTCACCCATGGCGGGCAGCCGCGCGGGCGGCAATCACAGCAACGCACCAAACCGAAGACGATAAGTGCTGCGAGAGCGAATCAGCGCCGCATGCCAACGGGGAGCGGTTCGGCCTCGCCTTCCTGATACTGATCGGGACCGAAGCCGAGGATGGGATAGAAGATGAAGCCGAGCAGCGCCAGACCCAGGCCGAACGCCTCGCTCTTGCCGAAGCGTTTGGCCACTTCCATGTTCACGAGAATCGCGGCGATGATCTGCACGACTGGGACGAGAACCAGCACAAACCACAACGTGCTGAGCCGGGCTACACCAACCACCAGAACATAGATGTTGTAGAGCGGCACGAAGGCCGCCCACGCCGGCTGGCCGGCCTTGGGGAAGACCCAAAGCCAGCTCACCAACACGCCAGGCACCGTCACTGCCGCCCAGACCAGCAGATACCACACCCAGTCATTCACGCGAACGAACTCCCGTCAATCGTCGGTGCCGCGACTCTACCTCCGGCGCGGTCGGTCGTCGTCATCATCGTCATCATAGTCGCGGCTCTTCTTCTTGCGCGGGCGTTCTTCCTCTTCATCCTCGTCCTCATCTTCGTAGTAGTCCTGCCGCCGCCGCTTTCGCTGGTAGCGTGCGTCACCGAAGCCGAGCATCGGCCAGAAGATGAACCCGAGGAAGGTTAGCCCTATGCCATAGCCGGCACCCTTTCCGAACTTCTCGGCAATGCCGAGATTGATCACGACGAGCGCGACAAGCGACAGCGGAGCGCAGAAGAAGCCCACGAGAGCAAGAATAAACCAGATCGGTTCCTTCTGGGCGACCTGGTTCATCACATAGAGGTTGTAGATCGGGATGATTGCCGCCCAGCCAGGCTGCCCCGCCTTCTCGAACGCTTTCCACATCCCAATGATCATGGGAAGCGAGATCAGCAAGACAACGACGAGGTAGATCGCCAGGAAAGCCATGATGCCGCCAGCAGCAGCGTCGGCATCGGCGTTCCGCACCGGCGCCCGGTTCCGTTGCGCGAAGATCGCAACGGACATGGCCGTATCGAGTAGAGTTAATCCAGTCGCACCCACGGGCGAACCCCCTTGGTGGTTTGAATACAGGCCGGCAGACATTCCACAGGCTCTGGGAGAGATGCTATCGCTGCGCGGATGCACTCGCAATGTTGGCGTTGCGGAAAGTACGAGAGTCCCGCGCGCCGTGAGTGGCGCCGACGGCCTTCAAGGCAATCTGGTGGTCAATCGACCCGATGCCAGGGTTTGAGCGTCTCTTTTGCCGTGATGCCTATGCCGCCGAGGATTGTGTACTCGCCTGTGAGTTTCGGGCCGGCCTCAATCTTGTACACGCTCACACCCACCTGCCCGGCGCTGATCCAGCTCATCGTGAGCAAGTCGCCACGACGCAGCGCCGTGCCGATGAACAGCACCTTCTTGTCGTGGCGATAGGTGACGAGATACGCATCGCCGCGTTTCTCGATGGTCACGTCCGTGATGGTCACCTTGCCAGACTTCGCATCCACCAACTCCGAGCGATACTTGTTGACGATGTTCACGAGTTCGGGCACCACCGGCCGCGGCTTCTTCAGGATGAGGAGCGTGGAGCCGGTCTTGGAATCGGAAGTGAAGTTCTTGGGACGGTTCTGCCCGGTGGGATCGAAGCAGAGCTTGAGCGTATCACCTTCGAGCATGTAGATGCCGAGCTTCGCCTCGTCTTTCCCTTCGCCTTCGCGCACCGTGAGCCGGGCGGCAGAGGGCTTCTCACCAGGATCGAGTTGGAGGGTACCAGCCTGGAAGAGTTTGCCGTCACGCCGGAAGAGGAAGATGTTCGCGCCGAAGAAGACGCTGCGCTTCTTGAGATCGGCTTCCGCCAGCGGCTTGCCGGCCTGCGTCCACGCCTCGATCAACCAGGTTCCCTGGAACCGTTGAAGTTCCTCGGTCGCGGTCGGTTCCTTCTTCACTGGCTCGTCGGCCGCGACCGTGCTCACCAGGAGCACAAGTGCGATGAGTGTGGCCATCATGTGAAGTTCCCCCGTGGTCAAGGCCCGCGCGCACAGCATCTGGGCGGCAGAATCACGCGACGTGCGGCCTCATCCTTTCTTTCGCTTCTTCGGGCCGCGCTTTGGCCTGAGCGGAAGCGGTTCGGGATCGCCGGCCTGACGCGCATTGAGTAGCAGCACGAGTTTCTTGGGCGCAACGGCCCGGTAGCTTTCCTCCAGCCATTCATCAAGCAGATCGAGCGGCGGATCGTCGTTGTGGTTGAATCGACAGGTCACCCATCCGCTCTTACTCAGTCCGTAGCCGGTCGGCTTCGCGTAGGGTTGCAGCAGCGCATAAGCACTCGAATCGGGCAGCTTCATCGTAACGGAGATGACGCTGTTGGTGTGGTCCAGTATGAGGAAGATTTTCTTCTTAACCTTGATGGCGCGGTGGCCCCAGGGGAACGCCTCGACTGTCTCCGGGTAGGCCAGCGCGCGATCACGCAGGAAGCATTCTGTCGCAGTGAGCGGGTCGGCGGGTTGCGGCATGTTGTCTCGGGTTATTTCTTCGTCCGTTCATCGTATCGCACATAGCGGAACGGCGATTGCCGGAAGGTGGTGTCGATCAGTGCGAACAGGTCGGGGTCGTACTTCGCCAGCTTCTCGCGTGTGTTCACGTCGTTGTGGACGCCCTTGTTCGGTCGTGCGTTGCAGTCGAAGTAACTCTGCACGCCCTCGGCCCAGTATTCCGCGGCGTTGGTGGCGGCGTAAGTATCCTTCCACAGTCCCTTGTCCCTGGCCCGCGTGTAGCACGATCGCAGCTTCTGATTGAACTGCGGCTCCACGGCACGCAGCCCATACTGATGGATGCAGTGGCTGAACTCGTGGATGAGGATGTTCTCGTCGCGGTAACGGCCGCGCTTGAGGTTCAGAAGATTCTCCACGCCGCAGGATGTGATTCGCCCGCCCAGCCCGCGGGCACGACGGTCCCAGTAATCCTTCGGCGTCATCGTTCTTTGCTCCGGTACGTCTGTCGTCATCTCGGTGGGAGCCATGACGACGAAGCGGCAGTTCGCCTTTACGAGCGCGCGTGTCACATCGCTGCGGGCCGCGAGCATCTGCCCGATGAGGAAGCGGGCCTCGGCCAGCCCCTCGTCGGGCACTTTCTCTGATGCCAGGATTGGCAATCCTTCGTAGTCGGTCGCTTTCTGATAGAACGGGTCGAGCCGGAGCGATTTGCGGAGTTCGGGGGAAACGGCGCGCACCACGAGATGCGGTGCCGGTGCCGGTTCGCGACCGGGATCGCTGGTCGCCTGGCTCGCGAAGAGGAGCGGCAACGCGGCGATGACGAGCAGGGATCGAAGCAACATGGCGAACATCCCGTTCACGACGGAGTGATTTCACGTTATCGTAATCCTCGCGGGGCGAGAGTGCGCCGCGAATTCGCCAGGGGTTCCCATGAATCTGTTCGCCAAGTTCGAGGCTGGCCTGCCGTTGCCGGCGTTTCTTGCGAAATACGGTACCGACGCGCACCAGGCGCGGTGGAAGCAGGCGGCCGAGCAAACGAGCCTCACGCCGGTACAACGAGAACTACTCGGCCGCTTCACGCGCAGGATCAATGCACTCGTGCTTGCCGGGGCCTGGTGCGGCGACTGTTCTTCGCAGTGTCCCATCTTCGAACGCTTTGCCGAAGCCGCACCGCTCATTCACACGCACTACCTGGACCGCGACGAACACGCCGACGTGCAGGCCGCGTTGCAGATCAACGGCGGCAATCGCGTTCCCGTGATTGTCTTCTTCTCGGAAGATGGTCTTGAAGTCGCTCGCTATGGCGAACGTACGCTGGCACGTTACAGACAGATGGTGGGACAACTGACTGGTGAAGGGTGCGCCACCGGGCTGGTGAAGGGCGGCGATCCGGTTCAGGCAGCGGTGGTGCAGGAGTGGCTCGATCAGTTCGAGCGCGTGCAGTGGATGCTCAGGCTTTCCCCACGTCTGCGCCGTCTGCATGGCGACTGAGAATCACGGTGTTTTGCGCTGGCGTTGTGACACCTGAAGCCGGAGCGCTCACCCTGGTCGCTTCTGCCAAAATCATTCTCTTGGCGTGCGATTGTTCGTCGGCCGTTCGGAGTATCCATGATCCGGTATCGCTGCCCGCACTGCGCCGCGTTGCTGGTTGCCCATGAGCGGCGTGCCGGGCAGTCGACCGTGTGCAGGACGTGCCTGAAGCCGCATCCAATTCCCTCCGATGAGGCACTCTGGCTCACGGAGACTGGCGAACCGCTCCATCCACCAGCCGCCGCGCCTGCGGAGCAACCGTCACCCACACCCGAACCGGTGGTGGAAGTCGAGGACGGCGGCGTACTGGCGCCGGCAGTTGCTGAACCGGAGATTCCCGAACCAGTCGTGACGGCTCCTGTGGTTTCGATTCAGATGCCGGTGCTGGATGAAGAAACGGCGCCGCTGCTGTTGCCACCGCGTCCCTCAGTCGAAGCTGTGGCGACAACGGTCACTCCTCCGCCACTCGCAACCCCTCCGCGCTCACCGCCGGTTCCGGTTGAACCACCGCGAGCGGAACCCGTGCAGGCCCAGACACAGACCGACATCGCTGTCGCGCTCTCCGCGGCGCTGGCCAGCCGCATGAAGCAGTTGCCCGCCCTGCGGCGCGATCTGCGACCTTCCACGGCGTTGTGGATTCTCTCCAGCGGTGCGGCTCTGGCGCTGATGGTATTGGGGCTATTCGTCGACTCTCGTTACCTCGTCGGCGCGTTGATTCTCGGCCTCGTGCAACTTCTCGCCGGCTACCTCTGGATCGTTCGCCTCACGAGCGCACGGAACACACGGCGTGGACTGCTCTGTGCGATTCCCCCGGCGACGCTGTACTTCCTGATGCAATACAAGTACGCGAAGTGGCGACCGCTCCGTTTCTTCACGACGGGGGTGCTGCTGACAACACCTGCCGCGTTCGTCCTGGGTGATGCCACACTGCCGCTCCGCACGCAGCGAGCCACGCAAAACGATGAGCAGCAGGGGTTGCCACCGCTCGACCCAGCTTCGATGTCACAGTTGAACCAACTCCGGTACTATCGCGAACAGAAGGACTACGACGCGATCAGCAAGTTGCTGGATGTGCTGGCGAAAACCGATCCGCATTTGTCGGCAGATGCGAACGATCGTGCTGCGTTCGCGGTGGAACTGAAGGCGCTCTGCCACGAGTCGCTGAGCAACGTGAAGGTCCGGGCGATGGCGGCATACGCGCGATGGGACTCGCAGGGAGCGCGGATCGTGTGCCTGGCGGCGGTGCGTTCGCCCCGTTCAGAAGAACGGCTCAAGGCACTGGAACTGTTGCCGCAATGGAAAGATGTGGAGTCGGCGCGGGCGGTGCAGTCGTTGATCGGCTGGCCTGGAGCGGCCGAAACCGCGCGAGCGGAGGCAGCATTGAAGGAGATCGGCGGCCCCCCGGCGGAACAGGCGGCCATTGTGCTGCTGAACCGCGCCGACAGCCAGTTGACGAAGCTCACCGCGCTGATGATTCTGGCAAAGGTGGGCAGCGCGGATACGGCCGCGACTCTGCGAAACTATGCGATGGCCGCCAGCGATCCGGCAGTTCGCGCGGAAGCGCTGGCCGCTGCCGAAGCCATCGAGAGCCGCATCCCGGCCACAGGTCCGTGAGCCGAAACTTCCCCTTGCCGGCCCCGCGCAGCGCTTTATCATGTGGGAAGTAGGGGTGAACCATCACGGCCCCCAACGATGGGGCGATAGCTCAGCTGGTAGAGCGCTTCGTTCGCAACGAAGAGGTCGGGAGTTCGACTCTCCTTCGCTCCACTCCAAACCGAATGACCAGAAGCCTCGGCTACTCACTCTGCGTGGGGCCGAGGCTTCTGGCTTTGATCTCGCTGAGATTGACGACTACCACCAGCAGCGGTCGGCGTCGAACTCAACCATGTCGTAGTTCTCCTGCGGCGCTGGCGGTGGCGTCTGCCGTTCCTCTTGCTCGAACTCACGCCGGGCTTTCAGCCGCAACCATGCGCGTTCGGCCACCGTCTTTGGCTTCGACTCCTCACGATGGACCTTCAGAAACCGCTTCTCCTCGTCGGTCGATGGGTGCGCCGAGCCGCACGCCAGTGCCTCGAATCGCGGGCCATACCGTTC
Organism: uncultured Frigoriglobus sp.; assembly: GCA_964422915.1. Taxonomy (GTDB): domain Bacteria; phylum Planctomycetota; class Planctomycetia; order Gemmatales; family Gemmataceae; genus Gemmata. The sequence continues at coordinate 141,997 of CAYRDG010000005.1, read as the reverse complement.
CAGTGCCGCAAGTTCCTCTGGCGGGAATACGGTCACGTCGCAGCCAAACACAAACGGTTGCGCGACAGGAGCGGCTGGGGTTGGTTTTGTTCGGGCCATGACGGAAACTCTTCGGTGGCTATCGGAGATGAACAGACAGCGCCCATTGTTCGGCGGTTCGCGCCGGGAGTCAATCCGCCACTCGCGCGATTCGCCCACCTCGCGTACCAGCAAATGATCTCGCCACCGTCATTCTGACAGTCGCCGACGTTCCACGTGGCACATTGTGCCAAAAGCGCCGTCGATCCGCGGCGCGAATCTATACGAAAGTATACACCCAAGTCGATCAGCCTGCGAGTTGCTCCCGGCGGCTCCGCGGATCAGGTGATGTCCTTGCCGCGAATCTGTGCCTTGAGCAAATGTCGCAGCCGGCCCTCGATCTTTTCGTGCGCCTTGGTGATTTCCTTGTCGCTGAGCGTACCGGCGTGCGACTGGTATGTGAGTGCGAACGCGAGGCTCTTGCTGCCTTCAGGGAGGCCGGCGCCACGGTACACATCGAAGAGCGAGACCCCTGTGAGCAGTTCGCCGCCAGCGGCGCGGATTTCGGCCAGTACACGCTCTGCGGGTGTGTCGGCCGACACCACCACGGCAACGTCGCGCTTTGCGGGTGGGAACGTGCTGAAGGGTCGGTAACTGTAGCGTTCGGGCACCGTGGACAGCACCGCTTCGAGATCGAGTTCCGCGGCCATAACGGCGCGGTCGCCGAGGTCGAAGCTCGCCGCGACCTTCGGATGCAGTTCGCCGAAGCCGCCGACCGACTGCCCGTTCACAAGCAGTTCCGCTGCGCGCATCGGATGCAGCCAGGGGTAATTCTTCGCTGGAGCAACACTCACGTTCGGCAGGTGCAGATCGGCCGCGAGAGCCTCGATCACACCCTTGATGTCGTAGAAGTCGTGCTGCGCCGGCACGATGCCCTGCGGGTCGTCCCACGCCGACTCGGCGCGCCGGCCACAGAGCACAAGCGCGAGCCGGCGCGGTTCATCGGGCAACTTCGCGCCGGTCTTCGGAATATACACGAAGCCGAGTTCATACATTGCCACGCTCTCGGCACTCTCCAGGTTGAGCTTCGCCACCTGAAGCAATCCAGGCAAGAGAGTCTGCCGCATGATAGACCGTTCGGGCGACAGCGGATTCAGAAGCGCAACGGGGGAAGCCTCCGTTCGTGATGACTGCTGCGACGTAGGGGCGAGCCGCGCTTCGGCATCCGCGCTGGTCAACGAATAGGTAATCGCCTCCTGCAAGCCCTGGTCGGCGAGCAGGTCGCGGGTGCGGTCTTCGAGCTCCAGTGAGCGATTCCCCTTCGGTTCGGGCAATTCCAGCGGCAACAGCCGTTCGGGGAGCTTGTCGTAGCCGCAGACGCGCGCGAGTTCTTCGATCAAGTCCGCTGCGCCGGCCTGGATGTCGAGTCTCGTGTCAGGAGTCGTGATGGTCCACGCTTCCGCGCCGCGGGGTTCCACCTGAAACTGAAGCGCGGTGAGTACGCGGGCAACTTCCGCACCAGGAATGTCGAAACCGAGCAGGCGGCGGATGTCGGCAGCCTTGAGGTCGATGACCTGCGGCTGGATAGGGGCAGGGTAGTTGTCCGCGATGCCTGCGAGTATCTCGCCCCCGGCGTACTGGTGGAAGAGTTGCGCGGCGCGTTCCGCGGCCGGCTTCACCAGGGCCGGCGGCACGCCACGACTGAATCGCGTGCTGGCCTCGCTGAACTGGTTGAACTGCCGCGCGGTCTTTCGCACGCTCACGAAGTCGAAGCTCGCGCTCTCCAGCAGAATCGTTCTCGTCGTCTCTGTCACTTCCGTTTCGAGGCCGCCCATCACGCCAGCCAGCGCGATCGGCCCGGCGGAATCGGCAATGATGAGGTTCTCCGGCGACAGTTCCACAGCTCTCCGCTCCTCGGGCTTCTTCGCGCCCTGATCGAGCAGCAGTAGCGTTTCACCAGCCTTCGCGGGGCGGACGGTGATCGTCGGCCGCTTTCCGCCGGCGCGCTTCACCAGTACGTCATGGTCGAACGCATGAAGTGGCTGGCCATATTCGAGCATCACATAGTTGGTGATGTCCACGGCGTTGTTGATGGGCCGCATACCGGCGTAGTGCAATCGCGTACGCATCCAGCGCGGCGCGGGGCCGACGGTCACATTGCGAATGATGGTCGCCGTGTAACGCGCGCAGAGTTTCGGATCGGCGATCTCGACCGCCACCTTGTCGTCGATGGATTCACTCTTCGGATCGGTGGCCGATGCGCGGACCGAGGGCGCGTGCGCCTTCACGCCCGTAAGGGCCGCAACTTCGCGGGCAATGCCGATCATCGAGAGGCAGCGCGCCATGTTCGGCAGGATGTCGAGTTCCACCACGATCTCGCCCAGCACATCCTGAATGGGTGTGCCCGGCGCGGGGTCGGCCTCATCGAGAATGATGATGCCCGCGCTCTCCTCCGCGATGCCAAGCTCGAAGTCCGACATGCACATTGCATCGTTCTCGATGCCGCGCAGCTTGCGCGGTTCGAGCGTCATCACGGTCTTCTTGCCGTCCTTGCCCGTGAAGTAATATCGCGAACCTTGCAGTCCCAGAATCACCTTCATTCCACTCTGACCTGGAGCGATGTTCTCCGCGCCTGTGACAACCGTCTTGGGTTCCGTTTGGCCGTAATCCAGCGTGACGAGTTTGAGTTTCTCCGCGTCGGGGTGCTTCTCGATCTTCAACACACGCGCGACAACGAGCCTGTCGCGATCCCAGACGAGGCTCGCATCCTCGGGCTTGACGCGCAACGTGGACGAAGCCGGCAGGCCGAAAACACGCACGCCCGACGACTCCAGCCCGGCGATGGTGAGGCGTTCAACGAGTGCCGCAGGGTCCGCCGGCAACGGCACATAATCCTTCAACCACGACAACGGAACGAGCATGTGGGACCCTTGTTTGGCTTGTCACATCCGCACGTACACGCCGTGCGCGTTGAATGCTGAACACAGCCGCAGGCACACGGAGCGTGCCGGCGACTTTCCAGACATGGTAGAAGACCTGCGCGCCTGCGGCATTGGTTCGCGCCAGCGCGGAACGGGTAGCAGTCAGAACGCCGCGCGATAGATGCCGAGGATTTCGTCCTCGCTCTGGGGCATTCGCGGATTCACGCGCATCAGCCGTTTGATTGCGAATGCCTTCGCCGCGAAGCCGGGCAGCATCTCTTCCTTCACACCAATGTCGCGCAGCCGCAGCGGAATGCCGATGTCCTTGCGAAGCTGTTCCACTTCCGCGATGCCGTCGCCGATTCCGCTTCTGTCCGAGAGGAGGCATCCGATGTAGGAGTGCTCACTCCGACGTGCCGGGTCGTTGAAGCGCATGACGTAGGGAAGCAACAGCCCATTGCCGGCGCCGTGCGACACATGGACCGCGCCGCCGACAGGGTATTCCATCGCGTGAACGAGCGCGACGCCCGCATTCGAAAAGGCCAGCCCACCGAGTGTCGCAGCCAGGGCCATGCCGTCCCGTGCTTCCAGATCGTTGCCATCCTTCACCGCGCGGCGCAGGAAACTGCCCACGAGTTTGATCGCTTCCGTCGCCATCGCATCGGCGAGCGGATTCTTCCCCTGATACACGCTCTTCTCGCCGCTGGGCAGTGGGAAATCGTTGTTGTTGATGGCGCAGTAACCCTCGATCGCGTGAGTCAGCGAGTCGATGCCCGAATCCGCGGTCACCTTCGGCGGGCAACTCACCGTGAACAGCGGATCGACGATGGCGAAGGCCGGACGCAGAAACGGGCTGAGGCACGACACCTTGATGTGGTTGGCGGTGTCGGTGAAGACGGCCGCCGCCGAGACTTCCGAACCCGTGCCGGCTGTGGTCGGGATGCAGACGAGCGGCCTTACGGGGCCTGGCACGCGGCAATCGCCGGTGTAGTCGAGCGGGTCGCCGCCGTGTGCGAGGATCATCGACACGAGCTTTGCCGTGTCCATGTTGCTGCCGCCACCCAGCCCGATAATGAGGTCGGGGTTGAAGGCGCGCGCGGCCTGCACGCACTCGCGGATCACCTCGACGCCTGGCTCGGGCGTGATTCTGTCGAAGTGTGCCGACGTGACTCCCAGTTCGCCGAGCGGCGCAAGCGTTTGCGCAAGCAGGCCCGCCTTCACCAGAATCGAATCGGTCACGAGGAACGCGCGCTTCGCGCCAAGCCGCTCGCATGCGTCGCGCAGGTGAACACGCACCGCGCCACGACCAAAGAACAGCGCACCAGCGGAGGAGAAGGACCAGGTTCTCATGGAATTGTGGATTGCGGATTGCGGAATGTGGCATCAAGGCCGATGATGACGCCGTGGTTGTGGGCTAGTATAAGCGGCGCGGGATGGCTTTCATTCCGCATTCCGAACTCCGCACGCGCACTCACATGAGAATCGGCATCCTCACTGTTTCCGATCGGGCCAGCCGCGGCGTATACGAGGACCGCGGCGGACCCGCCATCCGCGAATGCCTCAACGAGTTTCTCTCCTGCCAGTGGGAAGCCCGCGCGCTCGTGATTCCGGATGAACAGGAGCAGATTGAATCGACGCTCAAGGCTCTGTGCGACGACGAGGCATGCGTCCTTGTCGTTACCACCGGCGGCACTGGCCCGGCCATGCGCGACGTGACACCTGAGGCCACCGAAGCCGTATGCGAAAAGATACTGCCCGGCTTCGGCGAACTGATGCGTCAGGTGTCGCTGCGGAGCGTGCCAACGGCGATCCTCTCCCGGCAAACGGCGGGTATTCGTGGCAAGTCGCTCATAGTGAATCTGCCGGGCAAGCCTGCTGCCATTCGCGAATGCCTGCTCGCTGTCATGCCCGCCATTCCGTACTGCATCGACCTGATCGGCGGGCCGTCGCTCACCACGCACGAGAATGTGGTGAAGGCATTCCGGCCGAAGTAATCGCGCGCCTTCAACCGTTCCTGTGCCGTTGCCTTTGCGGAGTTCCCCATGCGGCTCTCATTCGCGCTGGTTCTGCTGCTTCCTTCCTTCGCACAGGCGCAACTCACCGATGCGCAGAAGCAGGCGACAGCGAAGTGGGTGCTGGCGTGTGAGATTTCCACGGGCGGCTTTTCCCTCGCACCGCAGCCTCCCAACATCGACGCAAGACCACTGCCGAGCCTTCGCGCCACCAACGCGGCTCTCAAGGCGCTGAAGTATCTCGGCGCGAAGGTGCCGAACAAGCAGAAGCACGCGGCGTTCGTGCTCTCGTGCTTCGATTCAAGCTCGGGCAGCTTCGCCGAACCGGGCGGCAAGCCAGACGTGACCATCACCAGTATCGGCATCATGGCGGCCGCGGAAGTGGATGTTCCCCACAAGAAGTACGCGAAGGCGATGGAGTACCTCAAACAGAACGCGAAGAACTTCGAGGAAATCCGCATCGCCGCGGCCGCGGTGGAGGCATGGGGTGTGAAGGAGTGCCCGTTCAAGCTCGAAGGATGGTTGAAGGCCGCAGCCACTCATCTGAAAGCGGGCGTGCCCGACGCCCAAGACGGCGGTGCGCGCGAAGTTGGCTCCGCTGTGGCTCTGGTGTTGCGACTCAAAGCCCCCATCGGCACACAAGAGCGTGTCACTCTCATGAAGTTGCTGCAGACCGGCCAACGCGACGATGGCGGCTGGTGCAAGAAGGGCGAGAAGGCATCCGACATCGGCACGACATACCGCGTCATGCGAGCCTTTCACATGCTCGGAGCCGCGCCCAGCGACGTGAAGAAACTCCGCGCATACATCGCGGCACGCCGCAACACCGATGGAGGCTACGCCACCGCGCCTGGCGGCCAGTCCAGCATGAGCGGCGTGTACTACGCCGCCATCATCTCTCACTGGCTGGACAGCCTGGAGAAGTAGCAACTCTTGTCTTGCGCGTTGCGCCAGCGCGTGACGTGAGTCCACGCCGAAATTGCGAGTGCAGGGTGCTGCACTCGGCATTGCCCAGTTGCCGATTGCCCATCGCGGGCCGACAATCCGCTCATGAGCCGTGAACAGGACTTGCAACGTGTGATCGACTGCGGGATTGTCGCAGTCGTGCGATTCTCCGCACCAGAACCGCTCGTGAACGTGGTGGAGGCACTCGCCGCCGGCGGTGTGACTGTCGCCGAAGTGACCTTCACCGTGCCTGGCGCACTCGATGTGATTCGCGCTGCGAAACAGAAACTCGGCGACCGTGTGTTGCTGGGCGCCGGCACCGTGCTCGACCCCGAAACCGCACGCGCCGCCTTCCTCGCCGGCGCCGAGTTCATCGTCTCTCCTGCGGTGAACACCGAGGTCATCAAGGTTTGTCGACGCTACGACAAGCTCGTGATGCCCGGCGCGTTCACGCCCACCGAGGTCCTGACGGCGTGGGAAGCCGGCGCGGACATCGTGAAGGTCTTTCCGGCCGACGTGGTGGGGCCAGCGTTCTTCAAGGCGCTGCGCGGTCCCTTGCCGCAAGTGAAACTCATGCCGACCGGCGGCGTGGACCTCAGCACTGCGGCCGAGTTCCTCAAGGCCGGCGCGGTCTGTCTGGGTGTCGGCAGCCAGATGGTCGAACCGGCCACGGTCGCGGCAGGCAACTTCGCCCGCATCACGGAAACGGCGCGGCAGTATGTCGAGATTGTGAAGCGATTCCGTGCGAGCTGATCCCGTCGGTTCCCGGCGCGCCTATTCTGAAATCACTTCGGAACTTCCAATGCCTCACGACGTAATCACCTTCGGTGAAGTGATGGTCCGCCTGGCGCCGCCGGGCTTCCAGCGGCTGGAACAGGCCCGCTCGCTCGATCTGGAAATCGGCGGAGCGGAACTGAATACCGCGGCCGGGTTGGTGCGGCTGGGTCGATCGGCCGCATGGGTCTCGCGGCTGCCGGACAATCCGCTCGGCCGACTCGTTTCCAACCGCGTGCGCGAGATCGGTGTATCGGATGCGTTCGTGCAGTACGCCGACGATGGTCGCTGTGGGTTGTACTTCCTCGAGTTCGGCGCCGCCCCGCGACCCAGTTCCATCCTCTACGACCGCAAGGATTCGTCCGTCGCGCGCGTCCGCTGCGGCATGTTCGACTGGCCCGCGATCCTGACGGGGGCGAAGTGGCTGCACGTCTCTGGCATTGCCGCGGCGCTGAGTACCGGGGCGGCCGAAGTGGTGGATGAGGCCATGCACGCCGCTCATGATGCCGGGCTGAAAGTGTCGTTCGATCTGAACTACCGCGCGAAACTCTGGACCGTGGATCAGGCATCGCGCGTGATGGCACTGTTGTTGCCGCTGGTGGATGTACTCATTGCCAGCGAGGCCGACGCGGAAGTACTCTTCGGCATCACGGGCAGCGACTTCACCGAGGTCGCGGAAGGGCTGGTTGATCGCTTCGGGGTGAAGGTGGTGGCCGGTACGCGGCGTGAGGCATCGCTGGTGTGGAGGAATCGCTTCGCCGCGGTGGGTTACTCCGAGGGGAAGACTCACGAATCGGCATGGTATGAGGCCGAGATCGTGGACCGGCTCGGCTCAGGCGATGCGCTGGCCGCCGGGCTGATTCACGGCTTGCTCGACGGCGACCTGAAGAAGGGTGTGGACTACGGCGCGGCAATGGGCGCGCTGAAGCACTCGATCCCAGGTGATCTCCCCTGGCTGACGAAGGAAGAGGTTGAATCGGCGGTGCAGGGCGACCATCTGCGAATCCGGCGGTGAACTCAAGCACGGAGCCGCTGCCCCGCGCGACGACTCGCACGGAGCAGCGGCTCACGATGGCCGGCGTTCTCGCCTTACTTTTTGACGTTAATCAACCCTCGGAGGTGTTCCAACGCCTTCTGAAGTTGCTTGTCCTTCGCCGGATCGACCTTCGGGTGCGGCTTGCCCGGTGGAGGAATGGTGGCGAGTTCGCGGCTGTACTCGAACCAGTCGGCGCGTTCCTCGCGGGAGAGTTTCACCTCGAAGCCCTTGTCGGGCCTCACGCCCCACTCGTCCTTGCGCTTCAACTCCGGGTCTTGCTGGGCCGCGACCTTGTCGATGTTCCGACCGCTGGGCGGGTAGTAACGGGCATCGGTATACTTCATCCGCCCCTCGGTGGAGCGATACTCGCGCACGCGTTGCACGCTCCCCTTGCCGTAGCTCCGTTCGCCGATGACCGTCGCGCGGCCGTGGTCCTGGAGGCACGCCGAGAGAATCTCGCTGGCGCTGGCACTGTTGCCATTGATGAGCACCGCGATGGGGTAGCTCTTGTCGCCGGGCCGTTGCCCGCGATAGGTGTAGGTCTGTGTGGTGTCGCGTTCCTTCGTGGTGACGATGTTCTCCTTGCCGACGAACAGTTCGCACATCTCGACCACGGCGGCCAGCGACCCGCCTGGGTTATTCCGCAAGTCGATCACCAGGCCGTTGAGTCCGTTCTTCTTCAACTCGGCCAGTGCCTTCTTCAAGTCCGGGTAAGTTCCGAAACTCCCCTGGGTGTAGAGGAAGCTCTCGATGTGGATGTAGCCAATTTTCGACGCCGGATCGAGGTAATACGACCACTCCATGTTGTCCTTGCGCACCACACCCTCGACCGTTTCGACCATGACGTAGTTTCGCTGAATGCGGAACGCTTTCGGCTCCTTCTCGCCCTCGCGTTCTACCACCAGCGTTACTGGCGAATCGGGCTTGCCGGTGATGAGCTTCACGGCGTCCTCGGTCTTCATCCCCTTCGTGGAATGGACCTTCTTGGCGCCGGGCGGCAGCGGCCCGCCGAGCTTGTCGACTTCCAGTCGCACCTCGGTGATGAGATCGCCTGCGTGAATGCCAGCCCGGTAAGCGGGGCTGCCGAGGATGGGTGTGACGACCAGCAGGCCGTCACGCACGGCGTCGCGTCGAATGATGATGCCCACGCCAGGGAATCGCCCCTCCAGTTGTTTGGAAAAGCTGAGCCACTCATCGTGATTGAAGTAGAGCGTGTGAGGATCGTTGAGGCCGTTGAGCATCGCCTTGAGTGTCAGGTCGGCTGCCTTCACGTCGTCAAGGTCTTCACGTTTGCCCAGTCGCGTGCGCGATTCGAGCAAGAGTTCCTTCATGCGGGCCTCGGTGAGGTCCTTCGGCGTCTTGATCGCGTCGGCGATGTCGGCGGGCACGGGCTCGTCGGCCTCGTGGAACAGGCCGCGAATGGCCAGCGCGGTCAGTTCGCCGCGCGAGATCGGACGGATGTACTTGGCCGATAGCTCGTAGATCGCCGGAAGCACTTCCTTGGCGTAGGCTTCGGCGTCGGCCGCGGGGAGCTTGAGGCTCTCCAGCAGCGCCTTGCGTGCGGTCTGGAGCGCATCGGCAGAGCCGCCGTCGGCAAGTTTCTGGTAATCCTTGCGGAGTTCCTGCTGCCACATGAGCTTGGGCATCCGGAAGAGCAACCCCACCGCTTCGTTTGCGAGGTCGGGTGTGAGCGTACCGGCCTTGGCCAGAGCTTCAATCGCCGCGATTCGCTTCTTCACGAGCGCGGTCTTGGCCGGATTGTGCGTGAGCCAGAACTTGCTGCTCGGCGCGCCGACCACCACCGAGGCCATCTCCTTTTCCTTGTCCGTCTTGCCGATCACGCGCGACTCGTTCGGGATTTCTTTCTCCAGATACGATGCAATTTCCTTGACGCTCACAAGACCGTCAGGCTCATAACCCTCATTGTATGGCGATTGATCGGCTTTCCCCTTCAGACCATCGGAGAACACCGAGTAGAAGAGGCTATGATCGCCCTTTGTCAGTGCGTCCTGGAACGGCGGATTGCCGAAGATGACCGTGCGGTTTGCCGGCAGCGCGCCGTCCTGTTCCTTCTCGCCATATACGAGTTTGAGGTAGTCCGAAACACTCGGCTCCAGAATCTTTTCCTTGCCGGCGTTCACGCCGCCCTTGTACTGCACGTCCATCATCAGCACGAGGTGCTGCTTGCCGAGTTTCTTGAAGGCGGGTTCCAGATCGTTGGTCAGCAGCGCGGTCTTGGCGCGATCCTTCACGGTGCTATCGTTGACGAGAAAGCAGGGCTTGTCGCCGGCAGAAGTGCCACGGCCGAAGAACGCGATGAGCAACAGGTCGCCCTTGCCAGTGGAAGCGACCGCATCGTCCACGGCCTTGACGATGGCCTGACGAGTTGCGCCTGCCGACAGGATGAGCTTGGCACGATCAGGGGCGACACCGAGGTATTTCGTGTCGGTGAGGAGCGTGTAAAGCGCCTTGGCGTCAGCATCGGCCGTTGGCCGTGGCGAAATCGCCTTGTCCTGAAACTCGCCGACGCCAACGATAACGACGTAAGCCCCTTGTGGCTTGCCGTCCGCGTTGCCGATGCCCCTGTCCCCGCCAACATCTGGCGGAGCCGCGGTTGCGACCGATGGGAAACCGACCGCCAGTAGCAGGGCGGCCACGACGCTCAAAAATCCTAGGCGCGTTTTCATCAAGACATCCTCTGCTTCGCGGCCCGGCATGCCGGCCGTATTCTGGCCATTGTCTTCATTGGCTGAATGCCGTCAACAGCAGTTGCGCGGGCTGTGCCGATCCGGGGAGAGTGAACGGTTGGGCAAGATGGTCCGACAGTTCCCATTCTACGCGGGCCAGGCTTCGCGTGTTCGGTGTCTCCTGTTCTGGAAGGTGATCGATCGCCGGGTGTGGGAGCAGCATCCCAGGCCGCGGTTGGCCACTCGCCCGCTGTCTCGCAGGCAAGTGCCGGTGGGTAAACCGAATACGATTCCGCCAACAAACGCGATGCGGGCCCGCGGCGCGGGTAGTCGGGAGTAGAGGGTAGATTCTCCGCCGCAGATGCGAGAGAATTAACCGCACCTACCTGCCGCGGACTCACCATGCGAATACTCTCCCTCCTCGCATTACTCCTGCTCGCCTCCGTCGGACTGGCCGCTCCGCCTGACTTCGACAAACAGATCGCGCCGCTCCTGGCCTCGCGCTGTCTCGACTGTCACAGCGGCGCCAGGCCAAAGGGGAAGCTCGACCTCTCGCGCAAGGCGGGCGCCGCCGACATGCTTGTTTCCGGCAAGCCCGCGGATAGCCCACTCTGGCAACGGGTCGCAACCGGCGAGATGCCGCCCAAGAAGCCGCTGCCAGCCGCGGAGCGAAAACTGCTGAAGGAATGGATCGCTAGCGGCGCGAAGTGGGGTACCGACCCCATCGACCCGTTCCGCTTCAGCACAACCAGCCGCGCCGGTTACGACTGGTGGGCACTCCGACCGCTCCAGCGACCCTCAATACCAGTCATTCGCAACCCGCAAGTCGCTCCCCGCAACGACATCGACCGATTCATCATCGCAAAGTTGCGTGACAACGGGCTGTCACTCACACGCGAAGCCGACCGGCGCACACTGATCCGGCGCGTCACCTTCGATCTGATCGGTCTGCCTCCCACGCCAGAAGAAGTCGCGGCGTTCATCAAGGACACGTCGCCCGATGCGTACGAGAAACTCGTGGACCGGCTGCTCGCCAGCCCACACTACGGCGAACGCTGGGCGCGCCACTGGCTCGACGTGGTGCGATTCGGCGAAAGCGATGGCTTTGAGCGCAACGAGCCGCGCCGCACCGCGTACCACTATCGCAACTGGGTTATCCGCGCGCTCAACGCCGACCTGCCCTACGACGAGTTCGCCCGGCTGCAACTTGCAGGCGACGTGCTCAGACCTGGCGATCCGGATGCCGTGCGCGCCACGGGCTTTCTCGTCGCGGGCGTTCACAACACCGTATTCGGCAACGATCAGATGCGCGCCATCGGCCGGCAGGACGAACTCGAAGACCTCGTCGGTTCGGTGGCCCAGACCTTCCTCGGACTGACGGCGAACTGCGCCCGCTGCCACGATCACAAGTTCGATCCGATCTCCCAGAAGGATTACTATCGGTTCCAGGCAGCGCTGGGTGGTGTCGGTTTCGGCGAGCGGCCGCTTCCGAACGCGAAGGCCAGCACCGAGGTTGCCAGACTCAAGAAGGAGCTGGAAGAGACGATCACGAGGCTGACAGCCCTTGAGAAACCCGCACGCGATGCCGCGCTGGCCACGAAGAAATCCGGCACAATCAGCGCGCCGGTACCGCTGGCAGCGTGGGATTTCCGCAAGGGCGGCGACGACCTCATCGGCAAGCTCGATGCGAAGCCGGTGGGCGATGTGAAGTTCACCCCCGAAGGCGTGGCCTTCGACGGAAAGGGCGCGTACCTTCGCACGGCACGACTGCCGTTCGAGTTGAAGGCCCGGACGCTCGAAGCGTGGGTGAAACTCAGTTCGCTCACGCAGAGCGGCGGCGGCGTCATCACCGTGGAGACGCCCGACGGCAACGACTTCGACTCCATCGTGTTCGCCGAGCGAGAACCCGCGCGGTGGATGGCCGGCAGCGAGTTCTTCCGGCGCACGAAGCCGTTCGGCGGCGCGCTGGAGAAGGAAGCCGCGCGCGAGTTCGTCCACATCGCGATTACCTACGCCGCAGACGGCACGATCACCGCTTACCGCAACGGCAAACCTTACGGCAAGAGCTACGGTTCCAAGGGGCCGTTCACGCTGCCCGAAGGCAAGGGAGTTGTTGTGTTCGGCTGTCGCCACGAGGCTCCTGGCGGCAACAAGATGCTCGCTGGCACGGTTCGTCTCGCTCGCCTCTACGATCGCGCACTCTCGGCCACCGATGTCGAGTCATCGTTCATCTCCGGCGGCGGCTTCGTAACCGATGCGGAGATCGACGCGAACCTCGCACCCGACGGACGCGCGCAACGGGCCGACCTCCGCAAGCGCGGGGATCGTATCGCCAGCGACATCGCGGCAATACGCTCCCGGGCAACGGTCACGAAGATCTACGCGAACGTTGCCCAGGTGGCGCCCGTGGTGCGTGTGCTGGCACGCGGCGACTTGGCCAACCCTGGCGCAATCGTTTCGCCTGGCGGACTAGCCGCAGTGCCAGGTCCGAGCGCCAACTTCGCGCTCGCGCCCAACGCGAGCGACGCGGAGCGGCGGAAGGCACTCGCGAAGTGGATGACATCTCCGCAGAATCCCCTCTTCGCGCGTGTCATCGTCAATCGCATGTGGCACTATCATTTCGGCACAGGTATCGTCGAAACGCCCAGCGATCTGGGTTACAACGGCGGTCCGCCCAGCCATCCGAAACTGCTCGACTGGCTCGTAGGCGAGTTCGTCGCGCACAAGAACAGCCTCAAGTCGCTGCACAAACTCATCGTCACATCCGCGACTTACAGGCAGGCATCGGTACCGCGCAAGGACGCACTCGCGAAGGACGCCGACAACCGCTTACTCTGGCGGTTTGAATCTCACCGACTCGAGGGCGAATCGGTCCGCGATACGATGCTCGCGGTCAGCGGGTTGCTCAACCCTGCGATCGGTGGGAAAGGGTTCAGTGATTACAAGGAACGCAACTACAACGGCACGGTGTACTTCGAGCCCTTCGATCCGGTGGGGCCAGAGTTCCACCGCCGGAGTGTCTATCGCTTCACGCCGCGTGGCGCGAATCAGGGATTGCTCGACGCCTTCGATTGCCCCGACCCGGCGGCAGCGGCTCCGCGTCGCGCGATCACCACGACACCGCTTCAGGCACTCACGTTGTGGAACAACGGCTTCGCGTTGCGCGCGTCGAAGGAGTTGGCCAGCCGCGTAGCGAAGGAGGCTCAGGGAGTTGATGCGCAGATCCGGCGCGCCTGGCAACTCGTCTACCAGCGCGACCCGACCGCGGAAGAAACGAAGCTGGCCGCGGCTCTGGTGAAGGAGCATGGGATGAAGGCACTCTGCCGGGTGCTCTTCAACAGCAACGAGTTCATCACTGTGGAGTAGGACATGGAGTTGCATCGGCGTTCGTTCTTCAACTGGTCGGCCTCCTCGTTGGGCGCGATGGTGGCCCTGCACCAGCTCGCCGGCGCGAAGCCGCACCACGCGCCGAAAGTCAAACGCGCGGTGCAGATCACGCTCGTGGGCGGGCTGAGCCACATCGACTCGTTCGACTACAAGCCGGAACTCATTCGCCGGCATGGCAAGCCACTGGGCGCGGATGCCAAGCCCGACGTGTTCTTCAACCAGGTGGGGTTACTGCGAAAGCCGGACTGGGCGTTCCAGAAACGGGGGCAGAGCGGGCTGTGGGTCTCCGACCTGTTCCCCCGTATAGCAACTATGGCTGATGACTTGACCGTTGTCAAGTCCATGACCTCCGATAGTGCCAATCACACACCGGCACTCTTCGTGCAGAACTCCGGCTTTCAGTTCAACGGCTATCCGGCGCTCGGTTCCTGGCTCTCGTTCGGTCTGGGCAGCGAGGCCGAAGACCTGCCGGCATTCGTCGTGCTGCCCGATGGGCGCGGCGATCCCAACGGTGCCGCGAGCAACTGGACGAGCGGCTTTCTGCCTGCACGACACCAGGGCGTGATCTTCCGAGGCGGAAACGCACCCGTCCGCGATCTTTTCCCGGAAAAGCCCGTGACTGCGAGCGAGGAACAGGATTCACGCGCGCTTCTGGAGAAGCTCAACCAGCGCCACCTGCAACGATCTGGCGGCGAGAGTGACCTGGCGGCACGCATGGAGAGCTACGCGCTGGCGGCCAAGATGCAACTCGCTGTGCCGGCGGTCGCGGACCTGAGCAAGGAAACGGCGAAGATCAAGGACAGCTACGGTCTGGGCGATCCGAAGACCGCGGATTGCAGCCGACGCTGCCTGCTGGCGCGTCGACTGCTGGAACGCGGCGTGCGCTTCGTGCAAATCTATAGCGGCGGCCCCATCGCCGGCAGTCCGCGCACAAGCTGGGACGCGCACGAGGACGTGAAGGACAACCACAGTGCGGAAGCCGGCCGCATCGACCAGCCCATCGCCGCGCTGCTGCGCGACTTGAAAGAGCGCGGGATGCTCAAGGACACACTCGTCATCTTCACCACGGAGTTCGGCCGCACGCCATTCACACAGAGCGCCGGCAATGTTGTGGGTAAGGGTCGCGACCACAACAAGTACGGTTTCTCCTGCTGGCTGGCCGGCGCGGGTCTGAAGCCGGGTATCGCTTACGGCGAAACCGACGAAGTTGGCTGGAAGACGATCGAGAATCCGGTGCCCTGGTACGACTTCCATGCCACGGTCCTTCACCTCTTCGGTATCGACCACACGAAGCTCACCTACTACCACAATGGCATCCAGCGCCGGCTCACGAACGTCCACGGCGATGTTGTGAAGGGGATACTTGCGTAGCGCGCGGAGCGTGTTCGCTTGCTGCCGGAGAGCCGCCGACCCACCAGAAGGATCATCCTGTGACCCATCGACCGTTCCTCGCGCTCTGCGCGTTGCTCGTGCCCACTCTCACGGTTCTCGCTGCCGATCCGCCTGCGATATCCACCGATCGACTCAAGGCGGATGTGAACTACCTCGCCAGCGACCGCCTCCAGGGACGTGGGCCTGGCACACGCGGCGAGGAACTGGCCACCGATTACATCGCCGGCGCGTTCCAGAAAGCCGGGCTGAAGCCCGCAGGCGCCCGCGGCTCGTACCTCCAGCCCGTGCCGCTCATTCGGATCGCCACCAGCCCGAAGTCCACGCTGGGCGCCACGAAGGGCGAGCAGTCGCTCAGATTCGCCGCCGGAACCGATTTCTCCGGTACCACGCAGACACAAGAGGAACGGGAAGACTTCGACACGGAGGCGGTGTTCGTGGGCCACGGCATCACGGCGAAGGAGTTCGACTGGGACGACTACAAGGGGATCGACGTGAAGGGGAAGATTGTCGTCCTCTTCACCAATGAGCCACCATCGGACGATCCGAAGTTCTTTGGCGGCAAGGCACTGACCTACTACGGCCGCTGGACATTCAAGTTTGAAGAGGCCGCCCGCCGCGGCGCAACGGCATGCTTCATCATTCACACGAACGAGACAGCAGGTTATCCGTACTCCGTTGTGCAGCCGCTGGACGGGGCGCAACTCAAGCGCGAAGCGGGCCAGCCCGCGCTGGCGTTTGCCGGGTGGCTCTCACGCAAGTCGGGCGAACGGCTCCTCAATCTCTCCGGTTGGACCGTGGACAAGGCGCTCAAGGCAGCGAACACGAAAGGCTTCCGCGCATTCCCGCTCGGCGTGAAGTTGAAGGGGCAGATCACCAGTACCGTTGAGAAGATGGTGAGCAACAACGTCGTCGGGATGATCGAGGGGAGCGACCCGAAATTGAAGTCGGAAGCGGTGCTATTCAGCGCGCACTGGGACCACCTCGGCGTGGGCCGCGCGGTCGTCGGCGATAATATCTATAACGGCGCCGCCGACAACGCCACCGGGTGCGCGCTACTCATGGAACTGGCCCGCGCCTGGGCATCGCAGAAACCCCGACCGAAACGCTCCGCGATCTTCCTGGCGTTGACCGCGGAGGAAAAAGGGTTGCTCGGCTCGAAGTATTACGCACAACACCCGACCGTGCCGTTGGGTAAGACCGCGCTGGGCCTCAACTTCGACATGATCCTGCCGCTGGGCACGTTCGAGTCGGTGGTGGTAACGGGCGCCGAGCGAATGACAGTCTTCGATGTTGTAAAGGCTGCGGCGAAGAAGAATGGTCTGGAGATCGAACCCGACCAGCGCGCGCATCTGGGCGTGTTCTACCGGTCAGATCACTTCTCGCTGGCCCGCGCGGGCGTACCGGCGTTCTCGATCGGAGCCGGGATGAAGATCAAAGGCAAGCCCGCGGACTTCGCGAACCAGCAGATGCAAGGGTTCAACGATCGAGCTTATCACTCCCCACAGGACGAGGTGCGGCCCGACTGGGACTACTCCGGCTTCGTCGTGCTGGCGAACTTCGCCCTGGATGTTGCTCGCGCTGCCGCCAACGCCAGCGCGCTACCAACATGGATGCCAGGCGATGAGTTCCGCCCAGCCCGCGAGAAAAGCGGCGTGAAGTAGCCTCCGAATCCTTCCGTCATGCGGCTTCAACCCCGCTGGCTCTGTGCGCGACGCGACACCAGAAGCTTGTGCCTCGCTTCAGTCTGGCTGCGTGTCGCTTGCCCCACCTTCCACCCACAGTAACGGCACCCCAAGGAAGTCCGCGATCCGTTGTGCGATTGTCACAGGTAAAGCCTTGTTCGTGCCATTCGCCACATTCAGGCGCGAGCCGTCCTTGAACACCAGGTTCAGTTGACCGACCTTCACCCGTCCCATACCCCAACGGATTGCTTTCACGGAAAACCCGTCTGGCTCGACCTTCGCGCGCGTGGCTGAGATGCTCCGAGCCGGCGCGACGCAATCCTGAAGTGTCGTTCTGAGGAATTGAACCGCCACAATCATCTCGAGGGGGTGAGTTTCTTGAAGGAACGATGGCCCGACAATGAGTTGATGGTTTTCCTTGTCGAAATGGGCTGGTCCGTGGTCACGTCTCGCATTGATGATGGTCCGAATGATACAGACCTGAAGGAATACGAATATGAAGGGAATGGCAAGAACCATGGCAATCCATTCGATCCCCATGAACTGAGCCACCCGCCGCTTCATAGGGTCGCCGAACACAAGCCACCACATGAACGCGCATGCGGCCAGCAGGCAGATACTGGAAACCGGAATTATAAAATAAAGATTGTCATATAATCGAATCTTTGTCTTGATAATTATGTGCGTTTGAGACAATTCGACTACTTCCGCCGGTGGTATAATCGCCGCAGTGCCTACACGGAGTGGTGTGGACTCGACGATGATGTCGCCCAGTTGGCAGTGGGACCGTTCATTATTCACTATTCACCGTACGATTCTCATGTTCAGGTCGCGGCTCACACATCGGACCTGTCTTGAATCACGATCAATCGCCGCTGATTGCATGGTTTGGGGTTATCGTGATCGCTGCTTGTTCCTCCTGCGGGCGGAGCATACAGAGTCGTACAGGCATCATTCTGATCGCAAACCTGCAAAAGATCAACCGTCTTTCTTGTCAGAAAGGAACCCGATTTTCCTGACATGAGTCGATGAGAGCCAGCGAGGCGCACACGGGTGAAGCATCGCGCGCTCACTGTACATTTTTCCACATTACTCCTTGACTTCCGCCAGCCCATCACCCATAGTTCATTAGTGGTATTTCGTTCACTATTCCTCGCCGGGAGGGGAAACACATGACCACGCACGTCCCCAACGCAAACATCACCGAACCAACCACCCCGCTCACGCCCCAACTGCGATCCGATCTCGCCTACGGACGCGCAACGGGTCGATCGTGGCAGTCGCTCGCCGATGAGTACGGCTACGACCCTGGCGCACTGCGTCGCGCCACCGAAGTCGATCCGGACTTCGACGCCGCACAGCAATACGCCGAACTCGAAGTCACACGCGAGAGTGAGGCCATCGGCCTCGCGCGGCTTTGCGCTCTCGCCGCCAGCCCGGATGAACGCATCGCCATGAAGGCCGCGGAACTGCTCGTGCGGCATGGGTGGGAGTGTCGCCGCAACGCAACGCGACGCGAGGTCGCCGCGGCCCGGAGTGCGCATTCATGCAAGAAATCGGACGACGATGAGGGCGATCGACCGGGCTGGATCACGATGCGGATGCCGATTCAGAAACAGCCATCGGAAGCGGAACTGTGCGCGACACGCGAGTGCATCAACGCGGAGGAAGCGACCGGGCGTGGGCCACTGGCTCCGCGTGTGCCCAAGGTGTACCTCTGGGGCGGGAAACACATCACGGGTCAGTCGATTCGCCCCGATGAGAGTGACCGTCGCGTGCGTGTGGTGAAGGATTCAACGGTCGGTGTGGGAATGGAAGACGACATCTACTGGGTGGTGCCTGCCGATGCCGTGCGATGGGGGCCGTACTGCGACGACTACCGACCCGAAGATCAACCCCCCGGCGACATCTGGGCCGCGAAGCAGGCGCAGGAGTAAGCGGCCATGCGATTCGCGTGCGTGTCGCTTCACTCCGCCTGCACCGCCAGTTCGTCCACCACCTTTTCCACGCCCACGGTATTCTCGGCCACCTCAACCGCGAGGCGTCGGGCATCGGCGTTCGGAGTCAGACCGCGAAGCGTGACGACCTTCCCTTGTGCCGTCACCTTGAACTCCATTCCCGTGAAGCGACGGTCGGAGGCGAACCGTTCGCGTACGGCCTCGTCCGGGCGGGTTGGAAGCTCTCGCCGCAGCGCATCCACAGGCGCGGCGAGAGTCAGTTCGGCAGGCATTGCGTTGCGAATCTTGTTCGCGGCTGCGCGAGAGACGGCGCGCAATCGCTCCCCATCGGATGCCTTGAACCGTGTGCCCACCAGCAAGAAGAACAGGGCGAGGAGGATCAGGACGGCGGCAAACTGGCGCATGGTGCATACCGAATGAGCGGAGTGGGCTACATTCAGTATGCAACACAGAATTGATGTGCGCAACGAATCCGCGCGTTCTGCGGCATATTCGGATCACATGCCGCCGGTGATTTGCGACAGGGCATCGGCAAGGTGGTCGATGTCGGCCGCTGTGCTGAACGGTCCAGGGCTGACGCGGACGAGGCCATCGGGTGCGGTGCCGAGGGTCTTGTGGATGTAAGGGGCGCAGTGCAGACCGGGCCGCACCGCGACGTTGAACGACTGATCGAGCAGGCCGGCCAACTCCGGAGCCGGCAACGCTTCACAGCGGAAGCTCAGCGCGCCGACACGTTGTGTCGGATCGGTGTGGCCGAATAGTTCGAAGCCGGGCAGTTCCGCCAGGGCGTTCCGGAGTCGGTCGCACAGTTCGACTTCGTGCTTGCGAATCGCCTCGACGCCGCGCTCTTCCACGAAGTCCAGCCCCGCGATGAGGCCGACCACGCCCAACACGTTCGGCGTGCCTCCCTCCAGGTGATGCGGAAACTCGGTCGGCTGCGTGGGCGTCAGTGAGTCGCCGCCTGTGCCTCCCTCGCGCCAGGGTCGCACACTTGCACGCGGACCGACGTAGAGCGCGCCAGTTCCAGTTGGCCCGAAGAGCGACTTGTGGCCAGGCAGTGCCAGTAGGTCGATGCACATTGTCTGTACGTCAATGGACACGGTGCCGGCGCTCTGCGCGCCGTCCACGAGGAAGAGCAGATCGTGTTCGCGTGCAATCGGCCCAACATCCGCAATCGGTTGCACGGTGCCGAGGACGTTGCTGGCGTGCGTCATGGCGATCAGGCGTGTCTTGGGCGTGATCGCGGCGCGGATCGCTTGCGGGTCGATGGTGCCGCTGGCATCGGCAGGGACGCGCGTGAGTGTGATTCGCTTCGCCTCGACCAGCGCCACAAGCGGCCGCGACACGCTGTTGTGTTCGAGATCGGTGGTAATAACATGATCGCCGTCGTTGAGCACGCCCTTGAAGGCCATGTTCAGCGCGTCGGTGCAGTTGAGCGTGAACGCCCAGCGGTCGGGATCGCGGCCATTGAAGAAGCGATTGAAGCGATGGCGCGCGTCGCCGAGTGCGTGTTCGGATTCGAGCGCCATGCGGTGTCCGGAGCGGCCAGGATTGGCGAGTGAGTGCCGGGCGAAGCGATCCATCGCCGCGTACACACCCTCGGGCTTGGGGAAGCTCGTTGCCGCGTTATCGAGGTAGATCATGGGAGCAGTTCTTTCACCGCGATGGTGCCGACCTTCTTGCTGCCGATAACGACCGGCACGCTGTCGTTGAGTCCGTAGTTGGTGCGGGTTTTGTAGCCTGGGTTCTTCCCGCCGCGCGGGTCCGTGTACACTTCCACGCGTCGGTCCACGAGGTTCACGACCCAGTACACCGCGACCTTCGCCCCGGCGTAGAGTTCGAGTTTGGTGGTTTGGTCCTCGTGAAGTGAGGAGTCGGCGACTTCCACAACAACGATGCACTCGGAGGGTCTGGGGTGTCGCGCCTTGTAATTGGCCTTTGAGCCGATGGCAAAAACGACATCCGGTTCCGGCTCGCTGTCCGCCGTGGTATCGGCTGTTGAATTCGCACGACTGCCTGAACGCCAAGTGCGAGGAATTGCTCCATCAAGGCTGTCACGGCGTAGATGTGGGGTGGGTTGGCTGTCATTTTGGGGACGATCCAACCATGAATGAGTTCAACACGATCGTTTGGTGTCATTACTCCGATTTCGGCAAGCTTGTGGTACTCATCAACGGTGAAGCGGTGAATGGGGTGCGATGGCACGCCGGGCGGAAGACGACCGTTCGAGCGAGCCCTTGGCGTTCGTGTGGTTCGCGTCGTGGTGTTCATGATTCCTCCGGGGATTCCCTCCCATCATATCGCGTCAGTGGCCGACATACTTGGCGTAGAGCGTGCGGGCCTTGTCCGGTTCGTCGGTCCCTTTGATAATCGCGCGACCGTCCTCGAACACAGTGAATTCGTAGGGGTCGCCGTTCTCGACCAACTGGAACTTCAGGAGGAACTTGTTGTAGGTCACTGTGCCCGATTGTTTCAGCACGCCGGCGAGATACGCGAAGTCGAGTTTCCCCTTCGTGCGATGGCTCACCTGCACCGCGTTTCGGCCGCAGAGTGTGGTCGTCTGCGTGCCGTGTGCGCCGTCGAGCCACTCGAATACGCGCTTCGCGCAACAGGGGCATTGCCCCTTGCGACGGGCGAGCGGGGCGACCTTCACGCGGCGATTCGTGTTCTCCCACACGTCGAGGATGAGCAACTCGCGGTTCACGGCGTCCTTGTTCCCTGAGAGGAGCTTGATCGCCTCGGTTGCCTGATAACTGGCGACGATGCTGACCGCCGGAGCCAGGACGCCGGCTGTCTCGCAGGTGCCCGTTTCGCCTGGCGCAGGCGCGGCCTCGAAGACGCAGCGCAGGCAGGGCGTTTCGCCAGGAATAATCGTCATCGTCATGCCCTGGCTGCCGACCGCGCCGCCGTAAACCCACGGTTTGTCGTGCTTGATCGCCACATCGTTGATGAGGTAGCGAATCTCGAAGTTGTCGCTGCCATCGAGGATGAGGTCGGCGCCTTCGCAGAAGTCCTCGATGTTGGTTCGGTTGATGTCGGCGACGATGGGCTCGACCGTGACCGAGGAGTTGATTTGCCGGAGTTTCACTGCCGCGGCCTCGGCCTTCGGCAAGTTGCTAGCCACGTCGGCTTCGTCGAAGAGTACCTGCCGCTGAAGGTTACTCGGCTCAACGAAGTCGCGGTCGATGACACGGACGAAGCCGACGCCGGCGCGAACAAGAGTGTTCGCGAGTACGGTGCCCAGGGCGCCGCAGCCGCAGAGTGTGACGCGCGATGCAAGGAGTTTCTCTTGCCCGGCCTTGCCGAGTCCTGGGAAACGCATCTGTCGGGAGTATCGTTCGAGCGAGTTGGGTTCGGTCATGGTGCATCAAGGTAGGCCCGTCGAGCCGAGACGGGCGGAACGGGAGGGCGCGTATCGCGGACGCGTGGGGGCAGGCTGGCCGCTCGGCTCGCGGCGCCCACCAAGAGAACAGGGGGCTTGCGCCCCCCACTCTTCCTCACTATCCGATTCCATTCTCTTTGAGGAAGTCTTGCAGGAAGCGGACATGCTGCCTGGGCCACTTCTCGGACTTCGCGAATCCGGCGAGCGTGTGCATGTCTTCGCGAACGCGACGCAGGTCGTTGCCCTCCAGTCGCTGGAGATACTCGACGAGGTAGTTCATCGCCTCGTCGGCCGCGGCCGGATGGAGCACACCTGGTTCGGAGCCTTCGAGGAAGACGTAAGCATGCAGCGCGGCGAGCAACAGCGGATGGACACCGAGTTCCGCGGGGATCAGCGGAAACACCGCTGCGCCTTCGGGGCTGACTTCGTTGGGTTGCTCTTCGGCCATCGTTAGCCGCCTGCCACAGCGGGAATCAGCGCGACGATCACGCCATCCGTAACCGCAGTGTCCATCTCGTCGAGGTAGCGGATGTCCTCGTCGTTGAGGAAGACGTTGATGTAAGGCCGGAGCTTGCCACTCTCGAAGAGTTTCGGGGCAACGCCAGGATACTGCCGCACGAGGTCGTCCAGCACCGCCTTCACGGTGCCGCCGGCCACTTCGACTTCTGCCTTGCCGCCGGTCTGTTCGCGCATCGGCGTCGGAATCTGAACCTTGATCGCCATGTGTTCCTCGTCAGCGTGCCCCTCAGCCGGAGGAACTGGCTCCGGCGCGTTGCGTGGGCGAGGTCGGGTGGGGTGAAGCGTGGAGCCTCTCCGCCAGTATGGGCAGAGAGACGCTGGGTTACACCAGTGCCGGTTCTTCCAGTCCGGCGAGTGCCTTGAACTCGGCCAGATTCGGCTTGATCGTCGCCGGTTCGTCGAGTGCCTCGAACACGGCGTCCTGCGTCTTGAGACCGTTTCCCGTAATGCAGATAACGATCTCTTCGTCGCGCGGGATGCGGCCACTCTCGATCAGTTTCCGCGCGACGGCCAGCGTTGCACCGCCGGCGGTCTCACCGAAGATGCCTTCGGTCTTCGCCAGAAGCTGCATCGCATCCACGATCTCAGCATCGGTGGCGTCCTCGGCCCAGCCACCCGTTTCGCGAATGAGTTTCGCCGCGAAGTAGCCGTCGGCCGGATCGCCGATGGCGAGGCTCTTACAGATGGTGTTTGGCGTGCGGATTGGCTTGTGGCGTTCGCGGTTGCTCTTCACGCAGTCGGCGATGGGGTTGCAGCCGGTGGCCTGTGCCCCATACATCTTCGTTGTGACAGCCTGAGTCACGATGCCTGTGGCGTTGAGTTCGTTGAACGCCTTATAGATCTTGCCGATGAGTGCGCCGCCAGCCATCGGAGAAACGACGTGCTGTGGGAAGCGCCAGCCGAGGTCTTCGGCGATCTCGAAGCCGACGGTCTTGGAGCCTTCGGCGTAGAACGGGCGGAGGTTCACGTTCACGAATCCCCAGCCATATTCCTGCACGATCTGCGTGCAGAGCCGGTTCACCTGGTCGTAGGTGCCGGCCACCTTCACGACCTTCGCGCCGTAGACCGCGGTGCCATAAATCTTCGTCTTCTCCAGATCGGCCGGAACGAGGATGACCGTTTCGAGACCTGCGGAAGCGCCGAGCGCCGCGACACTGTTGGCGAGGTTGCCTGTGCTGGCACAGCCAACCATCCGCATCCCGAACTCGCGGGCCTTCGACAGTGCCACCGACACGACGCGATCCTTGAACGAAAGCGTCGGGAAGTTGACGGCATCGTTCTTGATCCAGAGACGCTCGACGCCCAGCGCATCGGCGAGGCGATCGGCGCGGACCAGTGGGGTGCCGCCCACCTGCGGCCCAACGGTCGGTTCACCTTCCAGCGGAAGGAATTCGCGATACCGCCACATGTTCCGCGGGCGAGCGGCGAACTTGGCGCGGCCGACGTGCGGCTTGATCTTCTCGTAGTCGTACGCGACTTCCAGCGGTCCGGTGTCGTCGTCGCAGTAGAAGCGAGCGGCGGTCTTGGGATAGAGCCGGCCACAGACGCGACACTTCAGCCCCAAAACAAAGTCGTTCGTGGACACGAAACACTCCTGGTGTGAGTCGCTGCCCCTCGCGGAGCGCATCCCTTTTCGTAACAGGGTGAGTGTTAACCAGAATTGCCGCCGGTAGACGGTGTGCGGTGAGATAAGAGAACGGCGGATCGGTTTGGGCCGGCCCACGCGAGATCTTATCTTCCCCGGCCATACCGCGTTTACAGTGTGGAAGTAGTAGGCACACTCCGTGTGCTGCGATGCTCCGAATGGCACACAGAATGTGCCTACTACTTCCACAAGTCGCGGCGTTTGCCGGGCAGGAGTTAGCACCTGCACCTGAGAGCGCGCTGTGCAGCGCGATCGTCAGGCCGGTTGCTGTGGCGTCGTCGGGCCTGGCCCCTCAGCCACTCTGGATAAGATGCTCACCAGCTTAGTTGTCAAGACCCGCGGCGCACGCGCAGCGGGTTAAGAAAAAGGTATGGTCAAAGGCTGCCTGAGGCAATGTCAAATGGCGAAAAAATGCTCACACTCACTGCCTCGGTTCATGTTCCCATGATGTTGTAGCCGCAATCGACATAGAGGATCTGACCTGTTACCGCGCTGGCCAGCGAGCTACACAGATAGACAGTTGTGTTGGCCACTTCCTCAGGCTCGATCGGCCGACGCAGCGGCGAATGCTCGGCCGCATGCTCGATCAGTTTGTCGAAGTCCTTGTTGATGGCGCGCGCCGCACGACTGGCATACGGCCCTGCGGAGATGAGATTCACACGTACGTTCTTGTCGCCGACAAACCACGCGAGTTGCTTCGCGTCCATCTGAAGCGCCGACTTGGCGGTGCCCATTCCGCCGCCGTAGTGCGGCACGACTCGCTCGCCGGCAACGTATGTGAGGCCAACCACGCTTGCCCCGCCGGGTCGGTTCGCCATGTGTGGCGCCGCGGCACGCACCAGGCTGATGAGCGAGTATGACGAAATGCCCATCGCCTCGTGATATGCCTTGCGGCTCGTCTCGATCAGCGACTTTGTGATCTCGCGGCTGAACGCGACTGAGTGAATCAGGATGTCGATACCGCCGAACTCTTTCGCCACTGCTTCGACCATCCCTGTGATGCTGTAGTCCTCGGTGTACTTTGCGTAGTGACGGCGCTGGGCGTCGGGCATCTCTTCCAGATTCACGTCGGCCATCGTGTCGTAGCTCACGTCGCAGCGGAAGAGTTTCGCGGGGCGGAACTCGGAGCCATTGGGGAGTTTGCGAGCCTCGGCATCCGCTGCGTCGGAGGTACTCAGCAGGTTCTCGACAATGTTGAACATCCGCGGATGGACCGCAAGAACGACCTTCGCCCCGGCCGCTTGCAATGCCTTGCCGATGTACCACGCGAAGCTTTTGTTGTCGCCAACGCCTGTAACGAGCGCAACCTTGCCAGTGAAGTCGATGGGGACCATTGGGCACCTCGGAAGTGAGATGGCGCGTTGCATGCGCCTGCGTGCATTTGTATTGAACAGCTTCCGGCGCGGCACACGTTGGCGGTGGCCGCGCGTGGACGGTGTGCCAACAATACACTCGCCCACATCACCCGAGAGGCCGCGCATGAGTGTCCGGCTGTCATGCCCATCGTGCAACACGCACTTCGCGCTCGAAGCGCTCCCGGCCAGTCGCCGCGGCAGTTGCCCCCGCTGTGGCGATGTCTTCCCGATTCGCGGGGAAGTTACGGAGTCTGAGGAGAGCAGCGAGCCAGCCGTGCTCGGGGAAACGCCAGCCGCAAGCCGGCCGCAGTCGAAGGGGCTAACGCCGGCGCGCGCGATCCTCGTCGCGCTGTCGCTGGGCTTCCTCGGCCTCGCGGCCGGGCTGGTACTCCACTTCATGCGTGAGCCGAAGTCGAAACCGGAGCCGCAACCGCAGGCGCTTTCGCCTCTCGCAAGCGCCACACCTCCTGCTCAGCTTGCCGGTCTCGGGTATCTTCCTGCCGAGTGCAACATCGTCTTCGCCGTCCAGCCTGGGCCGATTCTCACGTACGCGGAGCGCACGAAGCAAGACCCGCGCGCGCTCCTCGCTCGCGCCGGCGTGCCGCCGCAGGCACTCACTGCGCTGGACCTCGCCGGGCTGCCGCTGACCCAAATCGACCACCTCGCCGCCGGTGCGTTCCTCGGCAACGAGGGCGATGAGCTTCGCCTGGCGCTGGCACTCGTGCTGAGGCAGCCGCTGACGAACGAGGGGCAATTCCTCATGGCGTTGCAGGCCAAGCCAATTCTGCCGAAGGAGAACCTCTGGTCGGTAACTCCTGGTAACCTTCCGCTCATACTGGCAAAGGTATCGCCGACGGTTTGGGTATTCGGCCTGACCGAGCGCGACCTCGTTGCAGTGGATCGCGGCGGCTTTGGGCCAGGTGGAACGCAACTGCGTGGCAGCGACACTGAGGGGATGCGGAAGATGCTCGCATCGGTGCCGGCCGACGCGGCGGTGTGGGTGACGGCCGACGACGAGCGCGACTGGACGCAGAAGCCGCTGGTGAAACTCGCGGCCGGAGCCAGACAGGTGAAGCTCACGGCGCTCAAGGAAGGCCGTGGCGGAGTGGTGGCGATCCGCTTCGGCGAACGCCCACGGCTCCGGCTGTTCGCTCGCTGCGCGGATGATGTGATCGGTGCGCGTTTCCGCGCATACCTTCAGACTCGTGCGGCCGAGATGGAGGGCGCCACAGCTGGCGGCGGCGGGGCGTTCGCCCTCTTCGACGCTCCCTTCGACCCCACGACCATCGGTCCACCCCTTCGCCGCATGCTGGATGACGTGAAGAAGTAGCCCCGACTGACAACAACGGGCCGCGCCCTTCAGCTCACTGCCTTCTTCATGAGGGCCTTGATCCGCTTCTCCTCGGCAGCCGACATCGCCGTGAGTGCGAAGGCCGTGGGCCACATCGCGCCGTCGTCGAGTTTCGCGTCGTGCTGGAAGCCGAGTGTCGCGTAGCGAGTCTTGAACTTCGTCGCGGCCTGAAAGAAGCAGACAACCTTGCCGTTACTTGTGTAGGCGGGCATTCCGTACCAGAGTCGCGGCACCAGGTCCGGCGCGCAGGCCGTGATGAGGGCATGGAGCCGCTCGCCGAGGCCGCGATCGGGTTCGGGCATCGCCATGAGTGCCGCGAGCACATCCCGTTCGCCGTCGGCCTTGCTCTTGCTGGCGCGTGCCTCGGCCTTCATCTCCTGGGCACGCGCTTTCATTGCCGCGCGTTCTTCCTCCGTGAACGTGTCTTTCGTTGTGTGTGCGAGCTTCCCGGTCTTCTGCGGCATGTGGATCTCCTGGACTGGGTGTGTGGGAACCGCGTACGGGTCGTCGCACTCGAAACGACCCTGCTATTGGCACCCTGGCGCGTGGAGAGTAGCCCTTCTGGTGGTGGCTCGCAATGTCCGTCTGTTCGCGCCTGGCGGAAATCCGTATTCCAGCAGTTGACCCGTATCGCACTCTGACGCGCACCCTTTCCGCGATGACCCACCCGGCAGGTAGCTCCGTAAGCCGGCCCGCGCTCGGACGCTGGCATCCCAACGGCGCGCCCCTCTCCGCCAGCTCCGAGGCCATCCGTAACGCACTCGGAGCGCTCCGCGCGCCGATCGTGGTGGTGCGTGAGAACGGTAGCTTCGCGGTCGCAACGGGCGGCACGTTCGTTTTGGGCGAAGGTACTGAGCCAGACACGAAGCCGATGGCAGCGTTTCTGCCGCCATTGCCAGCGGAGCAACTCGGCGATCCGGCGTTCCTGCGCGATCATGGCCTCCGTTTCCCGTACATGACCGGCGCGATGGCCAATGGCATCGCCTCGGTCGAAATCGTTGAGGCAATGGGAAAGGCCGGGATGCTCGGCAGCTTCGGCGCCGCCGGACAGTCGCTCGAACGCATCGGCAGTGCCATCGATCGGCTGAAGGCAAGCCTCGGCGACCTGCCGTTCTGTGTGAACCTGATTCACAGCCCCAACGAACCGACACACGAGAGCGCAACCGCGGCGCTGCTGCTCACCAAGGGCGTGACACGCGTGGAAGCCAGCGCGTATCTCGATCTGACGCCGGCCATCGTGCGGTATCGCGTTGCGGGCCTCAAGGAAGGCGCGGCCCCGCTTCATCGCGTCATCGCCAAGATTTCGCGTGTCGAGGTGGCCACGAAGTTCCTCAGCCCACCGCATGAGCGCATCCTGAAGGAACTGGTGGCATCAGGGCACGTTACCGCGCAACAGGCCGCGATGGCGGCTCGCTACCCGGTCGCCGACGACATCACCGTGGAAGCCGATAGCGGCGGCCACACGGATAATCGCCCGGCCATCACCCTTCTCCCCACAATCCTCGCGCTGCGCGACCGGCTGCAAAGTCAGTTTGGGTATGCCACTCCGCCGCGTGTGGGGCTGGGCGGCGGCATTGGCACACCGGCAAGCGTGGCCGGCGCGTTCGCGATGGGCGCGGCCTATGTTGTCACGGGAAGCGTGAACCAGGCGTGCGTCGAATCGGGCAGTTCCGATGTGGTGCGGAAGATGCTCGCCGAGGCCGGGCAAGCGGATGTCATCATGGCACCGGCCGCGGACATGTTCGAGATGGGTGTGAAACTCCAGGTGCTCAAGCGCGGCACCATGTTCGCCATGCGCGCCCAAAAGCTGTACGACCTGTACAAGACGTACAGCAGTTGGGAAGCGATCCCACAGGCCGAGCGTGTCCAGATTGAAAAGACGCTCTTCCGCGCGAACTTCGAGGATGTCTGGAACCTGACACGCGAGTTCTGGGCACGCCGTGAGCCTGGGCAACTGGCCAGGGCCGAGAGCGACCCGCGGCACCGCATGGCGCTGGTCTTCCGCTGGTATCTTGGCCTTTCGAGCCGCTGGGCCAACGTGGGCGAGGCCGGGCGTCAGGTCGACTATCAGGTGTGGTGCGGCCCGGCGATGGGCGCATTCAACGAGTGGGCCAGAGCTTCGCATCTGGAGCAACCGCACAACCGAACCGTGGTCGGTGTCGCCCTCAACCTGCTCTATGGTGCGTGCGTCGTGAGTCGGCGCGTGGCACTGCGTCAGCAGGGCGTTGAACTGCCCGATGAGTGCTTCACTCTGACACCGATGGCCACAAACGAAGTCGAGCGGCTGTTAAAGTGACGGCGGGCAAGCCCCCGGCTTCCCATCCGATACGACCGCTCAAACACTCGCCCCGAACACAACGGCACAATGCAGACCCCCGCATCGAACACCGCTCCGCTGGCCATCATCGGCATCGGCTGCCTCTTCCCGAAGGCCGCGGCGCCAGGCTTCTTCTGGGCCAACGTCAAGCACGGCGTGGATGGCGTGAGCGAGGTGCCCGATACACACTGGCGGCCGGAGGATTACTTCGATCCAGATCCGAAGAAGCCAGACATGACCTATGCCCGGCGCGGCGGCTTCCTCTCCGCGGTCGAGTTCAACCCGATGGAGTTCGGGATTCCGCCGCACGACATTGAAGCGACGGATACCACACAACTGCTGGGCTTGGTGGCCGCGAAGCAAGCGCTCGCGGACTCTGGGATTGTACTGGCCAGCAGCGGCACACAAGGTTCGGCGAAGGCCATCGCTCGCGATCGTGTCTCGGTGATCCTCGGTGTAACTGGCACGCTGGAACTGGTGATCCCACTGGGGGCACGGCTGGGGCATCCGAAGTGGAAGCAGGCCATGCACGACGCAGGCATCCCGGCGGAACTGGCCGACGATGCCGCGGCCCGCATCGCCGAGAGCTACGTCCCCTGGCAGGAGAACAGCTTCCCTGGCCTGCTCGGTAACGTCGTCGCAGGACGTATCGCCAACAAGCTCGATCTGGGCGGCACGAACTGCGTCGTGGATGCCGCGTGTGCCAGTTCGCTCTCGGCGGTCCACCTCGCCGCGCTGGAACTTCAGGCCGGGCGCTGCGATGTGGCCGTCACTGGCGGCTGCGACACGTTCAACGACATCTTCATGTATATGTGCTTCAGCAAGACGCCGGCGCTCTCACCCACCGGCGATGCGAAGCCCTTCGACGCCAACGGCGACGGCACCATTTTGGGTGAAGGACTCGGCGTCGTTGTGCTGAAGCGACTCGCCGACGCCGAGCGCGATGGCGACACCATCTATGCGATCATCAAGGGCGTTGGCTCATCCAGCGACGGCAAGGGGAAGGCGATCTACGAGCCGAGCGCCGCAGGGCAGAGAAAGGCGCTGCTGGCCGCTTATGAATACGCCGGCGTCACGCCGGACACCATCGAACTGGTCGAGGCACACGGCACAGGCACGAAGGTTGGCGATACGGTGGAAGCCACCGCGCTGACGGAAGTGTATCTGGGCGGTGGATCGTTACCGGCACTGAGCAGCCCCCAGAAAAAGCATGGCCCCCGGTCTCGCCCCTGGTGCGCGGTCGGCTCGGTGAAATCGCAGATCGGCCACACGAAGGCCGCCGCCGGCGCAGCGTCGCTCATCAAGGCCGCGCTGGCGATCTACAACAAGGTACTGCCCCCGACGATCAAGGTGACGCAGCCAGTCGAACCGTTTCGCGCGTCCGATTCACCCTTCTACGTCAATACCGAGATGCGCCCGTGGCTGCCGCGCGCGGATCACCCTCGGCGTGCGGCGCTCTCGGCGTTTGGCTTCGGCGGCAGCAACTTCCACGCGGTTCTTGAAGAGCATCGGTCTGAGAAACTCGCCCCCGACTGGGATGGCGCGGTGGAACTCGTCACGTTCAGCGCAGATTCACCGCAGGCACTCGGCCAGGAACTCGACAGGCTACTCGCGCTCTGTTCCACTCCCGCGGCAGCTACTGGAAGCGCGGAGAGAGATACTTCCACCTGGAATGCCTTCGCGCGTGTGGCGGAAAGCTCGCGTGCGAACTTCGACCCGAAGGCCGAGTACCGACTCTGCTTCGCCGCGCACCGCACGTTCACCGACTTGCCCAGACTCCTCGCCGGCGCGCACTCGCGGCTGGCGTCGCTTCCGAATGAAAGCTGGCACACACCCGACGGCGTTCACTACGGGCGCGGCCCGACGGAGGGAAAGCTCGCGGTACTCTTCCCAGGTCAAGGTTCGCAGTACGTCGGGATGCTCCGCGAACTCGCATGCCTCTTCCCGGAAGTGCTCGACATACTGGCCAGTGCCAACGACGCAGTGGCCGCGCTCTCGCAGGATCACACCGACGCTCGCCGGCTATCCGATCACATCTATCCACCAACGACATTCGACCCGCAACGCAGAAAGGAACACGACAGCGACCTCCGCGACACCCGCAACGCGCAGCCGGCCATTGGCGCAGTCAGCTTCGGAGCGTGGCGGATGCTCTCGACCCGGTTCGGGTTGAAGGCCGACGCCTTCGCCGGACACAGCTACGGCGAACTGGTCGCGCTCGCTGCCGCCGGGCGCATGGCCGAAGACGACCTGTTCACACTCTCGCGCGTACGCGGGCAACTGATGGCCGCACAGCGCACCGGCGATCCGGGGGCGATGCTGGCCGTGTTCGCCGCACCATCGGACATCGAACCGATCGTCGCACGTGAGAAACTTGATGTCGTCATCGCGAATCGCAACGCACCGAGGCAGACGGTCGTTTCTGGCTCCACGCCCCACATTGAGCGTGCCGCGGTCGTACTTGCGGAAGCGAAACTGAAGGTCGCACGTCTGCCAGTAGCGGCCGCGTTCCACTCTGCGCTGGTCGCCGACGCTGCGATTCCCTTCCGCGCCGCGCTCGAGGGTGTTTCCCTCAACGGGAATCACACCCGACCGGTGTATGCGAACACAACGGCCGCCGCCTATCCGGCCAGCGATGGGGAAGCGAAGGAGTTGCTCGCCAACCAACTCGCCCGGCAGGTGGCGTTCGTGGAGCAGATCCGCGCGATGGCGAAGGCCGGCGTCCGGACGTTCCTGGAAGTCGGCCCAGGTTCCGTACTGACTCGATTGGTTGAAGCGATTCTGGAAGAGCAACCCGGCACGCGGGCCGACGCCTTCGCGCTCGATGCCTCCGGTGGCAAGCGGTCGGGTGTGCTAGATTTGGGTAGCACCGTGGCCCGACTCGCCGCCGACGGCCATACCATCGCAGTTACCGAATGGGAGAAGGGGAGCCGCTGCCGACCGCCGGCCGCTGCGACTGGCCGGACGGGGCTTACCGTCCGCCTCTCCGGTGCCAACTGGGTCAGCCCGCGCGAGAAACGCCCACCCCGCGCCCCACAGCAACTAACCACGACTCACAGTCACACTCGTACCAACGGCAAACCGGCCGCGTCGCCCGCGGCCATCGCACGCAAAGGTCCCGCGATGTCTGATCCTTCCCTCGTTCCTGACCCTGGCGCGCTCGCGCAGGCGCTGGCGATGACGCAGCAGAGCCTCGCCGCGCTCCAGCGAATGCAGGAACAGTCTGCCACCCTGCACAAGCAGTTCCTCGACTCGCAGGAAGTCTCTCAACGCACGCTTCAGTCGCTCGTGGAGCAACAACAGATGCTTCTGCTGTCGAGCTTCGGCAGCGGCGTTGCTCTGCCTGCGATTGCACCAGCACCGGCGCCGGCTTACGTCGCTCCCCTACCTGCTCCGCAGCCGGTCGCGCCGCGCACAGCGGTCCTGCCTGCGTCCGCGCTCCCACCGCAGACGTTCACGCCACCCGCGCCTGCGACGATCACGCCACCTGTTCCACCAGCAGCAAAGTCGCCGGCGCGCGATACCGTCGCGAGTACGCTGCTGGCCGTGGTCTCGGAGAAGACGGGCTATCCGGTGGAGAGCCTCGACCTATCGTTGTCTCTCGACGCCGACCTGGGTGTCGATTCGATCAAACGTGTCGAAATCCTTTCGGCCATCCAGGAAAAGCTACCGGATGCTCCGATCGTCAAACCGGAACACCTCGGTACGCTTCACACGCTCAAAGACGTGGCCGACTTCCTCGCAGGGCCAGGAACACACACGCCAGAGGCCAACAACGAAGACGAAGACGCACTCTTCCGAAGTCTGCCGAAACGCGACGGCGCGGAAGTGGCGAGTACGCTGCTGGCCGTGGTCTCGGAGAAGACGGGCTATCCGGTGGAGAGCCTCGACCTATCGTTGTCTCTCGACGCCGACCTGGGTGTCGATTCGATCAAACGTGTCGAAATCCTTTCGGCCATCCAGGAAAAGCTACCGGATGCTCCGATCGTCAAACCGGAACACCTCGGTACGCTTCACACGCTCAAAGACGTGGCCGACTTCCTCGCAGGCGGCAATGCGGATAGCGGCCCGGTGACGACGAAGATTTCAGCGCTCGATGTGAGTGAAGGGCTTCCGCAGGCGGAAAGCGAACCCGTGACGCACCTGATCTCGGAACCGGGAAGGGTGATCGAATCGGGGCCGAACATGCCGCAGCAGTACGCCGAGACGGCACGCCAGCCGGTCGCGGCGTTCGGCGCCGATCGCATCGACCGCAGCACACTTCAGCTTGTCGATCTCGCGCTCGGGTCGCACCGCGCGAGGCTGCCGCTTTCGGCCGGGGAGTTCTGGGTGGTGGCCGAGGCGGAACCGCTGGCGGAGGCGGTCGCCGCACAGCTCAAGACACGCGGCTTCTCGCCGCGACTCTTCGCGTGGAGCGGTATGGGGCAGGCGAAGCTGCCAGCCGGGCCGATTGTGGGGCTGATGCTCCTCGCTCCGGCCGTTCCACCGGCAGAGTTGAACCGTCGCGCCTTCGACTGGCTCAAGCTCGCAGCCGCGAAGCTCCGACAGGCCGGGCGGGCCAGCACCGCGGTGTTCGTCTCGGTCGCACGGCTCGATGGCGCCTTCGGGCTGGCCGAACTCACTCCGAACACAAGCCCTGTTTCCGGCGGACTCGCAGGACTGGCGAAAACCGCTCGCCACGAGTGGCCGGAAGTGACCAGTAAGGCGCTCGATCTTTCGCCAGCGTTCAGCGATCCGGTTGCGGCAGCAGCGGCGCTGGTCGAGGAAACTCTCTCGACTGGCCCGACCGAGATCGGCATTGCTCCAACGCATCGCTGCACCCTGGAACTGGCCCGCACGGTGCGCCGTCCCAACACGCAGCTCATTAACCTGGGCGCGAAGGATGTCGTACTCGTCACCGGCGGCGCGCGCGGCGTGACGGCGCAGGCCGCGATTGCACTGGCCGAGACTTACAACCCCACGCTGGTACTCACCGGGCGCACGCCACCACCAGCACCCGAGCCGGCATACCTCGCCGGGCTAACCAGCGAGGCCGACCTCAAGAAGGCCATCGCCGATGCGCTCGGTTCTGAGGCCACGCCGCGCACGATCAGCGATACCTTCAAGAAGGTCGTCGCGCAGCGCGAGGTGCGCGCCACGATGGAGCACATCCAGAAAGCCGGCGCGAAGGTGGCGTACTTCCCGGTGGACATCACCGACGGCAAGGCTGTGGCCAACATGCTCCAGCAGGTGCGCGCGAAGTTTGGGCCAGTCACGGCGGTCGTTCATGGCGCCGGCGTGCTTGCCGATAAGCGCATCGAGGAACTTCCTGGCGAGAAGTTCGATCACGTCTATTCGACAAAGGTCGATGGGCTACGCTCCATTCTCGATCTGCTCTCCGGCGAGGAACTGAAGTCGCTTGTGCTGTTCAGTTCGACCACGGCGCGGCTGGGCCGCACGGGGCAACTCGCCTATGCCTGCGCGAACGAGGTGTTGAACAAGACGGCGCAGGTGGAAGCGCGACGGCGACCCGGATGCCGCGTCGTATCGATCAACTGGGGGCCGTGGGATGGCGGCATGGTCACGCCCGGGCTGCGGAAGCTCTTCGAGAACGAGGGTGTTGGCGTCATCCCGATTCTGGACGGCGCGATGTTCCTCATCCAGGAACTCAATGCGGCCGGCCGCGCGGTCGAGGTAGTTGCACTGGCGAAGCCGCCGGCGCGAGTCCCGGCCGCGAGCGCGAGTACACCTGCACCACGGCCTCCCCACACTCCGCCGCCTGCCACGCCAGTGATGTCGCCGCCCAATCCGTTACCTTCAATGGACCTCGCCCCCGCCTTCGAGCGTATCCTTGATGTGTCAACGCATCCGGTCCTCAGGTCGCACGTCCTCGACGGCCTCGCTGTGCTGCCGGTGGCGTTGCATGTGGAATGGCTGGCACATGCAGCGTTGCACGGCAACCCTGGCTTGCAGTTCCACGGATTCAACGATCTCCGCGTCACTTCGGGAGTCAAGGTGGAGGCCGGCGATCAACTCTCGCTGCGGACCTTTGCCGGCAAGCCTGTGAAGCAGGAACAACTCCTCGTGGTGCCTGTGGAACTTCGTGGGAAGCGGAAAGACGGTCGCGAGGTGCTTCAGTCTCGCGCCGAGATTGTGCTGACGTCGTCGCTGCCCAAGCCCCCGCCCGCCGAGCCTGTGCCGGTGGTCGCGCCCCTGAGCTACGATGCATCGCGGGCCTACGCGGAGTTCTTGTTCCACGGCCCCGACCTCCACGGCATCGCGGAACTGACTGGGCGTTCCGGGCGTGTCTTTGTGGGCAGCGCGTACCCCGCGCCCACTCCGGCGGAGTGGTTCACCTCGCCACTTCGTTCCGGCTGGGTGGCCGAACCACTCGTTCTCGACACGGCATTCCAGATGATGATTCTCTGGACGCTGGCCGAGCACAACGTGGCGTCACTGCCGAGCTTCGTCGGTCGCTATCGGCAGTTCCGCAAGGCATTCCCGGCCGATCCAGTAACGATTGTGATCCGCGTGACGCGCGACGATACGAAGTTCGCTCGCGCCGACATCGACTTCCTCGCTCCGGATGGGCAGGTCGTCGCGCAGGTGCAGGATTATGAGTGCATCATGGAACCCAAGCTCAACGCCGCGTTCCGCAAGAACCAACTCTTGAGTAGTCCCCGTTCGTGACGTGGCGCGTCGGGCGCGCGGAGCCGGTTGCTTCGAGCGCCCGACGTTCCATTTCATGACGTTCGGGCTTGAGACTCACGATGAATGACCGCATCGCAATCGTCTCTTTCGCTGGCCGGTTCCCCGGCGCGGGCGCAGACCTCGGCCGCTTCTGGGCCGACATCGAGGCCGCGGCCGACCGCTCGCGCGACGTGCCCACGGGCCGCTGGGCGCTGCCGCCCGAGGCATGTACCGATTCGCGCATCGCCAATCCTGACACCGCCTATTCCACCCGCGGCTACTACCTCGATCCGTTCACGCCCGACCTGGACGGCCTCTCCCTCGATGCCCGGCTCGTGGGAGAACTCGACCCGCTGTTCCATGTCGTTCTCGATGTGGGCAACCGCGCATGGCGCGGCGCGAAGACGAGCGGCATCAACCGCCAGCGTGTCGGCGTGGTGCTCGGCAACATCTGCCTTCCCACCGATCGCGCCAACGACCTCTGTCGCGCAATCCTGGGAAGAAAACTCGGCCTGCCGCAGCCTTCCACGCATCCGCTGAATCGGTACGTCGCGGGGCTTCCGGCCGGACTTCTGGCGGAGGGACTGAAGCTGGGCGGCGGGAGTTTCACCCTCGATGCAGCGTGCGCCTCGTCGCTCTACGCGATCAAGCTCGCGTGCGACGAACTGTTAGCCGACCGCGCCGATGCGATGCTCGCCGGCGGCTCGTCTCGCCCCGATTGCCAGTACACGCAGATGGGCTTCTCACAGCTCCGTGCGCTGGCGCCGAGCGGCCGATGCTCGCCGTTCGACGCGCGGGCCGATGGCCTCGTTGTCGGCGAGGGGGCAGGCATCTTCGTGCTGAAGCGACTCTCCGACGCGCTCCGCGACCGCGAC
The DNA here is from genome assembly GCA_964422915.1 of uncultured Frigoriglobus sp. Classification (GTDB taxonomy): domain Bacteria; phylum Planctomycetota; class Planctomycetia; order Gemmatales; family Gemmataceae; genus Gemmata. Next base: position 105,072 of record CAYRDG010000005.1, on the reverse strand, counting down.
GCGATTCACGGCCTCATCGCCGGCGTCGGTCTTTCCAACGACATGCACGGCAACCTGCTGGCCCCGGCGAAGGAGGGGCAACTCCGCGCGATGCGTGCGGCGTATCGCGGTGCCGACTGGAAGCCGCACGACCTCCAGGTCATCGAGTGCCACGCAACCGGTACACCCGTGGGCGACGCCGTGGAGTTCGAGAGCCTTCGCGAACTCTGGGGTGAAGCAGGATGGAAACCGGGGCAGTGTGTCATCGGCTCGGTGAAGTCCACCGTTGGCCACCTGCTCACCGGCGCAGGCGCGGCGGCACTGGCGAAGATTCTGCTGGCGATGAAGGCCGAGACGCTGCCGCCGCAAGCGAACTTCACCGAGCCGGCGCGCGGTCTCGATTACGCGGACGGGCCGTTCCGGGTGCTGAGCAAACCGGAACGCTGGAACCGGCGTTCTTCCACCGAACCGCGCCGCGCTGCAGTCAGCGGCTTTGGCTTTGGTGGTGTGAACGCACACCTGCTTGTGGAGGAGTGGACGGGCATTCCATCGCGCCCATCCGTGCCGCGCGGCGTGAGCAAGCCAAAGCTCGTGGCGGCCAGCCAGGTGCGCGCGAGTGCGGAGTCGAAACCGGCACGAGTGGCCGAACCAGTTGCGGTGGTCGGCATCGCGGCATGCGTGGGTCCGTGGAAGGATGCACGCGAACTCCAGGAACACTTATTCAACGCCGCACCCGTACTCCCGCGACCGAAGTCGAACGGCTGGTCGCTGGCAGATCAACCATGTCCGCCAGCGTTCTCGATCGAAGAACTCGCGCTTCGCATCGACCGCTTTCGCATTCCGCCGAAGGAGATCGAGGAGACACTGCCGCAACAACTTCTCATGCTGCAAGTCGCCGCCGCGGCACTCGATGATCAGACGCCTTCGGCGAACCTCGGCCGTAAGACCGCAAGTGAAGACCACCCTGGCACCGGCGTGTTTATCGGGCTGGGGTTGGACCTGAACACGACGAACTTTCACCTGCGATGGAGCGTCATCGCTCAGGGTGAACAGCGCGGCACTTCCCACCACACGCCAGATGAAGCCTCACCGCCGCTGACAGCGAACCGGACAATGGGCGCGCTGGGGAGCATCGCAGCGAGTCGGATCGCGCGGACGTTCCACTTCGGCGGGCCAAGCCACACAGTATGCAGTGAGGAAGGATCGTCGGCCCGCGCGGTGGAACTCGGCATCCGTGCGCTCCAGGCGAACGAACTCGATCGCGCGCTCGCGGGCGGTGTAGACCTCGTGGCCGATCCGCGCGTTGTTGTTCCAGGAACTGTGAATGTGCCGGCCGATGGTGCCGCGGCCTTCGTCCTGAAGCGACTCGCCGATGCCGAACGCGATGGTGATCGGGTCTACGCTGTTATTCGAGGTGTTGGTGTCGCAGCCGATGCGGACGAAGCCACGCGCCGCGCCACGGCCGACGCCAACATCCCGTTGGAAACGGCCGTACCCTTCGATGCTGCGACCGATCTGGGCAACGCCGGCTTCGTGTCAGGCGCGCTGTCGCTGGTCAAGGCGTGCCAGGCACTCTATCAGGAAGTCCGGCCGGGCGATCCCACGCAATACTGGCTCCACAACCGAGCTAACGGGCCACGACGCGCGCGTGTACACTCCAGTGGGGTCGATGGTTCGCACTTCACTTTCATTCTGGAGGAATATCCGGCAAACACAACACTTCAGCCGACCGCGGAACGCGAACAGCCCCTCGGCGCGCGTGAGGAAGCGGTGTTCGTGGTCGAGGGAGACTCGACGGCGGAACTGCTGGGCGGTCTGGAATCGCTGAAGGCATTCGCAGCCAACCGAGCGGCGCGCAACATCGAGGCCGTCGCGCGCGATTGGTTCCGCGCCACACCGCCGAACGCGGCGCGCAGCCTGGCCGTATCGTGTGTTGCGCGCTCGGCAACTGAACTTGCAGAGCAGATCGAGTTCGCCATGGAATCGCTTCGTGCGAACCCCGGCGAGCCGTTCGTGGCGAGTGCGAAGGCCGCGCTGCGCGACCGCGTGTACTACACACCCAGCCCGCTCGGGCCGAAGGCAAAGATCGCGTTGGTCTTTCCTGGCAGCGGCAATCAGTTCGATGGAATGGGCCGCGACCTCGCGGTGCAGTGGCCCGCTGTGCTGCGCCGTCAACAAGCCGAGAGCGAACGCCTCCGCGACCAGTTCGCCCCGGCGTTCTTCTGGGCAAATCGCACTACCGAGGCGACCCCGCGTGACCTCATGTTCGGCCAGGTCACAGCGGGTTCACTCGTGAGTGACATCGTGATGTCATTCGGTGTTCGGTGCGATGCGATGATTGGAATGAGTCTGGGCGAATCGGCCGGGCTATTCGGCGTCCGCGTGTGGCGCGAACGCGACGAGATGTATCAACGGATGGAGCAGTCCACGCTCTTCGTCTCCGATCTCGCACCGCCATACAACTCGGCCCGAAGGTTCTGGAGCGACTTGCCCGATGAACCAGCCGACTGGGTGAGTGGGATTGTGACCGCCTCACCCGATCAAGTAACTGCGGCACTGCGCCCGGAGTGGCGCGCGTATCTGCTCATCATCAACACGCCAGGAGAGTGCGTGATCGGTGGACGGCGCACCGACGTGCAGAGGCTTGCCGAGGCCATCGGAACGCCACTTCACCTTCTTGAAGGCGTGACGCTCGCGCACTGCGAGGCCGGGCGGCCTGTGGAAGTACCCTACCGCGAACTCCATACGTTGCCCGTCACGGTGCCGAACGAGCTAGCGATTTACAGTGGGGCATGGGGCACCTGTTACACGCCCACGGAGGAACGGTGCGCGGAGTCGATTACCGCGGGATTAGTTGGGCCGATTGATGTACCGCGTGTGATCGAATCCGCCTATCGCGACGGCGTGCGTGTCTTCATCGAAGTCGGGCCGGGCAACTCCTGTACACGCATGATCGGCGCGATCCTCGGCGAGCGACCGCACTTCGCACGCGCCGCGCATGCCGCACGCCAGGGCGCCACTTCGCAGATGCTCCGCCTCGTCGCGCATCTCGTCGCCGAGCGGTTGCCGGTCGAACTCGCGGCGCTGTACGGCCGCCCGACGGAGTGCGTGGGCCATCGTGAACCGGAATCGCGCCGCCGCGCGGAGGTGATCGTCCCGGTCGGGCTGAAGCCGGTGGCAACGGAGACACCGCTCGTTGTTCCGCAACCCGAACCGGCAGTGCCCGTCGTGGTGCCATCGCTTGCGCCGCTCATCGCGTCGGCGGCCAACATTCAAGTGCTGAACATGCAGGCGCAGGAGACATTCCTGCGGGTCAACAGCCAGTTGATGGAAACGACCGCAAGTGTGGTGCGATTCCAGACGGCGCTTCTCGAAGCGTGGGCGCGAGGAGGAGCGAGTGCGCCGCGGTTCGCGCCACCACCGAGCCACGAGCCGTTTGCCTCTCCCATCGCGCGGGAACGACCGGCTCGAGCGGCGAGTGATTCCGTACCACGCGCGCTCACCTTCGCACAGTGCTGCGCGTTCGCGGCGGGGCGCGTGGCCGATGCGCTGGGGCCGTTGTTCGCGGAGATCGATTCGTTCCCCACGCGCGTTCGCCTGCCAGATGGCCCGCTGCAACTGGTGGACTGCATCACACTCATTGAAGGTGAGCCGAAGTCGATGACCGGCGGCCGCGTCGTCACGAAACACGCGGTGCGTGCGGATCGGTGGTATCTGGAGAATGGCCGCATCCCAACGGCACTTTCAGTCGAGAGCGGGCAGGCCGACCTGTTCCTCTCGGGCTTCCTCGGCATCGACATCCAGACGCGCGGGCTGGCCGTGTATCGATTGCTCGATGCCGTGGTCTCGTTCCATCGTGAGCTACCACGCATCGGCGAAACCATCGAGTACGACATCCATATCGACCGCTTTGTGCAGCAAGGCGACTCGTGGCTGTTCCACTTCTGGTTCGATGGCACCGTGAATGGCGAGCCACTCATCACCATGCGTAACGGTGTCGCCGGCTTCTTCACGGCCGAAGCTCTCGCGGCGGGCAAGGGGATTGTGCAGACGACACTCGACCGGCAACGCCTTGCGGGCAAGCGGCCGGATGACTGGACGGAACTGGTGCCGCAGTCGCAGTGCGCGCTCGATGCGAAGCAGGTGGAAGCCCTTCGCGCCGGCGATCTCGTATCGGCATTCGGCCCGCACTTCGCGCGGCTGAATGTATCGCGCCCGGCAACGCTCCCCGCCGGAATGCTCCGCCTCGTGGATCGCGTGCCGCTGATCGACCCGCAGGGCGGGCGTTTCGGCATTGGCTTCGTGCGAGCCGAATTCGACATTCACCCAGACGACTGGTTCCTGACGTGCCACTTCGTCGATGACATGGTGATGCCTGGCACGCTCATGTATGAATGCTGCCTGCACACACTGCGTGTCTTCCTGATGCGCATGGGGTGGGTGGGCGAGAGCGGCCAGGTGACATGCGAACCGGTGCCTGGCATCAATAGCCGGCTGAAGTGCCGCGGGCAGGTGATCGCGACCACGAAGACCGTGACCTATGAGGTCACGGTCAAGGAACTCGGCTACCGGCCCGAGCCGTACTGCATCGCCGATGCGCTGATGTATGCCGACGGCAAGCCCATCGTGGAAATCACCAACATGACGCTGCGGATGAGCGGCCATTCGCGCGCGAAGCTGGAAGAAAGCTGGCGAAGCGGATCGCGCGCGCCAGAAACGACAATCGTGCGAGTGCTCTACGATTCCGCGAAGATCATGGCGTATTCCAACGGCAAGCCGTCGGAGGCGTTCGGCGCGCCGTACAAGGTGTTCGACTCCGACCGCGTGATCGCGCGGTTGCCAGGGCCACCATACCAGTTCCTCGATTGCATCACGGATGTCACAGGCGAACCGTTCGTGATGAAGGCCGGCGCCGCCTGCGAGGCGAGGTATGCGGTGCCGCCCGACGCCTGGTACTTCAGCGCCAACCGCTGCGAGAACATGCCGTTCTCCATACTGCTGGAGATTGCCCTCCAGCCGTGTGGGTGGCTCGCGGCGTACTGTGGCTCGGCCCTGACAAGTGAGGAAGACCTCCGCTTCCGCAACCTCGGCGGCAAGGCCGTGCAGTTCCGCCCGGTCACGCCCAATACGGGCACACTCACCACGCGCGTGAAGCTCACGAGTGTGTCGAACTCGGCCGGCATGGTGATTCAGCACTTCGAGATGCTGGTGCAGGATGCCGTGGGCGATGTGTACAAGGGAACGACGTACTTCGGGTTCTTCACGAAGGGCGCGCTGGCGAATCAGATCGGCATTCGTGAAGCGAAGGTGCCCTGGCCCGGCGAACCGGAACTGCAACTCTCGCGCAGCGAGCTAGTGCCGCACGAAGCGCCGTTCCCGGCGGCGCAGATGCGCATGGTAGACCGCGTGACCGCGTACCTCCCCGACGGCGGCTCGAAGGGACTGGGGCTGGTTGTCGGCACCATCGCGGTGGACCCGGCGTTCTGGTTCTTCAAGGCCCATTTCTTCCAGGACCCGGTGTGGCCTGGTTCGCTGGGTCTGGAATCGTTTCTCCAGCTTCTGAAGTTCGCCGCATGGAAACGCTGGGGCGATCCGGCACGCCCGTGGCAGACAGTCTCGCTCCGTACTCCGCACTCGTGGGTGTATCGAGGGCAGGTACTTCCTTCCGATGAGAAAGTCACGGTCGTTCTGGAAATCGTGGGCGTGGACGATCATAATCATCGTCTCACTGCCAACGGGTTCCTCACCGTGGATGGCCGCGTCATCTACCAGATGACCGACTTCTCGCTAGAGTGACTCGTACAGCCTCTGAAGTCGCAGGCACTCTGGCTGCCAGCGACCGACCCACAGGACGTACCCCCGCCTCGCATGAACTACAACCGCGTCCACATCGAAGCCATCGGGTATGAGCTACCGCCGGTCGTGGTCTCCACGGCCGAGCTGGAGTCACGGCTTGCGCCGGTGTATCAGGCGCTGAAGATGGCACCCGGACAACTGGAGTTGCTCACGGGGATCAACGAGCGCCGGTGGTGGGAACCAGGTTACCCGCTCTCGCAGGGAGCGGCAGCGGCAGCGAAGAAAGCACTCGCTACCGCCGACGTATCGCCAGATGACATCGACGTGCTCATTTACGCGGGCGTCTGCCGCGAGAATTTCGAGCCGGCCACGGCCTGCGCCGTCGCGCACGAGCTGAAGATCAATCCGCACGCCAGCATCTACGACCTGTCGAACGCCTGCCTCGGTGTACTCAACGGCATCGTGGACATCGCGAACCGGATTGAACTGGGACAGGCGAAGGCGGGGCTGGTAGTGTCTGCGGAGACTTCGCGCGAGATCAACGAGAACGTCATCGAACGCATGGTGCGGACGAAGTCGGTGGAACTGTTCCGCGAGAGCATCGCGACGCTCACAGGTGGCTCCGGAGCGGTCGCCGTGCTTGTCGTGGGCGAAGAGTTCTCGCGCGAACGTCGGCGGAGACTCCTGGGTGGCGTGACGCAGAACGCGCCGCAGCATCATACGTTGTGCCGATGGGGGTTGCAGTCGATCCTTCCGGCGGTGGGCGCGGCCGGGACCGCGGCCGAGCGCATGCTGGGTCACAACGCCCTGGCCCTGATGCAAAAGGGAGCCGACCACGCCGGCGCGATCGTACAACGCGGCATGGATTTCGGCCTGCGTCATGTGATGATTCCGTTCATGGAAACGCATGCCGGCGAGGTGCTCAAGTATGGCGTCGAGCTTGGGCTGCGTACCTGGCAGAGCTTCCAGGCGAAGCTCGGCTGGCGCACCGATCAACTCGACAAGGTGATCTGCCATCAGGTTGGCGCCGGCCACCGCGAAGCGGTGCTGCGAGCCATCGGCGTACCCCCTGAGAAAGACTTCAGCACCTTCGAGTACCTCGGCAACATCGGTACGGTGTCGCTGCCAATCACGGCGGCCATCGCGGAGGAACGCGACTTCCTCCAGCCCGGCGACCGCGTCGGCTTTCTCGGCATCGGCAGCGGTCTGAATTGCTTGATGCTCGGCCTGGAATGGTGAACCGGAAGCCCCAGAATCACACCTGGGGCGCAAGATCTTATGAGCAACACCCCGACTTCCGATCCGCCTCGCACATCTCGCCTTCCGTCCGACGACGACGCCCCCCCGTTCCCGAATCCCGCCCCGGAACTCTACCCGTTCACGCCCCGGATCGCGCTGCGGCGGGGGCTGCGCATGAGCTACCTCGACGAGGGACGCGGCGATCCGGTGGTGATGCTCCACGGCAACCCAACGTGGAGCTTTTACTACCGCAATCTGATCCTCTCGCTCCGCGAGGGCTATCGCTGCTTCGTACCCGATCACATCGGCTGCGGACTCTCCGACAAGCCTCCCATCAGCGACTACGACTACTCCCTGAAGCAGCGTGTGGACGATCTGGAATGGCTCCTGGAGGAACGCGGGCTGACCAAAGACCTGACGCTGGTTCTGCACGACTGGGGCGGAATGATCGGCATGGCCTATGCCTCGCGGCACCCCGAGCGCGTGAAGCGCATCGTGGCGAGCAACACCGGCGCGTTCCCACTGCCGGCGAGCAAGAAACTCCCACGCTCGCTCTGGCTGGGGCGCAACACGAGGCTCGGCGCGTGGCTCATCACACATCGCAACGCCTTCTGCAAGTACGCGGTGAAGTGGTGCGCCACCCGCAAACCGCTCGCACCCGATGTGCAAGCCGCTTACCTCGCCCCATACGACACTCCCGCTCACCGCGTCGCGGTGCTCAAGTTCGTGCAAACGATTCCGCTGAAGCCGACCGATCCCGGCTTCGACATCGTGAGTGACACCGCGGCATCACTGGCGAACTTCCGCACCACGCCAACGCTTCTGCTGTGGGGGATGAAGGACTTCGTGTTCGACGGGCACTTTCTCGAAGAGTGGAAGCGGCACTTCCCTCATGCAGAAGTCCACACCTGGCCCGATTGCGGCCACTACCTGTTGGAAGACGCTGGCGAACTTGCCATCATGCGCGTCTGGGAGTTCCTCCAGCGGCACCCCATCAGTGGTTGATCCTCACCATGCTTGCCGCACACGTGAACGTCGCTTCGCATCTGGTCAGGATGAGCACAACTCACCCTGAACATGTCGCGATTCATACGCCGCGCGGCCGCGTGAACCCCGATGGACCAACGCCACACCGCGACATCACCTTCGCCGAGTTGAACGCGGATTCCGATGCCATCGCGCATGGCCTCTCGGCTGCCGGTGTCTGTCGCGGCGCGCGATCCGCGCTCATGGTGCCGCCGTCGCCCGACTTCTTCGCGCTCACCTTCGCGCTACTGAAACTCGGCGCGGTGCCGGTACTGATCGACCCTGGCATGGGCGTGAAGAATCTCGGTGCGTGCCTGGCGGAAGCAGAGCCGGAAGTCTTCATCGGCATCGCCAAGGCGCACGTCGCGCGGCGTGCACTCGGCTGGGCGAAACGCACGCTTCATACCACGATCAACGCCGGCCGCTGGCGTGTGTTCTGCACCACGTCGCTGGAACAGTTGCGCACGGCAGGCCGCGGCCGCGGCGGGTACTCGCTCGCGGATTCCTCCGCGCGCGATCCGGCCGCGATCCTCTTCACGAGCGGTAGCACTGGCGTGGCGAAGGGTGTCGTCTACACACACGGCATCTTTGCAGCCCAGATCGAGATACTGAAGGCGACCTACGGCATCGCGCCGGGCGAGATCGACCTTTGCACGTTCCCTCTCTTTGCGCTTTTCGGCCCGGCACTGGGGATGACATGCGTCATCCCGGACATGGACGCAAGCCGCCCCGCGCGCATCAATCCGCGCAAGGCCGTGTCGCAGATCCGGCAGTTCGGCGTGACGAATCTGTTCGGCTCACCGGCGGTGATTCGCCGTCTGGGTGAACTGGCGAACGAGTCGGCGACTGCCGCCCCACTCACGAGCGTGCGCCGTGTCATCTCCGCGGGCGCGCCGGCATCGGCCGCGTCGATTGAGCGATTCGTCCAGCTCCTTCCCGATGGCGTGGAAGTCTTCACTCCGTACGGCGCCACCGAGGCGTTGCCGGTGGCGAGCATTGGAAGCCGCGAGATTCTCGCTGAAACGCGAAGCCTCACCGACCAGGGGCGCGGCGTCTGCGTCGGGCGGCCGGTCGCGGGGGTGACCGTCCGCGTGATTCGCATTTCGGATGATCCAGTTGCGGAATGGGATGAAGCACTGCTCGCACCACCTGGTGCGGTGGGCGAGTTCGTCGTGACCGGGCCTGTAGTCACTCACGAATACTTCCATCGGCCCGAGGCAACGCAACTCGCGAAGATTCTCGACCCCAGGACGGGCGAGGTGCTGCATCGGATGGGCGACGTGGGTTACATCGACGATCGCGGCCGGCTCTGGTTCTGCGGCCGCAAGTCGCATCGCGTCGTCACCGCGCGCGGTACGCTATTCACGGATATGGTTGAACCGATCTTCAACACACTACCGGGTGTAGCAAGAACAGCGTTGGTGGGTGTGAACAGAAACGGCATCACGCATCCGGTACTCTGCGTGGAACGGACCAGCACGGCGACGCCCTCCGTGGGAGAGTGGGAGCAACTCGAACGCGAGCTTCGCGCGGCGGCGGAGCGATCCGACCACACCCGGCGCATCGCCACGTTCCTTGCACATCCGGCGTTCCCGGTCGATGTGCGGCATAACTCCAAAATCTTCCGCGAGAAGCTGGCCATGTGGGCGAATCAGGAGCTTGGGCCGAGGTGGAACCCGCCCGTGCAAGAAGAGGCGAAGGCGACCGCATGAAGGTACTGGTGACCGGCGGCGGTGGTTTCCTGGGCGGAGCAGTTGTGCGACTGCTCCGCCAGCGGGGCGACTCCGTACGTTCGTTCACACGCTCGCGCTATCCTTGGCTCGATGAGATCAGCGTGGAGCAAACCCTCGGCGACCTCGCCGACGCCGGCGCAGTTGAGCAGGCGGTTGAAGGGTGCGAGGTGGTGATTCACACGGCGGCGAAGGCCGGCGTGTGGGGGCGATACGCCGACTTCTTCGGCACCAACGTCACTGGCACACGGAATGTGATCGCCGCATGCCGGGCATTTGGCGTTCGACGGCTCGTTTACACGTCCACACCGAGCGTGGTGCATGGCGGGAGCGACGTCGAGGGGGCGAACGAGTCGCTGCCATATGCCCGGAGCTTCGAGGCGTATTACTCCCAGACCAAGGCCACGGCGGAGAAGGCATTGCTCGCGGCCAGTGGGTCGGAACTGGCGACACTCTCTCTGCGGCCGCACTTGATCTTCGGGCCTGGCGACCCACATTTGGTGCCGCGGCTCATCGCGGCGGCCCGGGCAGGACGGCTCCGGCGCATCGGCACTCGACCCGTCAAGGTTGATGTGACGTACATCGATAACGCGGCCCAAGCGCACCTCGATGCTGCCGACCACCTCGACATCGGCGCGGCCACTGCCGGCAAGGCGTACTTCATCTCGAATGGCGAACCGGTGGAGTTGTGGCCGTTCATCGACCGCATCCTGGCCGAAGCGGGTGTGCCACCCGTGGCGAGAACGGTCTCGCCCTGGAAGGCGAGACTCGCCGGACGACTGCTGGAGTGGGTCTATCGCTACACGCCATTTGTTCGCGGCGAACCGCCCATGACGCGCTTTGTGGCGAGTCAGCTCTCGACTTCACACTGGTACGACATCTCGGCCGCGCGGCGCGATCTCAGTTATCAGCCGCAGGTGAGTGTGGAGGAAGGGTTGAGGCGGCTGGGTGAACGGCTGCGAGCCGGGTAATGCCCTTCTGGCTGCCTTCGCGTGTCTGTCCTCGTCAGGCAGCGGCGCGGCCCACGTCTTCCTGGTTGAGTTGTAGCCGGGCAGCGAGAATCGGCTTCTTCGCCTTGAGCACCAGCACACGACCCAGCCAACGTTCCAGCATCATGAGTGGGAAGATACGCCAGGCGTGTGGCAACTCGCCGCGGCGCAGGTGCCGCTTCGCGACGCGAGATTCCGTGAAGTGGCCGAAGAGCCGGTAGAGCTCGCGCGCCGTCGTCTTCGGAGCGGTGGTCGGTTCCGGGGGTCGGCTGAACCAGAGGCGGCGCAGCGGCAACAGCACATCTTGCCAGAAGCCCGCGTCGTAACGTGCCGGGAACAGGCCGATCACCTTCCCGCCGGGTCTCAGCACGCGATACAGTTCGTGAACGCGAACCGGGTCCGGTTCGGCATCGTCGTAGAGCGCGTTCCAGGTCACCACGTCGAAGGAACTATCAGCGAGAGGGAGCCGCGGGCCGCTGATCGAGACGAAGTCGGCTGGAAGGCCGTGCCGCGCCAGATTGTCGCGCACGATGCGCGGGTATTCGTTCGTCATCGTGGCAACGGTCACACTCGTCCCGGTTCGGACGTAATGCACCGCGTCGGTTCCTACTCCACAGCCGAGAACAAGCAACGATTCACCAGGATGGCGGCCGAACTCCAGTGCGTGCGTGAGCCACGCCCCGTGCCGGTGATACCGCTTTTGTTCCAGTTCATCGAACCATGTCGCGGAGAATGGCTCCGCGTCGTGGCGACTCCGACGAACGCTCGGTGGCCGGATCAGTTCGCGAGTTGCGGCCGCATGCGCGTCCGGTAGAGGGTGTGCGACGCCCGATCCATCAGCGGCGAGCGCGGAATGGGTCGCGGAACCCGGCGAGGTGGTCGACTCGTCGGCGAACAGTTTCAGGTGAGCATACCCTGCGTCCATGACGCACCGCACTGGCCCTGGAATAAGATGACCGCATGCGATACCGACGGTAACGAGTCGCGTCAAGAGAAAGTGGCGAATTTCGAGTGGCCTCGCCAGGCGTGCGGGCTACCCTTGCAGGCGAACTCGTGGTGCAGAATGGCCGTTCGAGGTGGAAAGATGAGCCAGGTATGGGACGCAATACGGCGCACGGTGACGGGCGATTCCGGGCCGCCGCCGGACCTCGATGCCACACTCGCGGAGTTGCGGACCAGCACGCCTGCGCCAGTCTTCTGGCTGTTCGGCAAGACGCAATCGGGAAAGTCCTCGATCATTCGCTTTCTCACGGGCGCCGAGGATGCGGCCATCGGTTCCGGTTTCCGTCCCTGCACACGTTCCTCGCAACTCTATCAGTTCCCATCCCCCGACGCACCACTGCTCACATTCCTCGACACCCGCGGAGTGGATGAACCTGGCTACGACCCAGCCGAGGACATCGTCGCGTTCGACTCGAAGGCACACGTTGTGCTGGTAACTGTGAAGGCCACCGACTTCGCACAAGGAACGGTCCGTGCGGCGCTCGAACGAATCCGCACGGCCAGCCCGTCGCGGCCGGTAGTGCTGGTCGTCACTTGCCTCCATGAGGCCACGCCACGGCAACCGCACCCCGTGCCGTACCCCTTCACGCAACTGGCCGTGGATGCCAGCGCCGAAGTGGCCGCGCCGCCGGAACTCTGCCAGTGCATCGACGAGCACCGCCGCGCCTTCGCCGGGCTGTTCGACGCTTGCGTACCCATCGACATCACCAAACCCGACGACGGCTTCCCTGATCCTGACTACGGCGGCGAGCAACTCAAGCGTGTGCTGTTGGGCGTGCTGCCAGGCGCATACCGGCAGACACTCCTACGGTTGAAGGACGCCACCGACGCGCTGAAGGATGCCCACCTCCGCCACGCAATGCCCATCATCCTCGGCTACACATCGTTGGCCGGCACCGCAGGCGCCGTTCCCGTTCCGTTCGTGGATCTCGTCGTCCTGCCAGGAATCCAGGCGCGGATGGCGCATCAGCTTGGTCAGATTTACGGTCAGCCGATGACGCCCGAACGTCTACGCGAACTCGGCACCGCGGTCGGAGTCGGGCTGGTCGCGCGGTCACTCGTCCGCCAGGCGGTGAAGTTCATTCCCTTTGTCGGGTCGGCCGTTGGTGCGACGGTCGCTGCCGCCAGCACATACGCACTCGGCCGCGCCTTGTGTTACTACTTTGAAGCCGTCTGCGAGGGGCACATCCCCACGGCCGACACACTGCGGAAGTTCTACCACGAGCAGTACACTGCCGCGGAAATGCAGTGGAAGGTCGACCACCCCAACGAGCAGCCATGAGGTGCCCGCCTGGCGTCTGAGCGACGTTTCGACGCCGCGACCCGTTCCATTCGCACCCCGGATGACCCATGACCCGCGCCCGTCTGATACTACTGGTCGTACTCTTCGCCGCCCCCTTCGCGTTCCTGATGGGTGCCGGTGGCCTCTATCTCTGGCGAACGGGCTGGATGGTGTGGGCGTGGATTCCGATGTTCCTGTGCATTGCCACATCGTATCTGCTGGCGTGGCGCTGGACGCGGCGCGCGAGCGTGCCAGAGCCAGACACCAACCCCATCCACTACTGGACCGAGCGCGACCGGCTCGCGTGGTCGAAGATCACGGAGAAGGCACGATCGTTCGAGAAGGTGACGGCCGAACAGATCGAGAACCCAAAACACTATGCCGATCTCGCACTCGACCTCGCGAAGCAGGTGAGCGAGATTTACAACCCTGGTGCGGCCGACCCGTTCGATCACCTCACGTTGCCCGAAGTGCTCGCGTGTATTGAACTGGCCGCGGCCGACCTCGACGAACTGGTGCAGAAGTACGTTCCCGGCTCGCATCTGCTCCGGATGCGCGACATCAAGGGGGCACGAAAGGCGGTGGACTGGTACAAGACTGGCCAGAGCATCTACTGGGCCGGCGCCGCAATCTTCAATCCGGTGCAAACCGGGATGCGCTACCTCGCGTCGAAGTTCGTCCTCGGCAATCTGCTCGATCGCCTTCAGAGCAACGTACTACTCTGGTTTCACACAGCCTTCATCCACCTCTTCGGCCGCTATCTCATCGAACTCAACAGTGGACGACTGCGTGTCGGTGCGACGCGCTACCGCGAGTTGATCGCGCAGCACCAGCCGCCACCCATCGACGATCCGGCCACGCGCCCCGATCCAGCACCGGCAGTGGTGGCAGAAGCGACAGTTGCCGCGGCAGCGTCCACGATCACTGGCCCCAAGGCGATCACACTGGGCGTGCTCGGTTCGGTGAAGGCGGGCAAGTCGAGCCTCGTCAACGCGCTACTGGGACGCAACGCCGCGACCGTGGACCGGTTACCGATTGCGGCGGGTATCCGCTACGACTACGCGCTGCCCGATGGCCAGCCCGTGAGCATCCTCGACACAAGCGGCTACGGTCAGGACGGCCCATCCGACGACGACTTCGGCGCAGCGGTGGAAGCGTCGCGCGATGCTGATCTGATTCTGCTCGTCACTCATGCGGTGAACCCCGGTCGGCAACCGGATGTGGAACTGCTCGACCGACTCAGGCTGTGGTTCGCCGAGAAGCCGCACCTGCGGATGCCACCCGTGATCGTCGTCGTGTCGCACGTCGATCTGCTCAGCCCGAAGGCCGAGTGGACGCCACCCTACGACTGGAAGGCTGGCGTGCGATCAAAAGAACAGAACATTCGCGAATGCGTGAGTGTGGTGAAGGAACAGATGGGCGACCGCACGACAGACATCGTGCCGGTGTGCGGTCGTGAGGGCGAGCGTTTCGGCATCGGGGAAGAGTTAATCCCCATGATTGTGGCACACCTCGACCACGCGCGCGGCGCTGCGGTGCTGAAGGCATTCGCGGAAGAGGCACGCGCCGGGCAGTACGAAAAGATTGGGTCACAGGTTGTCGAAGGCGGCATGGCCATGCTGGGGATTCTGAAGGAGGCGTTCAAGAAGAAGTGACGGCGTGAGGGGTGTGGCGGCAACCTGTTGCATCTCGCACGCAGTCCGGTACGATGAGGCCAATTCGGTCGCTTCCTCCCCACTGGGCCGCGCCATGTCCGACACCACCCCCACTCGCCGCGACTTCCTCCGTACCGCCGCGGCCAGCACCGCTGGGCTGGCCCTCGCGCAGCCGGTCCTGGGTCGTTCCCGCCCCGCACTGCGAGCAGGAGTCGCGCAGTCGTGCATCGTCATTAACATGGTGGGCGGGCCTGCACACATCGACACCTTCGACCCCAAGCCCGACGCACCCTCGGACGTGCGCGGCCCGTTCCGCCCCATACCGACGAACGTGCCAGGCATTCACCTGAGTGAACTCTTCCCGAAGCTGGCCCGGCACGCGGACAAATTCAGCCTCATTCGCTCGATGAATCACGACGCGCCGCCGGTTCACGAATGCGGCTTCCAACTGCTCAACACGGGCCGTCTCTTCCGCGACGGCCCCGAATGGCCGAGCGTCGGTTGCGTCTGGACACACCTGCACGACGAGCACGCCGCTGGGGCCGGCCGCCGGCACTACGTCGCACCCACGACGGATCTCGAAACGGGAATCTCGATCGGAATGGGGTTCGGACCTGGCTTTCTCCCCGGCTGGTCGCCAACCGAGATGATCGGTGCGAACTTCCGCGACGATGCGACCGTGCAACAGATGCGCCATCGCGCCTGCGTGAACGACGACTACCCGATGACTGCGTTTGGCCAGAACTGCTACGGCGCGCTCAAGAGCGTTCAGAAGCGGCCGGGCCGGTTCCTCACCGTCAATCAGTTCTCCACCGTCTTCGATGCACCTTCGTGGGATTGCCACGCCGACGGCGGATCACTCCACACCACACTCGCCGACGTTCGCGAGAGTGTCGCACCGAGTTTCGACGCCGCGTTCGCGCAACTGCTCGAAGACCTCCACCAGCGCGGGTTGCTCGAATCGACGCTGGTCGTCGCAACCGGCGAGTTCGGCCGCACACCACGGCTCAACGCCAATGGCGGGCGCGATCACTGGTCGCGCTGCTGGACGGCGATCGTTGCCGGCGGCGGCATTCTGGGCGGTCAGGTGATCGGCCGCTCTGACCCCATCGGCAGCGAACCAACCGAGCGCCCCGTTTCGCCGCAGGAACTGGTGGCAAGCATCTTCCACGCGCTGGGCGTTGCTCACGATACCACCATCCCTGGCCCCGACGGCACACCGGTCACAGTCTACCCCGCCGCCCCGGTCGCGGAACTGTTCTAAGCAAGAACTAACCACAGAGACACAGAGACACAGAGAAAACAGGAGAACAGGCAGTGTTCAAAACCCTCTCTCTTGGCTTTCTCTGTGTCTCTGTGTCTCTGTGGTTAGTCCCGTCTTCGCACGGTGCCGAGCCGCTGCCCAATACCAAGCCGCTGACGATTGAGGGCAACCTCTCCGCGAAGCAAGTGGAGGGGATGCACAAGTACCTCGACCGCGCGCTGGCCGCCGCGCCGAAGGAGCGCGAGAAGCTGTGGAAGCTCGATACGTCCTCACCGGAAGCCTACGCGAAGTCCATCGCGCCGCATCGCGAGCGGCTGAAGAAGTATCTCGGGGTTGTGGACAAGCGGGTTCCGCCGCGGCTCGAATACGTCAGCGGGCCAGGCGAGCCGTCGCTGGTGGCCGAACGCGACGGTTGCACGATACACACGGTTCGCTGGGCGGTGCTGCCGGGCGTGGACGCGGAAGGGCTGCTGATTGAACCGAAGGACAAGCCCCTCGCGAACGTCGTCGCGATCCCGCACACCGACCAGACCCCGGAGCAGATTGCGTACACCGGAGCGGAACAGGACACCTTCGCGCTGCGGCTTGCGAAGCACGGCTGCCGCGTCCTCATCCCCACACTCATCGACCGCAAGGACAACCTCTCTGGCAGCGCGAAGCTGAATCGCGCGACGAACATCCCGCACCGCGAGTTTATTCACCGAATGGCGTTTGAGATGGGCCGCACGCTATCCGGCTACGAGGTGCAGAAGGTCCTTGCGGGTGTGGACTGGTTCGAGTCGGCGAAGAACAAACTGCCCGTTGGCGTGATCGGTTACGGCGACGGCGGCATGATCGCCCTGTATTCAGCCGCGCTCGATGAACGGATCAAGTCGTGCGGCGTGTCGGCGTACTTCTCGCAGCGCGAGAGAATCGCTGAGGAGCCAATCGACCGAAACGTGTGGGGCCGCGTGAAGGAGTTCGGCGATGCGGAACTCGCACTGCTGATCGTCCCGCCTGCAAGTTCGAGGAACGGGCTGAGTTCGCGCACACTCAGACTCGACCCGTCAGCGGCCACGAAGGTCGATGAGAAGTTCTGGCCGGTGTGGTCCGGCCCCAAGCCCGCTCGCGGTGGAGCGGCACCCGGCAAACTTACCGAACCCCCTCAGGGAGCGGTCACGCATGAAGTGGAGCGCTGGTATCAGTATTTCGGAGGCGTGCCTGTGTGGCAGGCCAAGAGCAAGCTCAACCCCGGCGTGAGCGTGGGCGGCTTCTACAAGGACTTGTTGGGGGAGAAATCGCAGGAAATCCCAGCAGCCGGACAGGGGCTGGTACGACTCGATGCCCGCGACCGGAAGATTGATGCGACAGCGCGGCACAAGCGGCAGTTCGATCAGCTTGTGGCTTTCACGCAGAAACTCTGGCGCGACAGCGAGGCCGTGCGCAAGGCGTTCTGGAAGAAGGCCGACGCGAAGTCGCCGGAGGCATGGGAGAAGTCGTGTGAGTGGTACCGCGACTACTTCCACACGGAAGTGATCGGCAAGCTGCCGGAACCGACAATGCCGCTCAACCCGCGCTCGCGGCAGGTGTACGACGAGAAGACCTGGACCGGCTACGAAGTGATGCTCGATGTTTACCCCGACGTGTTCGCCTATGGCATCCTGCTACTGCCGAAGGACCTGAAGCCGGGCGAGAAGCGGCCCGTGGTCGTCTGCCAGCACGGACTGGAAGGCACTCCGCGCAGCACCATCGAGATCGAGAAGCGACCCGTGTACAACCACTTCTCGCGCCGACTCGTCGAACTCGGCTACATCGTCTACGCCCCACAGAACCCGTACTACGGCCAGAATGTCTTCCGCCAACTTCAGCGCAAGGCCAACTCGCTGAAGCTCTCGCTGTTCAGCTTCATCATCCGCCAGCATCAGCGCACGCTCGACTGGCTCGAAAAGCTACCGAACGTGGATCCGAAGCGGATCGCGTTCTACGGCCTCTCCTATGGCGGCAAGACCGCGATGCGCGTCCCTGCTGTCGAGAAACGCTACTGTCTCTCCATCTGCTCCGGCGACTTCAACGAGTGGATCGGCAAGAACGTGTCGGTCGATCTCGACCGCAGCTACATGTGGAGCGGCGAGTACGAGATGTACGAGTTCGACCTCGGCAGCACATTCAACTACGCGGAGATGGCGTTTCTGATCGCGCCGCGGCCATTCATGGTTGAACGCGGCCACGACGACGGCGTCGGTATCGACGAGATGGTGGCCTACGAGTTCGCGAAGGTGCGCTACCTCTATGCGAACCGCCTGAAGCTACCGGATCGCACGACGATCGAATGGTTCGTCGGCCACCACGAGATTCACGCGAAGGGGACGTTCGAGTTTCTGAAGAAGCATCTCGATTATCCAGAGCAGTAGGCACAGGGAATGTGCCTACTGCTCTGGGGATCAGTCTGCATCCACCCACGCCTCGAACTGCTCCGCTTTCGCCGCCCAACTCTCGCTTTCCAGCCGCGCGCGTGCGTGAATTTGTGAAGTCGGCAACCCGTCGCGCAGCCGTGTCAGTACGGCATTCACGAACGCCTCGGGCGACTCCACCACGTCCACGCAGTCGGCCCATTGCGAAGTGGAAGGGAGCTTCCGCACCACGACCGGCTTGCCGGTCGCAATGTATTCCTTGAGCTTCAACGGCTGCATCGCGCGCGTCACGGGGAGATCCGCGTAAGGAGCGATCATCACCGACGCCTGCGATGCGAGTACCGGGAGGTCGCTGAACGGGAGGGGCGGCAGCGTGCGGACACGCGGCAGGCGAACGAGCGCCGGATCGGGGCTGTCGTGTGGTCCGGTGAAGAGAATCGTTCCTGCTGTCAGTCGTTCGGAGAGCGCGCGGACGAAGGCGAGATCGGTACGACGGTCGATCACACCCCAGTACACCACCAGCGGCCGGGGCATCGCGCCGAGGTCGCGAAGCGACGGGGGGAGTTCGGCGCTTCCAGGTTCGCGCCAGAAGCCGAGATCGACCCCATGTGTGAGCAGGTGCGACGGTTTTCCCTGCTTCGCGAGATGCGATTGCAATGTCTCACTCACGGCAATCACCGCGTCCATCTTCGGGAGAAGTTCGGATTCCATCTCGCGCAGGGTGCGCCCGTCGAGGCCGGGCCAGACGGCGAAGTCGTCCACGCAGTAGTAAACCCATCGCGCCGCGCGGAACGCGCCCACCAGGTCGGCAACCAGTGGCAGCGTTGTGACCACGACCGGCGGCGCGGGCATCGCGCGTGCGACTGGCATCAGTGCGCGCGTGAGTAAGCGGCAATTCAACGCGCGTGCGAGGTGTGAACGAAAGGAGGGCCACATCCGGGGGTTGAGAACGATCGGTGCGCGCCGCATGTGCGCCGTGTTTCGGGCGGGCGGATTCGCTCCCAGCCACGACCACAGCTTCCCCAGCCCGCGCGTGAAGGTGTTCCAGTCCAGCCGCGGTGGGCGCGTGCCGATGGTGTTCACCCACGTCACGCTGCGGCTGTCCAACAGATTCGCGATGATGTGCTGGCAACTCGAGGGATGCCGGCCCCAGTCGTCGGAAAACACGATCAGCGGGGCGCGATCAGGCATCGCCGGCGCTCGCGTCGGGGCTGGTCTTCTCGAATCGGCCGCGGATCACTTTCGCCGGCACGCCAGCGGCAATGACGTTCTCCGGCAAGGGCTTCGTTACCACCGAACCGGCCGCGACGACAGTACCCTTCCCCACGTCGGCCAGGATGATGGCTCCCGTGCCGATCCAGGCCCCTTCCCCGATGGTCACCATGCGGCGTTCGCCGCCCTGTTCGCGAATGGGCCTCGATGGGTCGTCGAAATAGTGCGTCTTGCCCCCGGAGGGAATCTGCACGTTCGCCGCCAGCAGCACGTCGCGCTCCAGGTGAACCAGCCCGAGGATGCAGCGCGGGCCAACGTAGACGTTCTCATCGAGCATCGCGCCAGGTTGCGAGAAGAACGTGCCGAACTCCACCGTTGCAGAGGAATGGCAGCGTGCCAGCACCTGTTGAAGGAACGCGCGGCGGAGATACTGGCCGGTCAGCCCGGGCCAGAGTGAGAGAAGTTGCGAGCGCGATTCCAGCGACTTCTGCCGGCTCGCGAACGCAGCCTTCACCCAGAACGATGCGAGTACCGGCGACACAACGAGTAACGCGCCCAGGCGAACAGCCGCCTTCACGCCGCGCTTCAGTGGCGAGGGCGGGCGGCTGGGTGGAATGTGAATCGCGGGTGGCTCGCTCATGGCTCCCTGGTCAACCGTTCGGTGGCTGGATGAAGGTCATCTCCATGCAACCGATTGTTTACGTCTCGAAGGGGCGTTGGGTAACGACCCGGAGCAAAAGCTCCGAGTGATTCCCAGCGCCCCTTCGGAGCGATGAACGGATTGAACCCGATACGGCCCACTCTCACGATTCCTTGGGCTTTCCCTCCGGGTAGACATCGGGCAGCATGTTACGGCGAATCGGCATGGGTTCCGACTTCGCCTCCCTCGCCTCCTCGACCTCCAGTTTCTCTAACTCCACGCCGAAGATCACGCTGAACTTGACATTGGCAACGGCGAGTAAATCGTTGGGCAACAGGGCCGCACGCCGGACGCGCTGGCCGTTGACGCGCGTGCCGTTGGTGCTGCCCAGATCGCGCAACAGCAACACGCCGTCGGTGTTGACAATCACGCAGTGCAACTTCGACACGCTCTTGTGATCGAGACACACGTCGCAGTCCGCGTCGCGGCCGAAGAGGGTCAAGTCTTTCGTCAGTTCGATTGAGGGGCTGCCGTCGGCAGCCACCAGCCGGGCGCGCATAGGATCACCTTCCCACGGGGAAGCCGCTGGGAGCATTCTCTCTCGCAACGGGGTCGGGCACAAGAGGCCGGGTGCTGGCTTCAGGCGCTCCCGGACGCCGCACCAGTGGAAATTCCGGCAAAGTCGCGGCAGATGACGCAACCCAATGGCACGCCGGTTGCGGAAAGGCTCTTCGGGCGTGCTCATCCGGCGGAAGCCATGCCGCGGGTGTGAGTGAGCGAGTCACTCGTTACGAAACTTTCGCTACCCTGTGCCCGATTGTCGAGTTAGAATCGAGAAGTCACCGCAGGCTGAGTTCGGCACATGCGCGCACCCTCATACGGGTGTTGAAGGAGTTGCTCATGGTCATGCGGAACCGACATGAGGGGAGCGACACCCCTCACTGGTGGGACGACCTGCCGCCGCATGTCCGGGGGCGGTTCTCGCATGTCGTACTCGACGACGATCTCGATGACGACTTCCCCCCGGTACGTTCCGCGCCACAACCGCTGTCGCGCGCCGATTTCCTCATCGATGTCTCGCGATTCGTAATACTTTTCCTGCTCATCTCCATCATTCTGGTGCTGTACCTGCTCACCGCTCTCGCCTACGTTCACGGCTGACGCACCTCGGCGGGTTGCCTTCCGCCGGCCGGCCGCACTACACTACCCTTCTGCCCGCGTCTCCCATCTTCACCTTTCGGAGCCACTCATGATCCGCGCTTGCTTCGCGCTTCTCCTCGCTGCGGCATGCCTCCACGCGAAACCCCCGGAAACTCCGGCGAAGGCCCAGAAGTTCTGCCCGATCATGACAAAGGACGAGATCGATCCCAGCGAATCGAAGTGGGTGGAATACAAGGGCGTGAAGATTTACCTCTGCTGCGACGCCTGCATTGCCCGATGGAAGCGCGACCCGGCGGCGTATCTCGATCCGGAATTCCTTCCGGGTCTGGCTGGCAAGGAATTGCCCAAGCGTGGCATCGAACAGCGCTTCTGCCCTGTCTATCGCGACAAGAAGGTCTCGGTGAAGGACCCCTCGACCACCTACAAGGGTGTGAAGGTCTACTTCTACAACGAGACGGCCAGGACACGCTTCCTGAAAGACCCGACCCGATTCGCCGATCCCAGGATTCTGCCTCAATTGCCGAAGAAGTGACAACGACCAACGTCGGAGTGTAAGCCGGGAGTGCATGGGAGCGGGCCGCTTCGCTGCTCTCATGCACCCGGCCTTCGCTCAATCCTTCACGGGGGGCTTCTTCGCACCAGTGATCATTTCCTCGGTCGAATTGAGGATTTCACGAATCTTCGCATCGGTCAATTCGTCGCTCTTCAACTCCCACCGCTGTACCATTCGCAACCCCTTGTAGATGATGACCGTGACAGGGGTGGTCTCACCGACGCCGAAAGCGGTGATGGAAGGAGAAGCGGTGGGGGCCAGCCCGAAGGGAATGTTGTCCGCACCGACCGCCGTGGCGAAGTCGGCGACTTGCTTGACCAGTTCCTCACGCTTCTTCACTTCGGTATCCGGGTATTCCTTCGGTGCTTCAACCTTGTCCTCGCTGCCATCGGGCTTCTTCACTGTGACGAGCTTGGGGCCGCCATCGAGTTTCAGGAACATCGCGAAGCCGGCCAGTTTGTCGCTCCGGTACTTCGGAATCAGCCCGTCGGCCCCCTTGATGAGCTTGCCCAGGCCGGTATCGGCGGTCAGTCCCTTGAGATCGCTTCGTACGAAGATTGCCACAACTGGAGAGAGACCGTTTTCGCATACCAGGCAGTGAATCTTTCCGGTGCGGTCCCTGGGGTCGCGGTCGTCGTCCTTGGTCGCGCCCTTGCCTCCCCGCACTTTCGGTGGGAAGCGATTATCCACCACGAGTTGTGCCCGGAACGCACCTGGCACCACGTTGGCCTCGCCCGCGCCGCGAGCCGCAGCCTGTGCGGCAGAGACTGCGGCATCGGCCGGCTTCGCCGGCTCCTGCGCCGCGGCCAGAGCCGCTAACGTGAACAGCCCCAACCCCACAGCCACATGCCGGAACGTCATATCTGCTCCTCCCAATCCCGCGCGTAATCCTCTAGTATTAACCTTGACGGCCGCGCACTCGCGCGTCAAGGCGACGATCCAGCAAACCCTTGCCCGGAGGGGGCCTTTCCCGGTAGGATCGTCAAGTCAGGGCCGTTTCATCAGTTGCCGCCGGCGCATCGCGGCCGGATCGCTTCCCTCGGGTGGTTTCATGGCCGTTGCACTTCGTTGTCCGGACTGCCGGGCAAAACTTCGCCTCGCGGAAGAACCCGAACCGGGCACGGATGTTGAATGCCCCAAGTGCGGCTCCACCTTTCGCGCGCCAGAACCGGACGCGGACGAGGACAAGCCCAAGAAGAAAGCCAAACCCGACCCGGAGGATGACAGCGGCTCCGAGAAGAAAGCAAAGAAGCCCAAGCAGGCGGCCAAGCCCGACCCAAAGGTCCCGCGGAAGCGCAAGGCCAAGAAACGCGAGACGAGCAAGGCCGCGCTGATCGGCGTCATTTCCGCCGCCGTGCTGATGGTCGTACTCGTTGTCGGAGTGTTGGTCTGGTTCTTCGGCCGTACTCCGCAGGCCGTTGAAATGCTCCGTTACGCGCCGGCGGACAGCCAGAAGGCAACAGGGATGAACCTGGGGCACGTTCAAAAGTATCCCGAGTTCTACAAGTCGATCAAATCCATCATTGATGGCGCCGACTTCAAGCCCGCGGCAGACGCCGTGGCAACCGCAGCCGGCACCGACATGGAAGGGTTGATCTCGCACGCAGTGAAGGCAGAATCGACAACAAATGGCTGGTCGATCATCTTCCGCACCAAGATCGAGTTTGAAGAAGAGTCACTGGCGAAGATTCCTGGCGCAGCGAAGCAGTCGATGGACGGCAAGACCTTCTATCTCGCACCTGGCCTGACCACCAGCGGGGGCCGCGCGCGTGTCTTTTCGCCCACCAAACGCCTGATCGTCGTCTGCCCCGAGACGATGAAAGATCCGGCATTCCGCACCATCCTGAAAGGGAACGCGGATAACCCGGACGCCACGCTGGGCATCCGCATGGGCGAACTGGGCAAACGGGTCACCCGCGGCACCTTCTGGACGATGATCCTGTTTGATAACGCCATCACACCGCCTGCCGCACCGTCCGAGAAGTCCGGCAGCCAGGACGACAGCGCGGCGCAACTGGCCAAGACGGCCGCCGAGACACTCGGCGGCGCCCAGGGATTCGGCTACAAGGCCAGCCTCGGCAGCCGCGAAGTCCGATACGAACTCGACATCATGTACAAGGATGCCGACAAGTCGTCCAGCGTGGCGAAGAAGTGGAAAGAAAGCCCGCTGGGCAAGGCCGACGAGGGCGAACCGCCGCGCTGGTTCAAGCAAGAAACGCAATCGTGGGGCGACAAGAAGATTGGCGCGCAATTGCTTTCCAATCTCGGATTCGGCTACTCCGGCAGCGTCTTCTACGTCAAATCGGCAGTGGATACGAACGATCTCAAGAGCGGGGCGAGCACTGCGATTGGTAAGGTCACTGGAGGCGCACCGCGGCAAGGTGGAATGACAGGCCCACCCGGCGGAATGCCCGGCGGAATGCCCGGCGGAATGCCGCGCCCACCTGGAGGCGGTATGCCTGGCCCGAGGCCGCCTGGAATGCGACGACGGAAAGGCCAAGCGTGACCGGTTCTGATCCCTGGCCGCCCGCCGGCCCGCGCACGGCACTTGGCGTGCTGGTGAGCGGAGGGCTTGATAGCGCGATTCTCCTGGCGGAAGCGACCCGCGCTTACCCTGCCGTCTTCCCACTCTACGTTCGCACCGGCGCGTACTGGGAAGCGGTGGAGAGCGCATACCTGAGCCATTTTCTCGACGCGATTCGCACACCCACACTGCACCCACTCACGATTCTCGACCAGCCCGTTGCCGACGTGTATGGCATGCACTGGAGCATCTCCGGAAACGAGGTCCCTGATGCCAACTCATCCGACGATGCAGTGTTCCTCCCTGGTCGCAACGTCTTGCTGCTCGCCAAGCCGCTGATCTGGTGCCACCTCAACAACGTGCCGCAACTGGCCACTGCCCCGCTCGGCTCCAATCCATTCCCGGATGCGACCCCGGGGTTCTACGACGACTTCGCCTCGCTCGTCGGCCGTGCCCTCGGCGTAACCCCCGGCGTGCGAGTCCTTCGCCCGTACTCCACGCTCCACAAGGCCGACGTGCTCACACGCGGGCGCGGCTTGCCGCTGCAACACACGCTCTCATGCATCCGGCCAGTGGAAGGGCTGCACTGCGGGCAATGCAACAAATGTGCGGAACGCCGCGCCGGCTTCCGCGATGCTGCGATGGAAGACCCGACGATCTACGCCCACTCGTGAGAGCCAGGAGTTACCATGTTCCGCGTGACCAAAGATATCCACTTCTGCTACGGTCACAGGTTGTTGAACTATGCCGGGAAGTGCCGACACTTGCATGGGCACAACGGCCGAGCGTCGATCACGCTCGAGGCAGAGTCGCTCGATGCGCTGGGGATGGTCGTGGACTTCTCAGAAGTCAAACGCGTGATTGGCCGATGGATTGATGAATCACTCGATCATCGAATGATATTGCATGATGCCGACCCGATCATCCCGGAACTGCTGCGGCAAGGGGAACCGTTTGCGACCCTCAGCGCGAACCCGACCGCGGAGAACATTGCCCGACTCATCTTCGAACGGACAGCGGCACAGGGCTTACCTGTGATCGAAGTGACCCTCTGGGAGACGGAATCGTCGTTCGCGACCTACGGTTCCCGTTCCAGTGCCAGCCCCGAACCTCTGCAATTCCAGGAAATTGCTGGCCGATAAGTCAAGCGATTCGCGATTCTCGCAGGCGCTCTCAAGCCGGGGGTAGCGCGCGTGGCTCACCGAGGCCGCCGAAGTTTCGCAGGAATGTCAGGAACTGCTCCAACAGGCTCGCCGGGTCGCCCGTTCGCCCTTCGATCGTCACGGCGTCACGCGTCACGCTCACCTGGCCGGCGAAGCCCGCCAGCGTCACCTCTGCCGCGCCGGAATCGCTGGCCACACTTACCTTCACGCCCTCGGGTGGCGTTTCTTCGATGCGGTCCACAAAGTCCGCCACATCGACCGGTTGTGTGAACTCGAAGACCAGCCGATTGAACATCGTGCCGAAGACGTTCTGGAATGCCGCTGTGCGTATGAACTCCGGGCCAGAAAGCCGGCTGAGTTCGCGCCGCCAGATCACTTCCTCTGGCTCCTCCGGGTTCACGTTCGCCGTCACGGTGTACTCGAAATCTGGCGTACGGATGAATCCCAGACCGTCGCGCTCCGCCGATACATCGAGGTCTTTCCGCTTGTAGCCGAACTCCTGTCGGATCATCTCGAAGGTATTGTCGAGGTCGACCTTGATATCGGCGGCGGCCGCGCGGTGAACGTAGCGGCGTGCCCAGTCGTTGGCGCGTTCGGGGAGCGAATGCGTTTTGCGATAACCCGCGAGGTCCTTGATGCGGCCGCCCGATTCCGCGCGGAACACCACGCGCTTCATGCGCGTCGGGTCGAGGATATCGCCACCTGGCCCGATCAGCTTTCCCAGATCGGCAACTCCATGCTCACCGTAAGCCTCTCCCAGCAGCATCGGGTGTTGTTCCTGTGGGGTTTCGTAACTACGGCGGAGTGTCCGGGGCACTGCGTCGGCGAGGAAGTCGTGCAGGGCGGCAGCCGTGAGCGTGCCGTCCTTCTTCACGCCGCTGCGTGTCTTGCCGGTGAAGGCTTCGATGAGGTGGTGACGCCAGATGCCGTGTCGCAGTTGCGCCGAGGAGAACGACTGCTCTCCCGGCTCCGCCGAGAATAGCCCCGCGAAGGGGTACTCAATGTTGAAGTCGTGTTCGAGTTCGCTCAGAACGAGGCCCGGTGAGAGGTCGGGGGCTTCTGGGAGCGTGGGCAGCGGGTCGGCGTCGAGCAGGAGTGTCGTTTCCGGGCACTTTGCCTTGCGGAGGAATTCCAGGAGATCGCGAACGGAGATCGCAGTGCCAGCAGGGTCGGCGGCGATGCTATCGGTGCAGGCGAGGTAGCTGGTGTGGCGTTTGTGCGTGAACCCGCGTGTCACAAACAGTATGAGCAGCGAATCGGCCTTCCCAATGAGTTTCGGCAATCGTTTCAAGAAGGATTCGATCACGGCTTTCGTGGTCCGTGTGCCGGCGATGAGGAAACACTTCTGGGCGTTGTAGCCGGCGGCAGGGAGCGCGCGGTGCAGCCCGGCGCAGTCGCTGGCCGCATAGGGCACCGGCGGCCCTACTTCAAAGAAGTTCTCCACCGCGATCAACAGTGCCGCACGATCCGCCACGGATTCCCCCTTTTCAACGCGCCGCTGGTGTGTGAGATTCTACCGCGAAGACGGTACGCGACGCAAAGTCGGGTGGATGGGAGTATCACAATGCGGCCTGGCGATGTGATTCAGACAAAGCGCGACGGTGGGGAACTCGCGCCCGCGCAGATCGAAGCCTTCGTGAAGGCCGCGGCGCGGCTCGAAGGGAGCGGCTGGGAGAAGTACCACCTCACTGCGCTACTCATGGCGATCTACCTCAACGGAATGACCCCAGCCGAAACCGCACACCTGACACGCGCGATGGCCGATTCCGGCAAGCGACTCGACCTCTCCGACTTGCCCGGCCCTAAGGTCGACAAGCACAGCACCGGCGGCGTCGGCGACAAGACTTCACTCATTCTCGGGCCGCTGGCCGCTGCGTGCGGCGTGCGGGTGCCGATGATGTCCGGCCGCGGGCTGGGGCATTCCGGCGGCACGCTTGATAAGCTCGAATCCATCCCCGGCTTTCGCGTGAACCTCGACGAGGCTGAACTGCGCGACGCGCTGAAGAACGTGGGCCTTGGTATGATCGGACAGACAGCGGAAGTCGCGCCGGCGGACAGGGTGCTTTACGCGCTGCGCGATGTAGCCGCGACCGTGGAAAGCATCCCCCTCATCACAGCGTCGATCCTCAGCAAGAAACTCGCAGAGGGAATCGGCGGGTGTGTGATGGATGTGAAGTGCGGGCGCGGGGCGTTCATGAAGACGCACGAGCAGGCACACGCGCTCGCGGAATCGCTCGTGGCGGTTGGCAGCGCGAACGGTCTTCGGATGCGCGTGATGATGACGGCAATGGACGCGCCGCTGGGCCGCTTCGTCGGGAATTCGCTCGAAGTCATCGAGTCGATCGAGACACTGAAGGGCAACGGCCCGCCAGACCTGACCGAACTCTCCGTGATGCTGGCAGCGCGGATGGTGGAACTGGCGGGAATCGCCGCAGGCCCGGAAGCCGAAGCGAAGGTGCGATCGGCACTCACTTCGGGCGCGGGGCTGATAGTGTTCGGCAAGTGCATCGAGCAACAGGGCGGTGATCCGCGCGTAATCGACGACCTCACCCGCCTGCCGCAGACTCTGACCACCGCACCTGTGCGGGCAACGCGCACCGGATACGTGTCGGCAATGGACGCGGAGAAGATCGGGATTGCGGTACGGATGCTCGGTGGCGGCCGAAACCGCGCCGAGGAGAGCATCGACCACGCAGTCGGCGTCATCGTTCGCGCGAAGCCCGGAGAGCGTGTTGTGGAAGGGCAAACCGTGTTCGAGGTCCACTTCCGCGATCGCGCCACGCTCGCCGCCGCGCTCCCGTTGCTGGAAACGGCATTCGCGCTCAGTGACAGACCACCCACGGAAAAGCCGCTGATTCTGGAGGAACTCGCGTGACTGATCCACTCATTGCGGCCGCGACGAAAGCGAGAGCGAACGCCTTCGCGCCGTTCTCGCGCTTTCAGGTCGGCGCGGCTCTGCAGGCTCCCGAGGGCACCATACTCTCTGGGTGCAACGTCGAGAGTGCCAGCTACGGCCTGACGATCTGTGCCGAGCGCGCCGCGATCTTCCGTGGCGTTTGCGATGGCTTCCGCTGCTTCACGCGCGTCGCCATCGTGACGGATACGGTCACGCCAACGCCACCCTGCGGCGCGTGCCGGCAACTGCTCTGGGAGTTCGCCCCGGAGGCTGAAGTGCTGCTTGCCAACCTCCAGGGCGATGTGGTGAAGTACACCGTGCGCGAACTGATCCCTTGTGCGTTCGATGCCCGGCAACTGGGATAGAACCCGCAGGCCACGCCGCTTCCCTACTCAATCGAGAATCCCCCATGCCTGCACCGTTGCACGTTGCCACGCACCCGCTGATTCAACATAAGCTCGCACGACTGCGCGACATTGATACAAAGCCGCCGGAGTTCCGTGAACTGGTCGCGTCGATCTCCCGGCTGCTCCTTTTTGACGCGACTCGCCACCTGCGGCTTGCCCCGGCCATCGTCCAGACACCGCTGGCCGAAGTGACATGCCAGCGCATCGCCGATCGCATCGGACTGGTGCCCGTGCTGCGTGCCGGGCTGGGGATGGCTGAAGCGATGCTGGAAGCGTTGCCCGAAGCCGCAGTGTGGCACCTCGGCCTTTACCGCGACCACGCGACACTCAAGCCCGTGACGTATTACAACAAACTGCCGCCGAAGCCGGATATGGACGTGGGAATCGTGCTCGATCCGATGCTCGCGACCGGTGGCAGCGCGATTGCCGTCATCGACATTCTGCGAAAAGCCGGGACGCCACAGGTGATCTTCGTGGGGCTGATTGCCGCACCGGAGGGCGTAGCGGCGCTCCAGGCGGCACACCCGGAGGTGCCAGTCTTCCTTGCGGCGCTCGACTCGCACCTGAACGAGGTCGGTTACATCGTGCCGGGTCTCGGCGACGCAGGCGACAGGCAATTTGGAACGGCCTGACGCGCGATTCTGGCTCTGCCGGTGACGATCTGCTTCTCACTTGAAGCTGCGAATCCACTTCTCGAACTCTTTCGCGTGCGCGTCGACCGTGGGTGCCGGGCCGCTGAGCCGGAAGTGATGCGATTCGATCACTTCACCCTTCTTGTCCTTCTCATCCACTACCACCCAGATCACGCGCCAGTTATCGAGTAGCATCACCTTCCGGTCGATGGGGCGCGCCTTGAACTTCCAGGTGCCAGTCATGTCGAGGACGTTGACGGCAGCACCTGGTACGTCCCACTTCGCGGTTCGGGCGATGTCATCGGTGGTCTTCCCTTCGGGTGCCACGAAGGTCGCTTTCCACCTGGGGAAGTTTTTCTCCGGGCCAGGAAGGCTCTCGCCCATGACGTTCAGTTCCGCGGTCGGGTGATCCTTCGCACCCGGGAGCTGGAACTGGTACTTCCGCAGCAGGTTGGCCGGCTTCTCACTCTTCCACTCGGCCGGAGCAGGTGCGCTGAGTTTCGCGAGCTTCACGGTGACGGGCTTATGATCGGCCGCGCTCAGCGAATACGGATTGCCGAACGCGCAAACCCCAATAGCCAGTGCGAACAGCGAGAACGAGAGGCAACGCATACCAGTTCTCCCAGTGTGAACGTCAGCGGGGTGGCGAAGAGTTGACGGGTAAGTTCCGAGCTGGGCCGGCGGGCGGCACCGGCTTCCGCTTCGCGAGCCAGTGCTTCCCCGCCTTCCAGACCATCGGCGCCACCGATAGCAGGATGACGACGACGACAACCTTGTCGATGTGCTTGGCCCATGTGAAACCAGGCTGCCCCAAAAGCTGTTGCATCGGCGGATCGGCAATGGGGATGAGGTAGTAGCCGAAGAGCATCATGCTGGTGATCCAGCCAATGCCGCCGAAGACGTTGTAGAAGAGGAACGTGCGATACTCCATCTTTGCCGCGCCGGCGACCACAGGCACGAAGGTGCGGACGATGGGGACGAATCGCGCGAAGATGATCGTCTTGCCGCCGTGCCGCTCGTAGAACGCGCGGGCACGCTGCAGATACTCCTGCTTGAAGAAGCGGCTCGACGGCCGGTTGAAGATGGCCGGCCCCGCCTTGTAGCCGATCCAGTAACCCACGGTGTCGCCAATCACCGCCGCGGCGCAGAGGCAAGCGAGGAACGGCCAGACGCTCCAGCCGCTCAGGTGTGCGACAATGCCGAGCACAACCAGAAGCGAATCGCCTGGCAGGAGGAAGCCAACCAGTAGACCGGTTTCGGTGAAGACCACAAGCGTCACTGCAACCAGTGCCGCCCAGAACACACCCGGCTGGTTCAACGCCTTCTGAAACAGCTCGGGGTGGCTGAGGTTGCGCGGATCGACCAGCGTGACGATGATCGTCCAGACCTGCGCGAAGAAGTCTTCCATGCAAAACTGTTCCGGTGAGATACAGACGCGACCGTTCCGATAAGCCTACTGCGCGAATATGGCCGGGGGAAAGAGCAACCCACAACGTCGGGTTCTTGGGGTGAGTCAGGCGCCGCGCCAGACTCGCCCTTACCCATCGATTCTCTGTTACTTACCCGCCTTCTTCAGCCGCAGCACGACAACACCGGCCTCCGACTTGAACGTCTTCGGTCGGTTCCCCTTCTCACTGAAAGCGAGCGTGATTTCGCCTTTCTCGATCCTGTAGATGCCCGGAAAGGTCTTCCCGCGTTCCGCGCCGTCCTGTGGGCTAAGGTCAATCCGCGCGGGCTTCGCATCGGGCGTCAGCTTGATCCGGGCAATGTGCGTCTCACTGGTGCCGCGCGACATGGTCAGTTCGTCGTCCTTGATCGTGACCGTCGCACTGTCGGTGATCGTCTTCTGGGCCAGTGTGCCGTCGCGTTCGGCCGCGACGATCTTGTAGGTGCCTTCCAGTTCGGTCGGTTTCTTCTCGTCGGCAGCGACGAGGGTCGCGAGCGAGAAGCTCAGCAGTGCGAGAGTCGCGGCGTGGCGAATCATGGTCTGTACCTTTCGGGTCGGGAGTCGAGGTCTGACTTTCGCTTGCGGTGAACGATCAGGATGGACTGAGTGTTGGCCCCGAACCTTGTGGGTCGTGTCTCGGTGCCCGTCATCCCGGTAGCAGATATCGTTAGCAAGTCTCGGTCCAGCTTGTAGACTCCGTGACCAGCGAGCAGTGTGCGGAGAACGCCAAGACAGGTGCTGCGCTGGCGGCGCTGTCTCGCGACCGCCGACGCCACAATCAAGGTACTTCCGGCTTGGCGGGCTTCGCAGGCTCATCGGGACGAGGGCTGTCGAGCCGCGACCGCGGCTCGCACGCGCCACGCATTCAGGTGCTGACACCGGCCTTTGGCAGGACCCACATCTGGAACACGAACCACAGTAGCAACAAGCCAGCGAAGAAGAGGTACTCCATGTTGTGCCTCGGTATCTGAGTGCTACCGGCCGGTTCCTTATCGCCTTGCGTCACGGCTCCCTCCGGTGCTGCCTCCGTCTTTCTCATCGCTTGCGGCCGAGGGCAAGCGCTTCTCTTTCTCATTATCGCAAGCTGCGGGCTGAATTGGGATACCGCTCCGACAGTGCCCGGCGAAACACGCCGCCTCCCAGTCTGCCAGCGGGTCGGGTCTTCCCGGCATTGCCCGAATTACTGGCGCGGTTGTGCCTGTTGTGCCGATGGTGAGAATGGGCGATTCTGACCACACCGCGGGGGGGTTCGAGTGCGAATCCGGATGCAAGGAAGCCTCGCGCCGTTCGCGATCTGGGCCAGCGTGGCAACCCTCACAGGGTGCGCGGCTTACGCTCCGCCGCGCGATCCGACCGCACCGCTGAGCCGCACGGCCAGTCCGACGAGTCTTCCGTTGCTTCAACCAACATCCGGCGCGACCCGGCACGACTCACGCAGTGCCGGCCCCGTGATCCTGGCGTCCCATCAGAAGCCTGATACTCCCGTGGGGAAACCACCGCAACCGCTGCCAGCACCGCGCACGGATCCGCAGCCGACGAAGGAGAAGCCCGCGACGCCCAACACCGGCCCCACCCGGTTGACGCTCGACCAGGTTATCAACGCGGTACTCGTCAGCGATCCGCAACTGCGTGCTGGCTTCGAGGCGATCAACCAGGCCAACGCCGAGGCACTCACGGCCTCGCTCCGGCCGAACCCGTCGCTCTTCACCGACATCCAGCTCCTGCCGCTCACCCGGCCATTCACACCGTTCAAGCAGGGCGGCCCGCCACAGTTCGACACGCAAGTCACGTACCCCATCGACTGGTACCTGTTCGGCAAGCGTGCGGCACGGATGGTGGTGGCAGCACGCGGCGTGCGCGCGTCCGAGGCGGAGTTCGAGGATCTCGTGCGCCGGCGGGTCGCGCAAGCGGCATCGGGATACTTCGACGTTCTGGAAGCTGGCGGGCTGCTGGCTCTGGCCCAGCAGGATCTGGAGAACCTGGGGCGGATCGAGGCAGCGACCGCGAAGGCCGTGGCCGCTGGCGGCAAGACACAGATTGAACTCAACCGCATCCGTCTCGACCTCGCTCACGCGCGGATGTTCGCGCGCGAAACCGAAACATCACTGGTCAGCGCCAAGGCCGCACTCCGCGCGATGATCGGCCGCAGCGAGGCGGATCCGACCTTCGATGTGGCAGGTGTGCTCGATGGCCCACTGGACGCTTCGCTTCCTGCAGCCGAGGAAGGGTTCGCACTGGCGTTGAAGAACCGACCCGATCTCCGCGCGCAGCACTGGAAGGTGGAACAGGCTCGCGCCGGCGTTGAGTCCGAGCGGCGGCACGCATATCCCACCGTCGCCCCGATGTTTGGCTATACCCGGCAGTTCCAGCGGAAGGCTATCGGCTTTCCGGACGCGAATTCCTGGGTGGCCGCGGCCACTGTCTCACTGCCATTCTTCGACCGAAACCAGGGAGGACGGGCACGCGCTTCATCGGCTCTGGCACAGAGCCAGTTCCAGTATGATGCCGCGGTGGCGGCAATCCGCGCCGAGGTCGAGACGGCCGCACGGCAATATAAGGCGGCGCGCGCCACTGCCACGGACATCGCCAGTGAACAACTCAAGCTGGCCCTCGACACCCGCGACGCCATCGCGCAGGCATATCACGCTGGCGGTCGGCCGCTGATCGACCTGCTGGACTCCGAACAGACTCTACGCGACACATACCGGGCCTACGTCACCAGCCGCGCGAGCTTCTGGCGCGCGGTCTACCGCTATCGCTCGGCCATCGGTCAGCAAACCGCTCCGTGATGGTCTGCCGCGCCGGCAGCATCAATCTTCGTGAGTGGTTACGAGTTGAAGAGAAATGCAGGCCAGTGGCGAAGGAGAATCGTCGCCACTGGCGGTTGTCAGGTCAAAGCCTCTTACACCGTCGTCAGTTCGAGGCTGAGCTTCTTCGCATCGGCGGCGAGCTTGCGGACGTCCTGCGTGATCCGCATGGAGCAGAACTTCGGGCCGCACATCGAGCAGAACTTCGCACTCTTGAAAACTTCCTGCGGAAGCGTTTCATCGTGCATCTTCCGCGCGGTTTCCGGGTCGAGGCTCAGCTCGAACTGCCTGTTCCAGTCGAACTCGAAGCGAGCCTTGGAGAGCGCGTCGTCGCGATCGCGTGCGCCCTTGCGACCGCGTGCGATGTCGCCCGCGTGCGCGGCGATCTTGTAGGCAATCACCCCCTGCCGCACGTCGTCCTTATTCGGTAGCCCCAGGTGCTCCTTCGGCGTGACGTAGCAGAGCATCGCGGCTCCGGCCTCGGCCGCCAGCGCCGCGCCGATGGCACTGGTGATGTGATCGTAACCCGGAGCGATGTCCGTTACGAGCGGCCCCAGCACATAGAACGGCGCGTCGTGGCAGAGTTCGCGTTCCTTCTCCACGTTCATCTTCACCAGATGCATCGGGATGTGCCCTGGCCCCTCGATCATCACCTGGCAACCCATCTCCCACGCCTTGAGCGTCAGTTCACCCAGCGTCTTGAGTTCGGCGAACTGGGCCTCGTCGTTGGCATCGGCGAGGCAACCTGGCCGCATCCCATCGCCGAGGCTGAACGTCACGTCGTACTTCCGCATGATCTCGCACAGTTCGCCGAAGTGCGTGTACCACGGATTCTGCTGGTGATGCGCCACCATCCACGCGGCCATGAGCGAACCGCCGCGACTCACGATGCCCGTGACGCGATTGCTGGTCAGTGCGACGTACTCGATGAGCACCCCGGCGTGGATCGTCATGTAGTCCACGCCCTGCTTCGCCTGATGCTCCACCATGTCCAGCAGCATGCGCGGCGTGATGTCGCGCGGGTCCTTCACGTTCTGAATGATCTGATAGGCCGGCACGGTGCCGATGGGAACCGTCGAAGCGTCGATAATCGCCTGACGGATGCCGTCGATGTTACCGCCGGTGGAAAGGTCCATCACGGTATCGGACCCGAGTTCGACGGCGGTGTGGAGTTTCTCCAGTTCGTCGTCGGCGGTGCCCGTGACTGCCGAGTTGCCGATATTCGCGTTGATCTTGCACTTCGACGCCACGCCGATGCACATCGGCTGCAGTTTCTTTGTCAGGTGGACGACGTTGGCCGGAATCACCATGCGTCCGCGCGCGACCTCGGCGCGAATCAGTTCCGGTGAGAGTTCCTCGCGCCGGGCAACGAACTCCATCTCAGGCGTGACGGTGCCCTTGCGGGCGGCTTCCAGTTGGGTCATGGGAGAAATGGGGATTTCGGATTGCGAATTGCGGAACGAATGGCAGAAGTCCGTTCGGTGAGAACGTCAGACAGGCACGGCCTGCCGTGGATTCCCCGTCCCGAACTCTGCATTCCACAATTCCGGATGTCGCCTCCCTACGCCAGCATGATCTGGGTCAGGTTTCGAGGGTGTGTTCTCAGCCTGTGCATACGACACAGGCACCCCTGGCGATGCGCTCATGGTAGCCGCCAAAGCGCCTGCGTCAATGAGAACGGCCTCGCGGTAACTGTGTACCGCGAGGCCGCGCCGAGACACCCCCCAAATGCCCCGGCTGTGTCTTCTCTCGGCCCGATCGCTCCGCAGAGCGACCGCCAGCTAGAATCGTACTCCCAGCGTGGCCTGAAGGTTCACGTTGTTGATGTTCCCCTGAATCGGCGGTACGAGATTCGTCCAGTCGTAGCCATATTCGGCTCGCAAGCCACCGAAGAGGATCCAGCCACCCATCGGCGTATCCCAGGTGACGTGCGTTCCAACCACCACACCCTCGTACGCATTCTGACGCCGGGCGTAACCGTCGCCAGGGAACTCGTCGAGCGGGTCGATATCGACGTGCGAGGTGCCCCACCGCCCACCAACCCAGCCGCCTACCCGGACATTCGTCCCCTGCATCCCGCTGGTGTTGCCTGCGCCCATCAGCCACACATCGCGACCGAAGTTGAAGTTGAAGCTCGTGCGGTGAACGCCGCGAATCCCAGACAGAGCCACGCGATCGCGCCCGGTCTGTCGAATCCAGAGCGTTTCCGGCTCCTTGCTGCCGGAACCCCAGTTATGCGTGTAGGTCACGCCCAGATCGACGACCCACGCCGAGGTATAGGTTGGGTCGAAGAGCAAGGTGCGGCTCCCGCCGCCGACTGTCCAGCCGGCATTCAGGTGCGAGGCCAGCCCCGGACCGAATGCGAAGTTCACGCCAGCCAGCGAGTAGAGTTCGTAGCCGATTCGCCCGTCTGCCCCGAGCGGACCACAGCAGCCCGGACCATCCACGCGATAAGGGCTGGGGTAAGTGCCTGGCGGCAAGCCTGGCCCATACACCCCGTACGGCGCTCCGGGTGCCTGTTGCACAGCGGGCTGGCCCGTGAGCGTGCCCACAGGATCGGGCTGGGCCTGTTGGGGCGTCGTCATCTGACCCAGGCTATCGACAGCACCCGGCTTCCGCGCGCCACCGAGAACAGGCGGCGCGGGTAGCACGAGTTCCGACTCCTCGGCAGCAACCGGACGCACCGACGGA
Source organism: uncultured Frigoriglobus sp. (assembly GCA_964422915.1). GTDB lineage: Bacteria > Planctomycetota > Planctomycetia > Gemmatales > Gemmataceae > Gemmata. The sequence continues at coordinate 68,587 of CAYRDG010000005.1, read as the reverse complement.
ATCAAGCTCGGGTAAGGAGTGCCCGTCGGACGCACCGGTTGCGCGAGCAAGGGATTCGCCCACAGAACCAGCACACAACCCGGAAGAAGGAATCGCGAGATCCTCATGCGCCCCTCGCCCGGCCGGCGCGGTCCTCGCCCCACGCCGGCCAAATACCGTTCGATTCGTACCCACGTCGGCTCCTTAATCGGCGTGCGGCGCGGCAAACTTTAACGGATTGATCGACCGCACCGGTTCTGCCACGGGAACGGGCACTGGCTCACCAACCGGGTTTGGTGCCTGAGCATCCACACGGTATAAGGAGAAGGGAGAATCTGCGCGAAACTGGGAAGGGCGAATGGATCCGGTTATCGAACTGCGCGACCTCGACACCGCCCGGCGCTATGTGCTGGAAGGGCTATGGCTCCAGCGTGCCATGAAGCCGACAGCCCGAACCGTCCGGCCGGCGCTGGAATGGGCAATGGAGATTGCCTCCGCCGGCCATCCACTGCCGCCGATCGGGTTTGTGGCCGATGTGGGCAACGTCGCCTTTGGTGTGGATGCCGATCAGCGCGCGAAGGAGACGCTGACCGTCGCAGGGTGGCCCCCAGCGCTGGGCCGCAGCTATGAGGATCACGTTCTCGGCAAGCTCTACGCCGACTGGACATTCGAGCGTGCCGGCGATGCACTCCGCAAGTACAAGGCTCAGGAACAGATTCGCGGACTGGCGTATGTTGTGAATCAAATTCGCGAGCGAACCGGCATCCCTGGGGTTCTCCTGCCGCCCGCGGTCATTCGCGCGCTGCTGACCACCAACCCCGAAGAAGTGCTGCAAGCGGGCCTCGATGGTCTCGGCAAAGACGGCCCCCTACCACTACTCCAGGCGATGTACGAAGCGATCGTGGCCGCGGGCCGCCGCATGGCCGAGGTGCTGGCACCTGAAGACATCCTGGCACTGGAACAGGGCACTGCTCTGGCCGACATGGGCGCTTACGTCGCGCACCGGCAGATTCTCCAGACAACCGTGAGGCTCGAATCGAAGCTGCCAGCGCGACCCGTCAAGCCACTGATCGGCCGCAAGGAAGTGCCCACGCGCGTCCACGACGAGGACCAGTATCCCGTGGGCGGCTACACCTCCATCTCCACCCGCGGCTCCATCGAAAGCCTCCTGCACTCGCAACTGGCATACATGGAGCAGGAGACACCGGACCTCTTCGATATGAAGTTCGTTCGAGACGAACTCTTTTACTACTCGCGCGATGAAAATCAGTTCCTCCGCCGTCGCCGGGCGTTCGTCTTCGTCATCTTCCCGGACCTCATCGCGGCGCGTTTCAAGGATGCCGAGTTGCCCTGTCAGCGAATCGTGATGGTACAGTCGCTGATTCTCTCGCTCGTGCGCAAGCTCACCGACTGGCTGAGTTCCGACGCGATCCGGTTCGACGTTCTCTTCGTGCGGGATGGCAAGAGAAGCCCTCTGGAGGAAGAGGCGAAACTGATGCGACTGCTGCTCCGCGAACCGATCGAACGCGGCGACGGCTGGGTTGCCCCAACTGACCCTGCGTCGGTGGAGAAACTCTCCGAGCCGCAGAAGGCCGCCGAGGAAGCGACAAAGAGCAGCGAAGCGGCAATGACCTACCTCAACCGGCTGGCCCGAACCGCGCAGGTTCACTGCCTCGCCATCGGGACCGAACCGTTCGACATGGAGATGGAGAACGTGGTGGTGACAGAGATTATCGTGAGCGGTTCGCGTCCGGAAATCGGCGAGGGCGATGGAGTTGTGGCCGAACTGGAAGGTGAAGACGCCTTCGATGTGTGGCAGGAAACGGCTCTGCGCATCCTTCAACTCTGGGTCTGATCGGCGCCGCCAGACACCGCCGAGAAACGAATCGACCGGGGCCGTTCACCACGACCCAGGTCCTTCCACGGGGCGCCTCAGATTGTCCGCGGTTCGAATCCTGTGGCGTACACCACGCCATCCTGTACTTCCAGTTTCACCAGCGGCAGCGGCCGACGGGGTGGCCCTGCGACCGGCCGACCGTCGTTGGCCTCAAAGTAGCCATTGTGGCAGGGGCAGTGCAACTCACCCTTGTCGAGATGTGGAACCACCGCACAGGCCAGGTGCGAACACTTCTGCCCGTAAGCAACGAACCGCCCGCTTCCCAGACACAGCGCCAGGCACGGTTCATGATCGTCCGGATAGCGGAACACCACCGCGCGCTTCTCCTCAAGCTCCGCGACCGTCGCCACACGCATCCGCGGGAAGGTCCCCTTGTCGCGCTGGGCCGCGGCCCCGATCCAGCACTGGCCGGCCACGAACGCGCCACTCGTCAGAACGAGAAACTTGACGAACTCGCGCCGGGCAACGTGATCGTCTTCGGGCACGTCGGTCGGGAAGTCCTGCCGCCAGTGCGGCTGGAGCGGAAGCGGCTTCTTGTCCGGATATTCACGCGGTTGTTCGCCGCCAGGCACGTTCATGACATCCTCTTGCGATCAGGGTCAATGATGGGGCGTGGGTGAAGCCGTCTACGACCGCGAGTCTGAGCCGCTCGCCCGAGCCGCTAAGCCTCCGCCGGGAGGACATTCAGCGAGATCAATCCGCTGGCTGGCTTCTCGTGCAGCGCGGCCGTCACGTCCAGGTGCTGCGTTCCCTGGCCCACGGGCACCATCATGTTCACTTTCGTCGTGACCGTCTGGCCGCCGAAGTGAAACTCATTGATGGCCCGCGACCGGCGGCGACGTACTTCCACTTCCTCTCGCGTGCCGAAGTAGAGTGCCTCGCTGGGGCAGACCGTCGCGCACATCGGCTTGCGGCCGGTGCTGGTCCGGTCGAAGCACATGTCGCACTTCATCATCAGGTCGAACTCGGTCATCATCTTGGGCACGCCGAACGGGCAGGCGAGAACGCAATTCGAGCAGGCGATGCATCGCGGTTTGCGTGCGGTCATCACCCGGCCATCGCCACTGCGTTTGATTGCGTCAGCGGGGCACACGTCGGCACAGGTGGGGCTGTGGCAGTGCATGCACACCACGGGAATCGTTTGCACGGAGGTACTCCGCTCCACATATTCAATGTGGATCATCGAGTGCCCCTTGTGCGTCTCGCACTCGGCGCAGGCGTGCTCGCAGGCGTGGCACCCGATGCAGCGGTGGGGATCGACGAAGAATTCCATCTCGGCCGGCATGTGGCCCCCGTTCTCAGTGAGCATGCTCTGCGGTAGCACCCACGAACGCGACACGAACCTCGTAACGGGTCAGGGTCGCGCTTCACACCTCACTGTTGTGGCTCAAGTCGCTTCGCGTACTCCGGTTCCTCGGCCTTCCGGATGCGCACCGCGCAGACCTTGTATTCGGGAATCTTCGAGTACGGGTCCTGCGCGGAGATGGTGACGCGATTAACGCTCTTGACACCGCCCCAGTGATACGGAACGAACACCGTGTCCGGACGGATCGTTGTCACGACCTGGCAGCGCACCGTCATCGATCCGCGACGCGATTCGATCGTAACCCAGTCGCCCGTTGCGATGCCGTACTGTTTCGCAAGTGTCGGGTGCAGTTCCAGGAGCGGTTCGGGATACTGATCGACCAGAGGACCGATTCGGCGAGTCTGGTTGCCGCTGAGGAACATGTTCACGGTGCGGCCGGTGGTCAGGATGATCGGGTATTCGGCATCCACATCCTCGGTCGGCGGCGAGTGAGGAGCCACGTTGAAGCGCGCCTTGCCGTCGGGGAAGAAGAACGGCCCGGCCCCCTTCGCCACCGGATTCCATGATCCTGGCTCGAAGAGTCGCGGCGTGCCCGGGTGGTCGACTGGGCGACCTTCCGGATCGGTATCCGGGCACGGCCAGAATACGCCGTAGTTGGCGTCGATCTTCTCGTAAGTGATGCCGGAGTAATCCACGACACCACCGCGCGAAGCGTCGCGCAACTCATCGAAAACCTCGCGCGAACTGCCGAATGTGAAGCCGCGCTCGCGACCCAGCGCCTTCGCGATGTCTTGCAGAATCTTCCAGTCCTGCTTCGCCTCACCAAGTGGCGGCACGGCCGGGTTGATCTTGATGACACGCCCCTCGGTTGAGCAGACGACGCCTTCATCCTCCTCGTGCTGCGAGCCAGGCAGCACCACATCGGCGAAGCGAGCCGTTTCACTCAGGAAGAAGTCGATGCAGGCGAAGAACTCCAGCTTTTCGAGCATCCGCTTGATGAAGGCACTGTCGGGCAGCGACACGAACGGATTGATCGACCACGTCAGTAGCCCGCGGATCTCGCCCGTGTCCACCTTGCGGAGCATCTCGTAGCAATCGACGCCCCCGTGCGGCAACTCGGCCTCCGGCACGCCCCAGAACTCGGCGATATGCTGTCGGTGCTCCGGATTCTCGATGTCGCGCCCACCAGGAAGCTGATCGCACTTCTGACCGTGTTCGCGACCGCCCTGGCCGTTCCCCTGACCGGTGATTGTCGCATAGCCGCACCCTGGCCGGCCGATTCGCCCACTTGCCAGCACGATGTTGATCGCGCCAATCACATTCATGACGCCGTGCGAGTGTTGCTCGATGCCGCGGGCATGCATCAGGAAACTCGTCTTCGCTGTCCCCCACCATTCCGCGGCCTGACGGATTGCGCGTTCGGCGATCCCGGTCACTTCCGCGGTCTTGCGCGGTTCCCAGTCCTTGACGTAAGCAGCAACTTGCTCGAAGCCGACAGTGTGATTGTTGATGAAATCGTGATCGAGCCAGTCGTTCTCGATCATCAGGTGCAGGATGCCGGCGAAGAGCGCGGCGTCGCGGCCCGGCTTGATCGGCAGCACCAGGTCGCAGGTTCTCGCAAGCGGTGTGATCCGCGGATCGACATTGATGATCCGCGCGCCGTTCTCGCGCGCCTGCCAGATGTAACTGGTGGTGATCGGCGCGCACTCGCCCACGTTGGCCCCGGCCACCCACACAACCTCGGCAAGCGGGACATCCGCCATCGGGTTGCCCGCGCGGTCGACACCGAATGCCTTCTTGTTGCCCACGCCGGCACTGACCATGCAGAGCCGGCCGTTGTAGTCGATGTAGCGCGACTTCAGGCACACACGCGCGAACTTGCCGAGAAGGTAACACTTCTCGGTTGTCATGCTCGCCCCACCGATCACGCCGAAGGCATTGTTGCCATACTTCGACTGAATGCGCTGAATCTCCGAGGCGACCCGCTGAATCGCTTCGCCATAGGGCATCGCGCGGAAGCCCTCAGGCGACGACGGATCGCGCACGTAAGCCGACGTGAGTCGGTCGTGATGCGACCCCTGCAGGTAGCGGCGCACGCCCTTCGGGCACAGCATCCCCTTGTTGAAGGGAAAGTCGAGCCATGGCTCAAATCCAACGACCGTGTTCTGCTTCACCTTGAGCTGGATGCCGCACTGCTGGCCGCAGAAACAGCAGTGTGTCTTCACGAGACGGTCAGGATCCATGGCCGGATCGAGCCGCTCGCCGGACTGATATGCCCGCTGCGGCCCGAACTTCGCCAGCAGTTCCGGAGTTCCAGGAGCCTCAACCGCCATGACTGCCACCCTCGTTCGTTCCAGGTTCCCAGACGGCGTGCTGAGCCATCGCGAGTGTCTTCCGCCGACACGGCGGACAGACATGCTGGTAGTGTCCGCAAGCGTGGTCGGCCATTCGATAGTCGTATCCCAGCTCCGCTTCGACCTGAATCAGGTCCTTGACGTGCGTCGGTGTAGCAAACGCCACGCCGCATCGCGCGCAGTGAGCGGGTGTCTCCTCCGCGCCGAGGTCGCGATAGAACTTCACGGCAAGTTGTGCGGGGCGCTGAAAGATGTGGAAGAACTTCCCGAACGGCAACCACAAGAGCGTCGCGATCACCGTGACCGCATGCAGGAGGCTCAGGAATTCGTAGCCGTACCCTTTCATCCAGGTGTAGCTCACCGTCAACAACAACCCGGTGACGCTCACGGCAAAGAGCAGGAACAGAGGAAGGAAATCTTCCTGAAAGTCCTGAAGAGCCGCGGCGTCGTGATCGCGAATACGGCGGTTGAACGCCCAGAGAACTCCAGGAATGACCAGCAGAGCCGACCAGACCAGCCCATGAAAGATCAGGTGCCCGATGAGCGAGTTGTGGCCGAAGGCGAAGAGCGGGACACCAAAGGCGAAAGTGCGATAGCGGGACAGATCGCCAGGGACTGTCTCGAAGTACACCCAGCCGAACACGAGCGGGAAGGTGATCCCGGCCGCGAGAATGCAACCCCACATGATGAGCAGGTGAGCGAATCCGCGCGACTTGCTCCGACGCAGGATGTGGATGTTCAGGACGAAGAGGCGGACGAACCGAACCGCGAGATGCTTGACCGTGGCCCACGCATGATCCGGCCGGAGGAACGCCTGCCACCCACGCCGCCAGTAAATCCGCGTCGGAGGCCGCTGCAACCAGATCGAGTAGCGATAAGCGAGAGCGAAGGCCGCGAAGAGGCAGGCGAACGTGTAGCCAACCAGCGCGGCGTCGATGTTATGCAGATTGCGGGAACCGACAAAGATCGCCGATGCCAGCAGTGCCGACCAGAACAGTCCCCAACCGGCGGCGCGATACTGCTCACGGGTCATGGCGTCAGCCTCGAACCAGCGACCAATTCACTCGAAGGCAGCGACGCCATTACACAGTTTCCTCAAGCCATCGGCAACTGGATTTCCCCTGACCCTCGCTACCGCTTCACTCAACGGCACGAGAAATTCCAGGAGGGCTTGACCGGCTGGCTCACTGAAATAGGATATAGACATCCTATTTACCCGGAGGCCACACATGGCCACCGCCATCGCCGATCCTGTCAGCCCTGGAACCCTGATTCCTGATCTTCTCAAGGCCCGCCCGGCCGCACGATCCGTGCTCGACCGGTATGGACTCAAAGGCTGCGGCGGGCCAGATGGGCCGCGCGAGACACTCGAGTTCTTCGCGCGTGCCCACGATGTTCCACTTCCGCGACTGCTGGCCGAAATCGGTGAGGCTGTGCCTGAGCCACGGCCGGCGCGCGAGGCACCGGTCGCGCGGTGGTCGGCGGATGGTATCTACCGGCCGTTCTTCCTGGCCGGCATCACACTCGTCCTCACACTCGGCGCGACGTGGGGCGCGTACCTGTTGATCCGAATTGCCGTGGCCGGCAGCTTCACTGGCGCCGGGCTGCACGCAGTCAACGCACACGGCCACGCGCAGGTGTTTGGGTGGGTGGGTCTGTTCGTGATGGGATTTGCTTATCAGGCATTCCCCCGCTTCAAGCACACCGAGCTTCGTCATCCGGGTCTTGCCTGGCTGAGCTTCGCTCTGATACTGACCGGGATTCTGCTCCGCGCCACGCTCGAGCCGCTGGCCAGCGGCTGGGATACCGCGGCGATACTCGCCGTGACCGGATCGGGGCTGGAGGTTGTCGCAGTCGGGCTGTTCGTCTGCGTGTTGGCCACCACCTGGCGAGCGTCTGGCAAGCCGCTGGCCGGTTACGACTGGTTCATCATCTCCGCACTGTTCTGGTTCGCGGTAATGGCGGTGTATGAGGGGGTCTATGCCGCCGCGACCTTTCGGGCGGCGCCGGGCGAGTTGGTGCCACTGGTTGCGGCCTGGCAAGGGGCGCTGCGTGACATTCAGATTCACGGCTTCGCAACGCTGATGATTCTCGGCGTGAGTCAGCGACTGCTCCCGAACATGTTGAACTTCCCGGCGGGGTCACCTCGACTGGCCCGTTGGTGTCTGGTGGGTCTGAATCTCGCAGTGATCGGGGAAGTGGTCGGGCTGGTACTCATGCGACTCCACGGCCATGCCTGGGCAGGACTGTGGTACTGCGCGGTTCTGTTACTGATGACCTGCGTGGTGCTGTTGGTGCGAAACTGGGGCGTGTTCGGCCGGACGACAGGTCGCGACCGTTCGCGGAAGTTCGTACGTGCCGCTTATGCGTGGCTACTGGTATCGCTGACGATGCTCGTGGCACTGCCTGCGTATCAGTTTGTCATTCTCCCAGCGATCAATCCCGGCGCGGCGGCGGTGAAGACTGGGTTCTCGCATGCGTACTACGGTGCGGCCCGGCATGCGATCACGGTCGGCTTCGTCAGCCTGATGATTGTCGGCGTGGCGTCGAAGGTGGTTCCAACGCTTCGTGGCGCCGATCCGAAGTCACTCACCCGTCTCTGGGTGCCGTTCATGCTCATCAATCTCGGCTGCACGATTCGCGTCAGTGGTCAGATCGCAACCGACTGGGCGAACTGGGTCTTCCCGGTGGCTGGCGTGAGCGGAGTGCTGGAAGTGACCGGGCTGGCGGTGTGGGGTATTGGTCTGGTCCGGTTGATGATTCGACCCGCGGGCTGGGAAGTGTGCGAGAAGCTCGTACGCGGAACGCCGATCCGATCAGGCGATTCGGTCGCCGGGGTGCTCGATCGATACCCGGAGTTACTGCCCGTCTTTCTGGAGTGGGGATTCAAGCCTCTGGCAAACCCGGTGCTACGTCGAACGGCCGCCCGGGGAGTCACAATCACTCTGGCCTGCCGCATCCTCGGCGTGAACGCGAACGAGTTCCTGGCCGCGCTCAATGCGGGACGTTCCGCCCTCAGCCCGGTTCGATCGCTACCGCTAATTGAACTGGAACACCATCACTGAGGAGTCTTCCCTTCAGGATGAAGGCCCTGAGAAGTGGCGGTTTCGAGTCGGTTCCGTACGGCTCGTCTGGTTGCGGAAAGTTGTACGCAGCAGTTGGTGTGAGCGATCAGGAATGTGAAGTGGTTATCGAGTAGAAGGCACATGCCGTGGGCCTTCCAAGTCGCTGGCCCTGTGCTGTCTGTCTGAGAGACGACGGCACAGGGCCAGTGACTTGGAAGCGGCTTCAATCATTCGGAAGCGAAAGAGCCGGTCATGTCGTGGAGCTGGCTTTCCAGGCGGCTAGCAACGGCCGGGCGGTCATCGGGACGAACCGCCGCGACCGCGAAGGAAATCACGTTGCGAGCGGTTCGCTCGTGGTCGGTGTCACCCGCGAAGGTGGAACGGATCACATCCATGTATTCGGGCATTCCGGCGTTCAGTTCGAGGAACCGGTCGGTGGCCGTTGCCAGGGTGATCTTCCCGGCAAGCAGATCAGCGACGATCGTGTCCTTCACCGCGATGCGATGAGCGATCACCGCACTCCGCTCATTCAGCTCGCGACTCTGGTCCTCACCGGCGCGGAGTTCCTTCTGGAGTGCGGAGTAATTCCACACATCCATACCCAGCGATTGCGCCAGGGTCGTACGGGAGGCCAGCGCGCCAAGGAGAACGCACACCAGTCCGGCGATTGCAAAGCGGCGGGTGAAATAGAATCGCGACACGGCAAATCTCCCAGCATGCAGAGTTCGTGAACCACAGCCAACGAAGCGACAGGCGCCGCATGTCGTGGCGTTGTGGCGATGCTGTGTGGAAGGCAACTCGCGGGGATTGGGGGGCAGCGACCCCGCGATATTTCGGGACTGTTCGCCTTTGGCGAGCAGTGGTGGAGGGCTGATCTGCTCCAACTCTATCAGGGAATTCCCATCCAGAGCCGAAGTCTTACACACCCTACTCTAGTTCAACACTCGGGCCGCGGTAGGGTTTCGCGATCCGCTTTCTTTTTGACCGCGAATTGTGGCCAAGAGTTCCACGATTTCCCGCTCAAAGTGCGATCCGAGAGATGAAATCCGTGTGAATGCTCAGAGCGGGCGTTCAGGTGTGGCGATTCGCAACACTCCCTGAGGAATTCTGCGACTCGGGCGCGATCGATTCTGCGCATGATGTTGCGCTGTGGCCCCTTCTCACGATAAGATGCGTCGGCAGGCCGAGTCGATTCACCAATTCGAGGCGCCCATGAGCGACCCAGAGTCCGCGGCGTCGGAACGCGCGGCGACACCGCGGTGGCGTGACCCGAACATGCTTCGCACAATCACGTTCATACTCGTCGGCGGCGCGTGTGGCTGGTATCTGATGTTGCAACTGGCGCCTGTGCTGCGCCCACTCCTGATCGCCGTCTTCCTCGCGTACGTTCTGATGCCGTACCACGCACGACTGCGTTACCGGGTTGGCACGCCTGCGTCCATCACGGTCCTTGCCGGCTCGACAGCCGCTGCGATCGTGCTGCTCACGTTCGTCACATATCTGAGTGTCGCCGAGTTGAGCGCGCAATCCGCCGCGCTCCAACAGCGTGCCGTCGAGTTGTTCCATCAGGCCGAACAGTTGCTCGCGGGCTACGCTCCCTGGGTCTTTCCCAAAGAGGACAATTTCTCGCCGGCCCAGTTCAACGAACTGGCGGGGCAGGTCGCGCGGCCCATACTCACCGTCGCCACCAACGCGGTACTGGAAGCGTGCGTCGTGGCTCTTTACCTGCTGTTCCTCCTGGTGGAAGGTTCGCGACTGCCAGGTCGCATCCGCAAGGCGTACGACACCGAACGCGCCGATGGAATCCTCCAGGTCGCCGGGCAGGTGAATGCGGCCATCATCAGCTACCTGAAAGCGAAGCTGAAGTCGAGCCTCGTACTCGCAGTGCCCGTGGGCGTGGCGCTGTGGGCGTTGGGGGTGAAGTTCTCGCTGTTGTGGATGGTGCTGACGTTCCTGTGTAACTTCATCCCCTACATTGGCTCGGTCGTCGCCTACTCACTTCCCGTGGGCTTCGCGTTCCTGTGGTTCGGCCCGGCGTGGCAGCCATTCACGGCCGCCGGGGTGCTGCTGACGATCCACGTTCTCTCCGCGACACTCGTGGAACCGCTCATCATTGGGAACGCGGTGGGTGTCAGCCCACTGGTGATTCTCGGCTCGCTGGCCTTCTGGGGGCTGGTGTGGGGAATCCCTGGGATGTTCCTGGCCGTGCCCCTAACGGTGGTCGCGATCCTGGTGATGGAGCACTTCGATCAGACTCGCCCCATCGCGCGACTCCTCAAGGGTGGCTGAATCGCTGGGGTTGGGCGAATGTTGCTGTTGAAAGCGTTCCATCTGCGTCAGTGGGTGGGTCATACGAGCGCGATTCCAGCCGCAAGCGAGATGCACGCCCACTGTCGCTCTTACCGTCGCTACCCCGTTGCATCCACTGGCCCATTTGCGATAATCCTTCCAACCTGCCCGGTTCTCTTCTCGCCAGGACGCCGCCGATGATTCGCCTGATCCTCTGCTCGCTCACTTCACTCGCAATCACACTGACACTCGCACACGCGGGCGAGTGGCCACGATTCCACGGCCCCAACGGTACCGGGATCGGAGAAGGACCGTTACCGAAGATCGACCCCAACAAGCCGCTTTGGAAGGTCGAACTGCCTGGCCGAGGGAATGGCTCGCCCATCGTGGTGAATGGGAAGGTGTACCTCCAGTCCGCCTCTACCAACGGTAACTCGCGGATGCTGTTGTGCATCAACGCAACCAGCGGCAAGATCGAGTGGACGAAGAATTTCCCTGCGGCAGTTGGAAAGACGCACTCGAAGAACTCGCTGGCATCCGGCACGCCCGCCTGCGACGGCGAACGCATCTATTGCCAGTGGTGGGACGGCCGCGGTGTGAGCCTGCACGCCTACGACCTGACGGGCAAAGAGTTGTGGCAGTCGCCACTGGGCAGCTACATCAGCCAGCACGGTCCGGGTTTCTCACCGATGGTCTATGCCGGTCTCGTCTTCGTGAATGTGGACGACGACAAGCACGCGGAACTGGTCGCCTTCGAGGCCCGTACCGGTGAGCGGAAGTGGATCGCACCGCGCAAGCACTACCGCGCGAGTTACTCCACCCCGTTCGTCCTTCAACGCCCGGATAAGCCGACCGAAATCCTCCTGGGCACGTCAACCGCAATCACTTCCTACGCGCCAGGGACAGGCAAGGTGAACTGGGAATACGTCATCCCCTGGCCAGGCAAGCAAGCGCCCCTGCGGGTGGTGGGCTGCCCGCTCTTCACCGCTGGCCTGTTCGTCATGTCGTGCGGTGATGGCGGCGGTTCGCGTTATATGGTCGCCGTTGATCCCTTCGGCAAGAAGCCGGTGAAGGTCTGGGAGTTGAAGAAGGAAACGCCCTACGTCCCGTGCGTGTTGGCGAAGGATGATAAGCTGTTTTGGATCGGCGACAAGGGGCTGGCCACCTGCGCCGACCTCAAGACTGGCAAAGCGGTATGGACCGAGAAAGTGTTCGCCGGCTCCGACGTGACCGCATCGCCGATTCTGGTTGGCGACAAGATTCTGATGGTCTCGGAGAAGGGGCAAGTGGCCACGATGCGCGCAGCAGGAGAGTTCGAGGAACTCGATCGCGCTCCACTGAAAGAAAAGGTGTATGCCAGCCCCGCTATCGCGGATGGCAAGGTGTTCATTCGCGGTCAGTCGCACCTCTTCTGCTTCGGAAAGAACTGACGAACCGCGTCCAACTGGGAAATGCAAGCGGGACGGGATTCCCTGTGGAATCCCGCCCCGCTTGCATGCCCGGTAGTAGTTGAAGTCGCGGCGTTAGCCGGTCTTCCCGGCCGGGACTTCAACGCGCAGACGGCCATCACTTCTTGCTGCCGGTTTCCTTCAGGTCCATCGTCATCTCGAGCTTCTGACCGGCAACCTCGGTGATCATGGTCATCTTCACCATCCCGCCGGGCACGCCCTTGGCCATCCACACCTTTACGTCGGCGTCGATCTTCTGGCCCATGGCCTCGGCCTTCACCTTGTAGGTGTGCCAGGTGGTCTCATACTCCTTGCCACCGGCCTTGATCTTCTCCTTTCCTTCCTTGCCCTTCTCCACCTTCGCATTGACGCCCGGCGGGAGTTTGGCGGCCTGCGTCGGATCGTAAGGCTTGGTCAGATCGACGGTTTGCTTCTGGGCGGGAATGGCTTTCTCTTGCCCGTTGAAGTCAGTGGCGGTTCCGGTCACCTCAACGGTGACCTCCTTGTCGCTTTTCTTGACAACCGTCTGGGTCACCGTTCCCTTGGTGTTGAGCGCGCCGATCTTCATCGTCATCGTGTAGGTGGCGTAATCGCCAACCTTCGTGTCCTTGTACGGATTCGGTTCGTCGGCCGCGCGGACAGCCAGCCCGATGAAGCCCAGAGCTAGCACCGCCGTGAGCGAGCGCATCGTCATTGTGGTTCCCCGAGAAAAGTAGGGGCGCGTCGCCGGCCGACCGGCACGGCGTCGCCGCGTCCCCACACGCATCAGACTATGGTCCCCTGCCACCAGCGAGAAGGCTTCGCGCAGGGTTCGTGACCAGCGATCGGTGAGCGCGTGAGAGCGTCTCTCATCGGGCTTTCCTCAGCGACACTGCGACTGCTTGCCACTATTGCCGTCGGGGGCTTGCGTGCGTAGTTGGTTTCGGTGACACTATCTCGCACCATGCAACCATAATCCCTTCCCTGCAATTTGAGGAACGTCGATGTTTGCACACCGCAGAGCCTGCACGATCGGGCTGGCCCTGGCCATCGTCTTCGGATGTGTCGGGTTGACGTCTGTGTCCACAGGCGCGCAGCCCGAGAAGAAAAAGGCCAAGTCCAAGCTGAAAATCCTCGTCCCGCAAGACGATGCGGTCCTCCTGATCGAAAACAAGGCGACGAAGCCATCGGGCACCGTTCGCGAGTTCGAGACACCCGAACTGGAGGTGGGCAAACTCTACGAGTACGATTTCAGCGTGACCTGGGAGCCAAACAACTACACACACCTGACCCGCACAAAGAAGATCGAGTTCAAGGGCGGCCAGGATGTGGTCGCCGACCTGACGAAGGCCGATCCCAAGAACCCTGATAAGGCGAAGATTCGCTGGGTGCCAACCCCCGATGACATCGTCGCCGAGATGCTGAAACTCGGTAACGTGAAGAAGGGCGACGTGGCCTACGAACCAGGACCTGGCGACGGCCGCGTACTCATCGCCGCCGTCAAGAAGGGCGCCGAGAAGGGCGTTGGTATCGAACTCGACCCCAAGAAGGTGGGGGAAGCCCGCGAGAACGTCAAGAAGGCCGGACTGGACAAGAAGATCACCATCAAGGAAGGCGACGCGCTGAAGGCCGACTACAGCGAAGCCACAATCGTGTTCCTCTATATGGGTAACGAGTTCGACGCACTGCTCAAGCCCGTACTCGACAAGCAACTCAAGCCAGGCACGCGCATCGTGTCGCACCGCTTCCTGCTGGGCGACTGGGCACCGGACAAGACCATCAAGGTGATGGGCGATGACGGCGACGAATACGTCCTCCACCTCTGGACCGTAAAGGAAAAGAAGAAGTAGAAGCTGGTGAAGTCGTAGCAGTGTCGCGCAAGGTCATGCCCACTCTTGCGCGACCGCAAACCGATCGGGAGACTGACAGAACGATTGCAAAAATTGGTATTGACTTCCCCACGTCCCATCGCCTAATCTCAGCAAACTTTCCAACAACGAACCGTTTCGGGCAGCCTGGGGGTCCGAACGGCTTCTCTATTTTGCCGATTTTGCGAACAATAGACTGTAACAGTCCAACTTTTTGATTACGGCACCAGAATTGCTCAAGAAATAACTATCTGCAACCGACATCGGCTTGCGGACGAACCAGAGGTAGTGTCGGTATCTGGCGGGACATACTTGAGGGAAAATCGGCTGCCCCCTGCAAGACCGCAAAGTTTGTGACGTAGTATCTTAAACAGGAGCGCCGGGGACCTCTTCATCAGCCCCCAGCACCATCCAGGAGGGACATCTCATGCTCGTGCTCACACGTCGTCAGAGCGAATCGATCATCATCGCTAACAACATCAAAATCACCGTCGTGAGCGTTGGCCCCGGTCGCGTGAAACTGGGGATCGAGGCTCCGGCAAACGTTCGCGTGGATCGCCAGGAAATCCACGATAAACTCGAGCAATCCGCCGATGTGCTGGCCACCGTTGGCGACCACGCCACGGACGGCGACACTCTGGCGACCATCGTTGGCCACTCCGGGCCAGACACGGCCATGATCGTCACCACGCCCCCCGCCGAGACCGCCACCCGCAGCGTCCCGGCCGAGAGCCAGTTCCGCGCGCCACGCAAGCCGCGCTAATGCTCATGGAGCCACGAAACCCACCTTGACGCACTCTCACCACGGGAGCCAGGGTGGGTTCTTCTGCGCAACGCACTTCTCACTTCGTGTCACTTCATTGCCTGGTTGAAATCACCGAGTTGCTGCGTCGTCTATCTGGAGAACCACTTCCGGGACTCCATCCACCTCCCGCGAGGTATCCCCATGACCGCGCTGTTGCTGCTGACGATTTGTGTGATATTCGACCACTCTGCGCTCAATTCTGCCACACTCACTCCGTGCGTTTGTAACACGCCCGCGGGCCTCACCGAAAAAGAGGCGCTTCAGCCGTTCAACGTGCTGGTCGGGTCGTGGAAGGGATCCGGGACCCCTTCAGGAACGCGTGAGCAACGCGCCGCCGGCGCATGGGAAGAACGCATTACATGGGGATGGAAGTTCGGCAATCAGAGTGCGTGGCTGGCGGTGAACTTCGAGAAGGGGAAGCACTTCACGAAGGGTGAACTGCGCTACACGCCTGCGAAAGAGACGAAAGAACCGCAGTTCACACTGACACTCACCGCACCGGACAGGAGCGTCGCGACCTTCGTCGGCAGCCTCGATGCGAAAGGGAAGACACTCACGCTCACACGCGCCGGCGGGCCGATGGCCGAGGAACAGCGGATGGTCTTCAGCCTCCTGCACCTCAACCGCCACCTCTACCGGTTCGAGACACGCCCAGCGAAGACGAAGGTGGCCTTCGAGAGGATATGGCAAGTCGGCGCGACCAAGGAAGGCGTCGCATTTGCGGACGTGCCCAAGGGCCCCGAGTGCATCGTCAGCGGCGGGCGCGGCACGATGAAGGTGAGCTACAATGGAAAGGACTACTACGTCTGCTGTTCGGGCTGCCGCGACGAGTTCAAGGCCAATCCGGAGAAGTACATCAAGGAAGCTGAGGCGAAGGCGAAGAAGTAGGCAAGGATTACGGCTCGCTACGTCGAACCGAAACTCGACACGAGTGTAACGTCACGAACAAGGCGCTTGCTTAATCGCTTCGCGGCGCGATAATGCACACGCCAGTCTATCTGACCTTCACCCGGCTCTCTGCCGGCCGATCTTCGGAGTGTGGTCATGGCCCAGGCACCTCTTCCCTCGGACATCAGCAAGGTCGATCCCACTGAAGCGTGGGCACCGTGGCAGCCGGCCGCGGGCCAGTGGAACCGCAAGTGGGCCGCGCATCTCTATCGCCGCGCTGCCTTCGGCGCGAACGAAGCCAGGCTCCGAAATGCAGTGGCCGATGGGCTACCGAAAACGCTCGACACGCTGACGACCGGCGCGCCGGATGCCGCGGAACTGCTGGAACTGTTCACCGAGGCGGGCAGCCACTACACCGATGCAGCCGGCCTGCGCGTCTGGTGGCTCTATGCGATGATCGAGGGCGGCCACCCGCTGCGCGAGAAGCTCACGCTCTTCTGGCATAACCATTTCGCCACCAGCTATGCCAAGGTCCGCAGCACGAAGCTGATGTACCAGCAGAACCTCACGCTGCGAACGCACGCGCTGGGGAAGTTCCCGGCGTTCCTGCTCGACATGAGCAAGGACACCGCGATGCTCGTGTGGCTCGACAGCACCCGCAACGTGAAGGGCACGCCCAACGAGAACTACGCCCGCGAAGTGATGGAACTCTTCTCACTGGGCGTGGGCAACTACTCCGAGAAAGACATTCAGGAAGCGGCCCGCGCCTTCACAGGCTGGCATCACGACGTGGAAGTCAAGAAATTCGAGTTCAATCGCTCACTCCACGATAGCGGCGAAAAGACCATCTTCGGCAAGACCGGCCACTGGAACGGCAGCGACGTGGTGCGGCTCTGCTGCGAGCAAGACGCCTGTGCGCGATTCCTCGTCAGCAAGCTCTTCGCTTTTCTCGTGAGCGAGACGCCGACACCCAACGAGTTACTCGAACCGCTCGCGGTCCAGTTTCGCAAGTCGGGATACGACATCGCCGAACTGGTGAAGACGATGCTCGGCTCACGTCTCTTTTTCAGCGTGCATGCGTATCAGCATCGCGTGAAGTGGCCCGTCGAGTATGTGCTGGGCGCGATCAACTCCACGGTCCCTGGCCGCGTGCCGCTCCACGACGTGGTCGAACCGCTGGCGAAGATGGGGCAGGTGCTCTATGCACCGCCGAACGTCAAGGGCTGGCGCACCGGCACCGACTGGCTCAACAGCGCCACGCTCCTGGCCCGCAACAACTTCGCGGAGAAGGTCGCGCTGGGCACCTGGAGCGCGACCCGGCCACGCCCGCAGAACTCGTTCACCGTCGTGACAGTGGGAGCATCAATCGAAAGCAAACCCAGACAGAAGGCTTCCCCACCTGCGCCAGACGCGAAATACGATGTGTGCGAACTCGTCTACGCCGCCAAGCCGAAGGACGTGGGCGCAGTGGTGCGGCGACTGGGCGAGCTAATCTCCGGCGATACCCTGCCCGTTGCGGTGGCAAAGAAGCTAGAAGCCTTTCTCCTCACACCCGCACCCACGCTAACACCCATGGAGAAGTCACCGACTCCACGGAGCGTGAATGAGGCGGGACCGGCAGGAGGACCTGCGCCAGACCCGGAGCCTGCGAAGAAGCCGAAGAAGGAGCCAAAGAAGGAGCCACCGCCCAGACCGCTCGATCCGAAGGACGTGGAGATTCATTCGCCTGCGTTCAAGGCGCGCGTGCGCGAGGCAGCCCACGCCATGATGTGCCTGCCGGAATATCAGCTCGCCTGAGGGCGAAAGTGCTCCGCCCACTTGCGGCGCGGAGCCACGAACCGCGCGGGGAACCGCGCACACCAGAACCACGAAAACCGGATCGCTTACCACGCGCCGCGCGAGCAGACCACTCGAACTGCCCGCCCAGCACGAGCCTACCAGGAGGCATTCATGTCCACACGCCGCGACTTCCTCAAGACCACACTCGGCACCTCAAGCCTCCTCGCCGTTGGTGGCGTTGTGCCTGAGTTTCTTGCCAACACCGCGATTGCCGCCGACAAGACCAGCAAGAAGAAGGACACGGTCCTTGTTGTCATCGAGTTGAATGGCGGCAACGACGGCCTCAACACCGTCGCGCCTTATGGAGACGACCTCTACCACAAGGCTCGCCCCACACTCGCATTCAACAAGAAGGAGGTGCAGAAACTCGACGACTACCACGCACTCCACCCGCGCATGAGCGCGATGAAGCGACTCTACGAGCAGAAACGGCTGGCCGTGATTCAGGGCGTTGGCTACCCGAATCCGGATCGCTCGCACTTCGAGAGCATGGACATCTGGCAA
Organism: uncultured Frigoriglobus sp.; assembly: GCA_964422915.1. Lineage (GTDB taxonomy): Bacteria > Planctomycetota > Planctomycetia > Gemmatales > Gemmataceae > Gemmata. The sequence goes on along the minus strand of CAYRDG010000005.1, from coordinate 50,366 downwards.
CTCGCCGACCCGAAGCGTGCCCACAGCAGCGGCTGGTTGGCGCGTACCATTCCCACCATGCCACTCACCGATGCGGGCGTACCCGGAATGTACATCGGCAACGAGCGGCTCCCGGTGGCGATGCAGGGCGCCGACGGCGGCGTCATCAGCCTCGCCGACCGTGCCAGCTTCCGACTGCAACTCAGTGGCAACGCCGAAGGCCGCAAGAAGCTAATCGAGGACCTCAACCGCGGCAAGGACACCAACGCCAACCTCGCCTCGTTCGTCCGAAAGCGCCAGCTTCAGACGTACACGAGCCTGGAGAAGATCGAAGAAGCGCTCCGCGAGGCCGGAAGCAGCGGGAGCCCGACCAACGAGTTCGTCAACGGGCGATTCGTCAGCCGCGATCCGGACGACCTCAACACACTCGGCGGCAAGCTCGGTCTCATCGGCCGCATGGTACAGAAGGGGCTGGGCACGCGAATCTACTACGTTCAGCACGGCGGATTCGACACGCACGCCAATCAGGCCGAATCGCACGCAAAGCTCCTGGGCGAGTTATCGACGGCAGTAGACCAACTCATCACCTCACTCGTGGGCGAACACTCCGAGCGCGTGGTGGTGATGACGTACTCCGAGTTCGGTCGGCGTGTGAAGGAGAACGGCAGCCGTGGCACCGACCACGGCAGCGGCTCGTGCATGTTCCTTGCCGGCACGCCCGTGAAGGGCGGACTGATCGGCAAGCACCCGAGCCTCTCGGACCTCACCGACGGCGACATCCAGTATCACACCGACTTCCGCCGCGTCTATGCGACACTGCTCGACGACTGGCTCGGCGTGGGGAGCAAGGACGTGCTCGGCGATACGTTCGAGAAACTCGCGCTCATCGACAGGATGAAGAAGGTCCCCCAAAGCGGGCAGAAGGGAAAGAATCAAACGAAACCCGCACCAAATCCGGGCGCGATCGAGCCACCCACCGAGGTGCCAGCAGAGAAGGATTGAGCCAACGCAGACGAGCGGAGGGATAGCGTACTCCGCTCGTTCACGTCCCCCATTCACCTGTCGGGCCAGACCAGGAGACAAGCATGCCTCGCTCATTCGCCGCCGCGTTCATCGCGATGGTGGTCGCTCCGTCGGCGTTCGCAGCCGATCCGGCCTCGCAAACCGATGTGCCCGAGCGACTCCTGCCGACCAGCACGCAACTCTACGTCCGGTGGGACGGCATCGCCGCGCACAACGACGCATACAAGAAGTCGATCTGGGGCGGTATCATGGCCGGGCCAACCGGCGAGAGCATCCGCGCGATGCTCGCGTTGGGGCCAAAGTATCTCGGTTCGACTGTCCTGGCCGACCCGCTGCTCGACGGCCAATCGCCCAAGGAACTGAAGGCCGCGCTCGCGGACCTCAAGGCCACGGAGAAACTCCTCGCGCTCATCGCGGACAAGGGCTTGCTGGTCGCGGCGGAGGTGCGCGAACCACGGCCAACGCTCAAGGGCGTGGGGCAGGCACTGGGCGGTCTGGTCGGCGGCGGAAAACTCCCTGGCATCGAAGCGATCATCCCGGACGCGCAACTCATCGCCATCGTGCCTGATGCCGGCGTTCGCGCCGAGGCACTCTTCAGCAGCCTCCGACTCCTGACGAACAAGTACCAAACGAAGGTCGAGCCTCTGGATGCGGCCGGCCGCAAGGGTTTCCAGATACTCGTCCCAGACAACGGACCAGTCACGCCGCATGTCGCCTGGTGGATGGAGGGAAAACACTTCGTCCTCTACGCGGGCACACGCAAGCCGACAGCAGTCGTTGGAGAGTTGAAGTCGAACGCCGAACGCGGTGGGCTGACACGACATCCGCTCTACCAGCGGTGCCAGAAACTGGGCGACTTCGAGAGCATCACGCGTGGCTTCGCCGACACTGCGAGCCTCATCGGGTTAATCCGGGACCTCGCCGGGCCGCTGGTACCTGGCCTCAAGGAGCGGCTCGATACCACGGGCATCAGCGGGGTAAAGGCACTCGTCTTTTCCTCGGGCTTCAGCGGCAAGGAGTCGCGCGCCCTCTACGAGTTCGACCTTCCAGGCGTGCGCAAGGGGCTGACGAAGGTTCTCAAGCAGGCCCCACTGACACTCAAGGACTTGCCGCCAATGCCGCCAGATGTGAGCCGCTTCTCCGCGCTGCGGCTCGATCTGGCCGCGGCCTACGACGCGGGGCTGAGCCTCGTCGAGTTCTTCTCGATGAACCAGGAATTCGGTATCGACCAGGATGAGAGCAAGCTGAAGGCCGCGGCACTCATCAAGGCACGCAAGTCGTATCTGGCTCGCGAAACAGACAAGTTCCTCGGCGTCTCAGTGACGGACGACCTCCTCCCCTATTTGGGCGACACGTTCGTCGTCTTCCAGAGTCCTACCGAAGGAGTATCAACGTTTGGCGTTGTCTTCTGCATCTCGGTGAAGGACGCGGCGAAACTGCGTGCCTCGCTGGGTCGCATTCAGGGTGCGATCGAGGCCATCGCCAGCAGCCCGGTGAAGGTGCGGAAGAAGATACTCAAGGGAGTGGAGATTCGCGAATTCTACGCGCGCGGATTCGCGGCAGTTACTCCGACATATGCCGTCACGGATGAGTGGCTCATTGTTGGTGGGCACCCGCAGGCGGTGCAGGGCGCGATTCTCCGCTCCGCGGGTGTTCTGGAGAAGTGGAAGCCCGACGATGTGACCGCGAAGCGGCTCGCGAAAATGAAGCCGGGCTGCGGCCTCCAGTTCTGCACGCCGAAGTCGAGTGTCAGCAATCTCTGCTGCATCGGGCCGCTCATCCTCGGCATCCTGAGCGCGTCACCCATCTTCCGGGCGTCAAACGAGAGCGACTTCAACCCACTCGACGTGGGGCTGATTCCGAACGCGCATGAACTGAACCGGCACCTCTTCCCCAATCTCACTGTCACGCGCGACGACGGCAAGACCATTCGTATCGAGGTGAACGAATCGCTCAGTCTGCCGCTGGAAGCGGTCGGCGCCGAGTTGTTCGCCTTGGTCTTCATTCTGGGTCTGTCGTTCTGACAGCAGACGTTCTCTCTATGTTAGCCGCGAGCCGTGTGTGAAGCGCAAGCCGCGCTCACCCCGTCTCTCGCGGCTAACTTCTCTTCTGGAGCCTGGCATGAGATTCTCCCTTTCCGCGCTCGGAATCCTCGCTATGACTGCCGCCGCTGTTCCTGCCGATTCGCCGTCGAATGCGAAACTGCCCGACGTGCTGACCATGCGGGACGGTACGAAGGTGACCACGAAGGCCGAGTGGGAACAGAACCGCCGACCGGAACTGAAGGAGTTATTCCAGCACGAGATGTATGGCCGATTCCCGGCGAAGCCGAAGGTGACCACGAAAGTGCTGTTCGAGGAGATGAACTCGCCGGCTCTGGACGGGAAAGGGACGCTGCGCGAGGTCGAGATCACGTTCGGACCAAAGGAATGGCCGAAGATTTACCTTCTTGTCGCGATTCCCAACAGCAAGACGCCAGTGGCCTGCTTCTTCGGTCCCAACTTCCACGGCAACCACATGGTCACGCCGAGCAAGAAGGTTCACATTCCAGAAGTGTGGGTGCCGAGTCGCTATCCAGGAGTGGTGAAGAACAAGGCCACCGCGGCTGGCCGCGGCAAGGAAGAGGGGAAGTGGCCGCTGCGGCAGATTATTGGGAAAGGATACGCGGTCGCGACCTTCTACTGCGGCGACGTGCAGCCCGACCGTCCCAATGTCAACGAGGGAATGCGCGCAACGCTCCCGCGACTGCCTGGCCTTCAGCCGCCCGACGAAACGGCGACGATCATGTGGTGGGCGTGGGGCTGTCACCGCGCGGTCGATTATCTCGTAACGACCCGGGAAATCGACCCGAAGCGGCTGGCGGTTGTGGGTCACTCGCGGCTGGGGAAGACGGCGCTACTGGCGGGCGCGTTCGATTCCCGCATCGCGGTGGTGATTCCGCATCAGTCGGGCACTGGCGGCGCGGCACCGAGTCGCAGTCAGAACCCGAAGTCCGAACCGGTGAAGCGCATCAACACGAGCTTTCCACACTGGTTCTGCACGCGATTCAAGGCGTTCAACGACGACGTGACAAAACTCCCCTTCGACCAGAACGGCCTCGTGGCGCTCTGCGCGCCACGCGCGGTGCTGGCGACCAACGCCCAGGATGACCAGTGGGCCAACCCCGCCGGACAGTTCGACGTCCTGACCGCCGCCGCGCCAGCCTACCAGCTCTACGGCATCACCCATCCAGTCGCCGCGAAGATGCCGCCGGAAGGGAAACTCTCCGCCGAACGCCTCGGCTACTTCATCCGCGCCGGAAAGCACAGCATGACCCCCGACGACTGGAAGGTCTTCATGGCATACGGCGACACCTGGCTGAAGTAGCACCGCCCGCCGTTCGCCCTGCGTTAGAATGGAGCAAACCGGTTACCGATCGAGCGTGTCGGGGTTGCCACCCCGACACAGAATAAGACCTTGAGTCCTGCCCATGCTCTCCGACCGCGACGCGCTGCTGGCTGCCATCCGCGACCACCCCGAGGAGGACACTCCGCGGCTGATGTTCGCCGACTGGCTCGACGAGCAGGGCGGCGCGGCCGACACCGCACACGCTGAGTTCATCCGCCTCCAGTGCGAGCTCGCGCGACTCACCGACGACGGCAGCGACAGCCAGCCGGTATTCGAGTTCATCCGCGATCACGACTGGATCACGCGACCTACCGCAGACTGGCCCCGGATCGACGACGGCATCCACCGCCGCCTGGCGTTCGCCATGCGCTCCGAAGACCTCTTCAAACGGCACGCCGCGGCGTGGATGCCGAAGTTCCCGAAGAAGTTTGGAGTGCAGTGGGTCGCGCAGAAGCCCGAGTGGCTATCGAGTTGCTGCCACCGCGGCTTTCCTCAGAGCGTCCAGCTCAACAGCTTTCGGAACATCGGCGAAATCGCCTCGCGGCTGCGCGCGGCAGCTCCATCCGTTACCCTCATCGCCGAGGATCTCACGGCCAGAAAGGTCGAGCAGTTGGCCGAAGCCGGGTTGCTCGGCTGGGTACGCGGTCTGGAACTCGTTGGCGAGTGCGCCGCGGGATTGCGTGCGTTCGGGCATTATCCCGAAGCTGCGGATGTGCGGTCGCTCTCTTTGCAGACGTTTCATGAGGAAGTGGCAGTAGGTGCCGTGGCAGCACTGTGCGATTCGCCCCACTGGACCGGCCTCCACGTCCTCGCGCTTCCTGACACACCCGTTCCGCGCGAGCCGTCTGCCGCGCTCCTCAGCGCGAAGAACCTCTTCTCCCTCAGGCGGCTTGTCCTTGGTGCGCTGCACGATTGCGACGCCGAGACATTGCACGCACTGAGAACGAGTCCGTTCAGCAGACTCATCAGCCTCAGTCTCAGCAGATTGAGCCTGGGCGACGAGGCAGCCGAGGCCCTGGCCAGCAACCCTTCACTGCGAAACCTCCGCTCGCTCTCCGTATCCAACTGCGGGCTCAGCGGCCTGGGTATCACGGCGCTCATTACCTCACTGCACCTGGAAAACGTTGCGTTCCTCAGTGTGGATTACAATTCTGGTCACGGCCTGGATGCCAAACGACTCGCGAATGCCGCGCCGGGCGCATTGCGGATGTTCCACGCGCACGGCTGCCGCCTCCGCACGCCCGACGTGAAGGCGCTGGCCCGCTGCCCGCGAATGCGCGCCCTCTGGTATCTCGACCTCGACGACAACAACATCGGTACGCCAGCGGTGCGCGAACTGGTCCGCGGCCTCAAGGAACACTGCCCGCCCATCCTCTGGCTGACACACAACCGCATCGACGACCGCGGCGCCGAGTTACTCGCCAACTGGCCAGCCGCGCACGCGATGAGCGTGCTCCATCTGCGCTACAATCCCATCACCGATGAGGGCGTGAAGGCCATCCACACCAGCAAGCCCCTCAAGAACCTCGATGGACTGGGCATCGACACACACGACGCCAAACTCCACGCGTGCCTCCGTCGCCGCTTTCGTGGCTTCGATGCCTATTACGGGTGAGCCTGAGGAAACGCATCTCGTTACCTTTCCGAAAAACTCTCCGCATTCCTTCGTCGTCGGAAAGATGGGACGAGTCAGGCCGACTGTGGCCCGGCGTTCTATCGGAATAACGTCTCACTCCGCTTCGGGAGGATTGCGATGCCTCAATTCCCTGTACGTGACCGGCGCCCCATCACGCTCGGCATCCCCGCACTACTTCTGACGGTGCTGGTTGGATGTGGCCTGCAGAAGGACGCTCCACAGGTTGCCCAGAACCAGGACAAACATCAAACAGAAGCCACATTACCGCCTGACCCAAACCTGAAGGGAACTTCACGCAAGGAAGCCGAACAACTTCACTCAGAAATCGCTCTTGCGTCGCCTGATGGCTCAAGAGCGACTGGGATGCCTGGCCTGCCTGTCATGACCGGACCCAAACCTGGTGGAGCTAGTCCGCGCGGATTCGCAGGGCGCAGCGGCGCATCGCATTCGAGATTGATCCAGGCCAACGGTGGCGTAGGAGACGACGCAAAGCCCACGCAGCAGGAAGGCTACAATGCGCTGAATGCCGAGAGTTACGGTCTCTACCGTGAGAACGAGTTTCGCTCACCTCGGGTCGCGGCGCTCTCGACCTTTTCCGCGGACGTGAACACCGCGTCCTACGCGAACGTCCGTCGGATGCTCAACGAAGGGAAACTTCCACCGGCCAGCGCTGTCTTCCTCGCGGAGTTCGTGAACTACTTCCCGTACTCCTATGCGCAGCCGAAGAGCGACGATCCAGTCGCATTCCATGTCGAGATGGGGCCGTGCCCGTGGAATCGACACCACCGGCTGGTGCGTGTTGGGATGCAGGCGTTCCAGATTCCCACCGAGAAGCTCCCGCCGCGGAACCTCGTGTTCCTCATCGATACTTCCGGGTCGATGCACCAGGCGAACCGCCTCCCGCTTGTGCAGCAGTCGCTTGGCCTTCTCGTTGATCAACTCGGCGCGAAGGATCGGGTAAGCATCGTGACCTACGCGGGAGACTCCCGCGTTGCACTTGCACCCACAGCGGGAACAGAAAAGAAGCTGATCAAAAGCCGGATCGATAGCCTCTCGGCCAGCGGCAGCACCAATGGCGAGGGCGGCATTCGCAGGGCGTATGATCTGGCGCGTGCCACCTTCATCGACGGCGGAGTGAACCGCGTCATCCTCTGTACCGATGGCGATTTCAATGTCGGTGTCACGGACAACGGCCAACTGGTAAAGCTCATCGAGGAGCAGCGCAAGAGCAAGGTGTTCCTGACAATCCTCGGCTTCGGCATGGGTAACTACAAGGACGACCGTCTGAAAGAACTCGCCAATCACGGCAACGGCCACCACGCCTACATCGACACGCTTGACGAAGCGAAGAAGGTATTCGTGGAACAGGGCGGCGCGCTGGTCTGCGTGGCGAAGGACGTGAAGTTCCAGGTGGACTTCAACCCGGCGAAGGTGAACGCCTACCGGCTCGTGGGGTATGAGAACCGCCTGCTCAAGGACGAAGATTTCCGCAACGACAAGAAGGATGCCGGCGACCTCGGCAGCGGCCACCAGGTCACGGTGCTCTACGAAATCGTCCCGGTTGGCGTGAAGATCGATCTGCCACAGGTCGAGCCGAGCAAGTACCAGAAGAACTCGCCACCCGACCAGAAAATCACGGACGAATGGCTGACGGTGCGAATGCGCTACAAGCATCCCGAAGCGGAGACCAGCAAGGAACTGAGCACGCCGCTCAAGGGTGAGCCGGCGAAAGAACTGAGCGACGACTTCCGCTTCGCCGCGGCAGCGGCCTCCTTCGGGATGCTCCTGCGCGACTCGAAGTATCGCGGCGCGATGACTTACGCCGGTGTGCTGGAGGAAGCGAAGGGCGCCATTGGTGCCGATCCGAATGGCCACCGCAAGCAGTTCCTCGAACTGGTGACCACCGCGAAACGCCTCAACGATAGCGCAGGTGGTCCGGATGCGGGCGTGCTGGCGGCCAGCGGTGTGGACGAGGAAACCATCCGCAAGCTCACGCGAACCTGGAGCGCGGAGACGAATCGCAAACAACCGCCGAAACTGGACGAAATACTCGCCACCCTACCGGAAAAGATCCGCCCGGCGGTGAAGACGTACGTCGAGAAGCTGGAGAAATCCCAGAAGGCGAAGTAGTAAATCGCAGAGCAACTCACTCGCGTATCTGCCGACGTTCCCTGGAAAACGTCGACAGATATGCGATCTTTCACCAGCGCATGCTTTCCCGCGGCTCGTACTGCGGTTACACTCCAACTCCAACACAGGCACTACCGGCCGGGTTGGAGTTCTGACGTGTTGCATCCTCACGCCCATGCGCGGCGCGCGTTCACGCTGATCGAACTTCTCGTCGTCATCGCGATCATCGCCATCCTCATCGGCCTATTATTGCCGGCGGTTCAGAAAGTCCGTGAGGCGGCCGCCCGGATGAAGTGTTCCAACAATCTCAAGCAAATCGGCCTGGCGATGCACAGCTACCACGACGCGAATCACGGGTTCCCGCCCGCATTCTCGCGGAAGCCGAACCAGTTGCAGAATAACTGGGCATGGGGAACATGGATTCTGCCATTTGTCGAACAGAGCAATCTCTTCACGGCACTGAACCCCAACGGTGTGGCCGCGCCCACGGTACCAACCGCCAGTACGCTGATCGTGCCGTCGGTCTACTCCTGCCCGACGGACTCCCGCGAGCCAGTGAACAATTTCAGGGGCAGTGGCACTGGCTTCGCGAAGAGCAATTACGTCGTCAGTGAGCAGATTTGCGACGGCGGCTCGGCTGTTCCGATTCTCTCAATCACCGACGGGACGAGCAACACGATCCTCTGCGGTGAGCGCGACGGGTTGAACCAGATCGCCGGTATCTGGCCCGTACGAGAAACTCGAAGCGGAAGCGTGAGCGTGATTTCAGTGATGGGGCGACCGAACTGGTCGATCAACACGAAGTTCGCTGGCGGCCAGACGTGCTGCGTGTCGGACAGCGGTTGCACGCGCTACGCCTGGTCGAGTTTGCATCCCGGCGGGGCGAACTTCGCCTTCTGTGATGGCTCTGTCCACTTCCTGCGGAACAGCATCACCACAGACCCGACACAGCAGGGGTGCGCGAAGCCGGTGCCGTCGAACGTCGCGCTCTTCAACCTCTACTTCAAGAGCGACGGCTTCGCTGTGGACGGCACGCAGTTCTGACGCGTCACCTCGCCCGGCCCGCGGCCTTGCGGGTCAGAACCAGTTCCATCATGAGCCGCTCGGTGCCATCGGCCGCAACGACGAACTGGCGATGGACAATCTTCTTGCCACCGTCTTCGAGCGTCGTGACCGTCTTCGAGCGACGTGCCGGTTTCTCGACGCCGAGTTCCTTCCCCTCCAGTACAATCTTCGTTCCATCGAACTTTTCTTTGCTCTGACGGAACGACATGCGCGTCTGCCGGGAGTCGATCCACACGCTGGTGAATGTCCCGCTCTCCGGTTCGAATCCGATGAGGCCGCTCCCGGTTGTCGCACTGGCGCCGGAACCGAAGGTGAATGCGGACTGAAGGAACCGCCCGCCCTGCACCATTCGCTGGTGGCACTCGCCCTTCAACTCCACGGGCTTGCCGGCGCGTGGGTGGAAGGTCTTCGCCACGTCCCACTCGCCTGTGAACTGCTCCAGGAACTTCTGCCCCGCGCCAGGCTTCGATCGCGGCTCGAACTTCGCCTGTGGGTCTTTCTTGTCGCCCTTGCCGGCCGGTGGTTGCGCGGAAGTGGATGCGGCCACGATTGCGGCGAGCAGAAGTGCGAAGCGGAACATGGCTATCCTCGTGAAAGAGAGTCGTCGTTGCGCCGCAATTCTATCTTGGCAACGCCCCATGTGCGCCACATAAAGCCGCAGGCCGCGACCGGGGAGCCGGTCGCGGCCTTAGCGTATCTCGCTGATGCTATCCCACTCGTCGGCGGTAGGTCCGCATCCCCAGGGCACCCAGGCCACCAATGCCGGCCAGGAAGAGCGTTGCGGGTTCCGGAGTCGCCACCGGACCAGGGTTCTGGCCAGGCTGCGGGGTGGGATTCTGACCAGGGTCAGGACCTGGGTTCTGGCCTGGATCAGGACCAGGGTTCTGGCCTGGGTCAGGACCAGGGTTCTGGCCTGGGTTGGGATTCGGCGTGCTGCCGTCCTGTGGGTTCGGCCCGAGGCCGATCACCCACCAGCCATTGTTCGGGACAGTGACTGCGCCACTGCCCAGTGATTTCCCATTGGGGTCGGTGAGACCGACTGTAAGCGGGCTGGAGCCGTTGCCGGTCGGTTCTCCCTTGTTGATGCTCAGGAGATTCGACCCCGTTGGTGGCGCCGCAGCGCTGGCATCGGGCGTGGTGCTCGCCAGCCCACGACCGCCGGCCATTTGGCGCTTCAGTGCCTGCGAGAGGTCGCTGGGCGGTGCCCCGCCTGCGAGGTAAGCGTAGCCATCGGTGGGGTGAACAACCACCGGCACCGCGCCGGCGTTGAAGAAACTACTACCCCCGGCCGTTGTGGCCTGGACGCTCGTGCCATTGAGTTGTGTCACGGCCACTGGTGGCGGACCGTGCGGTGTATCGAACCACCATTCCTGGTAACTCGAAGGTGTCGAGGCTCCTGTGGCACCTGCGGCCACCGACACCCAAAAACCGTCCGCTGCACGGACGGGTGTTTCGGCTGCGAGTATCGCAACGCCGACCACGACGAACCACGCCGTTGTCCGACGCATACGCACACCACCCCTCTCCCTGGGTACATTTCCTAACCGCCCTAGAACGGGGGGACATTAGCCAACCATGCGAAAAGAAAAAATACGAAGTGCCTGCCCGAAAACTGAACAACCCCGGCTTATGGCCGGGGTTGCGCGGTCGGGTGTCCGAAATTACGGCATCTCGGGCATGGGTGCGCCTCCGCCACCAGGTGGCGCGGTGGCATCCACCTTCGCGGCGCTGCCCAGCGCTTGAACGGCCGGAGCACCTTCCTTTGGTGCGGCCTTGCTGCCGTATTCCTCATTATCGAGGTAGAGCAGCACGCACCCTGCGATGATCGCCACCAGAGTGACGAAGAGCATCATTACATAGGCGCCATCGCGGGCGACCGGGGTGGGCCGGCGCGGGTCTTCCTCGTCTCGGGTTCGTGACTTCGCCATCTTTGCGTCTCCGGTCGCCGTTGATGATTGTGTCCCACTGTCGCGCGGGGTGCGTTTACCGCGAGCCGGTACCCAGGCTCAACAAGCCAACCGTATCACCCTTGTGAGGAAGTTCGTCGGGGCGCAGGTGCGAGATCGCCACAGGCCGGGCCGGGGTGAACATCGCGACCGACTCCTTCGGCAGAATCGACTTCGTGATCGTGAGCGTGCCGAGATACTTGCCGCCGCCGCCCTCGCGATACACGTCGAGCTTGCTGCCAGGTTCCAGTCCGGCATCGATGCCGAGGTTGATGTGAACCAGGTTGCCGCCTTGCATGTTGCGCAGAACGTGGCCGCGGATGTTCTCAGGCACAGGGGCCGGAACCTTCTCGATGTGCCGCAGCACGCTGGCGGTGCCGCTGCCACCAGTCTGGCGAAGCTCGGTCACCATCGCCGTGAGGGTCTCCAGCTTCTTGGCATTCTCGTCGGACACCGCACGGGCCAGCCGGGCCTCGTTTTCCGCCTTGATACGAGCGCGATCGGCATCCCCCTTCTGCAACACGAGCCGCTGCCGTTCATCTTCCAGCAGGTTGCTGCGGTCGCGCGTCAGCTTCAACTCGTCCTGGATCGTCTTGACGCTGGCGAGCAAAATCTTGGCGTTGGCGTCGGCCTTGTCGTAGTTCTCCTTGAGCTTCTTGTAGTTCTCGTCGGCTTCCCGGCCGCTCTTGGAGAGATCGTCGAGTTGCCGCGCGAGATCGTCGGCACGGCTCTGGGCCGCAGCGTACATGCGCAGCGCCGCGTTGCGGCTGGCTGCGTAGTCGGCCGCTTCGAGCCTGCGGTTCTCCTCGCTCTTCTTGAGAGCCGCTTCATAGCTATCGGCCCGCGCCTTCCAGTTCGTACTGGTGGCGTAGGAGTTAACCGTCAGGGCCGCCCAGACGACCGAGCCGATCAACACCAGGAAGGCCAGGATTTTGCCGAGCCAACTCATCGCACACCCCCACGCCCGCTTTGCGGGAAACTGTTCCATCAGCAAATCCAGAATCCCAGCGACCCATTCGTATGGTCTTCGATGTCTCGGATTCGGATTCTCAACTCTTACGGTTCACTCAAACCCAGTGTCTTCAAGCGGTTGCGGAGCTGCCGCTCGCGCCGGAAGACTGTGTCGCGCGTTTCGGAGACGTTCACCTCGAAGCCCCGCAGGAAGAATAGCTCTGCCTGCACGCTGTCGCGGATGACGCCCATCTTGATGCCACGCTGCTCGGTATCGACCACTTGCAGACTGAGCTGGTCGAACTCGCGGCGTTTCTCGGCAATCTGATTGTTCAGATCGTTGATTGCCTCGGTGTCGCCAGTGATGGAGCCAAGCAGTCCGTCGATGCCGGGCAGCGGAGCACCGTCGGTGCCAACGGACGGCGCGCCCTTCGGGATGCCGGCAGGGGCACTGAGATCGTAAAGCCCCGTTCGTGTATCAATGACCGGCTGGTAAAAGCCCTTGCCCCCGGCACGCGGGTTGTTCTTGTCGACCGGGTCGCGTGGGTTCCCCTTGTGCGCCCACCGGATGCGTTCGGCGTAGCCGGCTAGGCGCTCTGCTCTCAGTTTCTCACGAGACTCGAGTGCCCGCAAGCGAGTACCCCACGACTCACTGGCAACGGCAGCCGCACGGCCCAGTGAGTCAATCTCTGCCTTCATCTGCTTGAAGTTGGCCGGCTTGTGCCCGGCATCGGCCGCGTCGCCTTCGGCGAACCAGCCCGGACGCTCAGCGTAGAGCGTGGTTGCCCACGTCATCGCCGCCAGTGACGCGATGAGTGCCGAGAGCAGCAGAAGTTTTGCGATGGCCGTCATTGCCGCACCTCTGGCGAGAATCCCAGTACCTGAATCTCAAGGCCCAAAGCCGAGAACCTGTTACCGGGGACCTGGGATTTCCGCTCCTTCCGGCGGGAGGCCATACCGCTCCCGCTCGACGGCGGTGAGCAGCGACTCCAGCCGATACACTTCCTCAAGCGTCAGGGCGACCTCGCGCTGAGCTTCGTAGAGTTGCTTCTCGATACCCGTTTGCCGCACGAGTAGTTCATCGACTTCGCCCTTGATCCGGTTTAACAGTGCCGTCAGGTCTTTCAGTTGCGTGGCGCGACGGCTCACGGCATCGTCCTGGGCTGTCTTCTGTTCCGTGAGTGCCGCACGAACGTCGGCGATGGCTCGCGCCCGCTCCGCGTTCTGAACGGCCTGCGTACGGAGTTGCGTGATGTGCCGCTCGAACCCGGCCTGATCCTCCGGGATCAGCCGTTGCACATCCTGAATCATGTAGGCGAATCGCTGAACCTGCGCCGAGATTGCCTCGACGTACCGGCGAATCCCGACGATAGCCATGACGCGCTTCTGCCACGCGGCGTCGGTATCGAGGTGAACCAGCAGGTGCGTGAGAAGCTGGCGGCGTTCCTCATCGTCCTTCGCAGTGCCATAGTGCCACTCGTCGCTGCGAGCGAGCTTGTCCTTGTCGGAGAGCTTCTCGACTTCCGCCTTGCGATCGGCCGGGGCGTTCTTGTCGAGGGGGCTGGCCGCCGGCTGAGGCTTGTTCAGCACTGCGTTGAAACGCGTGGCCAGGATCGACTTGAGCTTGTCCGCATCGGCCTTGAGTTGCTGGGCGCTCTTCGGCTGCCCGGTTGCCGTGGCAGGCGCGAGCAGTGTCTGATACTGTTGCCGCAGCGTATACGTCTCGGCCTGGAACAGCAACCACCCCTTCAGGAGAGCCATCTGTTCAACGGGAGCAGCGGCGTGCTTGTCCAGTTCGCCCTGGATCAGCCCCCAAACCCGCTTGGCTTCGGCAACCTGGTTCGTGACGACTGGAGCGCCCGCAGCAAGCGATACCCGAACGGCACCGGCTGGCTGCGCTCCAGCTCCAGCCCCGGCGGTGGCCGCGGCGTTAGTCTGGAAGTAAGATTCGAGCAACTTCTTGCTGATCGTTCTGGTAGACTCGCCGCCGGTCATCTCGAAGATGAACGGTGTCTCGTCGTCCGGGCTAAAGCCCGAATCCGGCGCTCCAGCGGCTGGCTCCAGCGGCAGCCCCTTGAGCAACAGTAGGTGTCGGAGGCCAGCGGCGCTGATCGTCTGCCGCCCCTTCCAGTCCTGGGTGGCGAGATAGACGAAACCCGCTCCTCCGAGCAGGTTGAAAACGATCAGCAGGATGCCGAACAGTCTCATGGCGGTTCGTGTCCCTGCGTGGCGGGCGCGAGTCCCCGGCGGGGCAAGCACTTACGACACTGTGCGAATAGGATGCCCCATTCCGTAATGCGATTCTGACGGACAACCCCGCTCTTGACAAGCGGCGAACGCAGACAAACCGCGGGAGATCGAGAAGCCAGGAAGGCGGTGTCGGTCCTATCGGTTATGTGGGAAGATAACTGGAACCTTTCGGCATTTTACGCGATCGTCACAGCCGACCCAATCGGAACTCTCTGCATGGTGTCGGCGTTTGGGCTATAAGAGTAGTAAGTGCGCGCCGGCAGTCCCGGAGCCAAATGCCAGAGTACCCCATGCCAACGGAAACGCCCGTCCCGACTCAACTCGGCGTCTACGACATCGTGTCGGAGATCGCCAAGGGCGGTATGGGCACGGTCTACAAGGCTCTCAATCGCGTAACGGGCGAGGTGGTGGCACTGAAAGTGATCGCCCCGTCGACTGCCAAGAACCCCGTCCTCCTCCAGAGGTTTGAACGCGAGTTCATGGCTGCCAAGGTGCTCAACCACCCCAATGTGGTCAAGGCGCTCGACTACAGCGCCGCACTGCCGCACCCGTTCATCGTCATGGAGTTCGTGGACGGGCTTTCCATCGGCCAGCGTATCGAGCAAAAGGGAGCCTACGCCGAGAGCGAGGCCGTCCGGCTCATCAAGCTCGTCTGCGATGGCCTTCAGGGGGCACACAAGCAGGGTCTCGTTCACCGCGACGTCAAACCCGACAATATCCTCGTCACAAACGATGGCGTGGCGAAGTTGACCGACATGGGCCTGGTGAAAGACCTGGAAGGCGACCTGAACCTGACGCGAACCGGTCGCGGGCTGGGCACGCCGCACTACATGGCCCCGGAACAGTTCCGCAACGCGAAGACCGTGGACGTACGCGGCGACATCTATTCGCTGGGCGCGACGCTCTATGCGATGGTCACCGGCGTGGTTCCGTTCGGCAACGCCAGCCCACTCGATTGCTGGATGAAGAAGATTCGCAATGAGTTCGCCGCGCCGCGCGAGCTGAACCCGTCGGTTTCGGAACGTGTGGACTGGGCAATTCGCCGGGCGATGAGCGCCGAGCCAGCGCAACGCCCGGCCAGTTGCCGCGAGTTCATGGAAGATCTGACCGGCCAGAGCCGCACCACGCCCGCGAAAGTTGCACCGGCCACACCCACGGCCCCAACCACCGACGTGTGGTATCTCGTTTACCGCGACGAAAACAACCAGCCCCACACGGTGAAAGGAAGCACCGAGGGGATTCGCAAAGCCCTGCGCGACCGGCTTTTGGGCGACCCAACGGGTATTCTCGTGAGCCGCACGAAGAACGGGCAGTTCGTTCCGCTCCGAACCACACCCGAGTTCCGCGACCTGGTCGTCTCGCCGACCCCGTCGCCGGTGCCAGCACCGGATGCCCGCCAGCCCGACCCCAACGCCACGGCCGACTATGGCGCCGCGCTGCCGCCCGCGGGTGGCGGTTCGGGCATCAATCGCGGCCGACCGGCCCCACCGGGGCGCAACGCTTCGGGTACACGCGGTCGACCCGCCTTGCCGCTCGCGGAGAACGGCCCGGCCTCGGTACCTGTCTCTCAGCCAACCCCCGCGCCCGCGGCCGACCGCAACCGACGCGCCCGCGACGAGGACGACGGCGACTCCCGCGCCCGGCGACGAAAAAAGGCATTCGACTGGACCCCGGTACTGCTCCTGATTGTGACGCTACTCTCCGCTGTCATCGGCTACCTGCTGTTCTTCAAGAAGTAACAGCTCGGAACCGAACGCTGCTTCGCACGTCGGGTGCCCCTGTGGATTTTGGCACTTGCAATCAGTTGGTAATTCGGCGTTTACGAGGATTCCAGTGGTAAAGCCCTCTGATTCGTGGGGAAACCCGAACCGGCTGTGCTTCAGCAATCCCCGCGATTCCAAGAGCTTCGCCGGACGTTGCCAAAATCCACAGGGGCACCCTCGCACGTCTACACGCTTGTATCGCCCATCCTTCACTCCTAAGATGACTGTTCGACTCTCGCCGCACTCGGGAACAGAGGGCTAACACCCCCTTCGCCACATGCCTGTGAAAAGTCTGCCGCTAACAAGCGACCACGGCGATCCGTCCCGTGGCACGCCACAAGACGCAAAAGGCAACTACGCCTTCATCTCGCTTGGCTGCCCCAAGAACACCGTTGATAGCGAGCGGATGCTTGGCAAGCTCGCCCAGGATGGCTACGCGCTGCAGCCTGATGCCGATGGCGCGGATGTGGTCGTCGTCAACACCTGCGGCTTCATCGAGCCGGCACGTCAGGAATCGCTGGCAGTCATCCGTGAGATGCTCGAACTGAAGAAGGCTGGCCGTGTCGGTGCGGTCGTGGTCGCCGGCTGCATGGCCGAGCGGCAGCGCGAGGTGTTGCTCGATCAGGTGCCCGAAGTCGATCAGATCGTCGGCGTCTTCGGCCGCGAGGAGATTGCACAGGTCGTGGACCGCGCCGTTTCTCAGCGCGACGAGCAACGGAGCCTCTTCCGCCCTGCCCCGGTGCGTGCCCTGGAAGATACGGCCCGCCTCCGCATCACGCCACGGCACTACGCCTATCTGAAAATCAGCGAGGGTTGCGACCGGCTCTGCACTTACTGCGCGATCCCGAAGATGCGCGGCAAGCACGTGACCAAGCCCATTGAGGAAGTGATTCGCGAGGCGAACGAACTCGCTGCCGATGGCGTCCGCGAACTCATCATCGTCGCCCAGGACACCACCTACTACGGGATGGACCTCTACGGCCGCACACGGCTCGCGGAACTGATTCGCGAACTCGATCAGGTGGACGGCATCGAGTGGATTCGCACTCTCTATGCCTACCCCGAACATATCTCGGATGAACTCATCGACACGCTCGCGGCCTCGAAGAAGGTGATTCCGTACCTCGACATGCCGCTCCAGCACATCAACGACCGCGTGCTCAAGAGGATGATCCGCCGCGTGGATCGCGCCGCGACCGAAGACCTCTTGTGCCGGCTCCGCGCGAAGTGGTCCGACCTGGCCATCCGCACCACGTTCATCGCCGGCTTCCCTGGGGAGACGGAGGCCGACTTCGAGGAACTTCGCGACTTCGTGGCGGAGTTCAAGTTCGAGCGTGTCGGCGTCTTCCCGTACTCGCTGGAACCTGGCACACCCGCCGAGAAACTCGAAGGGCACCTGCCAGAAGACGTGAAGCAGGCCCGCGTGGCAGCCATCATGGAAGTGCAGCAACAGGTTGCGTTCGACTGGGCCACCGCCCAGGTCGGGAAGGAACACCCCGTGATCATCGACGGGCCAGACCCGGAGTTCGCCAGCCACTTCCGCGGTCGGACCTATGCCGATAGCCCGGACATCGACTGTGCCGTGCGCGTGAAAGGGAAGAACTTGCGATCGGGCGACTTCGTCCGGGCGAAGATCACCGCAGCCGATGGCTACGACCTTGCCGCGAAGGCGATCGGCAAGCCGTGGTGACGCTCGCGGCAATCACTCCTAGAATGCCGATCTTCGCACGACAAAGTTGTACGCACACTCCGGGCGCGATGGATGGAACTACGTCACCCGGAGTGCGCTTCCTGATGTGAAACAAGGGAGACTCGACGATGGGCATTCAGCACCGGCCGAAGAGCCAGCGCACACTCAACAAGAAACGACGCAAGACGCGCAAGCACAAACTCCGCAGCACCAAGAAATACAAGGGTGGTGTACGTTAAGCGTGGCATCAGCGTCGGAGACACACTCCGTGTGCCGTTGCTGAATAGTAGTAGGCGCACTCCCTGTGCCATTGCTGATACGATGGCACAGGGAATGTGCCTACTACTTTTTAAGCTGCGGTGCGCAGCGTCTCTGCTTTCCGAGCTGGCTTCCGTGCCAGCAGTGTCAGTTCATCTCCGGCGCCGCGCCACTCGGTCCAGTTCGTCAGTACGCTGCGGGCAATGCGTCTCTCCAGGGCTGGTACCCACCAGCGCCGGCGGAGTGACTTCGCACGATCCACCGAGTAGCCCATCCAGCGCGTATGTCCCTTCGTAACCGTGGCTTCGATCGCGAAGCCGCAATCGTTCACGACACGGTGGAGTGTCTCAGGGGTGAAGTGCAGGAGGTGCCACGGGAGCCGTAGTGGGAACCACGCGGGGCCGAAGGCGCCGAAGCCCCATGCCGCGAGGTTCGGCACGGCCACACAGAGCCACCCGCCCGGCGCGAGCGCGTCGAACGCGGCGCGAAGCAGTTTCGCCGGGTCGTGGACGTGTTCCAGCACCATCCGCAGCGTGATCGCGTGGAGTGATTCCGCAGGCACCGCCGGGTGCGGCAGTGTCCCTTCGATGGCGCGTAGCCCGTAGTGCATGCGGGCAGCGGCGACTGCGTGCGGGCTGAAGTCCATGCCCATCGCGTTCCAGCCGCGTTCGCGCATCTCGGCGGCAAACGCACCGGCGCCGCAGCCGCAATCGAGCAACACGCCACCAGGCCGCACCGGGATGCGGTCGGCCAGCGTTCGTTCGCGATGTCCGAAGAGCTTTTGCCGCAACGCGCGGAGCTTGCCAGCCCGACGCGCCGGCGGCTGATACTGCGGGTAATCCTCGGTGTAGAGCAACCCGACGGTATCCTCGGTGGGCCGCGGATTGAGGAACACCTGCGCGCAGCGGCGGCATTTGGCGAGGCGGTACTCGCGGCCGTCGTCGCCCGGCGCACAGAGGAACTCTTCTTCCTCACCTGATCCGCACACCGGGCACGCGGTTCGTTCCCACCGCACATCCGCCATGTGACACCGATTGATCGTTGCAGATTCACCGGAAACGGAACCGGCACTACTGCTGAGATCGACGGCACGAGCGGCAAACTTTACACTTCTGGTGGTGGATCTGGGTGGAGTTGAGGAGGTTTTCCGATGGCGGAAACGGAAACACGATTCGTTCTGAAGCGACTGAACTGGGCGGAGGACTACGACGAGAGGCTGACCCGCACACCGGGTGAGGCCACGATCGCCTCGTTCGCCACATTTGAAGAGGCCGAGGCCGAACGGGCGAAGCGCGAAGAGGACATGCGCAAGAAACGTAACCCCTTCGAGTGCGGGAGCGCGATCCAGTACTGGACACACCTCGACGAACCGCGGTTGCGCGACTGGCTCATGGATCACGACATCGAGCCGCCACCGGCAAACGACACCACTCCCATTAACTGGTCCGCATGGTGGGCGGCGAACCAGAAGCAACTCTCCGCCGCCAAGCGCACGGCCGTGTGGGAGATACTCGACAAGGTGCGATTCTTCGCGGTCGCAGAGGAGCCGGTGCGGCCGGTCGGCTTCGCGGTACTCAGAGTCAACTGGGAGTACAACGACGAATACTACGACGCCCAGAACGAGGGTGGGCAGGTCGTCAAAGTGTTCCGCTCGCGCGAACGAGCCGAGCAGGAGTGTGCGCGGCTCAACGAAAGGGCTCGCGAGGAGTGGGGCGACGCGCTTGGCGACATGGGCGACTACGAGGATGAGGATGAGGACGAGTACGAATACGGCATGTTCAATATGCAGTCGCGACTCCGGCATAAGTGCGGACTCACCCCCGATGACAAACTCAAGAAGGGCGAGGGGCTGTTCAAGAGCACTGCAGGCGTACCATTCTTCGAGGTGATTGAAGTCGAACTGGAGGGCGTGCAATGAGTCGCAAAGCTCCCGCGAAGGCCGCCACCGCGTACATCGTGGTGCGCGCGCTACCGTCCGAAGACACGAGCTTCACCGAACCGGATCGCGTGTTCGTGGATAGAACCGCGGCGCGGAAGCACGCGGACGAACTCAACCGCCAACTGCGGGCGCTGGTTAACCCGTTCGACACCGGCTCCGGCTTCATCAAGGGCGGCGACAAATCGCTGCTCGCGTTGCTGAAGCGGCTCAAACTTCCGCAACCGAAGAAGAAGGCGAATTACGGCTATTCCTACCTCGACTGGGCGGCATGGTGGGACCGCTACTACTTCGACATGACCCACGAGCAGCGCGAGGCCATCTGGAACGCGCTGGACAGGTTCAACTGGTATCATGTGCGGGAAGTGGAGATGGAGTGAGTGTTCAGCCTGGTGAAGAGGTGCCCCGTGTCGAAGGCCTGGGTTCACGCGCAGTCGTCCGCGAAGCGCTACGGCGGCAAGCCCGAAGACTACATCGACATCCACGAACGCATGGACAGCACCAAGAGCGCACACGCGGAAGTAACGCACCGCTGCGTGTTCCACTCCGCGTTTGGCATCTACATCATCGAAGAAATCTTCGGACGCTTCATCACCAACTCCGACGGCAAGCAAGTCTTCGTCCGTGATATCGCCGAACACCATGTTTTGGAAGACCTCGGCTTCATCCCCAGCCTCAGCGACTGGCTGAAGGAGATGCCCTCACAACCCTGGATGGCCGGCCAGCGAAAGATGTCGGTAAAGATCGTCGATTAAAGTCACAAACGCATACCTGATCGCTCGCTAAATCGTCAGTCTGCCTCCCCCACGCGAGCGTCCTTCAGGCGGAAGAGGTAACTCTCCGGGTTCGTGCGATTCAGTTCCAGCGTACCGGTCACCTTCACCAGTCCGCGGCGCGTTTCCATTTGCTTGCCGGGCTTCAGTTCCACATTGAGGAGGCCTGTTGGATCGGGAGTCTCGCAGAACCAGCACCCGACTGGGTATTCGAGCAAGAGGAACGAGGACACGGTGAGTTCCTCCTTCGTACTCTGCATGAAGCCGGTGAGCGCGACCGTCTTGCCGTCGAGTTTCTCCAGGTATCCGGCGAAGGTGGGTCGCCCCTTTGCGTCGAAGACGGTCGCAGCCAGTATGGGCCACGGCAGCGTATTCGTCTTGTTGTTCTGAATGGCGGGCAACAGCGACTCGTCGAACGCCTTCACCAGAGGACGGGACGACTTCACCTTGAGCTGACTGCGGTGGAGTTTGTGGTCGGCTTTCTTCGCCAGTTCCTCGGCCGCCGCGCGGTAGAGCAGTCGGCGCTGACGGAGGTCGGGTGAACCGAGTGCGAACGCTGTCACACAGCCATCGAGTGCCGCGGCCGCATCGCGCACATCGCCAAAAGCGTTGCAGAGCTCGCCGAACTGCCACAGAAGCCGCCCATCAGCCGGAAGCCACAACGCCAGTTGTTGCGTGATCGCGACGGCATTCTCTGGCAGCTTCTTGAGTTCGGCCGCAGCGAGTTTCCCTGCTTCGGGCTTGCCAGATTCACCCGTGTATTTCACACCGAAGAGATCATCGACAGTGGCCGGCTTCTTCGCGGCGCGGCCTTCCTTCAACCGCAGTTTCACGAGTTTCAGATGGGCTTGCTCGAAAGGCTTGAGCTTCGCCGGGGCGAGCCGCACCGCTTCCTCGAGCTGGGCCACGGCACGCTGGAGATCCCCGGCGTACTGGAGGGCCGTACCGAGATTCGCGGCAAGACGGAAGTGCTGCGGCGACTTCCGCACGGCCGCCGCGAGCACGTTGAGTGCCTCGCCTGGCTTCCCAAGCCGCAGATAGAGTGCGCCGAGGTCCGCGGCCTCATCCGCCGAAAGGGCGCGTGCCTTCGCGAGTTTCTCCAGCCGCTCCGCGGCCGCGACGTAGTCGTCACGCAAGGGTGAAGGGAGACCGTCGGATCGCGCGTAACCCGCGGCGCGCAAGGCGCGGTGATCGACCAGGAACCCCGCCGGCCGGCTCGGCAATTCCGCGTATTGCTCGCCGGAGTAGTACAGCCCTGCGGACGCGACAGACGGCGACAGCACGAGAGCCAGCCCGGCCGCGAGTCGCAGTGTCTGAGTCGTCATCGGTGCGCCTCCTCCTCGCGGATCGGCTCGGCCACGAGCATCTCTCCCTCGCTCTCCAGATACCACTCATCGGGCGCGCGTGCCCGGAGCCGAAAGAAGAGATCATCGGCCAGTTGCATCCGACTACCAGGACCGAAGCTCTTCCCCGTTTCGCGCAAATACGCAAGCATGTTGTTGAACGCCTGGAATGCGAACTCGACACCGGCACGCTCGGTGCGAGTGGCGAGATCGGGCAGGCCGAATCGGTGACAGCCGTAAGTACGAACCCACAGTCCCGCTTCGCCTTCCACCTCGAAGTGGACGAAGCCGCAATAGATCATCAGCAAGGGCAGCCCACGGAGAGCGGCGAGCATATCGCCAGCGTCTTCCTCGTGCGGATGCAGCACAGGAGCCGGGATCGCGGTGCGTGCCGTCTCGTTCAGCACGAACGCGCCTCCAAACCACGCGATGCACGCGGCCCCGGCCGCCAGCGCGACGTACTGCTCCAGCGGGTCGCGCTCATAGCCGGCATAGTAGAGCATCGCATGCGACGTGTGAGCGTAAGCGTGCTGTTTGAACTCCTGGGCGAAGTGCGCGGGCTGCACACACGCCTTCACTGCCTCGGCCGGCATCGGTTCAGTGAAGCCGACGAACTTCACAGCGTGTCGGCCCCACGCGAACAGCCCCAGGAGTGTCGGGTCCGGATCGCCGGGCTTCGGTTTCTGCGGCGGCGGCACTGGTTGCAACTCCGCGACAGCCTCGGCCATCTCCGGGTGGTAATCACGCAGCGACTTTTGCACCTCTGCGGCTTCCAGTGCCAGCGGCTCGCTGAAGAGGATTTGGAGGCCAACAGGGTCCGTCAGGAGCCTGTTGGCCACTGGCGGCCCATCCAGCCGTGGAACAGCTCGCCCGAAGAAGCGCTCTACGAAGTCGTCCATCAATGCTCTCACTTCACTGCGCGCCGCATTCAGGCAGGATTTCTGTTTGTGTGCCGCGCACCACCCAGAGTATCATACTCGTCTCCCACCCCCTCTCGCTCATCACGGAAAGGTTCGTCATGTTGGACCGTGGAAACTTCTCCCGACGTGGCTTCATGAGTCATTCGGTCGCGGCGCTGACTGCTGCCGGTCTCCCTGCGTGGTATGCGAAGGAACACTTCGGCGCCGCGGCTCGGGCCGAAGATCCCAAGCCTGGTGCCAACGGCAAGCTCAACATCGGCGTCATCGGCGTCGGCCCCAGCCCGCGCCGCTCCAACGCGCTCTATGGCGAGGCCAAACGCTTCAAGAACCGGGTGAACTTCACCGCCGTCTGCGATGTGGACAGTGGCCATGTCGCGCACGCCATCAAGCAGTACAAGCGCGATGGCTACGACGTGAAGGGGCACAAGGACTTCCGCGAACTCGTCGGCAGTAAGGATGTGGATGCGGTCATCATCGCTGTGCCCGACCACTGGCACACAATCATCGCCATCGCCGCCATGAACGCCGGCAAGGATGTGTACTGCGAGAAGCCACTGACGCTGACAATCGAAGAAGCCGTTGCAATCAAGAAGGCCGTCGCCAACACCAAGCGCGTGCTCCAGACCGGGAGCCAGCAGCGCACGGAGATGGGCGGCAAGTTCCGCATCGCGACCGAGCTGGTCCGCGCCGGTCGTGTCGGCAAGATCGAGAAGATTGAGTGTCGCATCGGCGAGAACCCCTCCAGCGGGCCAATCAAGGCCGTCGAGCCGCCGAAGGAACTCGACTGGGATATGTGGCTGGGGCCGACACCGAAGGTGCCCTATCGCAAGGACGGCGGCAAGACCAACTGCTTCTATGAGTTCCGCTGGTGGTACGAGTACAGCGGCGGAAAGATGACCGACTGGGGCGCGCACCACATCGACATCGCGCAGTGGATGCTCGGCGCCGACGGCAGCGGCCCCTCGTCCATCGTGGTGCTGGAGGCCGAGCAACCTTACTCCGGTGGCGACGGCTACAACACGCACCCCAAGTTCAAGGTGCTCCACACTTATGCCGATGGCCGCAAGGTCGAGGTCAGCCACGGCGCCGGCACAGCGGTTCCCAACCTTCTGGACGCCAACGGCAACCCGCGCAAGGGCGGCGTGTCCGGGCATGAGAACGGCGTGCTTGTCATCGGCGACAAAGGGAAACTCTTCGTCAGCCGCGGCCTCTTGCTGGCCGATAACAAGAACGTCTTCGCACCGCTCAAGGAGAGCGAGAAGCCGAAGCTCTATCCATCCACGCCCACCAACCAGATGGGCAACTTCCTGGACTGCGTGAAGTCGCGGCAGTCGCCCATCTGCAATGTCGAAGTCGGAGCCGGCTCGGTGATTGTCTGCCATCTCGGCAGCATCGCGTTGCGTCTCAACGCGACGAAGCCTCTCGGCTGGAACCCGAAGACCAACATGTTCGACAACCCGGCAGCCAACAAGATGATCTCTCGCCCCATACGCGGCGAGTGGAAGCTGAGTTAAACACACAGCCTTCACAGGCGCAGCCGTGCCTGTACTGATGGAATGAACAGGCAGAAGCCGCCTTCATTCACCGCAACGACTCTCAGGGAGAGTGCGGCGAGTGAAAGCGGCTTCCGTCGCGTTCGCTCAACATGTCTCGATTCTCGAATCACTGGCTCCCGAAAAGACCCATCGAGAAGTTGAAGAGTTGCTTGTGGTCGTACGGCCCGCGCACCACAGGTACCGCGATGTCGAATGCCAGCGGCAGCGGCCCCAGCGCCGGCACGGAGATTCGCAGACCCACACCCACCGAGACACGGTAGTTCTTGATCTCGAAGCTCCGTTCCACCGTACCGTGATCCACAAATGCCACGGCGAACATCTTGTCGCTCGGTAGGATCGGCACCTGATACTCAATGGTGTTCAGGAACGAGAACGTACCACCAACTGCCAGCGGCACTCCGTAGGCCGAGGTCTCGTACGGCCCGACGCCGCGGAAGCTGAAGCCACGGAAGCTGCGGATACCGCCGGCGTAGAACCGCTCGTACACCGGGGCATTCGCGCCTTCCACGGCCATCTGCGTGCGGATGCCCAACACATGCCGGCCGCTGCCGTCCTCGCGTGCCAGATACTTGCTTGAGAAGAACTTCGTGTATTCCACCGTGCCAATCGGGAACGTGTAATCTCCCAGCGCCTGCTCAAAGCCCACGTCAAACACGCTGCCGCGCGTCGGGTAGAGATACGAATCGCGCGTGTCGCGGTGGATGCCGCCGCGCAGACCGAGAAGGAAGTGACCGCCGTTGTATTTCGCAATGTCCCACGGAGCGTAGCCGGGCACGTCGTGGATGTTGATCCCTTCCACGCGCGTCGAGAGCGATGCGGTCCAGATGGGGTCAAGCCGTCGGTCGAGGGTGAATCGCCCGCCGTAGCGGTCTTCGTTGTACTCGGCGAAGGCGCGATTGTAATAGTAGCCCGAGGTCGTCAACCCGAAGGGCGTGTCGAACAGGTACGGGTCGCGCCAGGTGGCCGAATATCGCTGCCAGGTGGTGCCTGGTGCGGCCTCGATTCGGAATTCCTGACCGCCGCCGCGGAAGGCACGACCATAGCGGAAGTCATCCCATGAGGTCGGGATGCGCGTGATGTCGAAGTTTCGTTCGTTGATCGCGATGTTGCCGTTGAGGCCGGCATCGGAGTTCACACTCATGCCGACCATGAACTGACCGGTGCGCGTCTCACGCACGCGAACGCGGATGTCCTTGAACTGGTCGTCCAGTTCGTTGGGCACAACCTCCACCGTGGGTGGCTGGTCGT
Source organism: uncultured Frigoriglobus sp. (assembly GCA_964422915.1). GTDB lineage: Bacteria > Planctomycetota > Planctomycetia > Gemmatales > Gemmataceae > Gemmata. The sequence continues at coordinate 24,512 of CAYRDG010000005.1, read as the reverse complement.
TGTCGAAGATGCCCAGACGCGCCAGGCGCATGCGGGCATCCTCAATCTTGGGATACTGAAGAATCTGCCCCGGACGCAGATCGAGCTGGTTGAGGATGACACGCGAGTGCGTGACCTCGTTCCCTTCAATAATGATTCGGCCGACTCGATCCGGTGCGCCGGCGTCGCCCATCACGTTGTAATGAACCTGCACCTGACCAGGCCCGACCTCGTACCACTGTGAATCCACGCCCACGGCCCGACCGCGCGTTCCGATGTAGTCGCGGATACGCGTTTGATCCTTCTGCGAGGTGCGGTTGTCGAACGGCTGGCCCGGCTTCAGTTCCACGAGCTTGTCGAGCTGCTCCGTGGGCACCGACTTGGCACCTGTGATCTGCGGCGAACCCGCGACGTAGTAGCGCGTTCCTTCCGTGATGTAGTAGACCAGCGTGACGTGGCTCAGGTTCGCCGAGCGCCGCACCTCCGGTTCAACCTTCACACCCAGATAGCCCAGCGCATGGTAATACTCGATCAGCGCCTTCACATCGAGGTCCACACTGGTGGGGTTGAACTTCCCACCGATGGTTCGGAGAAACTCGCGCTTGGTTACCAGTTGCGTTCGGAGTCGGCCCGAACTGGCGTTCACATTGCCGACGAACTCCGCGCCGGCCACCTTCACCACTGGTCCTTCCACGATGCTATACACCACACGCGCGTCGCCGGTCTTGTTCCCCTCAACCAGATCGACTGTTGCGAAGTAGCGGCCGTCGTCCTGGTAACGCCGCAAGATCGCCTTGCGCCCCAGTTCGTTGATGTGCGGGTTCATCGCATCGCCTTTGCGCAGCCCGGTGAGTGTCTGCAACTCACTGCCGCGCAGGTGCTCGGCGCCGACGTAGTGAATCTCCTGAATGACGTTGGTCAGTTCCGTGACATGCACCATCACCGTGATGCGGCCGTCAGCCTCGGTCTGTGTCAGAATGCGGATGCCGCCGGGCGTGAACCAGCGTGTGTTATAGAGGCGTTGCACGTCCTGTTGCGCCGTTGCCTCGTCGTAAGGATGGCCGATTCGCGTGTGCATCAGGTTGATGAGTTGCCGCGGACTATGGAGCTTGTTGCCGATGGGCACGATGTTAGCGACCACCTTGCCCTGTGGGCTATCGGACGCCCACAGCACGTCGTTTCCGACCGCGAAGAATGCGGCGGCCAGCACGGCGGCGGCGAACCAGTGGCAACTGCGGCGGCAGGCAGGCATCGAGGGTTCCCCGGGGTTCCCGGTCATCAGCTTGGACGGCATCTCGTGCGCGAAGGTCGGCCACATAGGGTCGTCGAGATTTTGTGTCAAGATCGTGACGGGAACGGACGACGAGCCGGGACTCATACCGAGAGAATCTGGCGAAGCGTGGCAAGCCCGCGAACGACTGGAAGATGGTAAAAGGGTGGAACCGAGAGCCGGCACGGGACTCGAGTTGAGTTGCGCGCGACGCGAGATCCACGCGCGCCCGCGACTCTTTCGGCGGAACGGGAACGATGGGAGAAGCTGTGGGTGCCTGGCGCCGTCGGCGTTTACCGTCGTTCGATAGGGGCTGGCACCGCGATCATGTGAGCGGAGCGGGTGAAGTAAGCGTAGGCGAGGCCGGAGGCGAGAAGCGCACAACCGAGGGCGACAGTGCGCCAGAAGATCAGCGCGCGGGACTTCGACGCCTGCCCGGCTGCGAACATGAGCGCATTCCACTCAAAGCCGTGTGGGGCCGGTTCCAGCTTCGCGAGCGCGACTGCCAGCGGGTCGGGATCAGGTGGCGGCGGATTATGTTCTGGTGTGCTCATGATTGCGGTGGAATCGGTTACGGCTTTCCACGTTCCCCCAGTTTTGCCAGGTCGAGTGCTTCCGCACCAAGTTTCTGGCGGAGTGTCTCCAGCCCGGCGGCATAGCGACGATAACACGTCGCGGCGGAACGACCGACGGCCTCCGCGATCTGCTCAAAGGTCAGCCCGCCCCAGATGTGAGCGACGATTATCTCGCGAGTCTCGGCGGGCAAGTCGGCCAGTGCCTCGGCAGCCGTGCGCGCGTCGAGGCCGGTGGGATCGGGCGACGGAGTGAACCACTTCGGTGCGCTGTCGGCCGCGGCTGTTTCGTAGTGCGTGCGCCGGCGCGTGGCGCGGCTGGTGTCGATAGCGCCGTTGCGCACGACGCGATAAAGCCACGGCAGTAGGTTGTTTGGCGGCGTTCGTTGCCGCACGAGTTTCAGGAACGCGGTCTGCACCACATCCTCGGGGCAGGCGCACCACTGCCTCGCGTACAGCACCAGCGCCGACGCGTACCGGTCAACCAGTTCCGCGAGCTGCTCCGGTCCCATTGTGTGAATGACGCCCGCCACGGGAGGATATTTCAAAACGCGAGTACCTGCTATCGTTCTGCTACTCTAACTCTATGCACCTTACACCTTTGGGCGATCAGGCACTGCTGGCGTACCTCGACACCGAGGCCGCCGCGGTGCAGTTCGCGTCGGCGGTGCGCGCCGCGAATCCGCCCTGGCTCTTCGACGTGGTGCCCGCTTACGCCAGTGTCGGAATCTTCTTCGACGCGGACCAGATTCGCTCGGCGGACGTGAGTGCCTGGCTCGCCGGGCGAGCCGCAACCGAGCAGACTTCCTCCACCAGTCTTGGGCAGTCGCGGCCTGTTGTTATTCCTGTCTGCTACGAGATGCAACTCGACCTCGCGCGCGTGTGCGAAGCCACGCACCAGGCGGCCGACGATGTGATTCGCCTGCACACAGCGACAACTTACACGATATACGCGATCGGATTCGTGCCCGGCTTCCCCTACATGGGCTATCTCCCGGCGGAACTGTGCGGAGTAAGCCGGTTGCCCAGCCCGCGACTGCGAGTCGAACCCGGAAGTGTCGGACTGACGGGTCGGCAGACAGGCATTTACCCGCTGGCGCGGCCAGGTGGCTGGAACATCATCGGCCGCACACCGCTCGTGATCGTGGACGTGGCAGCGGGCTTCTTCCCGCTGCGCGTCGGCGATGCGGTACGCTTCGCGCGGATCGACGAGAAACGTTATCGCGAACTGGAAGGCGAGCGGCTGACGGATGCCAGCAACTCACCCATTCGTCAGTAGTCTCGGCTGGCAAACCGCCAACAGGAGATGGCCAGCAGCAGGGCAATTCCTCCGAGCGAAACGAGGATCATCTCCGTCCACGACACCCTCGGCGGGGTGTCGTAGCTTGTTTTCTTGATCTGGTTGGGTGTCAGTACGCCGTTGGCGATGAGCCGGCCGAGGCGATCGTCGAGCTGGAACGTGCGCGGGGTGATCGTGTGCAGGATCGTAACCGCCGGGAAGACACTCCTGGGGATGAATCCCCAGAGGGGCTGGTCGTTTTGGCGGTCCTGGAGCACAGCAGCAGGGCCGGTGGCATTACCCTGTTGCTTATCGATCATCGCCTGCCGACTCTCGATGCCATCGTTCACCTTGCCGACGCACCACATCCCACCCCACGCCAGACCGGTCATGAGAATGGCAACCAGCGTGCTGCGCGTGAAGACGGCAGCGAACGTGGAGAAGGCGTAAAGGACCGCGAAATAGAAAGCGGTGATGGGAATGGTGGCGAGGAAGTTCGTCGTCCAGATGCCTGAACGAATCCCAATGGCGAACCACACGCCCAGCACCGTGACTGTGGTGAGGATCAACACGAACAGTAGCCCACCGATGTACTTGTAGAGCAGCAGCCGAACTCGACCGATGGGCTTGGATACAAGGAGGTCGAGGCTCCCCTTTGCCAGCATGTTCGGGATGAATCCCGACGTGATGACGACGCCAACGAACAACAACACCCAGATGCCGATGCCGCTGACGAGCCACTTCTCGATGAGGAAAACCCCCTCACGCAGTGAGATGTAAACGTAAGGCACATTGAAGGCGTAGAGGAAGCTGATCTGATGCCGCCACGCGAGGCGGTCCTCCGCCTTCGTTCCCTTGGTGGTAACGTGGTATCGGACTTCCTTGGGCAACAGCGGCCCCTTCGCTCCAGCCTTGTCCTTCTCCTTGTCTTTCGCCTTCGGCTCAAGGTCTGTTGTTGGCTTCTCCAGTTCAGGTGGTCCGCCGCTGACGTGTACGTCGTTGACGTAAGACAGCCTTTCACGCAGGAACGCTTCCACCTCGCTGCGCGACACCGGCATGCCTTCCGTGTTCGCCTTCTTCATGTCCTCCGGCGATGGAGTCGTCACCACGAAGTCGAACTGGTAGTCAGACTTCCACGGCTCCGCCGTGTTCGACGCCTTCATGTTGTCGATGGAGAACTTCGGCTGCCCGATCTCGGCATAGCGCGGGTTCGTTGCCATCATTTTGTTCATCAGACTCAGGGTGTCGCCCAGTTCGTCCGCGAGCGTGACGGGGCGAAAGCCGATGCTGGCGACCAGGAGCATGAGCAGGATGGAAAGCACCAGCATGATCTGGAGCATCCAGCCGCTCTTGGCCTCGCGATACGAGTCTTGAAGAAAGGCGAGGAACTGCACAGTCATTCCCTCCGCTCGGGCGAGCCGACGGCCCGCGGACGGCGCCGGCGCAGGTCGGTGCCCGGCTCTTGTGAATCGACCATTGAGACGAACACATCTTCGAGGCTTTGCTTCTTCTCAACGAGATGCCGCAGATCTAGCCCGCGTTCCGTCAGTAGCTTCAGCACGGGGTCGATTCCCTTGCCCTCTGGCAGAATGACTTCCGTGAACGGCATGGCGATCTCAACGGTATAGCCGAGCTTCTGCACACCCTCGGTCGGGAAGAGTTGACCATCGGCCAACCCGATCACATATCGGTTCTGCTGCCGGGTCAGTTCGGCGACTGTTCCCTGCCGGGCCAGTTCGCCCTGACTGAGAATCGCGACGCGATCGCAGACCTGTTCCACTTCGCCCAGCAGGTGCGAGTTGAGGAACACAGTCTTCCCCTCAGACTTGAGTCGCTGCATCAGGTCGCGGATTTCGCGACGACCCACGGGGTCCACACCGTCGGTCGGTTCGTCGAGGAAGATGACAGCGGGATTGTGGAACATCGCCTGCGCGATTCCCAGACGCTGCTTCATTCCCTTCGAGTAAGTGCGGATGCTGCTATGCATGCGTTTGCGAATGCCGACGACTTCGAGCATCTCAGGAATCTTCACCTGCCGCTCGCCACGGGGCATCCCATAGACCTGACCGTAGAAGTCCATGAGCGAGTAGCCCGTGTGATAGCCAGGGAAGGCGTGATCCTCAGGGAGATAGCCGACCTGCCGGCGCACCTTCACAGTGCCTGCCGCCCCGGAAAGCAGCGTGGCTTCGCCGTGCGTCTTGTGGACGATGCCTAACAGAATCTTGATGAGCGTGGTCTTCCCGGCCCCGTTCTGACCCAGAAGCCCGTAGATTTCTCCCGCTTCAACACGAATGGAAACGCCCTTGAGCGCTTCAATGCTACCGTAACTCTTCCACAGGTCTTTCGTCTCGATGACCGGCACGGCCGCCTCTTGGCTGTGGGATGTGGGCAAGTAGCCTGATGGAAAGGTGTTCGCCGTCACGCAGAAGATATTGACAAGGTGATGACCGAGCAATGGACTAGATGGCAAACCCTCCGCAGGGGTGGGTTCGTACGCGACAATCAACGGGAGTTTTCCATGCCGAAGCTGACGGTTGAAGGAGCTGGCGATTTCACGGTTGCGGAGGGAAAGCGTCTGGTTCTGGCGCTGACCGACGAGGCCGGCGTGGATCAGTTGCACGCCTGTGGTGGGCATGCGGCATGCACAACGTGCCGCGTTGAGTTCGTCTCAGGCGAGCCGGACCAGATGACAGAAGCGGAAAAGCAAGTCCTGGCGAAGCGCGGGTTGACAGGTGTGCGGTTGAGTTGCCAGATCGCGTGCGATCACGACATGACGGTGAAGTGCATCAGCCGGCTGGCCGGTAGTGGCCGGAAGAACGCCGGCGACCGCCCCGAGGATCAGATCACGCCACCGCCTGTCTGGGTACCGAAAGGCTAGCCAGGTCTCTTGACAGATGGTGCGAGGTGAGAGCCTCACGATCGTGGTCAAGCGATCATCAGCGAGAGTATCTCGTCATCAAATGTAGGAAGAACGGCCGTAATCCGGCTCGTCAGGCTCCCCCTGAGCGAGCCGTTCGCATCTGACCTTCCGTTCCACTGTGGCCCCCGGCAAAATAGCGGGGTATGCGAATACTCCACACTGGCGACTGGCACCTCGGCGACCGACTCGGCCGAATCGACCGCACCGACGACCTGCGTCACGCCGTCGAACGCGTTGCCGACTACTGCAAGAGCGAGAGCATCGACGTTCTGCTCGTTGCGGGCGACCTCTTCAGCGAACTGGCCCGGCCTGACGGGCTCCGTGAGACGATCCATCACTGGCAGGAAGTCTTCCGCAGCTTCCTGGAGGGCGGCGGCACGATTCTCACGCTCACCGGCAACCACGACAACGAAAACTTCTGCCAGACGCTCGTCAGCGCCATGACGCTCGCCTCGCCGACGGTGGGCAAGCCAGGCGAAGTCGTCCCCCCTGGCCGGCTCTATCTCGCCGCGGAGCCCACTTTCCTGCGACTCGAAGACCGCATGGGGGGCTTCCCGGTGCAATTCGTCCTGATGCCCTACCCTACCCCGAATCGCTTCCTCAGGGGCGAATCGGGACTGAAGTACAGCAGCCCGGACGAAAAGAACAAGCTACTCGTCTCCGCATGGGCCGAGGCTCTGCGCGACATTCGCGCTCACCCGAAGTATGACCCGCAGGCACCCGCGGTGCTTGGCGCACACATTCACGTCCACGGTTCCAACATCGGGCCAAGCCTCTTCCGCATCACCCAGGAAGACGACGTGGTTGTTGAAGGAGCGGAACTGCCGCAGCAGTTCGACTATGTCGCGCTGGGGCACATCCACAAGCCGCAGTATCTGGGCGCGAGCCACTGCCGTTACGCCGGCAGCATTGAGAAGATGGACCTCGGCGAACAGGCCGACCAGAAGGGCGTGGTGATGGTCGAGTTTGGCCCCGACGGCCGCACAGGAGAGCCGACCATTCTGCCGCTGCCGTCCACGCCGATTTACGAGATCGTCGTACTCGATCCGGGCGAGGACATTCCCCGGTTGAAGCACGAGTACGCCGACGCGAAATCCGATCTTGTGAATCTCCACATCCGCTACACCGCCGGCAAGGACAGCCTGGAAGATGTGCTGCGAGACCTCGACCGCATCTTCCCACGATGGTATGCCCGCGACTGGAAAGAAACCGGCGCGCTGGGTCTGCCGATGGTGGTAGAAGGCAGCAGCGTGAGCAAGGGATTCGGCGAAACCGTTCGCGACTATCTCGGCCAGGAACTGATTCAACACGACATCACCGAACGCGATGCAATCCTCAAGATCGCTGATGATCTGCTCAAGGACATGGAAAACTGAGCTCTCCTGGCAACAGGATCGAAGCTGACAGGGCAGTTCTTCCCTGCGGCGCGAGAACATTCTGCCATCGAGGCTGCCAATGATCCCACAACGCATCAAGCTCTCCGGGTTCCTCTCTTACAAGGACGAGCAAGAAATCCGGTTCGACGGCTCCCCCCTGTGGATGCTCTCAGGAACCAACGGCAGCGGCAAATCGAGCGTCTTCGACGCCGTGACGTTCGCGCTCTTCGGCCACCATCGCGGCGGCAGTCAGAGCACGCTCGAGCTCATCAACAAGGAATCACCAACGCTTGCCGTTGAATTTGACTTCACGAGCGATCAACAACTGTACCGTATTCGTCGGACAGTGAAACGGCAGAAAAATGACAAGACCGCAAGCACACAACAGGTATTGAAGCATATCTCAGGCGGGATCGCCGACGACACCTGGGAGGCCGTGTCCGGCACGGAATACAAGACGAAGTTCGACGCCTGGATCAAAGACCGGATCGGCCTCGACTACGAGACATTCACCTCCTCGGTGTTGCTCCTGCAGGGGAAGTCGGAGAAGCTGCTCGACAGCACGCCAGCGGGCCGCGCGGGCGTTCTCGCGCGCATCGTGGACCTGGAACGCTACCAGAAACTGCATGGCAAGGCCGATGAGAAGCGGCGGGCGCTCAAGGGAGAACTCGAAGGAATCAGCAACCAGCTTGCCGGCATCAGGGAGGTGACAGAGGACGAATACGCGGAGGTGGAGTCGCAGATTCTCGCGGAAGAAACGGGCCGGACACTGACACAGGAACGCATCGACTCGCTCGTGGCACTGGAGCTACGCGCCAGCCGCTGGAGCGACACGCAGGCCAAGCTCGCGGGGGTGCGGCAGAAACTCGCCGAGTCGGAGAAAGTGTTGGAGAATGAGATCGCCATCGAGAAGCAGTATCAGCGGCTCCGCGAGCTGCGCGACGTTCTCCCGGCCGTGGGCACCATTGTCACGGAGCGCGGACGAATTGGCGAAAGTGAGCGCAAGAGTGAAGAACTGGCGAAACAGCGTGTGTTCGTGGCCGACTGCGGCCGTCAGACCGAGAGCGCGATCGAGCAGGGCCGCCGCAAGCGCGACGCGTTGAAGCAAACGCTCGCGGAAGTTGAAGTGAAGAAGAACAAGCTCGAAGAACGCCTTCGGGAACTCGCGGGTATTCTCGAAAAAGTCCGACAGGTCGAGGATGCCGAGAGCGAGGTGAAACGCCTGGAACAGGAGTTGAAGTCGCTCCCGCCGGAGCCAGATAGTGCGGTGCGCCAGCTCCAGACTGAACAGGAACGGCTCACGTTACTCGTACAGCATGTCGCACTTCTCGAGCGGCTTCATCAGGATCGTTCCGAACTGACGAAGGTCGTCGCGGGCGAGAAATCGGCACACGCCGAGGAGGCGCGACTGAAGGCCGAAGGGATCAAGGCCAAGGAGGAATTCACGAAACTCGAAGCGCGCGCGAAAGCCGCACGCGAAGAACGGGCCGCGAAGGATACCGCAGCAGCCGAGACTCGCGCTCTCGCCGGGCAGTCACGCGCCCTGGCGAACGAGTTTCAGACGATGACCGGCCAGACGAAGTGTCGCGCCTGCGGCCAGCCTCTGACCGAGAAGCACTTTGCCGATGAGAAGAAACGCCGTGAGGCCGAAGCGAGTGCCGCCGAGAAACGGTTGAAGGAACTCACCGACGCCGCGACAAAGGCACGATCGCTCGAAGAGGAACTCACCGCGAAGGAGAACGCCGATCGCGACCGGCTCGCCCGAATGCGCGACGACTTCAAGGATGCGGCCGCCGCAGTGAAGCAGGCCGCGAATGATCGTGGACGACTGACGAAGTCGTGCCGCGATAGCTACTTCGCGCTTCCGCAAGAGTACAAGGACAAGCTCGGCGAGGTCGAACCGGCCGACTGGTCGATGGCCTCTTACCCCGACCGGCACGACATCAGCGGGCTTTCGGCGCAGGCGCAGGGGCTTGACACGGTAAAGCGGAAACTCCGCGCCGCACAGGAGCAGGCCGACAAGGCCCGCACACTCGCCGCGAAGATCGAATCCGCCCGCGATCGACTCACGAAGGCCAGCCAGTCGCTGCCGGGCGGGGACACGGCGGCGCTGCGTCAGGAGTTCGCGGCGAAGCAGAGCGAGGAAAAATCGGTGGTGGGCACCATCGCAGCCACGAAGAAAGAAATCACCGTTACCGAGACGGAGAGTGAGCGCCACCAGCGCGAACTTGGCGACGCGGATCGCACACTGGTTGAGATCAAAGGGAAACTGGAACTGGAGGAATCGAGCCGCAAGCAGAGTGCGGAATCGGTGGAGCGCGCGAAGAAGTCGCTGCCAGCCACCTGGCAGAAACCGCTCGAAACCGCCGGCCTCACGGAACACCTTCGCTGGAAGCAGGAGTATGAGGAGCTTGCCGCGAAGGGGATCGAGGCCAGCTTCACGAAACTGCAAACCGCTCGCGGCGGACTCGACCCACTCCGCGCCGAAATCACGCAACTGGAAGCCGAGGCGGAGTCATTCCCACAGGAAGAACGCCGCAACCCCGATGAGGTGCGCGCCGAGGCCGCCGCAACGCGCAAGGAACTGGACCTGCGGAACTCGCAACTACTCGACGCACAGAGTCGCAAGCGCATCCTCGATGGCTATCGGCAGCAACGCGCGGAGTTGAGCGAGCGCGTCAAGCTGGTGGACGCAGAACACAACCGGCACAAGCTGCTCGCGGAGCTACTCGGCCGCGATCGGCTTCAGCGCCATCTCGTGCGGCAGGCTGAGCGACAGATCGTGGACTACGCCAACGCCATCCTCGACCGACTCAGCGGCGGCCAGCTCTTTCTGAAGGTGGTGGAGGCAGAAGCCGGCACCGACAAGGCCCTGGACCTGGAATGCGCCAATCGCGTCACGGGTGGTTCGGCAATCAATGTCGCATTCCTGAGCGGAAGTCAGAGGTTTCGGGTTGCGGTGGCGCTGGCACTGGGAATCGGTCAGTACGCAAGCAAGCAGCATCGACCGATCGAGAGCGTCATCATCGACGAGGGCTTCGGCTGCCTCGATCGAGCCGGGCGGCAGGTCATGATTCAGGAACTCCAGAACCTCCGCGGGCACCTGCACTGCATCCTGCTGGTTTCGCACCAGGAGGAGTTCGCCGACGCCTTCCCCGATGGCTACCGCTTCGAGCTGCAACAGGGCGCGACGAAGGTAAGCCGGTTCGTGAGATGAACCGTGTGCCAGAACGGATTCCGTCACGTTTCCCGAACTTCCACGCGAATCCGTGTCTGGCCGCGAAAAGTATAACGTAATCGTACCGATCGGCCGTATTTTCTGCCAACGGATCGCGGACAGGAGTGTTATGTCGTTGAACCGTGCGGGGCGACCTAAGAATCGGTGGGCGCTGGACAACCGGCCAGGCGGGGGGCTAAGGTGGATGCACGAGCCGCACCCGAACAAACCCGCACCGCCGGAACCCGCCGCGTGACCCGTGAACTGGCGCCAGACCCACCTCCCCCTGACTCGAACGGGGAGGCCGAATGGATACGGGCCGCCCAAGCCGGCGACCGTTCCGCGTTCGCGCTACTGGTCGAACGCTACTGGGACCGCCTCTACCGCTGGCTCTACCACCTGACTCGCGACCGGCATGCCGCGGAGGACCTGACACAAGAAACCTTCCTCCGCGCGCTGGCCGCAGTCAAGTCGTTCCGCGCCGGCAGCAACTTCCGCGCCTGGGTGTTCCGTATCGGACACAACAACTTCGTGAACCAGAAGCGGGCCGAACGCCGTACAAAGCACCAACTGCCCGACGACACAGCCAGCCCGGATTTCACCAGCGCCGAGGCTTCCGCCGAGAATCGCGAGGTGCTCGAAGTCGTGAACAAGGCGGTTTCGGAACTCCCCTCCGACTTCCGCTCCGCGCTGCTCTTGCGAGTCTACGAGGGGATGTCCTTCCGCGAGGTGGCGGAAGCACTGGGCACCACGGAAGAAACCGCCCGCTGGCGTGTCTTCAAGGCGCGTCAGAAACTGATGAAGGTGCTCTCGCCCGAGTTGCTTCCACCCGGAGCGCTGTCGGAAGAGGTGAAGGATTGACGTATCCGGGAGCGATCCGCGAGGCCGTGTTGAATCGACCTCTGCATGACATGGTGCTCTGATGAACTGTGCGGCCGTCCAGAATCAGATTCTGTTGCAATCCGACCCGCGGATGCTGCCGCCGGCGCTGCGCGAGCACATCGAGTTGTGCGCCGCGTGCCGCGAGTGGGCACGCAAAGCGGCACGGCTGGAATCGGTGCTGCAAGCGCTTCCTGCGCCCGCAGCGGGCCAGAAGAAAGCGGAACTGCTCGGCGATCTGATGCAAGCGGAGCCAGTCATCCGGCCACTGCCGACACTCGCCACACGTCCGGGTATGGGCCAGGCCACGAGCCGCATCCTGCGTCGCAACGCCGCATACGTCGGGAGCCTCGCGGCGGCCGTACTGTTCGCCGTGGGGATCTCTGTTCTGCTGTTGAAGAAAGGGCCAGACGTGGTCATGGCCCCGCCCACTCAGAAGTACCCACTCCTCGACAAGTTGGTGAAGCGCGACGCAGAGTTGGCCCGCGCGAACTCGACAAGCCAGCGGCTCGAAATCCTCAGCGGCATGGCCGGCGACATCTCTGCCGAGACTCGCAGCATGGCCCGCATCGCGCCGGGTTCGGAGTTGAAACAGATGGCCGGTTGGTACGAGAAAACTGTGAAGGAAGGTCTTGTACTGCAGGCGAACAGCCCGCGGCTGGAGAAGGAGGTCACGACTGCCACGGAACGGGCCAGGCTCCTGGAGTCGTTTGCCGCGAAACTCGACGCCGACGCGACTGCGGCCGAATCGCTTGCACGCGAGTCGCCACCTGACGCGCAGCCGGCGCTGAAGCGAATGGCCGAAGCCGCCCGTGAGGGGAAAGATTCACTGCGGGCCGCTGCCCACGGGGGAAAGTGACATGGCCCGCTGGTTCTATCTTCTGGGTACGTTCGCGATTCTCGCCGCCTGGGCCGGCGCGCAAACCACCGCGCCGCCACTCAGCGCCGACGATAAACTCCGACTGCTCAAATCGAACAGCCCACTCATCGAGAACCTCGTCAGCGACGGCGTCGCGCTCTCGAACGCCGACGCGCCCGTGAAGCGCGTGGAAGCATGCCGCAATGCGTCCCGTTCGCTGGTCAACGCAATCCAGCACGCCGCCGGTGCCGACGAAGCAGAGCGCGTGGCAGAGCTAACGGGTCTCTTCCGAGACTTCGTTCGCGAAGGGCTGGCACCCACACTCGCCGACGCCAGACGTGACGTGCCGCCTGAGTCGCCCGATGCCGTCCGGCTGCGCGAACTCAGCGCCACGGCCGCTCGTGATCTCGCCGATCTGAAGGCCGCCATTGGCAAGAACGAGACGATCACCCAGAATCCGCACGTCAAGGAAGCACTCAAGGCACTGGACGAACTCCGGGACAGCCTGAAGTAGCGATTGATGTGCTGGGCCGCTCGCGAATCGAGCGGCGGGCGTTCAGCAGTGAGTTCGCACCGTTCGCGTATCCACTTGCAAGTAAGCACTTATCGGACTGGCACAAGATTCCCCAAAAACTGCCGCGTGCAGTTCTCCCAGGTGTAACGTCTTCCTTCTGCCGCACAGGCTTCTGGCCGGCCACCTGTCCGCGCGCGTTCCACGGCGCGTTCCAGGTCTTCGTCGAGTGCGCCCAGCTCTGGGCGTGTGATGATGTCGCGCGGACCCGTGACCGGATAGGCTGCCACCGGCAAGCCGCTTGCCAGTGCCTCGATGAGCACAATGCCGAACGTGTCGGTGCGGCTGGGGAAGACGAAGACATCGGCGGATGCGTAACCGACCGCGAGCGATTCGCCCGTGCGGTAGCCGAGGAAGATGGCATCGCGATGCTCCCGGGCCAGCGTTGCGCGTGCCGGACCGTCGCCGACCACGAGCTTGGTACCTGTGGTCTTCAGTTTCAGAAAATCGCGCACGCTCTTCTCGTGCGACACGCGCCCGACGTAGAGCAACACCGGCCGTGCGAAGCCGAGCTCCGTTCTCGCTTGCGGGCGGAAGAGAGCGAGATCGACGCCGCGAGTCCAGCGGCGCACCGGCGGCGTGAAGCCGCGTTCCTTGAGCTCGCATTCAAGACTCGGTGCCGCAACCATCATGCACGCCGATCGAGCGTGGAACCATTTCAAAAACCGATAGGGCACCGCTTCCGGCAGGCGGGCCAGTTCCTGAAGGTATTCAGGGAAGCGGGTGTGGTACGATGTGCTGAACTGCCACCGCATTCGGCGGCAAAATCGACGAACCCACAGACCCAACGGCCCCTCCGTAGAGATGTGGACATGGTCGGGCCGGAACTTCACGAGTCGTTCGTAGACACGACCGGGCCGCATCACGCACAGTGGAACTTCAGGATACAGCGGGAACGGCACCGACGCGAAGCCGCCCGGTTCGATCACCTCAACCGCATGCCCCCACGCGCGGAGCATCGTCGCGGTGGTGTCGAGCGTGCGAACCACCCCGCTCACCTGCGGGTGCCATGCGTCGGTGGTAATGAGAATGCGTGCCATCAGGAAGCATGATAATGCCAGACCCCGACAAGCGCAAAATGCGCGAGTTGAAGAGAGCGTTGAAGAAACGCGGCAACAAGCACCGCCGCCAGCAATTGAAGAAGAACTTGTCGGAGAACCCCGAAGACGCCGCAGACGCGGAAGAAGACCTCGGCCGCTATCGTTCCGAAACGCTCAATAAGCTCGATAACGACAGCACACGCAGGCAGCCCTGACTGCACGCGATCGCCAACGGATTCACACGCCGGCATTCTCTTCGAGCTTCCCCAGCCGCCAGGCGCGGGCCTCGCTCCATCGCCAGAAAAGTTGCGCGACCACTACGAGTACCGCCGTCGTTGCGAAGAGGATGATCGCCAGGTGCGCCTTCGACCAGTCGGAAAGCGGACCGCGAAGCTGCTCCGGCACCTGACCCATCAGCGCGCGGCGCATCCCTTCGAGCCAGTACGTCGTCGGCAGCGCGAGGCTGATTGGCTGCACCCATTCCGGCAGCGCGCGGAGTGGGAAGACCACGCCGCTCAAAAGGTAAACAATCCCGGCAACGCCTTCACTGAGGAACATTCCATTGCGCGACATGTTCAGGCAGGCCGCAGCCAGAATCATTCCGCACGCCCACAGGAGCGCGCAGCCAATGAGGAGGTAAACGACGAGCCACGGCACGTCGATGCTTCCGGCGCCAACAGCCGTACGCATCTGCGAGAAGAGTGCTAGCCCCACGAGGATATTCAGCACGCCGCCGAGCATGCCTTCGGTCGCGCGGGCGGCACCGCGGCCGAGGAAGTATGTTTGCAGGCGTGCTGGTGAGATGTAGATGTACTTGAGCATCCGGTAATGCTCGCGGTCGCGTACGACCGCGTAGCTCAGACCGAACATCACCTGCCCCACCAGACCATAACAGGCATTGGAAACGTACATGTACGGCAGGAATGCCGGCGCGATCCCGGCGCGGCCGATGGCCGGTACCGCGCCGGCCTTCGCTGCCTGATCCGCGGCGACAAACATACACACGAGCATCAACGAGCCACAAACGGGCTTCACCAGCATATAGAGGGTGAATAACCACGGATTGGCCCAGTTCGTTTCAAGCTGCCATCCGAGCCACGCGGCCAGACGAAGTGTGCGGAGGTGTGCGAGCATGAAGGAATGATACGGCTCGCCGTAGTTCCAGGTTCCAACAGTTCCACATACCGGGTTGAAGGCAAACACGGACCAGCGGCTTGCCTTCAACCGGGAGCTACGGTTTGCCGGAGAGGTAGGCAGCGATGTTCTCCGCCAGCCGGATCGTGCCGGGTGTCTTGAGGACGTAGCTCGTCCGCTCGGTCGGGCCGTGGCAGTAGCGTGTGAAGCCGCAGTCGATCACGACGCGCTGCCCGGGCACCTTCGACACTGCGACGAGCGTCTGCCCGTTGCTGGCCTTCAGCGCTGCCCCGAGCTTGTCCGACGTCGTGACGTGACTGACCGTAATCCCCTCGAAGAGGAAGTTGACGCCGGTGAGGAGGGCGTGGTCGCCCATCTCGAACTGTCCGCCGAATTTCTTCACGTCCGCCGGATCGAGGCCGCGCCCGCGGACGACCGCGATCTTGTCGGCGATGTAATTGCCGCGTACCCGTGCGCCGAACAGCCGGCGGGCCAGTTCGTCGGCCTCCGCGGTGAACGGCTCGTCGTCCGCCAGGAGGCACAGCCCCTTACCCGCCTTCGCGAAGTCTTCGATAGCCTTGTACGATTTCTCGTTGAGGGCGTGGCGCGGCGAGAACGCCACGTCGAGCGTGGCCCGGACGATGTACTGGTACTCCGGCAACGTGAAGCCTGAAGGCACCGCCTCTGCCGGCAAGAGACTCACCGCGCCCACGAGCAACTCTGGCGTGACGCCCGCGGGCAACTCCATCCGGCCCGACGAGAGAACCCACAACTGATCGACATCCTTCAGCCACGCCGGGTCGAACCTCCCGAACCGTAGCGTCACCGCGAACCCCTTCGCCTCCAGCGCCTTCCAGAGCGGGCTGGAGGGGTGGAAGAAGACGTGACCGGCGTTCTCGAAGGCCGACCAGAAGAGAAGTTTCTTCCCCTTAAACTCGCCGTCGCGCGCCAGCCCGGCGCTCGGACCAGTGGGGTTGCCGAACCGGTCCAACGACTTCGACTGCTTCGGTGCGGTCACCTGCGACGGCTGCGGCTTCGGTTGTACTTGAGATTGGGATTGAGTCTGAGGGTTCGGCGTGGGCTGCTGCGGAGGTAATGGCGAAGGCGGCACCGTTCGCGGAACGTTCGGCACCGGCTCGGGCAGCTTCTGCGGCTGCGTTATCTTCTGTGTAGGAAGATCCGCCTGCGGCTTTGTCGGCTGCTGCGAGCTTGGTTCGGGAGCCGCTCGCAGCTTCGTGGGTTGCGGTTCGACCTTCGCCTGCTCTGGCGCAGCGGGCTTCCGTAGCGCGAGGGTGAGCGCGATCGCCAGGCCGCCGAAGAGCGTCAGCGCGAGGGCCGCAGTCAGGATGAGCGTGCGAGACCCATCCGCGGCTTCTTCGCCAGGTTGAGCCGGCGTGCCGGGAACGACTGCCGTCGCCTGGCAATTCGGGCACGCGATTGAGGCGCCGGCCTTGCGCGTCGCGATGGAGAGCCTCCGGTCGCACGCCGGGCAGCGGAACACGATCGGCACGTCTGCCCTCCCACCGGAATCCAGAAGAGGCCGCACGATTCACGCAGAAGAGACCCGACCAGGACACGAATTGAGTTTACACGAAACTCATCCCTCAGATCGTGTCCTCTTTCTGCGTTTATCGTGCGGCCGAATCCTACTTCATCTCACCGGTGCTTCCCTTGATCACGCCGACCGGTTCGGCGCGGCCGCCGATGTGCTTCGCGAGGAACTGCTCCATGATCGCGAAGAAATGGAGCCGGTTCTCCGGCCGTGCGAAGCCGTGCCCCTCATCGGGGTACACCACATACTCCACCGGCTTGCCGGCCTTGCGCATCGCTGCCACAATCTGATCGCTCTCCGCCACCTTCACCCGCGGGTCGTTCTGCCCCTGCCCGATCAGGAGCGGACGAGTGATCTTGTCGGCCTTGAACAGTGGCGAGCGATCTTTCAGGAACTGCTCGCTCTTCTCGATGTCGCCCACGCGCGTGGCGAAGAGCGATTTCAGAGGTGCCCAGTATGGCGGAATCGACTTCAGCAGAGTGATGATGTTGCTGGGGCCAACGATGTCCACGCCGCAAGCGAATGCATCCGGGGTGAAGGTCAGCCCCACGAGCGTGGCATATCCGCCGTAACTGCCGCCGGCGATGGCGACCTTCTTCGGGTCGGCAACGCCCTGCTTCACCAGCCAGTCCTTCGCGTCGATCAAGTCCTGGTGCATCTTGCCGGCCCACTCGCGGTTGCCAGCGTTGAGGAATGCCTTGCCGTAACCCGTGCTTCCGCGGAAGTTGACTTGCATCACGGCGTAGCCGCGATTCGCCAACCACTGCGCCACCGAGTTGAAGCCCCACGTATCGCGTCCCCACGGGCCACCGTGGACGTACAGCACCGTCGGCAGATTCTTCGCCTCGAGCCCCACCGGCTTCGTCAGGTAGCCGTGAATCGTCAGCCCGTCCGTCGCGGTGTAGTGAATCGGCTCCATCTGGGCGAGTTTGTACTTCGCGAGCCGCGAGTTATTGACGAACAGGAAAACGGCTTTTTGTGTCGGACGGTCGAAGAGGTAGTATGAGGTCGGGCCGTCGTCCGTCACATAGGCAACGATCCATTTTTGATCGTCGGTAGTCGTGTTGATAATGCTGAAGTCGCCGCGGCGCACCTTCGCCAGCGCGGCGAAATCGTCCTTCACGCTCTTGTCGAGCACCTTCCATTCCGTG
The DNA here is from genome assembly GCA_964422915.1 of uncultured Frigoriglobus sp. Lineage (GTDB taxonomy): Bacteria > Planctomycetota > Planctomycetia > Gemmatales > Gemmataceae > Gemmata. The sequence continues at coordinate 6,713 of CAYRDG010000005.1, read as the reverse complement.
CGAGCCTTCGTGAAGGCCACTGCCAGCGGGATGCGATTCTTCTCGCTGAAGAAGACGCCGCCCGCGTCGTAAGCCTTGTCCTCGGCGATTACCTCTTCCTTCCCGGTGGTGAGGTCGAGCTTCACCAGTCGTGCGGCATTGGCATGATCGTTGCCGATGACATAGAGCACGTTCGACTCCATCCCGAAGCCGACTGGTGATCCTTGCTCCTCGGTGGTCCAGCTCTTCACCGTCTTCCACTCCGCGCCGGGCTTCTCGCGTACCTTCAGATCGAAGCCACCGGTCTTGGGGTTGACCGCAGTCGCGCCGCGGATGGTGAAGTTCGCGTCGGTCGTCCAGCCGACGACGTTGCCGGGGTTCTCCGTATCGAGCTTCTCCTCGCCGCTGGAAAGCGTGAGCCGGTACATGTCGAACACTTGCTTGTTCCGCTTGTTCATGCCGACGAGGATCGTGTCGGGATGCTTGTGGTCCGTCTCGATCCCCTGAACGCGGACACCCTCAAAGGGCGTGAGTTCGCGTGTCTTGCCGGTGGCGAGATCTGCGGCGAAGAGGTGAAAGTTCTCGTTCCCGCCCTTGTCTTGCAGGTAGAGCAGGTGCTTGTTGTCCTGTGCCCAGAAGTACTGGCGGATACCACGCTTCTCGTCGCTGGTGATCTTCTTTGCATCCGCCTTGTCGACGGGTCGCACCCAGACCTGCAGCACGTTGCGATCATCCGGGGCGAGATAGGCAATGTGCTTGCCGTCGGGCGAGATCTGCGGTCCGGCCTTGTCGGGGTTCCCGAAGAGGACATCGCGCGGGATCAGGGGTGGCAGTTCAGCAGAGGCCAGCGCGGGAGAGATCATGGCAAATCCTCCCGCGAGCAGGACGACGCGGTACATGCGGGACTCCTTCGGTGGAATGAGAGACGGACGCCGAGATTGTAGGCGCCCGTGTGCCAACCGGAGATGTTCGCTGGTGGAAGCCAAAAATTGACCGAACAGACCGACGGTATGATAATTATGATGATCGACGAATTATTAGCGAATAGAGACCTGCTGATTGCGTTACAAGATCGGAATGATGGAGGCCGACACCCTGGCCCTGGTGGAAATCCGTCCGGTATCGCTCCTGCTAACGAAATGTGATGGAGCGACTCCCTCTGCGTCCGTATGCCACGAAGTCAGCATGCGCACAGGATGTGCATGCTGACTTCAAGGAGCGATCAGGGGCGTGGCGATTACTCGGCGGCCATCGGTTGCACAACGCCAGGGGTCGGGCTGCCGCCCAGACCCACGAGCAAGTGGCCGGCTCGCACGCTGCGGTGGAACGTATACTCCGTGCCATAGCACGACTCTTCCGCCGGGTGCAGGAAGACACCCATCGCGCCCCACTTCCCTTCCACGATCACAGGTTGCCCCTCCGTGACATATCGCACCACCGCCGTGTGCGCCACCAGACCCACCTGCCGGTACACCACGAGGTCGCCCACACGCGGTTCCTGCACCGCTTGATAGCCGTTGTCCTTCAGAATCTGTTCCACATCGTCAGGCGACAGGAGGAATTTCCCGCCGGTGAAGACCCAGCCGTGGCAGTTGGAATGATCGGCAGCCGCACCGCGACGCACGACCTTGGTCGCGTGGCCGCTGGAGAGCAGAACCTTCGCTTCCAGCCCCCCCAGAAACTTGGGATCACGCAGTTGGAGCGGTTCCTTCAGGATGACTGGCGTCCCGAGCTCGGCTGCGGCACACCCGCTTTCGCTTGGTCGCGTGGGGCTGCGGCCGGCTTCCAGATCGAGGTCCTGCAACGCCTGCTCCGCGCGCGACTGGTCCTCCACATCAAATGCAAGACCCGATCCGAACAGCACCACAAGCCCACCGAGTGCCACAACCGCCCAGCGCGGCGCCGGTCGACGGAGGAAGCCGCCCGCAGTCGCGACCCAGTGCGATAGTTTGTCGGAACCAACGAGGAACGCCGTCAGCAGCACGGCCGCAAGGATGCCTGCGGTCCGTGTCGCCAACTCCTCGCCTGAGAAGGCTGCCATCACGGCGACGATCGCGCCAGCCAGCGCCGCGGTGAGCGGCACTCGCAACCAGGCGCGCCGCCCTCCGGCACCCAGAACGAGATTCACACCGCCTGCCAGCATGAGGCCAAGCCCCGCGGCAGCGAGTACGAAGAATCGGTCGAAGTGTGCAACGTCCATCGGAATCTCAGTGTCAGCGCGCTGGGCATAAGGAGTTACACCCTGCTGGCACGTATCTAACACTGCGCCGATGAGGAGGTAGTGAAGTCCGAGGCGGGCGTACCCGGACACCAAAGATGAAAGAATGAGAGGAACGAATGAACCTGCGCGGCTCGTGTCACAAGTCGTTGAATCGCAACGCAAATCTGGCAGAGTGTCGCGCAGAGATGTGTGAGAATGGCACTCGCGAGCTGGCCGGAAGATTCTGGATGAAATGTGGATGAGACAGCAACAGAGTCCCTCAGACGCGGGCAAGGCTCTATCGCCTGCCCGCGTCCGGACGTTCCCGCTTACAGCTTCCACTTCGCGCGCGGCTCGCGCGACAGTTCCTTGTTGGCGCTCGTGTCGTCGAAGACTTCCTTCGTCGGATTCCACTTCAGCTTGCGACCAAGTCGGTAGCCGATATTCCCCAGGTGGCAGATGCTCGCGGAGCGGTGACCCACCTCTGGCGGGCAGATCGTCTCCTTGCCACTGCGGATGCACTCCAGCCAGTTGGTGTGATGGTTGGTGCTGGGGTAAACGTGCTTCTCACTCGTGCGGATTGGCTCTTTCAGAATCGCGTCCGGCAGGCTTCGGATACCACTGCGACTGACGAGAATCATGCCGTCAGTTCCCTCGAACACGCAGTCGGCGCGGATGTCCTTACCGTCTTTCCCCTTCTCGAACTCATCGTGAATCATCACGACGCCACTCGCGTAAACGAACCGCAGTCCGCGGCCCGTCTGCGGGTTCTTGGGCGGAATGACTTCGACCGGACCGCTGCGGTCGGTACCCATTGCCCACTGCGCGATGTCGAAGTGGTGCGCACCCATGTCGGCCAGCGAGCCGCCGGCGTACTCGCGATAGTTCCGCCATGCGGGGTAGTGGCGGTGAATCCCCTTCGGGCAGAGTACGGAACTGTACTCGCGGTCGGGCGCTGGCCCGAGCCAGAAGTCCCAGTCGGTCCCTGCGGGAAGCGCCTCGCCCTTGAGATCGCATGGTTTTGAAGGCCCGCCGACGCCGATCCGAACCGTCTTCAGCTTACCGATGCGACCGTTCCACACATACTCGACCGCCTTGCGGAAGTGACCACCGAACTCGCTGCGTTGCTGGCTGCCCGTCTGGAAGATGATCCTGGCCTTCGCTGTCTCATCAACGATCTGCCGGCCTTCCGCGATATTATGCGTCAGTGGCTTTTCGCAATAGATGTGCTTGCCCGCGCGGGCGGCGCGCACGCAGACGATGTGGTGCCAGTGGTCGGGCGTGGCAATCACCACCGCATCGAGACCCTTGTGGGCGAGCAGTTCGCGGAAGTCGGTGTAAGGCTTCACGCCCTTGTAGTCGCCCGACTTGATGCGGTCGGCGTAACGTTTCTCGACCGTACCCTTCGCGTTGTCGAGTCGCTCCTTCACCACGTCGCAGAGCGCAACGACTTCGACTTCCTTGCGGCCCAACAGACTCCCGAGGTGATAGCGACCCTGCATTCCGATGCCGATGAAACCGATGGCGAGTTTCTCGCTGGCCGCGACGGCGCCCGCCGGGCGCGACAACACCAGCGGTGCTGTCGAAGCAGCGGAAGCAGCAAAGAATTGACGACGGCTGAGCATGAGAGAGGCTCCTGCGAGTGAGTGAGGCGGGAAAGCGAATGATACCCGCTGGCGCAGCGTGTGGGAACAATCCCTGCCATCGGCCAGACAGTGCCCTGGCGTCGGCGAACACCAGAACTCCAACCGGTGAGGTGCCAGGCACGATCGGCAGGGTCGTGTCTGGCACCGCAACTCGTGTGCGAGTTACTTCATTTCCTTCTTCTCCAGCAGATACTTGTCGAACCAGTCGGCGATGACCTTGCCGTCCTTCCCGAAGGCAGGGCCGCCGTGTCCGGCTCCCTTGCGCACCACCAGTTCGCACGGCACGCCGCACTCCTTGAACTTCGCGATGATGAGTTCCGCCTGCTGAATCGGAACGAGCGTGTCGGCGTCGCCGTGAATGATGAGCGCCGGCGCGTCGTCCTTCGTGACGTGGTAGACTGGCGAAATATCCCTGGCAATCTTCAGCACTTCGGCCGGGTCGATGATCCGCTCGAAGGTACCAGTGTTCGGGTCCATCTTCTTGAAGTCGAACGGTGGGCGGAAGTTCTTCAGCGTACCGAAACCCAGCGCGATGTTACCGGGTTTGCCATAGTTGAGGGTATCGGTTGGTGGGAAGAAGCACGCCACCGCGGCCACCTTCGACGACTGTCGCTCCACCACATCCTTCGACTTCGCTTGACCCGGCTTCGGGGCGCAACCCTGCATCAACGAGAGATGCCCACCGGCCGAGCCGCCCGTGATGCCGAGCTTGTCGGGATCGATGTTGTAATTCTTGGCGTTGGCCTTGATGAAGCGCACGGCGCGGTGCATGTCTTCGAGGATCTCCGGGATGGTGAATTTCGGCTGACTGCCGTGTGTGACAGCGAAGACCGTGTAGCCGCGGTTGACGAACTCCTGCCCTGGCCCGATGCCGCCAGGCTTCCCGGAGAACCATCCGCCTGAGACACACCAGATGATGCCGCGACCGTTGGCTTTCGCCTTGTCCTTCGGTGCGAAGATATCCATTGTCATCGCGAGGCCATACTTGCGGCCGTAGATCACATCCTCGGTGCGTGTGTAGTTCGTTTCGGGCTGTGCGAATGCGGCCGGGGCGAGCGCGAGTGCCGCAAGTGTGGCAAACAGGCTGCGAGTGAGCATGAGAAAGCAACCGGAGGAGGAAAGGAATTGGTGTTGAGTCGCGCGGCTTCGCGATCGTCGCGAAGCGGAGCACTGCAAATGTACTGGCACGCCTGGGGTATTGCCAGGAAGTTGAGGGGCGTTGCGTCGATCTCTATGCCAGCACATCGCGGAGCACTTGCCCGCCAGGGACGATGGGAACCGGACGACCGGTCTTCTCGGCGATCATCGTTTCGAGGTCGAAGCCCAGGAGGTGATAGGCGGTCGCCAGCAGGTCTTTCGGCGAGACTGGCCGATCTGCGACTGTGCCACCGATCTTGTCCGTCTTGCCGATCACCCGTCCGCGGGCGATGCCGCCGCCAGCCAGAAGCACGCTGTACGCCTGCGCCCAGTGGTCGCGACCGCCGCCCTTCGCCTTGTTAATCTTCGGTGTACGACCGTGTTCACTGAGGACCATTACCAGAGTCTCGTCGAGCATTCCGCGCTGATCGAGATCCGCGATGAGGCCGGAAAAGCCGTGGTCGAAGCCTGGCATCAATTCGTTCTTCATCCGCGGGTAGTGTTCCCAGTGTGTATCCCATCCAGAACCGGCCAGCCCGAACTCGTCCCAGAAGACCGTGACAAACCGGCTACCGGCTTCCACCAAGCGGCGCGCCGCGAGGCAACTCTGACCAAAGAGGAAGTGTCCGTAGCTCTCACGCACCTTCGCCGACTCGCGCCGCACATCCAGAGCGTCGCGCACCGCGCGCGATCCGATGAGCGAATACGCCAGATCGCGGAACGGATCGTGCGTTGTCATCTGATCGCGCGAACGTCGGGCGTCTTCCAACTGATCAAGCAGCGACTTGCGTGTGTTGAGCCGGTCGAGGGTGAGGTCGGCCGTGCCGGCCCCACCGCCGCCGAGTGAGAAGTAGCAATCGGGTGAGGTGCCTGCGTAGGGTTCGTCGAACTCGATGGTCCTGTCGGTGAGTGTCTTGGTGATCTTTGCCGTCGCCTTGCCCTGGAAGGAGGCATAGTGCGGGGCGAACTGATTGCCGAGGAACGCAGGATACGGGCCGGCGCGTTGCACCTCCCCGGTGCGCTGGCTGCTGAAGGGCCAGGGCATCGCGATATTGTCCGGGACGGGCTTGCGTGCGCTGGCGGGATTCTTCCGCTGCTCGAGATGCGCGACCGCGGAGCCAATGAACGGCCAGTGCTTCCCGTCGCGCGGGCTGAGTTCCATCGCCACGTCGATTTCAGGAATCGACGTGGTTGCATATGCCACACCGTGGATGGGGTACTTGTGCGTGACCGAGCGCACAACCGTGACGTTGTGCATCACACGGCTGGTGTGTGGCAGAAGTTCGCACACGTCGCAGCCTGGCAGTGAACTCCTGATGGAGCCTAGCTCGCCGCGAATCTCCTCGGGCGCGTCGGGCTTCTGGTCGGCCAGTTCAATCTGACTGGGCGAGCCATACAGGAAGAGGAGGATGCACGCCTTCGCCCGACCGAAGTGCCTGTCGCGGGCCACCTCGGCCTTTGCGGGCGGCGTTCGTCCCTGCACGCGCAATGCCGCTGGCAGCGTGAGGCCGAGGGCCGCACCGGCTGTGAGGAGGTCGCGGCGGGTGGGACCGGTGCAGAGCCGCTTGGGGTTTCCAAGAACGCGAAGCATGAAAGCATCCGGCGAGCGGGGCACAAACCCCGGGGTTGGCAGGTTCCCCCATCATGCGCCAGTCAGGCGCATGCAGCAAGCGAAATGCTGCGAACCCACCCTCATCGGGTGTGCGTCTTGTATTTGGGTGGGAAGTTCCGGGGCGTCGGACTATCTTGCC
>CAYRDG010000004.1:122562-213513 GCA_964422915.1 uncultured Frigoriglobus sp. | reverse complement strand
AGGAACCGTAGCCAAACTCGCCCCGCTACGCTACCCCGACCTGTGAACGCTTACAGTGCCGCCACGGGTCATGTTTCCGAAAATATGCGCCGACTTCACGAGCATAGGCATTGTTGTTGGGGAAGCGCGGGCCGTAGTGTGTGTCGTTGGCGACGAGCCAAAAGAGTTGAGGGTATGCGGCATAACGTGCGATAACATAACGGAGGATGCGTTCCTTCTGCACAGTTGAGAGTTTCTTCCAGAACGTTTCATCTGCCGCATACCCTGCGCCGCGTGGGAAGAGTATCAACTCGATGCCGATATCGGGGTGATGATCGAAAAGCCAGCGGAGTCGTTGATCTGAGAAACGGAAGTTGCTCACTCGCAACCGCGTACAACTAGCGTCCGTGAAGTAAGAATCCGTCCAGGGCCCATCATTCGTTGTCGATCCACTCCCGCTTGCCAACGAGGTAAAGAACGAGGTGATTCCATGATCCACAGCGTCGCGGACATAGGCATGGAAATCCTCTTCTGGGATCTCTTCTCGACGCGAGTCTCTGGGGCTGAGCAAAAAGTACGCGGTATCCACTACGTTGAGAAACCAGCGGCCATCCTCCGTGATCCACTGTCGGGGGTTCTTCGCGTGCGGTAGCAGGCGGCCACGGAGTTTCGATTCCCCGGCGGTGAAGGCTCCCGTCTTGCCATTCAGTCCGCTGTCGGTCTTGCATGTGGAAGACCAACTCCACTTACCGATCTCACTGACATAAACACGCGCCCGCCAAACATCGCCACCATCGTAAAAAGCGTCCACCGTCCTCGCCTGCCTCGTACCGGACGGTGGCGTAAACGTGACGGTTGCAACGACGTCAAACGGATTGGATGGAGAGCTAGTACCCGTCAGGACGATATCGTGAACACCAAACTTGACAGCAGAATCAGTCCCGACAGTGAAATTCGGTTTGTCAGCGGCGTGTACCACCGTGAGCGATCCCATCAGAACGAAGACACAAATGGGCAGATATGATGAAATCATGGCCAGCACCTCCACGGTGTCACGATGAATCTTCAGTCACGAATGATCTTCACCTGTTTCACACCTTCCTCGTACCACTTGATGAACGGACCTCGCAACATACTTTGACGAGCATTCCGCGCCGTTGCCTGCGAGATTTTGAACTCACCGATCAGGACATCTTCCTTAAAAATTGATGCTTCCTTGATGATATTACCATCAGGTGCAATCAAGCGGCTATGTCCGTGCGAGCCTGTAGAATCCGTATTCGCTGGCGCGTTGGCTTGCGCGATGAAGACGGTATTCTCAACGGCCCGGGCCTGAATCTGGGCGCGATACGGTTCGACTTTGCTTTCATATCGAATCCCTGATTCGTGCGAGGTGTAGAAGATCACTCGCGCACCCGCAAGCACTGGTAGCCGAATGAGTTCCGGGTACCGTTCATCGTGACAAATGATGACCGAACATGGAATGCCGTTCAGATAGAACACAGAGAGGTGATCACCACCAGTCGGCCACTCCTCCGCGAGTTGAATCTTGTGATATCTCTCAATAATGGTGCCTTTCGAATTGATGATGACTGCCGAGTTATAGAGTGTCTTCCCTTGCCAAGTTGGTGTGCCAAATACGGCAGCGATCTTGTATTGCTTGCAGGCGTTGGCGACAGATTGAATGGCCTTCTCAATCGGTTCATGCTTACTTCCGCGAATGACATCAGCATAGTACCCTGTGAGTGCGCATTCCGGAAAGAGAACAACATCAACTCCCTTCTTGGCGCATTCTTTGAGATACCCTGTCATTTTCTTGATATTCGCGTCCAGTATGCGACTGGATCGCATCTGGACCGATGCAACCTTCAACGTCTGTTTCGCCTGAAAATTCTCCACCGAGCGTGCAGGCGTGGGTGAAGTGAGGCCCGGCGGCGCAGACGCACGGGCGCAGACGAGGCAGCCCAGGATGGCCGCGAGGATTGAGATCCGCCTTAACATCCTTTGGTCCTCCCCTGAGTAACAGCTTTTCCATCATCCCGGACACGGTGACCTATTTCTGCTCTGCAACCAACTTCTTGAAGTCGGCTCGCTTATGAAGCGCAGCAAATGACGGGTTCGTCTTCAATGTTGCGACTTGCGTGTAGCCAGCGGCCACAGCCTTCGTCAACCAGTTCATCGCTTTGTTCGCATCTTCGCTCGCGAGTCGCTTCGCGTCAGCGCCGCCAGCAGCAGACTGCACCGTAGCGGTAATCGACCGGAGGCGGGCTGCCTCATACAGGCTGGCCGCGTCGGTGCGGTTGAGTTCCTCCCATAACTCGGCGGTCGCCCGGCAGCCAGCCGGGTTGGTCGTATTCAGATAGTATCGCAATCGGAGATCGACCATGCTCGGAACCAACCCAGGATGAACGGCCTTCCCAACTGAGTGTTTGACGCACTCGTCGATCACTGGAATCGCCTCGGCGCCGCGATTTAATTCGAGCAGTGACCACGCGACTCCCATCATGGTTTTCAACGTGTCCGGATGGTCCTTCGGCAACACGCGCTTGCGCGCCGTCAGAACCTGTTCGTACAACTTGAGAGCTTCGGCATAGCGTTTCTGGGCGAAATAACTGAGAGCCAGGTTGTTCATGGTTTTGAGCGTGTCCGGGTGATCCGGCGTTAACAACCGTTTCCTCAACTCCAAAATCTCTTCGTGAAGCTTCAGTGCTTCATCCTGCCGATTCATGTTGAAGTAACTGAGAGCTAGATTGTTCATCGTTGCAAGAGTGTCTGGATGACCTGGCGGCAGCACACGCTTTTGCGCCTTCAACACATCCTCTCGCAGCTTGAGTGCCTCGTCCAAGCGGTTTGCTGCCGCGTAGCTGTTCGCCAGACTACTCATAGTTGCAAGGACATTGGGATCATCATGCTTCAGCACTTCTTTCTGAAGCTTGAGGACCTTTTCGCGCAGAGCCAGTGCTTCAGCATGGCGATTGAGTGTGAAATAACTGCTGGCCAGATTGTTCATACTCGCGAACGTGTCCGCATGCTTTTGGCCACGGTAGCGTGTGAAGAGTTTAAGGGCGAGTTCATATTGCTGTGAGGCGCGTTTCGGTTCTCCGAGATAAGAAAACGTATTGCCAAGCGTTAGCCGGAGCCGTGCTTCCACCAGTGGCTGATCGGGGAATGCAGTGTCCAGTGCTGGCAGACTAGACAGGATGGCGTTGTGCAGTGAAAGGGTGCTGCCCTGACCACCGTCCTGTTCCCTGGGTCGGCCTGCGGCAAATACATGATCCTGGAAGAACTTCACTACCGCGTTCGCTTCCGCTTCCTTGGCCTGTGCCAGTTTCTTTTGTGTCTCCTCGGCCTCGCGCGCGGCCTCTGCTTCCTTCCGCTTCTCTTCCGTCGCGCGTTCGGCTTTCACGGCCGCACGGCGAGCCTGTTCGGCGCGATACAGCCCAATGCCAGTGCCCACCACACCCAACGCGAGCACCCCGACCACGACCCCCGCGGCCCACTGCACGGCCCTCCGGCGCTTCGATTGCTCCGCCGCGCGCACCTCTGCCGCTAGACGGTCGCGCTCTGCCTGCCGCGCGCGGTCGTCCGCTGCGCGACGCAATTCTGCCACTGCCGATGCCACCTCATTCCCGGATGCCGGCCGATTCGCTGGCTCAAATGCCAGGCAGTTCTTACACAACGCCACCACACCCGGATCGGCTCCGCTACTGTCGAGTCGCGAGAACGCTTCTTCTGTGTTGCCGCGCATCGCGGCCAGACGCACACTTTCGATACTATCACCACCAAACGGTGGTTTACCCGTAAGTATCACGCACAGGATTGCTCCCAGACCGAAGACGTCGGAGCGAGCGTCCACCTTGTCGATCTCCCCGGCCGCCTGTTCTGGCGCCATGTAAGCGGGTGTCCCCATCACGCTCCCCACCTGTGTCTCACTTCCATCAGAATCGTGCTGCGACTTGATCACGGTTGAAGCTGAGACTTCGGCACTCCTTGCAACTGTGTTTCGCGACGATTCACGCCCCGGCGTGAGGACTTTCGCCAGTCCCCAATCCATGACCTGGACCTCGCCGAAACTCCCAACCATCACATTTGCAGGTTTCAAGTCGCGGTGAATCACACCGTGGGCGTGCGCAAAGCCCACGGCCTGCGCGATCGCCTCGAATATGGAGAGCGGGTCGATGCGGACGTTCTGTTTCAACAAGGCATCAAGTGTGTCGCCCTTGATGAGTTTCATGGCCAGGAAGGGCTGACCGCTTGCCAGCGTACCAACCTGATACACCGCCGGGATACCGGGATGCTGAAGTTGCCCCGTGATGCGGGCCTCCTCGATGAATCGGACAGCAGCGCCGGAATCGGAGACGTACCCGACTTTCAGAACCTTCACGGCTACTTCGCGACGCAGAGATTTGTCCTGAGCGCGATAGACAATGCCCATGCCACCGCGACCCACTTCATTGAGCAGATCGAACCCGGGCAGGATTTCCGGCAGACGATCAGACATTTGACGGAAATCTTCGCTATTATCGCGAACGACAGTTTGATCGTCCATTACCAATCCATGTCTATGAGTCAGTGTAGTACAGCAGAATGCGATTCGCGCCAGGATCCCTTGAGCCACGGCAGCATGTCTGAGATCGCGCGATTCAATGATCCGAGCCGTAGTTATTTCCCCACATACTTCTTGAGGAAAGTCTCGATCCTGTCGAACGCCGCCGATACATCCGCGTCGTTCATCCCTTTGCCATCGAAACCATGACCGCCACCCTTGATCGTGATGAACTCGTGGACAACGCCCACTCGCTTCAGCTCCGCGGCCATGGCAACCGATTGCGCGTGAGGCACGTCGGTATCCTTGTCGCCATGTAGGAGCAGGGTCGGAGGGTAGCTCTTTGTCACATTCCGAACTGGGCAGAACCGGTTGAATTCACGTGGCTGCGTCTGCGGGTCGAAGCCAACAACTTCACGCGGCCACAGTCCGTTCTGTCGGCAATACGTGTAGAAATCGCCCCGACCCTTTATGCCGCCATTGGTGGTCTCCTTCGCGCCAATGGCCCTGGTTGCTTGCTCCCTGGTGAGCAACGGTCGCGTCTTGCGGTGAAACGCACTCGGCCTGGCGTACCAATCACCATCGACATCGCCGTAGCCGTAGAAGGCGATGAGTGCTTGCGGCGGCGGTTCGACGGCGAAGCCGGCCATGAGTGCGAGGTAGCCGCCCGCGGAATGACCGATCACTGCGAGGCGCTTCGGGTCGATTTTGAAGAGGACGGGGCCTTTGGTACGAACCCACTGAATCGAGTCGTGTAGGTCTTCGATGATGTGCGGAAGCTTCGTTTCCGGTGCGAGGCGGTAATCAATCGAGACGATGACATGACCTGTGTCGAGGTAGCGTTTGCGTTGAGCGAGAACTGGGCCACCGCGACCACCTGTGATGAGTCCGCCGCCATGAATCCAGACAACGACAGGCCGCACATCATCGCCGGGAAGGCGATACACGGTGGCCCGGATCGGCAACGTGCCGACGGTCTTGTAGGTGTAGGCTTTCGACGTGGTATACGGATCGCGGGCGCAGGCATCGCGCGTCGCAATCTGGCTCACAATCGCCACGGCAACAAGCAGCGCACCGTGCATTCGCCAGTGGAATGATGCTGCGATCATGGTTCCTCCTGTGCGTGGAAGACGTTTGCAGGATCTTCGGAGACCAGGTAGGAATCACTTCTTCCCCAACAGCACCGCATCGAAGAGCTTGTATGCTTCCTGCTTCATGTCAGGTGGGAAGTCGTGTGGGCAATCGGGATGCAGAACCCGCAGGGCCTCCGGCTTGCGATGGAGTTGGTAAACCGCCTGCGCCGCCTTTGCGATCCGGTCCACACTGTCTGCGCGGAAGTTGCTGTCGCGTTTCGGCGCGATGATGAGTACGGGGCGAGGGGCGAGGGCGCCGATCATCTCGTGGAAGTCGAACGGGATCGTGTCCAGTTTCCCCTTGAATGCCGCGAGTTTCGGCATGTAGCGTGTCTGGCACCAACCCCGTTCCACCACCCAGTTCTTTGGGTCGCCCCGGTAGTAATCGGAGAAGGAATCGAGGCCGCAACTGGAAACGACTGCCAGGATTCGTGGCTCAAACACTGCCGTAAACACCGAATTGTGCCCGCCGAGTGAGTGACCGACGACTCCGAATTTCTTCTCCACGTATGGCAGCGACTCCAGCAGATCCAGCCCGCGCATGTTATCCCAGACAGCCTTCAACGTGCCGCTTTGCCAGCCCCGCGCCTTGATGTCCGGCTGGTACTTCGCAAGTAGCGGATAGCTTGGCGCGAGCGTGACGTATCCCCGCTGTGCGAGTTCGAGTGCGTAGCTGCGATTCGGCCCTTTCCCCAAACCGACCACCGTGCCGTGGCCGACCACGTTGTTCGTGCCGTGCAGACATAACACCGCGGGCGATTTCCGCTTCCCGGCAAGTACATCCTTTGGAACCAACAGATAGGCGGTTGTCCGGCATTTCGGCTCGCTCACATAGCTGATGAGATACCGCACATACGTACCGCCATCGAACTTCTCCTCCACCTTCATGTCGAGGGGAACACGCTTCTCGTCGCCGGGGAGTTTCCCCATCACAGATTCCATGCCACGAACGATCTCCGCCCGTCGCTTCTCCCAGTCAGCGACCGACTTGACGGGTTGTGACTTCCCGTCCTTGTCGTGATACAGGAGCAGGTTATCGTGCGGCAGTCGCGGTGGATCGGCAGCCAGAAGTTGCGGAGCGAGGCCGATGAGCAGTCCGACAGCCAGAATACGAGTGAAGAACGACATGTGAGCCTCGACCGGGAAGGTGGGAAAGGGGGGCCGATGCTCCGCGCAGGATTCGCGCGAAAGCCGCAGGCCGCTCTACGGCCGTCAGGCTACCCGATATGTGGTCGTGTGTCGAATCCTGCGAGCCATCAACGTGTGGATTTTCCTCGACGACACCGACCGTGTTCGAGAAAGGGGAAACGGCCGATTCGTTGACTCCAGCGGCTGCGCGGCGGCCGTTTACTCACCACCCACGAAGCCGCGAATCTCCAGTTCCATCGCCGCGAGGACCTTCCCGGCACTCTGGGCATCGGCTGCGAGTTTGCGGTCGACATCGCTGGCCGGGTCGAGCGCGGCGGCGAGATCGTTGAGCTTCTGCCCGGCGACGCCGAAGATCGCGAGCAGTTTGCGGAAGGCCCACTTATCACCGTTCTTCTTGCACACATCCACCGCGGCGCGAAGTTGCGGCAGGCTCTCCTTGAAGTCGGGAATGCTCGCGACCGCCGGCCACGTCTTGAGCAAGTAGTCGCGAGCCTTCTGGTGCGCGTCGTTCTTTACCTTCCACTCGTCCTTGAGCTTGTCGCGTTGCGTCTTGACCTGCGGGTTGTCCGGGAGCAGCGCGGCCAGTTGATCGTACGCGGCCAGTGCCTGATCCACTTCACCACTGCTGAGGTGAATCGCGATGCGGGCGTTAATCGACTCCGCCGCTACCTGCTTCGCTGCCCGCGACGGGTCATTCTCCAGTTTCACCACCTCCGCGATCTTGTCGACGTGTTTCTTGAGCTGGGCGTTGTACTGCTGAAGAGCCGTCAGATTCTGCTCGATCTTTGCCAGAATCGGCGCCATGGCCGGCGACTTGTCCTGCTGTTCCTTGAGGCGGGAGAGTTCGTCGCCCAGGCTCTTGGACGATGCTTCGGCGTTGCGGTAGCCGGCCGCCGCGCGTTCCAGCGCCGCACTGTTCTTCTGTTTCTCAATTTCCTTGGCAACGGCATCAAAGCAGACTGTCTGCCCCGCACGGGCATCGGCCGCCGCGGAAGCGAGCGAGAGCACCGCGCGCTCGAAGACGGCCCGCTCCTCCTTCGCCGGGTCGATGTCGAAGGGGATTGTGATGGGAGCGTTGCTGAGGATCGGCACCGGGAACTGCTTGGCCTGCGTTGGCCCCAGAGCCACGGTTACGCATGCGACGCCTGCGAGCGCTCGCTGCGAACGGAACTGCGCGGTCCGTGGGTCGACATTGCACACATCCTTCGCATCAGCGGTTCCAGGTGCCGGGAAGCCAGAGTCGCTCGCCCGCACCGTCACGCGCGAGGCTGTCTTGTAGACGGTCCCATCGCTACCCACAAGTCGGATCGCGACCGGGGCCTTCACCGTGCCGAGTTTCATACAGCGGTAACCGACGATTCCACCCGTGGTGGGCATCGCATTCTGATAGCGCGTCAGAACCGTGCAGCGGAGCGAACCATCCGGCTGCACGTCGACAACCTTCAGAAAGGTGAACTCGCGCGGTGTCGAAGTGAGGCCCATCGCGGGTGCGCCGACTGATGTGGGTGTGATAATTTTGCCCGTTGCAGTACGAGCCGGCGCAGGCGCCGGGCGGTTCGTTTTCCGCACGGCCGCGAGGGCGAATACGTCGCCCGCCTTGACGTGCTTCGACACCGCTCCCAACGCTGCACTGCGAAGCAGCACCTTCGCCTCGTCCGGCTTGGCGGGATTCGGCTCGACGGTACCGACCAGGCCGAAATCGCGATCGAGCATCAGCCCCGCAGCGCGACCGACCTGCGCCGGCGCGCGGACCACCTCGGAGCGCACCAGCGGCGACGATAGCCCGGTGAAGCCGTCGTATTGCCGCGACTGAAGGTAGAACCTGCCGTCACGGTATTCGATACGGAGGAAATGAGTCTTGGTTCCTGTGAGGTCGCGCGGAGCGTCGAGCGCGGCGAAGCCCTTGTCCTCAAACTGTTGCCAGAGCGGTTTGCGGATCAGCTCGGCGTTAGCGAGGTCGATTACTTCCACCGTTCCGAGCGAGCCGAGGCCGGTTTGCAGCGCAGCGAGGATCTCACGCTTGAGTCGCTCGCGGAAACTGGGCGTGATCAGTGGGTGCGGCCGCGAGGAGATCACGACACGCCATTGATACGGCTGCTTAGATTCGGCATCGAGCTGTGCAAAGGCCGGCGCCGCGGCAGACAGTACGACAGCGGCAGTGAGAATCATTCGGCGGCCCATGCGCGTCTCCGGGAGAGGCTGACGTGCAGTATACCAGAAGTGAATGCAGACGGGCGGAGAGCCTCAGAAACGATAAGCGGCACCGGAAAACAAAAAAGCCCCGCCCAGGTGAGGGGGCCTGGGCGGGGGAGACTCAACCGGGCGGAACGGGTTGCCCGGTCAGTCAGACTTCAGGGTTTGCTTAGTGGCAGCAGCCAGCCGCTGCACCTGCCACCGCGGGAGTGCCGCAGCAGCCGCCGCAGCTGTTGCTGCGGTGCAGGCGAGAGCCGATGCCGCTCTTGAGCCGGCTCAGCAGCCCGGCCTTGGCGCAACCGCTGTCGCAGGCGTTGCCGCAAGCGTTGCCAACCACCACGTCCTTCTCAACCACGCGGGACACCATCTTGCAGACCTTGACCTTCTGCTGGGTCGCCACGCACTTGGTCACCTGGCGGGTCGCCTGGTAGGGGACGCACTTGCGAACGTTGACGGTCTTGGTCACGTTCTCGACCGTCGGCACGCAGCGGGTGCGGGTGCAAGGAACCTGCACGTTCTTGGTCA
The DNA here is from genome assembly GCA_964422915.1 of uncultured Frigoriglobus sp. Taxonomy (GTDB): domain Bacteria; phylum Planctomycetota; class Planctomycetia; order Gemmatales; family Gemmataceae; genus Gemmata. The sequence goes on along the minus strand of CAYRDG010000004.1, from coordinate 203,988 downwards.
CGCACTCGTAAGCCGTGACAGTCTTCTGAACAGGCACGCACTCGTAGGCGCAAACCGTCTTGGTCACAGGCACGCACTCGTAGGTGCAAACCGTCTTGGTCACAGGCACGCACTCGGCAACCTTCTTGCACCGCGTCACGGGGCAGCACACCGTTTCCTTGCAGCGTTCGGTGCGGCAGCCGCTGACCGTCCGCGGGCACGGGGTGTAGCACGGATCGCAGATCGCCCTGAGGCGGTCACGAACGCTCGGCCCCTTCGTCTCGCAATACGGCACCTTCACCTTGTGGGTGACGGTCTTGGAGCGCATCTCGGTGACCATCACGCTCTTCCACACCGTCTTGTTGCAGGTCACGGTCTTCTGGACCGGAACGCGCTGCATCACGGTGACGGTCTTCTGCACCGGCTTGCGCTCGTAGCAGGTCACCGTCTTCTGAACGGGGACGCGCTCCGTCACGCAGCGGTTCTGCATCACCGTTTCGGTAACCATCTTGTTGACGGTGACCTGGCAGGTAACCTGGGTCGGCACGCACTCGTACCGATAGGCCGTGTAGTTCTCCGTGACGCTGGTGGGCTTCATCACCGTCACCGTCTCTTCGACGTATGTCGGCACCCACTCCGTAACCTTGACCTTCTGTGTGGTCTGTGCCGCGGGAACGGCAGGCACGGCAGGTGCCGCAGGACCACAGGGTGTCGGGCAGCAGTTGCTGCCACGATTGCCGAGCCGGCTGAACAGCCCGCGGAGGCCGGTCTTGGCGCAGGGGTCGGCACACGGGTCGCCGCACGGCGCAGCGCTGGCGCACGGCTGCGGGCAGCAGTCGCCACCCTTGTTGAACAACTTGCCCGCAAATGCGTGGGCGTCGCCTGCCACCACTCCCATCAGGCCGATACACGCGGCCGTCATGAGATACACTTTGATCCTCTGAAAACTCATTTGGTGACCCTCACTGCTCCGGGAAGTCAAGCACCCCGCCATTGCCATCGCGACCGTCCGTATCGCCGCTGATCATGGCAGTGGGACACAGTGTGCTTGTGATAGATATGACCGCGCCGTGCAAAATGGGAAAGCAAACTAGGACCGGCAAGGCGCGAAAAATCGTGAAACTGAGTGGTAATTTCCGGCCTGGCGAATTGTTCGGGGTTGTGCGGGTTGTTCGAACTGGTGAAGACAGCCGGGTGATATGGAATTGATGTGTAGCTTACAGACTGGCGGCTGAGAAAGTGATCATCTCACCTGATCTCATCTGAACTCAATCCGACGTGGGCGACCTCCTGAAAATCTCGCAAGATTGACGCAAAGCACGCACACTTGAGCCGGTATCGGCTGTGCGTGCAATCGCCGCTCAGCTCGGAGGCGGCGATTTCTGGAACAACCGCGACCGCGCCTTGTGTTTCCGCCCCTGCCCATATTCCTTTTCTGCCTTATCCTGCTCCCCATGCTTTCCCTGCCACCCCTGGTCGCAAATTGCGGGCGGATTCCGTGGCACCGCGCACGCCAGTGCGGTAGCATCGCGGACGGATTTTCTCGCTGCCAAAGGTTTCTTCCATGCTGTTCGCCTACGTGCAGGACCTGAACCCGCTGGGTAACCGCGTCGCTTCCACGCTCGTTGCCGGGCTTCCGGTACTGGTTCTCTTTTACTTGCTGGTTGGCCGGCGCTGGCTGGCAAGCTGGGCCGGTGCCGCAGGTGCGGCCGTCGCCATCTTGCTTGCCACGTTCGTCTACAAGATGCCCGTGGAAATGGCGGGATGGTCGTTCGCGCACGGCGTGGTCTTCGGTCTGTTACCCATCGGCTGGACCGTGTTCGCGGCCATGCTCCTCTACAACGTCACGGTCGAGACCGGGCAGTTCAACGTCATCCGCCGCTCCATAGGCGCTCTCAGTGGTGATGGCCGCGTGCAGGCGGTACTGATCGGCTTCTGTTTCGGGGCGTTCATGGAAGGCGCGGCCGGGGCCGGCTCGCCGGTGGCGATTTGCGGGGCGATGCTCGTGGGCCTGGGGATGCCGCCGTTCCGTGCTGCGGTCATCTGCCTCATCGCCAACACATCGCCTGTCTGCTATGGCGGCCTTGGTGTGCCAGTACTGACACTTGCCGGCTCCAGTGGTGTGCCCGCCGACAAGATTAGCATCATGTGCGGCCACCAGCTCCCGTTTCTCTCATGTCTCGTACCGCTCTATATGGTCAAGACAATGTGTACGTGGCGACAGACGCTCCAGATATGGCCGGCCTTGCTGGTTGGCGGCGGATCATTCGCACTGTCACAGTTTTTCTTTGCGACTGCGCATGCCTATGGATTGCCGCCAATCTGGCCGCTAACAGATATTTGTGGTTCACTATTATCAATGGCCGTGCTTGCGCTATTTCTCAAGTTTGTCTGGAAGCCGCGCGAGATACTCAAAAGCTCCGATCTCGGGCCGCTGGGGCCGATCTCGTCTGCGAAGCCCGCCGAGATTCCCCACGATCCGGTGGCCGAGCATGCACGTGAGGAGGTGGAAGAACTGGGCGCCGCAATCACGCCGCTGCCCGAGGGCGAACCTCCGCTCACCACTGGCCGCGTGATGCTGGCATGGTCACCGTGGCTCATCATGGCCGCGTTCCTTGTGGTCTCAGGATTTGTGCGCGAGCGCGAGAGTCGGCTGGGGCCGATTCACCTCGGGCTGGTCGATTCGATGTACTCTGTGCCGGTGCCGACACTCGACGACCAGGTTGAACGCGCCTACGAGTTGCAGAAACTCGCACCGGAGGGAATCACCCCGATGCCCGGCGGCGCGCCGGACGAGTTCCTGACTCCCGAAGGCAAGGAAGTGCGCGTGCAGGAAGGGGCACGCGGCAGAAAGGTCCGCGAAACGGAGTCGGCGACGTTCAAGTTCACCTGGTTCACCGCTCCTGGCACGCCTGTGATCTTCGCGGCATTCGTCTCGATGCTGCTGTTCCGCATGTCGGGCGGGCAGGTCGTTCGCGTCTTCCGCAAGACGGTTTACCAGATGCGAATACCGATCCCGACGATCGGCTTCATGCTGGGTCTAAGCTATGTCACGAAGTACGCGGGCATGGACGCAACACTGGGCGTAGCATTCGCCGAGACGGGCGTGCTGTATCCGTTCTTCGCGGCGATGCTCGGCTGGCTCGGCGTGTTCCTCACGGGCACCGATGCCGGGAGTAACGCGCTCTTCGGCAGCCTTCAAAAGATCACGGCCACGGAGGTGTGGAACGTGCACCACACCGGCGCGATGAGCAACTTGACGCTCGATCAGGCCCAGGTGCTCATCTGCACTGCGAACAGCACCGGCGGCGTGATGGGAAAGATGATTGATGCGCAGAGTATTTGTGTCGCGACTGCCGGGACGAATCAGGTGGGCAAAGAAGCCGACATCTTCAAATCGGTGATCCGGCATAGTCTCCTACTGGCGTGCATTGTTGGCCTCATGACGGCGCTGCAAGCCTTCGTGCCGCCCTTCACGCTGATGGTGCCTCGCTAGAGGCTTCAGCGATCACGAACCGAGAGAGGGAGAATCTCACGAGTGTGATTCTCCCTCTCGGATGTATCTCACTCGGAGAAATCATCACTTCTTGAACTCTGCGAACACCTCGGCCACTTTGCCCGCCTTCGCGTCGCCGTTGTGTGCGTAAACCGCATACTTCAGCTTCAATTCGCCACCCTTTGGGATCCGGTAAAGTTCCTGCTTCCCCTCCTGCGAGGGGAAACCACTGTGTGCGCGACCGAAGGGGTTGGCGGCATTAAGCCCGTAGGCCCGAACGTGCCACGATGCCGGCGGGTTACTGGGGTGATCGAACACCGCGATACCGGCTTCTTTGCCCTGAAAGTTGGCGGAATAGTCGATCCACGCCGCCGGGTGCCCCCAGATCGACAGGTTGTCTCTCACAGGAGGCTTGACGATCTTCCCTTCGGCGGTGGTCACCGTTGCGCCCGTTTTCTGACTGGGGCGGAACGCATCGTTAACTCGGATGCCGAACGACCCTTCCTTCGTATCGCCAAATGTGATCGGGCACGCCGTTGCCTTCAGTGTGATATCAAACGCGAACAACCGCCCCTCGGGCAGGTCGAGGAAGTGAATCACGCGCGTCTCATCGAGGATCTTCACGCCGTCCGGGGTGATCCACTCGTTTTCCGTCACAATCCGGATGTGATTCTTCCCACTTCGCATCGGCTTGCCGGCCTTCACGCACTTGATCGTGCCGTGGCGAGGCGTGCCATCTTTCCCCTTCGCCTCACTCCAGAAGTCAACCCCCTTGTCGGCCTTATTCGTCGACTTTGTCTTCAACTCAATGCCTTCAGGAATCACGTCGCCGTGGCAAAACCAGACCGACTTCTGGTGAATGTGGTCGGTGGTCGCATCGCCAGGTGCTTTCTCGATGGGATAGCCTCGCGTCAGCGGAACGCCGTTGGGCGCGAGCACTGGATAGAGATACGGCTTGGCCACCTTCGGCCCGAACGCATATTTCGCGACCACCTGCGAACCGGACTTGAACGTGAGTGTGTCGTTGCCGACAGCGATGGAGACATCGGCAGCGGCGGCGAACGCTGGCAGCGTGAGAACTGCAGCGACTGGAAGCGCGAGTCGCATGAAAAGGCTCCTGTGAGGTGCGTGTAGTGTCGGCGGTTGCACGAGGCGTGTCAAGCGGCCGGAAATTGGCGCACGGCGTGTGCCTGCCACTCTGGTAAAATACCATCATGAGCAAGAAGAAGAAGGTTCGTGTCGAGCTTCGGAAGAACCGTGAGAAACCGCCACGCGACAACGATCTGACACGCGCGTTCCAGGACGGCGACGCGCGCGCCGAGGATGCTCACACCAGCGAGCGCGTCAAGGCGAAGGGGAGTTTGTCGCGCTACCGGACCGTCGTGCAGAACGAGTCGGAAGCTGGTTCGGCGATGCCTGCCACTAACCCTGAAGAACATCTCCGGGGGCGGGTGATTCGCGTTCACGGCCTCGTGTCGATCGTAGAAACCGACGACGGTCGGACTTTCCACTGTGCCGTCCGCCGTTTGCTCAAGAGCCTCGCCACCGACGAGCGTAGCGTTGTCACCACGGGCGATGTGGTATGGATTCGTCCCGCCGTGAAGGGCCGGCAGTCGGACGCGGCGCGCGCGGAAGGCGATTCTCCCTTGCCCGCGACGAATGCGACGCTGCCCGTTCTGGAAGGGATGATCGAACGCGTCGAGCCGCGTCACGGCGTCCTGACACGCGCCAGCCGACGCCGCGAGCATGTGCTGGTTGCCAACGTCGACCAGTTACTCATCGTGATGTCTCTGGTGGAACCGGACCTCAAGCCGCATCTGATCGATCGCTATCTCGCCGCGGCTCAACAGGGTGGGTTGAAACCCGTACTCTGCCTCAACAAGAGCGACCTGACCGATACAGCAGAACTTCAACCACTCATTGGACTTCATTCACAGCTCGGCGTACCTGTGTTGTTATGCAGTGCCCGAACGGGCTTCGGCATCGACCGACTTCGCGAGCAACTCCGCGGGCGTTCAACAGTCTTCTCCGGACAATCGGGCGTCGGGAAGACTTCGCTGCTGAATACGGTGCAACCCGACCTGGCCCTGGCGGTACGGAGCGTGAGTGAAGTGAATCAGAAGGGGCGGCACACAACGACTTATGCACAACTCATCAAGCTGAACTTCGGCGGTTGGGTGGTCGATACGCCCGGTGTACGACAACTGCAACTCTGGGATGCACGGCCAGAAGAAATGGAAGGGTACTTCCCGGAGTTTCGGCCACTTGTGCCGCTGTGTGGCTTCCCGGACTGCACGCATACTCACGAAAAGAAGTGCGCCGTGAAAGACGCCGTGGCCCGCCGACTCATCACGTTGCGGCGTTACCACAGCTACCTCGGCCTCTTCCACGGCACCGCGGAGGAATGAGCCTCGCTACAACTCCCCCAATCTCCCACATCGGAACCTGGGGCAACCTTGCCGGTCCGCGAATCTGGCAGATTTGCGTGAAGTGGGGCAATTGCGGCTGCCGAGAGAAGACAGGTATTTCCCAGAAGCCCGCCAATATCTTCCGGGGCGCCGCCGCCGCGTCCCCGGCTCAACAGGAGGTTCTCACATGCCGCGCCAACTCAAAGCGATCGGTTTCATTCTGGTTCTTCTTCTTGGTGTCTATGGCTGCGCGAAGGGGCCAGGCAGCGCTGCAGTGGCGGATACCAGCGGACACAGCACGAAAGTGAAGCAACTGGAAGAAGACTACCGGGCAGCGGCGGCGGCTCGCGATCAGTTCCGCAAGAAACTCGTTTACGCAGAGGAACAGCAGGCTCGCATCCAGAAGGAACTGGAGCGGACCCGCGCGCAGGCCGAATCGCTCAAGGGTGAGGTAAAGACGCGCGTTGCGGAACGCGATGCACTCCAGGTGCAGTACGAGGCGTTTCGCAAGAACCTGAAGGATCTGCTTGGCAAGGCCGATACCGCGGTCGGGTCGCTGAACCTTCCAGCACCAAAGCCGTCTGCCGATCAGCGTGCCGGGAAGTGATCCTCCGCATCGGCCATGAAAGCTGTCAGCTCGCCGGGTCTTTCCCGTTCACCCACGGACCGGCGAGCGACTGATGCGGAGGTGGCTGCACACTGCCGCTCTCGCCGCCACTCCAGCCGAAGATCTGATTCGGTTTCGCGCGTGCCTTGCTCCGTTTCTCTCCGCGCTCGGCCCAAGTGGAATCGGCGGCCACGATTGCACGTTTCTCACGATCCCAGAACTGAGCCTGACCCGTGCGGTAACTCTGGACCGCCATCGTGGCTGTTGCCACGGCCACCGCGCCCAGGTCGGGTGGGCTGAATGTGCTTTGCCGGTGCGATCGTACACAGTCGAGGAAGTTCTCCCAGAGGGACTCGGTGTCGTTGCGTGGCGGTTCGACCGCGACGAACGACGCTGGCTCCGGTGACTGCTCCAGTCGCGATGGGAAGCTGGCCCCGCGTGTCGGGTCGTCCTTGAACAACTGGAAGCCGCCCTTCACGAACTTGAGCGCCCCCAATCGGCCGCGAATCACTTCCTCCATCGGATAGCCACTGAGCGTGGTTGCCGTGACAACCAGTTGACACCCTTCCTCGTAATCAGCGACAACCGTTCCCACATCTGGCACATCGCGCCCGTCGTATTCGACGTACAGCCCGCCGCCGGCCGCCACGCGCGCCGGGAATCGCACGCCCATCGCCGCGGTCATCCGCGTGACGTGGTGGGCGAGCATATCGGTAAAAGGGCCGCCGCTGAAGGGCCACAGGCAGCGCCACTGGGCGAAGCTGGCGCGATCGAATGGCATCTCGCGCGGCACCGGGCCGATGCGGGCACCTGCGCATTCAAACTGATGGCCCAGGAACAGGTCCCAGTCGACCGTTCGGGGCGTCATCTGTTTGGCGAGCCGGTAGAAGCGCCACTGCCCGCGGATGTCGTTGCGGAAGAAACCCGTTTGCGCGTGCGCGATGTGGCCGATAGTGCCTGTACGAATCGCATCGAATGCTCGCACCCACACCGCATCCGCCATCGCCTGCACGCCAACGGTCATCACGCGCCCGGAGTGCTTCCACGCATCCACGACAGCAATGGCTTCGTCCGCCGTACGCGTCATCGGCTTCTCGACGAACACATCCTTGCCTGCGGCGAGCGCATCCAGCGTCATTCGGCCGTGCCAGTGGTCCGGGGTGCCGATGCACACGGCGTCCACGTCGGGCCTGTCGAGCAAGACGCGATAGTCCTTCGTCACGCTGTGCCTGTCGGCACGGTCGTGGCCGCACTTTCGCGCGGAAGGATACAGCCCCTGGGCGTAGCGCCGGCGCGTGACCTTTCCGCCGAAGGTAATCTCGTACTCATCCTCCAGGCCGTCCCACACATCGCACACGCCAACGGCCACAACCGGCTTCCCTTCCTTCGCGAAGCGTGTGATGAGGTCGATGTGCGCCTGCGCGCGCCCGCCGCAGCCGAGGAACGCAACCCGCACGCGCTCGTTGCTGCCTGAGACGTTCGCATACGAGGCCGCAGATAGCGACAGCGCCGCAGCCGAGCCGAAGAACTTGCGGCGGTCGAGAGGTGGCATGATTCGCGTTCTCGCATCGTGTCCACCAGGGTTTTCACGACCTCTGGTGGAATCGAGGGTCTGATTCGTTCCTCTCATCATATCCGATGCAGCGTTCCATCCGTATGATGCATCTAGTTTGCGCAGATTTTCCGAGACGAGGCGAACTACCTTTCATGCACGCGAAACTGGCTCTGGCGGACGGCACCGTGTTCACCGGCCGCGGCTTTGGCGCGAGCGGCGAGACGCTCGGCGAAGTGGTCTTCAACACCTCGATGACGGGCTACCAGGAAGTCCTCACCGATCCATCGTATACGGGACAGATCGTCACGATGACGTATCCTCTCATCGGCAATTACGGCACCACGAAGGAAGACGAGGAATCCCGCGGCGTGCAGGTCGCAGGGTTTGTCGTGCGCGAACTGACACGCGTACCGAGCAACTTTCGCTCCGACCGCGACCTCGACACCTACCTGAAAGCCAGCAACGTTGTCGGTATCGAAGGCATCGACACCCGCGCACTCGTGCGGCGATTGCGTGTTCGCGGCGCGATGAATGGCGTCCTCTCCACGACCGACCTCGACGATGTTTCACTGGTGAAGAAGGCGCGAGCATTTCCGGGCATGGAAGGGCGCGACCTGGTGAAGCAGGTAGTACCGCAGAAGGCGTTCCACTGGGGGCAGGGCTTCGGGGCGTTCGCCGAGCACGTCATGCCGTTCCGCGCGGCGACCAAGCGCGTTGTCGCCATCGACTACGGCATGAAGTGGAACATCCTCCGCTGCCTCACACAGGTGGGCTGCGACGTGACCGTTGTTCCTGGCACCGCGAGCGCCGATGAGGTGCTGTCGCACAACCCGGACGGCATCTTCCTTTCCAATGGCCCAGGCGATCCGGCTGCGGTTGGGTATGCCATCAACACCGTGAAGCAACTCATCGGAACGAAGCCGATCTTCGGCATCTGTCTGGGTCATCAACTGATCGGGCTAGCGCTGGGGGCACGGACGTTCAAGCTGAAGTTCGGTCACCGCGGCGCGAACCAGCCCGTCCGCAATGAGGTAACGAGGCAGATCGAGATCACTACCCAGAATCACGGCTTCGCTGTCGATGTGGCCACGCTGCCGAAGGATGTTCAGCCCACGCACATCAACCTCAACGACAACACGCTGGAAGGTCTTCGCCACACGCGATTGCCGCTGTTCAGTGTGCAGTATCACCCCGAGGCCGCCGCAGGTCCACACGACAGCAGCTATCTCTTCGAGGATTTCCGCAAGCTGATGGGATAAGAGTAATGCCAGAAGTGCGAGTCACGCACCCGCACTTCGCAACGCTGCGAGCGCAGAACACACTCTGCCAGAATCGAACTACTCCCGACAATCCGTCCGCAACCACGACGCGCATGGTGTGCAACCCAGCAGACCAGCCTCTCACCAAGGTTCCGGGTCGTGTATCATTTTCCTCCATGAACGATGCCGACGCGCTGCTCAAGACAATCGTCCGACACCCCGGCGACGATACGCCGCGTGTCGTTTACGCAGACTGGCTGGAGGAAAACGGCCGCGCCGAGGAAGCCGAATTCCTGCGCGTGCAGTGCCGGCTTGCAGCCGCTGAACCAACCGACAACGACTACGCCGAACTACTCGACCGGGACGAGGAACTACGTCTCTGGCTCACCGCGCACGTTCCTGGGCCACGGCTGGCGTTTCCCGGCGGTCTGTCCGTTGAGGGCGGCACCCACTGGTGGTGGCAGACGCACCGCGGCTACCCACGCTTCCTCACATACGATGGCTGCGAACGATCGGGCACACGCGCGATCCGCGTGCTGGCCTCCGCGATCGGGCGCGCGTTCGAGGCGATCCCGACACGCTGGCTGGTGGTCGGCGGCCTCACTGTCGCACAACTGGCCACACTCCTGAAGCAGCGCGTGCTGGCCGGGCTGACGGAACTGACCGTGCAACTGGCTGTCAGTGCGACAGAGGCCGACGAGGCCGCACGGTTGCTGGCGAACTGCCGCCACTTGCGAAACCTCCGCGGGCTAAGTCTGGCGTTCCCGATTGGCGACATGGGCTGCGAGGCACTGGCCTGCGGGCATTGGGACGAACTGGAATGGTTCTCGCCCGACACCAACATGCTCTCTCCAGCCGGATTGCGCGCGCTCGCCGGGGCTGCGTGGTTCCGGCGGCTGCGCAAACTGATGCTGGAAGACGGCCTCACCAGCGAGACATTCGAGGCACTCGCGCAGCTGCCCGCGATGCGACGGCTGCACACGCTCGATCTCAGCCGGAATAGCTTCACTATTAAGTCGTGGCGGACACTTGCGCGAACAGACTCATTCCCGGCACTGGCAGAACTCCGACTGACAGATGGCGAATTGGGCGAATCGCGTGTGGAAGCACTCGCCAGCGCGAATGGTTTCTCGCTTCGCGTACTGAAGGCGCGGAATTGCGCCGCCGGACCAGGAATCGGGGCGGCCTTCGCGGCCGCGTCGTGGCGAGACTCTTTGCGTGTACTCGATTTCTCCGGGAACATTATCGGGCCAGGCGACGTGAAGGCGATTGCGGCCGCGCGCTTCAATGCGATCCGTCACCTCGATCTCTCGAACAACCTCATCGGGGCAGGCGGCCTCGCCTCGCTTGCGGCCAATCCCACCCTTCGCGGCCTCCGATCCTTGCAGATCGCCGGCTCCTTCCTGTTCGACATACCTTCCCCGGATAACTTCGACCGCTTCCTCGCACGGCTCAAAATGCCCGACTTACGTCATCTCAATCTCAGCAGGCGAATGATCGGCCCGAAGGCCGCACGCCGGCTTGCAGATCCGAAGTTCGCCTCGCTCACCCGGCTGGAACTGAGCGAATGCAGTCTCACGGACACCCCGATCAAGTCCCTCCTCCGGTCACCCACGCTCCGCGGTCTGATTCAACTCGATCTGAGCGGCAACAGCCTGACAAGCAGCCCGGAGCTACTCACCGACCGTACGGTACTGCCGCAACTCGCCTCGTGTTCGCTCAGCGACAATTCCCTCACCACCGCAACCGCACGGCAACTCCGCAGAAGACCCGGCGTGCGTGTGTAGAAGCGGCAGTCGCCCGGCGTGCATCCACAATCACGCGACATTTCCTGTGCGATCGACTTGACTGGTAAGCAGTCATCACCCATATTAGTATACGGGCGAATACATATCCGCTCGGAGAACCTCTCCCAGCAAATGAGCACGACAACCCCACACAGCAAGGGCGGACTGTGCGGGCGTCGCGGCGGGTCATAATGTCATGGCATGAACGACGCATCGCCGACCACGGCTCATCAACCGACCGCAACACCCGGTTCGCCCAAACGCTCCGCATTGCTCATCGTCTGGCTGGTCGTGTTCATCGACTTGCTCGGCTTCGGCATCGTGCTGCCGGTCATGCCGCGCCAGGCGGAGCCGTATCTCAATCACCTGAAGCTCACGGACGTGGTCAGTGGTGCGCTGCTCGGCGTGTTGTTCTCAGTCTTCTCGCTGATGCAGTTCGTCTTCAGTCCCATGTGGGGCCGAATCTCCGACCGCATCGGTCGCAGACCCGTGCTGCTCATCAGTCTGCTCGGTTCGGTCGTGTTCTACGCACTCTACGGGTTTGCCGTTTCACTCCCTGGTACACAGGCCGAACTGGCACTGGCGCTGATGTTCCTCTCGCGGATCGGTGCGGGCATCGCTGGCGCAAGCGTGGGCACCGCGGCAGCAGTGATCGCCGACTGCACGACGCTGGAGAAACGCGCGAAGGGGATGGCGCTCATCGGTATCGCCTTCGGTGCAGGGTTCACGCTCGGGCCGCTCATCGCCTACTTCGGGCTGGAGGTGTTCGACCAGGAACCGTGGGGCGTGGGAGCAATCGCCTCGATTCTCTCCGCGATGGCGCTCATCATTGCGGTTGTCATTTTCAAGGAGACACGCAACCCGGAACACACGGCCGGCAAGGAGTTCTTCAGCATCACCCGAACGATTGATGTACTGAAGATGCCAGCCGTGGGCATGCTGGTACTGACGTACTTCCTGGCGATCTTCGCGTTTGCGAACTTCGAGGCGACACTCGCGCTGTTCACGCAGGAAGTATTCGGAATGAACAACCGCGATAACTTCCTCGTCTTCGCGTTTGTGGGCGCGGTACTCACGTTCGCCGGCGGCTCATATCGCGGCTTCGCGAGGAAGCGATCGGAGGTTCCGCTTCTCACTGGCGGTGTTGGTATGATGGTCGCCGGGCTTGCGGCTCTGGCACTGGTTGCCTTCATCGCGCACTCGCCTGATGGAACACAGCATCTTTCCGCGCTGAAGACGAGCTTTTACATCGCCATCTCGATCGCAGTGATCGGCTTCGCATTTGTGAATCCGTCGGTGTCGGCGCTGGTCTCCAAGCGTGCCGATCCAGCGCGACAGGGCGAGGTGATGGGCGTGAACCAAGCGTTCGCGTCGCTGGGTCGCATCCTGGGGCCGTTCCTCGGACTGGTCTTGTTCAAGGCGGAATCCTCGCGCACACTTCCATATCTCGCGGCTGTGCTCACGCTCGGAGTCGTTGCGATACTGGTGACGAGGATTCGCGGCCACCGGGAGGCGTGAGCGGCCGGTGGCCGATTCTTGGGGAAGGACTCCGTATGTCGCTGGAGCGGGTGGAGGCGCAACGCATCGCGATCATCAAGCCAAGCGCGCTGGGCGACATCGTCCATTCGCTGCCGGTGCTCAGCGCGCTTCGCACACGCTTCCCTCACGCACGTATCACTTGGGTTGTGAATCGCTCATTCGAGCCGCTTCTGTCCGGGCACCCGGACCTCACGGAAACACTCCCCTTCGACCGAGGCGCGCTGAAGGGCATTCCCGGCATCCGTACAGCGTTCTCCTTCGCATCCGAATTGCGCCGACGACGGTTCGATCTGGTCATTGACATTCAAGGGTTGCTCCGCAGCGGCGTCATGACTTTGCTGACTGGAGCGACACGGCGGGTGGGCTTTGCTACAGCGCGCGAGGGGGCCCGGCACGCCTACACGCACAAGCTGAAGTGCCCGCCGCGCGACGGAGCGCATGCTGTGGATCGCATGTGGCGTGTGGCTGAAGCGTTCGGCGTTGGGCACTTGCCCAAACGCTTCCGCGTGCCGCTCCAGCAGGATGCCGTCGAGACTGCGCGCCGTGATCTCGCTGCGCTACCAAGGCCGCTGGTCGCGGTGGCCGTCGGCGCGAAGTGGGTAACGAAACGCTGGCCGCCGCCGCACTTCGCGGAACTTCTCCGCCGAGCGCATGGCGCATTCGGCGGCTCTGCGGTGTTCGTGGGCGCTCGAGACGATACCAGGGCTTCGCAAGAAGTGATCGCCGGCCTGCCAGGGCCATCACTCGATCTCACGGGCCAAACGTCCCTCCCACAACTGGCCGCTGTGTTGTCGCTGGCCGACGTGATGCTTGCCAACGACACCGGACCGTTGCACCTCGCTGCGGCGCTGGGACGGGCGTGCGTGGCACCGTATCTTTGCACAAAGGTGGCGCTGCACGGTCCCTACACACTCGCGGCCGGTTGCGTGGAAACATCCGTTCCCTGCGCCGGCAGTTATCTGAAGCGATGCGGTAACATGATCTGCATGTCGGAACTCACCCCCGACCGACTCTGGCCGAAGTTCGCGGAGGCACTGGATTCGTGGCAACGCAACTCCCTTTCCGCCTGATCCTCGCAAGCGGCTCGCATGGCCGGCGCTGGCTCATGCAACAGGCCGGGTACTCCTTCGATGTGATGCCGTCGAACATCGATGAACCAACCGAGGCACGCCTGGGTGACTGCCGGCACTATGTGGGTGAACTGGCCTGGCTCAAGGCGGCCGCTGTCGCGCCACATGTCGACGACGCCCTGATCATCGCTGCCGACACGGTTGGCTGGCTCGACGGCAAGGTGATTGGCAAGCCTGAAAACGAGGCCGATGCCCGGCGCATCATTCGCTCGCTATCGGGCACGGTTCACGAACTCTGGACTGGTGTCTGCATCTGGCTACGTCCCGACAACTGGCAATTCTGCTGGCAGGAACGCAGCCTCGTACGGATGAAATTGCTTTCAGACTCCGAAATTGATGATTACTTGAAGACCCGGAAGTGGGAAGGTTGCAGCGGCGCATACGCTATCGAGCTGCCGAACGATCCATACCTCACAGTGGAGGAGGGGAGTATTAGCAATGTGATCGGGTTACCGATGGAATCGCTGGAAAAGGCACTGCACTGGATGGCGACCGTGCGTTCCACGGCATAATTCTCACTGCATCTCGCATCGTTCACGCCCGTTCGCGCGCGTTTCTTACTCGTTGCCGCCACATGGCTGAAGTAGAATCGCGTTCTGCACACCGCATCCCATCCATTGCAGGATCATTCACCATGTCCGTATCGCGCAGAGACTTGCTCGCTGCAGTCGCGGCGTTGGGGGTCGGGAATGAGACGTTCCACCGTGCGCTGGCTGCCAGTGCCGCCGACACTGCACCTGAGCCGATCACAGCCGAGATGGTGAAGAACGCGGAGTGGGTGGCCGGGATCGCGCTCACGGATGCCGAGCGACGATCGGTCGCGTCCGCGCTCAACCGCATACGGCAGTCGGTGGAGACATTCAACAAGCTGAAGCTCGGGAACACGGTGCCGCCGGCACTCGTCTTCAACCCACAGCCATGGAACCAGTCAACGAAAGAAGCTCGCAGGAAGGTGTTGTCGAAGCCAGTCAAGAACGCGAAGAAGCCTGAATCGGCCGACGACCTCGCGTTCCTCCCACTGCACACGCTCGCAGACCTGATCTCCACCAAGCAGATTTCTTCCCTCGAACTCACAAAGCTCTACCTCGAGCGACTGAAGAAATACAATCCGGCGCTCTTGTGCGTCATCACACTAACGGACGAACTCGCACTGAAGCAAGCGAAGGCAGCCGACAAGGAGATTGCCGCTGGAAGCTACCGCGGGCCGCTGCACGGCATACCCTGGGCCGCGAAGGATCTCATCGCTTATCCCGGATACAAGACTACCTGGGGCGCGGGGCACTTCAAGAACCAGGAGCTCAAGGAGAAGGCGACGGTGGCCGCGCGACTGGACGACGCCGGCGCAGTGTTGGCATGCAAATCGACACTCGGTGCGCTGGCGAATGGCGATGTGTGGTTCGGCGGCAAGACTCGCAATCCGTGGAACTTGAAGCAGGGGAGCAGTGGCTCATCTGCCGGCACAGCGAGTGCTGTTGCGGCCGGTTTGGTCGGCTTCGGGTTGGGGAGCGAAACTCATGGGAGCATCGTTTCGCCAAGCACGCGCTGCGGCGTGACTGGGCTGCGCCCCACGTTCGGCCGCGTCAGTCGGCACGGTTGCATGACGCTCTGCTGGTCGCTCGACAAGCTCGGTCCGATGTGTCGCTGTGCGGAAGACTGCGCTCTGGTGTTTGGCGCGATCCACGGCTTCGACGGAAAGGACGCAGCGGCGCACGACCACCCCTTCCACTGGCCCGCAAAGGTGAACCTCAAGGAACTGAAGGTCGGGGTGATCGAAGATGCTCCTCTGTCCGAGGCCGACAAGAAGGTACTGACGGGTCTGGGTGTGAAACTCATCCCGATCAAACTGCCGCGCGCAACCGCAGACCAGATCATCCGTATCGTCCTCGACGTGGAGACAGCGACGGCCTTCGACGACATCACACGCGCGGGTGTGAAGGACGGGCTAGGCTACTGGCCAAACACCTTCCGGCGCGGCCGGTTCGTTACTGGGGTCGATTATCTCCAGGCGCAGCGTGCCCGCACACTCTTGATGCAAGAGATGACGAAGGCAATGGAAGATGTAGACCTCTACGCTGGCGGCAATGACCTCGCCATTGCGAACCTGACCGGCCACCCGACCCTTTGCCTGCCCAACGGTTTCCGCAAGAACGGCACACCAACAGCTTTGACGTTCACAGGCCATCTATTCGACGAGAGTCGGTTATTGGCAGTCGCAAAGGCATACCAGGATGCTACTGACCACCACGAGAAGCGCCCGCCGCAAGAAACGTGGGTGGCGGAGAAGAAGAAGTAGTGGCCCAGTTTCGCTTTCCGCAAGCAAATGAACCGCCTTGCAGGGTGACGTGCCTCTGGTACGGATCGCCATCACGCCAGCAGATTCTTCACCACCTTGCCGGCCACGTCTGTGAGACGGAAGTCGCGGCCCTGATACCTGTACGTCAGTTTCAGGTGATCGAAACCGAACAGGTGCAGGACGGTCGCGTGTAGGTCGTTGATGTGAATCGCATCTTCGACCACGCTCCAGCCGATATCGTCGGTCTTGCCGACCACGTGACCGCCCTTGATGCCGCCGCCCGCGGCCCACACAGAGAAGCAGAATGGGTGGTGGTCGCGCCCCGTCACCCCGGGGCGACCCTTGCGGTTCTCACCCAGCGGCGTCCGCCCGAACTCGCTGAGCCACAGTACCAGCGTTTCGTCCAGAAGGCCGCGGCGTTTCAGGTCCATGATGAGTGCCGCGACTGGCTGGTCGGCCATCTGACAATTGAAAGGGAGTTCGACATCGAGGTTCGAGTGATGATCCCAGGAGGCGTGCATGAGCGACACGAAGCGGACACCACGTTCGACGAGCCTGCGAGCGAGCAGGCAATTGGTGGCGAACTTTCGGAACTGCCCTCGCCCGCCGCCACGGTGGGCCTGAATGTCTGGCTCCTTGCGGTCGATGCCGTACGCGTCGAGCGTTTTCCGATCCTCTTTCGTCAGGTCAATCAACTCCGGAGCGGCCGACTGCATTCGCGCGGCCAGTTCATACGCCGACACGCGTGAGTTGATCTCCGGATCGCCCACGGTCGCGTGGCGGATGCCGTTGAGGTCGCGCACGGCTTCTATGGTCGCGCCCTGCATCGCTGCCGACAGGCCAGGCGGATTGTTGAGGTTCAGCACAGGCTCGCCTGTGTTGCGGAACAGGACGCCCGCTAACGTGCTCGGCAGAAAGCCGCTCCCCCAGTTCGATGCGCCGCCTGATGTTCCGCGGCCGGCATTCAGCACAACGTAGCCGGGCAGGTTCTTTCCCTCACTGCCAAGTCCGTAGGTCAGCCAGCTCCCCATGCTCGGCCGGCCGAACATCGTGCTGCCGGTGTTCATCAGCAACTGGCCAGGGTGATGGTTGAATGCCTCCGTGTGCATCGAACGGATCAGGCAGATGTCGTCTGCAACCGAACCGAGATGCGGAAGTAGATCGGATAGCTCCATCGCGCACTGTCCGTGCTTCTTCCACTTGCGGTTACAACCCAGGACGGTTGCGGTGGCTTTCTGGAGGAAAGCGAAACGCACGTTCTTCGTCAGCGATTCCGGGAGTTTCTGGCCGTGCAACTCGTTGAGCTTGGGTTTACGATCGAACAGGTCGAGTTGACTCGGTGCGCCTTCGAGATAGATGCAGATGCAGTTCTTCGCTTTCGGGGCGAAGTGTGGTTTCTTTGGCGCGAGGGGACTCGATTGCCCGGCATGAAGTTCACCCTCGCCCTGAAGCAGAGACGCCAGCGCGAGCAGGCCAACTCCGTTGGCGCTGGTCGCCAGGAAATCGCGGCGCGTCTGCTCGAGCGTCCGGGCAAGAAGCGGCATCATTGCTTCTTCTCCTCGTTCATGCGGCGAACCATAGCGGCAAACATATCGGTGATGTCGAACCACAACTCCGAGCCATCCGAACCCGCCATCTTGTCGAAGCTCCGCCCGTTCTCGTGAACGAGATGCTGCAACTCAAGTTTCTTGCCGAGTGTACTGAGCACGTCGTATTCATCCGAGGTGCGAAGCACCAGCCACGGCCGTTCGCGCGAGCCGTCGCCGGTGGACTGGATGCCGTCGATGCAGCGCGAGCAGATAAACCGCTCCAGGTCGGCTCGTTCCGTGTCGCCTTCGTCACGCAGCGCAAGATGCAGAAGCAGGTGCGCCGCGGGGCTGAGCAAGAGGTTCGGCTGCACCTCACCAAATCGGGCCTTCACATCGCCATATCGCTTCTGCTGGTAGGCCGTGTCCATCTCGTTGAGATCCTGCGAGTAGCCGTCATACCGCGGATGATTCACCACTCCATCGCGAATCGCACGAAACGTCTCGGCCGTCGGATTCTGAATGAACGCGATGAATTGCTCTTGCATGATGTTCGCTCACTCGCGTGTCATGAACTCGTCCAGATTCATCAGCGTGCGGGCCAGCGCCACCCACGCGGCCGCCTCGGTCGCAGGCACACCCGCGGGCGTGTGGCTGCCGAGCAACTTCGCCGCGCCGGTAGGATCGGTGTTCACCAGTTTGCGGAACTTCGCCAGCAGCGTAACCAGCCGCATCGACTCGGCCGGCTGCGGCGTGCGGCCGAGGCAGAGACGGAACGCGCGTGTGAGCCGCTCCGCGTCGGTCGCACTCTTCGACTCCGTGAGCACCCGCTGGCCCAGCGCCTGCGCGGCCTCCACAAACACGGCATCATTGAGCAATGTGAGTGCTTGCAGCGGCGTGTTGGATCGCTCGCGCCGCACAACGCAGACGTTCGAATCGGGTGAATCGAACGTCGTCAGCATTGGGTACGGGCTGGTGCGTTGGAACCAGATATAGAGGCCGCGCTTGTACTTCGCAGGCCCCTTCGATTCCGCCCACTTCGCGCTGTTAGCGTACGTCAACTCCGAGATGCCCGGCGGTTGCGGCGGCCGGATGGAGGGGCCGCCCACCTCGCGGTTGAGTAGTCCGCTTACGGTCAGTGCGTTGTCGCGCAGAAGCTCGGCTTCGAGACGCATTCGCAGCTGGCGCGCGAGCAATATATTGAGCGGATCGCGCTTCAACAGTTCGGGACTCGATACGGACGACCGTTTGTACGCTGCACTCATCACGATGAGTTTGTGAAGCCGCTTGAGTGACCACGCACCGGTCCGACTCTGGGTCGGTGAGATGAACTCGCTCGCCAGCCAGTCCAGAAGCGCCGGGTGGCTCGGTTTTTCGCCCTGAGTCCCGAAGTCTTCTGGTGTCGCCACGATGCCGCGGCCGAAGAACTTCGACCACACCCAGTTCACAGTGACGCGCGCCGTCAGTGGGTTATCGGGTGCGACGATCCACTTTGCCAGGTCCAGCCGCGTGCTCGAACTCCTGGCCTGCGGCAGCACGCCAGGAACGCCGGGCTTCACCTCGACACCTGGTCGGAGGAAATCGCCGCGTATCAGAACGTGCGTCGGTCGCGTGGGGCCAAGCGAAAGGGTCCGCGCCTTCGTACCGGATGGAGCTTTCTTCGCATGAGCCGCAAGCGCCGCCTCGCGTTTCTTCCGCTCGGCCGCAGGTAGTTTCTTCGCCTTCGCCTCATCAACCGCTGCTTGCAGGTTCGCCCTCTTGTTCAGGAACGCGACCCGACTCTGCCGCAGGCGTTCGCTCTCACCCGGTAACGGGGCGTCGATGTTCACTTCGCGATCGGAATTGAAGAATGCGAAGAGTTGGTAGAACTCGCGTTGCGAGATCGGATCGTACTTGTGGTCGTGGCACTGCGCGCAGCCCATCGTGAGGCCGAGCCATACCTGACTTGTGGTACTCACGCGGTCGATCACCGCCGCGACGCGGAACTCTTCCTGATCGACGCCGCCTTCCTTGTTGGTCAGTGTATTGCGATGGAAGCCCGTCGCGATCTTCTGTTCCGTTGTCGCGCCGGGGAGCAGATCACCGGCGAGTTGTTCGATGGTGAACTGGACGAACGGCATGTCTGCGTTCAGCGCATGGATCACCCAGTCGCGATAACGCCACGCGAACGGGCGGCCAGTGTCCTTCTCGTAGCCATCGCTATCGGCATAGCGTGCCGCGTCGAGCCAGTGGCGTGCCCAACGTTCGCCATAGTGTGGGCTGGCGAGCAACCGATCCACCACCTTTTCGTACGCGCTGGGCGAGCGGTCTGTGAGAAACGCATCGACTTCCTCCGGCGTGGGTGGCAGACCAGTCAGGTCGAATGACACGCGGCGTATGAGAGTCGCCCGGTCGGCTTCCTTGCCGGGCGTGAGTCTTTCCTTCTCCAGCCGTGCGAAGACGAAGCGGTCGATGGGATTGATACTCGCCGCGCGTTGAGGCGTGAGTGTGGGCAACTTCGGGCGCAGGATTGGCTGGAACGACCAATGATTCGACCTCACCCCCTGGTGCGCAGCAATCGCGCTGCCCCACTTCGCACCCTGATCGATCCACGCTCGGAGCTTGCCCACCTGAATGGCGGAGAGCTTGTCGGCTTCCTTCGGCGGCATCGCGAGATCGGGATTGCTCCACGCGACCGCGTGAATCAACCGGCTCTCGGCGCTCTTCCCAACAACAATCGCCATGCCGGTGTTGCCACCGGTCAGTGTGTGTTCGCGCGTATCGAGCCGCAGCCCGCCCTTCTGCTTCGCGGGGCCGTGGCACTTCACACAATGCGCGGCGAGGATCGGCTTCACGTCTGTGTCGAAGTCGATCTTCCCTTCCGCCGCGCGTGGGAGTTTCGCGTCAGGCTTCCTGTCGTCAGCGAGCAGCGGTACGAACCACAGCACGCAGGCGAACATGCCAGCCAGAAAGTCGAGTGGTTTCAGCATGAGTGGTTGGAACGCGGGAGCAAAGCACTCCTCACATGCTAAACCGGCCGTTCCAGTGGAGCAACGCATTCGCCGGCATTCCGGTTATCGCGATGATACCGGCGGCGCGCAGCGGGTTCGCCTCGCGACCACCTTCCGCAGCAGTTTGGCGCAAGGACTGGGGGCCACGCACCGATGTCGTGGGAAAGTTGAATCGCCCTCGCGCGGAGAATGGATGATGGGAACGATGGTGGGGATTGTGGCGTGTATGCTGGCCACAACGCAACAGGTGCAAGCCGATACGGCCACGCAGCCGCAGACGATGAACGACCTCGTGCGCATGTCGCAGGCCGAACTGACCGCGCTGTTTCACGCCGCGCCGGCGGCACCGACACCGAGTGGGTTTCTGCCGGGCCGCGCGATCAAGAATCCGGGTTCTCGCCGCACGGTACTCAACGCCCGCTTCACGCGGCTCATGTGGCAGGGGAAGATCTTCCGCAACGATGGCACGATGATCAATCGCTTCTTTGGCGTTGGCCGCATGATACCTGCGGAAGTGTACGTTAGTGATAGCATACTCGATGGCCGCCCGGCACTGATTCTCGATTACTCTCGGTCGCGGCTGTGGCCAACGGTGCGCGATGAGATACGCGAGGTGGCTCCGGGTCTGTATCTGGGCATCATGTACAAAGGCGGCGCCATGACCAGCCCGCCCATGTTCTTCACACTCGATGCCCGACGCTGAAGAACAGCCGTTGCAGCAGGCCGCGGCACTTGACCACTGTCGCGCCGCGCGTAAGATTCTCTACGCCACTTGGGGGCCGGGGGACGGCGTCAGCCTGCCGCCGGCCAGCGGGTGAACGAACAACCGAGCGCATACGCCGGACGGGAAACAACGCCCGCCGGATCAAGGCCGGAAGGTGCCCGCGAGCGTGGCATCTCCCGGTCTTTTTCATTTCCCCCCCGGAGGTGTCGCGGTGCAGAAACTCATCACGGGAATCCATCAGTTCCAGTGCAGCGCGTTTCGACCGATGAAGGAACTCTTCGAGCGACTCGCTCATGTGCAGAACCCGGAGACGTTGTTCATCACCTGCTCCGATTCGCGCATCGACCCGAACTTGCTCACGCAATCGCAACCCGGCGATCTATTTATCCTGCGTAACGCCGGGAACATCGTGCCGCCACATGGCGCCGCGGCCGGAGGCGAGGCGGCAACCATCGAGTTCGCCGTTGTGGGTCTGGGTGTCAAGGACATCATCGTTTGTGGTCACTCGCACTGCGGGGCAATGCACGGCCTGCTCAAGCCGGAACTCGTAGAGCGGTTCCCGGCGCTACGGTCGTGGCTGACGCATGCCGAAACAACGCGGCGCATAATCGAAGAGAACTATCAGAGCCTCGATGGCGAACGGCTGGTCACTGCGGCCGTGGAAGAGAACGTGCTGGTGCAACTGGAGAACCTTCGGACGCTGCCGGCGGTGGCCGCGCGGCTGGTGAAGGGCGACCTGCATGTGCATGGTTGGGTGTACAAGATCGAGACTGGCGAAGTGTTCGCTTACGATCCAGAGAGCGGGCAGTTTGTGCCGCTGGCAGAGTACAAAGCGCGTGCGGAACCGACCCGCGCCCGGGCGATGCCAACGATCTGAAGGAGGAATTGATGGGAATACCGCCGACACCGACATTCTGGCGCGAGGCGTTCGCGCTGCGCGGCTCGGCAACGCCCTATGTGGCGCTGTCGGTAACCATCTTCGGCCTGCTCGCGGCGGCCGTCACACTGGCGGCTGAGTGGAGCGAACGGCACTTCGGCGTAGGGCTGGCACTGGCCGTCGCACCCTACGAGATTGCCGGCGCAGCACTTGGCTTGTTGCTGGTCGTCCGCACGAATGCGGGTTACGACCGGTGGTGGGAAGCCCGCAAGCTCTGGGGCGGAATTGTCAATCAGACACGTAACCTCGTGATCACCGCTCTCGCCTACGGACCTCGCGACCCGAAATGGCGAGCTTGCGTGGTGCGCTGGACGGCTGCCTTCCCTCGCACTTCGTGTGCCATGTTGCGCGGCGAGCCACTCCCGCAATCGCTGGCGTCACTCTTCGGCCCTGGCGTACCACCGATTCACGGACCAGCGCGTGTGGCGCGCGAACTGGCGGAACTTCTCCGGGAAGCTCGCGATCGCCACGGTCTTGACGGCTTCGCGTTCATCCAGATCGACCGCGAACGCGCGACCCTCATCGACCATATCGGCGCCTGCGAACGAATCCTTCGCACGCCGTTGCCCCGCGTCTACGCCATCAAGGTCCGCCGCCTCATCTTCCTCTTCCTGCTCACACTCCCCTTCGCCCTGCTGCACCGCGTCGGCACCGACTGGATCATCCCACTGGTCACGATGCTCGTTGCATACTCGTTCCTGTCGCTCGACCGCATCGGAGCCGAACTGCAAAGCCCGTTCAGCACCGCGAGCCTCAGTCACCTGCCGCTCGACGAGATTTCCGCGAGCATCGAACGCACGCTGACTGGACTGTTGAAGGAGGATGCAGCGCTGAGTGCTCGCGGCATGGAACTGGTGGAACACGAATCGTGATGCCGGGGAGATTCCGCCACGTGGCGAACCTCTGCGCGGCTCACACGTCACGCTTGCCGAAGCTGATTAGCCCCACCGCTGCCGCCACGAGGCACATCAGCCCGCAGCCCGTCAGCAGTTGCGTCAGCATCGCGGAGTTGTACTGACCCTGAAGCACGAACTTGAGCCGTGCCAGTTGCCGCTCAGGCGACGGCCACGGCTCCGGTAGCAGTGAGAGCAGAAAGCCCGATCCGTACAGCACCAGCCAGAATACCGTGATGCCGAGCATCGGGCCGCTGCTCAGCGCGCCGATGGTCACGCCCCACGACACGATCACCGCCAGCACCGCGACGACCGTGAGTACTGCCGCCAGCCCGCCGGTTAACGACAGGTCTGATTGTGAATCGTCCTTGAACAGGAGGTAGCTCGCGGCAAGCACCGCGAGTGACAGCACCGCGAAGGTCGCCGTCACCACGACCATCCGCGCGTGCCACTTCGCCAGGAAGTACTGGTAACGGCTGATCCCACGGCTCAGCACCGAGTCGGCCACGGTACCGCGCTCGGAACTGATCGCGGACACCGACAGTACCACAACAAGCGCGAGGCTACCGATCACGAGCAAGCGGAACAGTTCGCCGCACTGGCTCGCGGCGCTTTGGAAGATGCCCGCTTCCGTGTGCAGACCCATGCGGTAAAGCAGGAGACCCGCCGACGCCAGCACGGCCATTAGCACCCAGAGCCGATACATCCAGCTGCGTGCGGTCTGCCGCAGGTCGGTCTGAAAGACAGCCCAGTAGGGCAGGAATCGGTTGAAGCGAACGGTCACGACCGGGGGACTCGCGTCCATGATGTGTCTCCTGGCGAGGCGATTGCGAGTCAGTCGCGAGCCGACCGTTCGCCACTACGCCGCTTCTGCCGCGTGATACAGCCGGGCAAACCCGCGGCCGTCTTCCTTCTCCACCAGATCGAGATACGCCTGCTCCGTCTGCATCCCGACGCTGCGCACTGTGATGATCGAGACCTTGTGGTCCGCGAGTGTCTGAAAGAGCTGCGCCAAAATGAGCACGTTGGGCGACTCGTCGCCGAGCTTCACCTCCAGCCGACGGCTGCGCAGCACTGCATGCGTCACGTCCTTCATTCCGCGAATCGCTGCCAGCGACTTGGTGATGGCCTTCTGCTCGCCATCGAGATCAAGCTCGTAGTGATTCTTGCGGATGCGGCCCTTCAGGTCTTGCAGGCTGCCGTGAAAGATCATCTGCCCCTTGTTCAGCACACAGGCGTGATTGCACACCTCATCCACATCGCTGAGGTTGTGCGAGCTGATGATGAGAGTCTTCTCCGCGGCGAGACGCTTGATGAGTTCGAGCATCGAGCGGCGTGCCTCGATGTCCAGCCCGTGCGTCGGTTCATCCCAGATGAGCAGGTCTGGTTCGTTGATGAGGCTTGCTGCAACCGCCAGGCGTGCGGTCATGCCTGGGGTGAAGTGCGCGATGGAGTCACCTGAATGCGGCAGTAGATCGACCGCGCGAATCAGTGTCGCGAGCTTCGGTTTGCGCACATCGGCAGGCAAGCCGAAGAGCCGCGCGATGTAATCGAGATAGCTGATCGGCGTCATCCCCTTGGGAAACTGTGGATTCGTGGGAATGTAGCCGATGCGGCGGCGCAAGTCGGCCGCGTTAGGCGTCATTCGCTGGTTGAAGACCTTCACCCAGCCCGCTGTGGCGCGGTGAAGGCCGAGGATCAACCGCAAGAATGTGGTTTTGCCTGCGCCGTTGGGGCCGAGCAACCCCAACACGCATCCGGGTTCAATGGTTAGCGTAACGTCGTTGAGCGCGATCTGCCGGTTCTGGTAGATCTTCGTCAGGTGGTGCGTCTCAACAACCAGTTCGCTCTCTTCGGCCACGGCTTCTCCCTACACGCAGCCCGAGGTCTGCGACGGGCGTATAACCGCGGCGGGATGCCGAGTCTAGGGCAATCTGGGAACACGGCAAGCCGCGACATTCCCGACCCAACACACGTACCTGCCGCCACATCAAGGCGGAACTCAGCCCTCATCACTAATAGTATACTTTAGTTCACAAATATTCAGGAGTGTTGCTGAAGATGTGTTGAACCGCGACCGTTGCCCTGATGAACAATGGCGGTCGAATGCAAGAACTCGTGGGAGTCCTGGCACTCGACCGCCATCGGCGACACGCACCCACGCCATTCTGATGCAGCGTGCGTAACCGCGTCTGGATCAGTCGCGGCGTTCCTCGACGATTGTGCCCCAGGCGATGGCGCGTGGCAGAAATTTCAGGCCAATCGCCACTCGAACCGTCAGTTCTTTCCCACTCACCACGCGAATCGACGCCGCAGAGCGAAGTTTATCCTCCTTGCCGATCACCTTTTCGACATCGAGGGCACTCCCGCCGACTTTCTCGACCACCTTGCAGAGCTTCGCAGCGTTGAGTAGCACATCCAGCGCCGGGGCAACCGCTGGCCTGGCCGTGAGAGCCTCCTTGATAACTGCAACCGGATCGGGAGCGACCACGAGGTAGATGGCCTTCGGCGCGAAGGCGAACGCGACCGTGAGATTATCGCCGAAGAGTGTGAATGAGGGCGGGATGAGGCCAGGGGCCACCTTGAATGTGTGGATGGACACTTTCCCTTCCTTCGCCACATCCCACTTGAACTCCCCGAATGCGGCCAGCGTGGCATCGTCCTTCATGAACTTCTTGAACGCCTTCTCCAGCGCGCCGTCGGTGTACAGCGATATGGCCGCGATCGCGTTGCAGTGGCCATTCTGGTCCGGGCCGCGCAACGCCACGAGCATGTCGCCATCGCCGGCCTTCGTCGCTCGAATCTGGCCCTTGAAGAACTCCTCCACCGTCGCCTTCGCTGCCGGAGGCGCGTTCGCAACGCTTTCTTTGAGTTGGTACTCGCTCAGGGACACGCTGGCATTGCGAATCTCTTCGGCGAACAGCGGCGCGGAGTAATGGAACCCCGCAACCGTATTGGCCGTGAGAAGGCCGGTAAAGCGGTTCGTTGCCGGCTTGCGGGCCGCAATCTGTTTCGCCAGCTCCGTGTTTGGTTTGGGCGTGAGGATGGCTTCCGTGATCACCTCACTCGTGCCAGGATCGAGGGCCAGACGCAGCGTCGCGCTCTCAGCCTGACCGAGAAAGAGCAAGTAGCGCCGCGCGAGCTTCTCAAGATCGGAGAAGATCGGTTTGAGTATCTCGGCCTGGGCCTCGCCCTTGAGTGCTTCCTCCAGTTGCTTCTTTCCATCCAGCATCAGGGAGATGAGCGCGACCTTGACCTGGGGTGTGATTCGGTCGAAGTGGAGCTTGCCGGCAAAGGCTGCGGATTCGCCAGGATCGAGGAGTTTCTCAGGTTGAACGATCGCCTTGGGGTCCAGCGCCGGTTCCGGGTTCTTGCCGCCCGCAACGTAAGCGTAACCATTGGCGAAACGCATCCGGCCCTTCAATTCCGGGCCGAGCGGTGGCACTTGCCAGAGGCCCTTGCCCAGATCCTTCGCCTTCTCGCCCTTGTTCCAGCGATCGCAGAAAGTGAGGAAGTCTTTCTCATTGCTAATCGGGAACGCGATCACACCGACGATATCCTCGACCTTCGGTGCCAGCACAACATACCCAACGATGGGTTTGGTGAGGTCCAACCCCTCGAAGCCCTTTGTCCCCAGTTGGTCCTTGAGAGCTTCGTTGAATGCTTTCACGCCAGCCGGCCCACCAACGATGTCGGCGGCGGTACGAACATCGTTGAGCAACCGGCCGAGCGGTTGCATCTGAAACGTGATGGGCGGATCGGCCGCGCGAACAGCAGGAGTGGCAAGCAGAGCCGCGACGATGAGGCTCAAGGCATATCGCATGGACGTACCTCCCGGAGAAGACGTGGCCGTGCCAATCATACGCGCGAAGTTTGCCGAGGTCGAGGAACGCGCGTAGGTTTTCAACGAGTTGTTGCTGCCGATCCGCAGCGATGGAGATACTCACCATGCACAAGAAAGCCGTACTGTTCTTCCGCGAACTGCAGGACCGCATTTGCGCTGGCCTCGAGAGCGCCGACGGTGGCACGACCTTTCGGGAAGACACCTGGACACGCTCTGGCGGGGGCGGTGGGCGCACGCGCGTGATCGGCGACGGCGCGGTATTTGAGAAGGGCGGCGTGAACTTCTCGGAGGTTCACGGCGAGTTCACACCAGAGTTCGCGAAACAAATACCCGGCGACGGGCTGACATTCACTGCGGCAGGCGTATCGCTGGTGATTCACCCACGTAGCCCGCTGGTGCCCACGGTTCACGCCAACTTCCGCTTCCTCACGCACGGCTCGAAGGCGTGGTTCGGCGGCGGCGGCGACCTGACACCCTACTACCCCTTTCAGGAAGATGTGATCCACTTCCACAAAACGTGGAAGCAGACGTGCGACGCCCACCCAGCGGTGGCCAGCCATGCGAAGATGAAAAAGGACTGCGACGATTACTTCTTCCTGAAGCACCGCAACGAGGCCCGCGGCGTCGGCGGCATCTTCTTCGACTACATGGATGCGACCGACCAGGCATGGGAGTTCGTGAAGTCGGCCTCCGACACGTTCCTCGCCGCGTACTTGCCCATCGTGGAGCGTCGCAAGGGTCTGGCGTATACGCCAGACCAACGGTTCTTCCAGGAGGTGCGCCGCGGGCGCTACGTCGAGTTCAATCTCGTGTACGATCGCGGCACCGTGTTCGGGCTGAAGACCGACGGCCGCACGGAAAGCATCCTGATGAGTCTGCCGCCAGTGGTGCGATACCTCTACGACTATCACCCCACTCCAGGCACACCCGAAGCCGAACTGACCGACTACTGGCTCCAGCCGAAGGACTGGGCGAACATGGAGTGATCAATCGGATGGGGTCGCGAGGAATTCGTTCTCTCCTTCGCCTGGACGCAGTTCGACGCCCGCCGCGCGGAGAAACGCAATGAACACCGCCAGGAACTGCGCGGTGTCCTGCTTCGGCCCACTCGCGCCGACAATGTATACATCCTCATCATCATGATAGCGCGGCTGCCTGGAGCGATGCCAGCGGCGCTGGGTGCGATACCACAACGCCACCGACCAGTCGTCCATGTCGCGCTGGGCCAGTTCGGTCGCCTGCCCGGTGCCCATCTCGACCGCGATAAGCTGCTCTCCCTCGACACGAAACCTGCAGTATCGGCACGCATTCAGCTCGAAGCCGAAACGAATCACGATGCGTCCGCCCTCACCTTCCGCTTCTACGAAGTGCCGCAGAGAGAATCTACCCAGGAGTACCGCGAACAGGGCTCGCGGCCCCAGGACGTACAACGCGGCGCCGGCCACGAAGATCACGAGAGCGAGCCAGAACACCGCCGCGACGACTCCATACGTGGGCGTCTGGGCGTAAGTCGCAAGATGGTACATCGCCAGCGCGGTGAAGATGCTGAGGGACACGGCGATCCCGATAACGTCAACGCCCCGAGTGCGAGCCGACGGAAGGTTCAGTCGCGCAACACGATTCTGGTCGTCCCCGGCGTCTCTCAAAGTTGCCACGTCGAAAAGCCCGTCCTTTCACCCGGCACGGCGGCGCGTTAGGATTCGCGACTTGAGGGTTTTTGTACCGCCCAGCGGGATGCGATCTCGATCTGCAAGTGCAGGACGCGCGATAACGACGACGCAGCCTCCGCGAGCGACGATTCCCACACCCGGTCCCCCATCACAGGTGACACATGCTCCGCTGGTTGATTCCGCTGTCCCTTGCATTCCTCACGCCAACGGCCATTCTCGCCCAGCCCGCGACTCCGCGGCCGCTGACAGGCGGGGAACCGAGAGACTATATCCGCTCGCACTACACGAAGTACGAGTATCGCATCCCGATGCGCGACGGCGCGAAGCTCTTCACGGCAGTCTACGTCCCGAAGGACGACTCGCGGACTTACCCCATCATGCTCGTGCGCACGCCGTATAGCGTCGGACCATACGGAGCGGATCGCTATCCATCGAACCTCCGGCCTGGCACGCTCTACGCGCAAAGCGGCTACATCTTCGCCTATCAGGACGTTCGCGGCCGTTGGATGTCCGAGGGTGATTACGTAAACGTTCGCCCGCACAACGCCGCCAAGAAGGAAAAGGAGATTGACGAAAGCAGCGACACCTACGACACCGTGGAATGGCTCACTAAGAACGTGAAGGGGCACAACGGCAAGGTGGGCATTACGGGCATCTCGTACCCCGGTTTCTACACCGTCTGCGGCATGATCGACGCGCACCCGGCCGTGAAGGCCGTCTCGCCGCAGGCACCAGTCACCGACTGGTTCATCGGCGACGACTTCCACCACAATGGCTGTCTCTTCCTGCCGCACTGCTTCAACTTCATGTACGGTTTCGGCAAGGCTCGGCCGGAGCCAACGAAGAAGTCCAGCCGCACTCCCTTCGAACACGGCACACCCGATGGGTACAAGTTCTTCCTCGAAATGGGACCGATCAAGAATGCCGACGCGAAATACTACAAGGGCGAGATCGCGTTCTGGAATGAGGTGATGGCCCACCCCAACTACGACGACTTCTGGAAGGTACGCGACATCCGCCGGCACATCAAGAACGTGAAGCCAGCAGTTCTCACCGTGGGAGGGTGGTTCGACGCCGAAGACCTTTTCGGAGCGCTGGAAGTCTTCAAGAAGACCGAGGCGAACAACCCGCCGAAGAATAACACACTCGTCATGGGGCCGTGGGTCCACGGTGGCTGGGCAGGCGGCAAGGGCGACCATCTCGGCGACGTGCAGTTCAACGCCAACACATCCGAATACTACCGCGAACGGATCGAGTTCCCGTTCTTCGAGTATCACCTCAAGGGGAAGGGCGAGAACAAGTGTCCGAAGGCATGGGTCTTCGAGACGGGCACGAACGTCTGGCGCAAACTCGACGCATGGCCGCCGAAGGCAGCGAAGGCGACCCACTTCTACTTTCACAAGAACGAACTGAGCGCGGCGCTTCCGTCGCCGCCCACGAGCGGCACCGAGGTTTCGCTCCAGGCGGACGAGTTCACCTCCGACCCCGCGAAGCCAGTGCCAACGATGAACCGAATCGACATCGGCATGCCACGCGAGTACATGACCGCCGACCAGCGATTCGCCGCCGCGCGGCCCGATGTCCTCGTCTACCAGACCTCGCCACTCACGCACGATCTTACCATCGCTGGGCCGATTGAAGTGGAACTCTACGTCAGCACGACCGGCACCGATGCCGACTGGGTGGTGAAGGTGATCGACGTTTACCCGGACGATTACCCCGACCCGTTTCCCAACCCTCTCGGAGTGAAGATGGGCGGCTACCAGCAACTTGTGCGGGGCGAGCCGTTCCGCGGCAAGTTCCGCAACAGCTTCGAGAAGCCAGAGCCATTCAAGCCAGGCGAAGCGGCAAAGGTGAAGTTCACCATGCCCGACGTATATCACACGCTCCGCCCCGGCCACCGACTCATGGTACAGGTGCAATCGAGCTGGTTCCCACTGTCCGACCGCAACCCGCAAACGTTCTGCGACATCAACAAGGCCGACGCCAGCGCCTTCAAGAAGCAAACGCACCGCGTCTACCGCGACGCCAATCACCCCTCGCGTATCACGGTGGGTGTGATGAAGTGACACTCGCGTGTCATCCGCTCGCGAGGCGAGCGGATGACAGGCCCGTTTCGGCATTCTCGGAGAGCAAGTACCATGTCCGAACCGTGGATCGCCATTCAGGTCGCGATGATGCCGAAGGACACGAATCGTTACGGCACCATCTTCGGCGGCGTGATCCTGTCACACATCGACCTCGCCGGGGCAATCGCGGCTCAGCGCGAGTTACAACTGCGCGGTGGAAATCCCGCGGCGTCGTTCGTCACAGTCGCACTCAATCGCGTCGCGTTCAAGAAGCCGGTACGGGTCGGTGATGTGGTGCGATTCGAGACATCGGTCGTCCGCGTGGGCCGCACCTCGATGACCATACGCATCGACGTGATCGCAGAGCGCGGGGCAGATGTGGTTCACGTCACGGAGGCCGAAGGGGTGTTCGTGGGCGTGGACCTCTCGACGCCCGACCGCAAGCCCGTACCACTGTTTCCCGGATCGTGAAGGACGCGAGACGGAAGAAGCGGCAGAGACAGTAACGGCAGCACGATCCGGCGTTCTTCTGGACATTTCGGCGAACCGGTTCGTCTTGTTTCACCGACTTGAGGGCGTATACCTGAGCGTGTCCGCGCCCATTCGACGCACCGAGGCGATCCATGAGCTTTTCTTCCACCCACCTGTACTTCGACGATCTCGAAGTAGGTCACGAATGGACCTCGGGCGGTCGCACGGTTACCGAGGCCGACATTGTCAATTTCGCCGGCTTCAGCGGCGACTTCAACCCGATCCACATCGATCACGAGTTCGCCAAAACGACGCCCTTCCGCCGTCCGATTGCTCACGGCTTGGGCATCTTCTGCATCGCCAGCGGGTTGGGCGTGATGACCCCGGCGGTGCGCACTCTGGCACTCCTGCGCGTCAATTGCTGGAACTTCAACCAGGCCGTGTTCGCTGGCGACACGATCCGCACTCTCACGCGCGTGAAGGAGAAGACGCTGCGCGGGCGTGGCCGACGCGGCGAAGTGGTGTGGTATCGGGCTGTTCTCAACCAGGACGGCAAGGTGACCCAGGACGGCGAGATTGTGACACTCGTGGAGTGCCGGCCACTGGTCCGCGAATCCGCCAGCGTGCCGGCCGAGGTCGCCACCCCCCTGCCGACTGCCGCTCCCAGTAGTAACGGCTCGGCGTGAGCGCCGAGGCGGAGATGGAAGCCGAGGCCAACTCGAACCTGCGGGGCGCTTCTCGTATCCTGTCTGGGAACGGCTTCCGCGACCCGCACTCCGCGCCCTGAATTGCCATGATCGTTCGTACTCGCTTCGCTCCCAGCCCAACAGGTTACCTGCACATCGGAGGCGTCCGCACCGCCCTCTTTAACTGGCTCTTCGCCCGCAAGCACGGCGGCCGGTTTCTCCTGCGAATCGACGACACCGATCAGGGCCGCAATCAGCCCGAAGCATTGCAACCGATCCTCGATGGCTTCCGCTGGCTCGGCCTCGACTGGGACGAAGGCCCGGAGGTCGGTGGGCCGTACGGCCCTTACTATCAGTCGCAGCGAGTCGAGCGCTACCACGATGCCGTGCGCCAGCTCCTCGATCGTGGACACGCATACTGGGATTACCAGACGAAAGAGGAAGCCGCTGCCGAAAAACAGGCGGCCGAGAAGGAAAAACGACAGAACATCTACGACCGCCGCTGGATGGCCGCTACACCGGCCGACCACACGCGGTTCGAGTCCGAGGGGCGCGTCGGTTGCGTGCGCGTGAAGATGCCACGTGAAGGCGTCTGCCGCTTCCTCGATCACGTTCGGGGTGACGTGGAGGTGCCGTGGAACGGCGAGCAGGACATTGTGATCCAGCGATCCGATGGCGGCGTGACTTACAATCTCGCCAGCGTGGTCGATGACTTCGACATGAAGATCACGCACGTCATTCGTGCGGCCGAGCATCTCTCCAACACACCCCGGCAGCTATTCATGCTGGAAGGGCTGGGCTATCCGCGTCCGGAATATGCACACCTGCCCGCCGTGGCCGAGCCAGGCAAGCAGGCAAAACTCAGCAAGCGAAAGATT
Organism: uncultured Frigoriglobus sp.; assembly: GCA_964422915.1. Taxonomy (GTDB): domain Bacteria; phylum Planctomycetota; class Planctomycetia; order Gemmatales; family Gemmataceae; genus Gemmata. Next base: position 171,247 of record CAYRDG010000004.1, on the reverse strand, counting down.
CCGCAGTACCTCAAGAACGTGGACTTCAAGAAGGTCTACGATCACGCAAAGGGGATCGCCGACCGCATAGGCATCGACGCCGTCCCGGAGTCGTTCAACCCCGTACTGGTCGATTTCTACAGGCAGGTCGGCTATCTCCCGGACGCCATCATCAACTATCTGCTCCTGCTCGGCTGGGCGATGAAGGATAACCGCGAGGAGTTCACGCGGCAGGAGATGATCGACCTGTTCTCGCTGGAGCGAGTGGTGAAGGCTCCGGCCAGCCTCGACGTGAAGAAACTCTTCGCGGTCCAGGCATCGTACATGCAAAAGTTGCCACTCGCGGAGAAGGTGACCCGGACGATGCCGTTCCTCGTGCGGGCCGGGCTGGTGGCAGACGCCGAAACGGCACAGCCGTTCGTGACGCGCGTGGTGGTCGCCGCCGGGCCACGACTGACCGTCGCTGGCGACATCCTCGACTACGACTACCTGTTCCTCCCCAACGAACGCATCGCCTTCGATGCAGCCGTCGCGACAAAGAGCCTCGCTGCGGCATTCAAGGGAAGCGACCGGCAACCCCCGACACTCGCAGAACTGCTGAAGCAACTCCGCGGTGTCGTCGCGTGCGTGGAACCGTTCGACGCCGCGACACTCCAGGCGAGCACCGAGGAGCTTGCCGCTTCCGCAGGCGCGAAGGCCGGGCCGCTCAGCCAGGTACTGCGAATGGCCACCACAGGCCGCGAAGTCGGCTTCAGTGCATACGACACGCTCGCGGTACTCGGTCGCGAACGCTGCCTCGCTCGCTTCGACCAGGCGTTGAACTCCCTTGCTTGACCGCGCCCCTTGAAGCGGTGCGCGATCACCTCACGGCGTAACTTCCGAATTGCGAGATTCCGACATGTCTGAGAAGCCCGATACACCCGCCCTGAACTTCATTCAGGACATCGTGGAGCAACACAACGCGAGCGGGCGATTCGGCGGGCGCGTTCACACGCGCTTCCCACCGGAGCCGAATGGCTACCTCCATCTCGGTCACGCCAAGTCGATCTGCCTCAACTTCGGCCTCGCCGTGAAGTATGGCGGCAAGTTCAACCTCCGTTACGACGACACCAACCCCACCACCGAGGAACAGGAATACGTCGATTCGATCCGCGAGGATGTGCGCTGGCTCGGCGCCAACTGGGACGATCGCGAGTTCTACGCTTCCGACTACTTTGCCCAGTTGTACGACTGGGCCGAGCAACTCATTCTCGCAGGGAAAGCGTACGTCGACGACCTGCCACCCGAGAAGATCGCGGAGTATCGCGGCGACATCAAGGGGGGGAAGGAAAGCCCCTATCGCAACCGCACGGCCGAGGAGAATCTCGATCTCTTCCGCCGTATGAAGGCCGGCGAGTTCCCCGACGGCAGCCGTACTCTGCGTGCGAAGATCGACATGTCGCACCCGAACTTCCACCTGCGCGATCCGATCATGTATCGGATCATGCACGCGAAGCATCACCGCACGGGCGACACCTGGTGCATCTATCCGATGTACGACTACGCACACGGTCAGTCAGACGCCATCGAGGGCATCACGCACTCCATCTGCACACTGGAGTTCGAGATTCACCGGCCGCTCTATGAGTGGTACATCCACGCCATCGGCCTCGATGCGGATGGGAAGCAATCGCCCCAGCAGATCGAATTCGCGCGGCTCAATCTCACCTACACGGTGCTCTCCAAGCGCAAACTCATCCAGCTTGTGACCGAGAACCACGTCAAGGGGTGGGACGACCCACGGATGCCAACGCTCAGCGGGGTTCGCCGCCGCGGCTACACTCCGGAGGCACTCTGGAAGTTCTGCGAGCGAATTGGCGTCTCGAAGTACAACGGCATCATCGACATCTCCTGGCTGGAAGACGCGCTGCGCGAAGACCTGAACAAGAAAGCCTCGCGCGTGATGGGCGTGCTGCGTCCGTTGAAGGTCGTGATCGAGAACTACCCGGAGGGGCAAACCGAGGAGATGACCGCGATCAACAACCCGGAAGATAGCTCAGCCGGGACGCGAACCGTGCCGTTCTCGAAGGTGCTTTACATCGAGCAGGACGACTTCCGAGAGAATCCGCCCAAGGATTTCTTCCGGCTCGCGCCCGGCCGCGAGGTCCGCTTCCGCTATGCCTACTTCATCACCTGCGTGGAGGCCGTGAAGAACGCCGCAGGCGAGGTGGTGGAACTGCGATGCACTTACGACCCTGCCACGCGCGGAGGAGACGCACCCGATGGCCGAAAGGTGAAGGGAACGATTCACTGGGTCGCTGCTGCCAGCGCGGTCGATGCCGAGGTCCGGCTGTACGATCACCTATTCGCCAAACCCGATCCGGACGATGTCCCCGAAGGGCAGAATTTCGTGGCGAACCTCAATCCGAAGTCGCTGGAGGTGCTCGCCGGGTGCAAGCTGGAGCCATCGGTTGCCTGTGCAACTGATGGCCAGACGTTCCAGTTCGAGCGGCTCGGCTACTTCTGCGTGGATCGCGACTCGGCAGCTGGCAGGCTCGTGTTCAACCGCGCCGTGACGCTGCGCGACACTTGGGCCAAGCTTGAGAAGAAGGGGAAGAAGTAAACCGTCTGGAAGTCACTTCGCCAGACCGCGCTTGATGGCGGCTTCGAGCTTGGCGCGATCGAACGGGTGACCGCGCCACAACACGCGGCCGGAGGAATCGAGCAGCACGGCGTAAGGCACACGGTCTACGCCGAAGCGTGCCGAGTAGATGCTCCCAGCCTGACCGGGTTCAATGAAAAGCTGATAGTTGAGGCCATTCTCGCGTGCGTACTTCGAGGCCGCGGCGGCCCGCTGCTTCACGGGCAGATCATCGCAGAGGACCGCGGCGACCTGGAGACCGCAGGCTCCATAGCGCCCCTGCAAGTCACGCATCACAGGTATCGACTTCTTGCACGGCAGGCATGTCGAACTGACGAATTCGACCAGCACGAGCGAGCCAGGCCGCACCGAGTCCAGTTCCCAGGGACGTTCAAGCGTGTCCAGAAGCGTGAGCTTGCTCGCGGAGTTGCCCGTCGTTGTGCTCATCGAGGATCGACCGCCAGGCGGCGGCGTGATCCGCGGCGGCAGAGGGGGCAACGTGGGCACAGCCGGCCGGCCGCCGGGGATGTTTGTCGGCACGGGCCGGAATGGATCTTTCTCTCCTTCGGCGACGTTCTCCGGCCTAACCGATTTGCCCGGCGGTGTGCTGAGATCATCGGGTTCCGGGAGCGCGCTGCCACTCGCAGGCGGCCGGGGTGGCGTACTGCCGCCGATGGTCGCGGGCGGGCGTCCGCTTGTGGGTCCGCCTGGCCCCCAGCCGCCATCCGCGGGGCGTGGAGTCGCACCACCGCCGGCGTCGCTGGGTCTGGGCTCAGGTGGGAACGACGCGTCTGGCTCCTTGATTCTTGGGGCTGAATCGTCGCGTAATACAATGAGTAGGATGGGATTGGGCACCTTCGTCTGCACGGTGCCAACGAGTTTCCGCCCGTCGGCGGTGGTGGCGCGCGCGGTCAGTTCGTACGGCTGTCCGGGTGTGAATCCGGTGGCGAAGAAGTAGCCGTCGTCCTTCGAGTAAATACCCAGACCGCCCGCGGCGCCGGCAGTGGTGGTGCCAACACGTTCGATCCGCACGAAGATGTTGCGAGCAGGCCTGCCATCGGGATCGAGGATGCGGCCACCCAGCGCATCCTGGGCAGCGGCCTTCGCGTCGAAGTTCGGGTCCAATGGGTCGCCGGTATTGCGCCCCTGCGGAATCGCAGTACCCGTTCCAGGCAGGCGGCCCACGCCATCCAGCCACGACGGGCCCCTGGCAACGGCGTCGTGTCGGTCTTTATCCTTCTTGATGCGGCCGGCCACACCGGCCGTTGGCCGATCGCCGCTGGACTTGTTCTTGTCCGCGTTCTTGCAGCCGGCGAGTGCTAGCAGCGCGGCGAATATCGCGACTCTGGCAGCCCGCATGAAAGAATCCTCGCGCCTGATACGACCGACGCGGCGGCCTGTGCGTAAGATTTACACACATGGCGCATCATTCCCGCGCCCTGGCACGGGGTCAAGGCCACCCGCGGCGCCGACCGCACCAGGCTCGCATTGAGTTTGTCGACAGCCGTGACTATAGCGGGCACGCGGATTGGGTCGACTTTCTTGACTGCCCTCCTTATCCCGCTATCGTGAAATTGCCCCGCAGATTCCCAATCGGACGGATTCACTAATGGCAGACCGTACATACCGCTGGCTACTCATAACACTCGCGGTGATCGGTCTGTCGGCCGACCAGGCGACCAAGTACGGCGTCTTCAAGTGGCTCTACCGCGACGGCGAGTTCACCGATCGCAGCCGCACGGGAAATGCGCACGTGCTCGTACCGAACTGGTTTGAGGTTATCGCGCAGTTCGACCCTGACGCACCACTGTGCGAGAGCGGTTTCTCCGGGCTGCAAACCGTCAGTGCCCCGATCATGCCGCGGGTGAACCACGGCGCACTCTTCGGCATCGGGCAGGATCACAAGGGCGGTGCGAATGGCCTGTTCGCAGCCGTGAGCGTGGCTGCGGCCGCCGGGATTCTCGTGTGGGGAATGCGGCGAAGCACCGCCCGCGAACGGGGGCTGATGGCGGCACTCGGGCTGATCCTCGGCGGCACTGTTGGCAACCTGTACGATCGGATCGTTTTCGGCGGCGTTCGCGACTTCCTCTATTTCCACCACAACAGCTTCGAGTGGCCCGTCTTCAACATCGCCGACTGCTGCCTCGTCGTCGGTGCCACACTCCTGCTGGTGCAAGCACTCTTCGTCGCACCCCAGACGGAAACTCCGCAGCAGCCCGTGGCCGAAACCACCACGATGTCGGGCGAACCAACAGCGTGAGCCAGCGGTTCATTAACGTCAACGGATTGCCCACGACTTATTCGTCGCGCTTCTTCCACGCCGCAAGCAAATTGGCAAAGTCGTCGCGCCAGAGCGGCGCGCTGGGATTGTGCGGCACGCGATCCCACTGGATCATCATGCGCCGGCTCTGCGCCTGGGGAACCGGCAACACGGGCAGCAGCAACGGCAACGACAGCGGCACCCAGCGCGGCGGCGGCCGATACGTCAAAACGGCCTCCAGATCGGCCTCGCTTCGTGCCAGTAACATCCACTCCGACTGCGCTTTACCCGCGTTGCGGTCCTCGCCATCGAAACAGACTCGCACCGCCAGCGGCGGGGTGTGATCGTCTGCCAGCCTCGCGACCAGCGGCGGCAAGTCGAGGTGATGATTCGAGACGTGCAGAAGCACGATGCCACCTGGGGCGAGTTTCCGCACATAAAGCGCGATGGCCTCGCGCGTCAGCAAGTGAACCGGGATCGCGTCGGAGCAGAAGCCGTCGAGAATGAGCACGTCAAAGGTGCTGTCGGGCGCCTTCATCAACTGCCGCCGGGCATCGCCCAGCACCACGTCCCACTTTCCCTCGCACGTTGAAAGGAAGCGGAAGTATCGTTCATCCTCGGCAACGCGGATCACCGCCGGATCGATCTCGTAGAAGGTCCACTTCTGGCCGGGCTTCGCGTAGAACGCCACCGCGCCTGTCCCCAGCCCGACCACGCCAACACGCTTCGCGCGATCCGCCGGCAGTGCCGCGAACACGGCCCCAACCGGCCCCATTCGGTGATAGTACGTCAGTGGCTGCGGCCGCCCCTTGGCGTCGATTCGCTGCTCACCGTGCAACGTCGTGCCGTGAAACAGCTTGATGAAGCCGCCCTCGCGCGTGACGCGAATCACGCCGAAGAAGTTCCGTTCCATGTACAGCGTGTCGCCGAAGTGCCCGCTGAACGCCCCGGCAACGAAGAGCGCCGCCAGCGCCAGTGCGTAACGAAGGGGCTTGCGGACCAGAGCGAAAGCCACCGCCGCCGGAATGCCGAACATCAGCCCGCCACGCAACAACCTCGTCACGAGCGTAGCGGCAGCGTCTGCATCGGTGGGCATCGCGATATAGTGAGGAACCACGAGCACCAGCGTCAGAGATACGCCCAGCAACCCAACGACGGCAAGCACGTCGGTCGCGCCAAACGGCGTGCTGGAAGCCGAACCGCGCGGTCGAACGGCGGCCGCCAGCACAAGCGCCAGCGGATACTCCACCATTCCCACTTTCTCGAAGACCACAGGTGCGACCAGCGCATTGATTAGCCCCCCGAACACGCCACCCAGCGACATCCAGAAGTAAAACGCGGTCAGTTGTTCGGGCGGCGGTCGGTCCTTCGCCAGCTCGCCATGACACACCAGGCAGACGCCGAAGAATGCCGCCATGTGCAACAGGCCCACGACCGCCAGCGGCTTGGCAGCGTAAGTCAGGAGCGTGAGGACGACGAAGAGGATCAGCATCGGCGTGATGCGCCCGACTGCCCGGTGAACGTGATCCGGCCAGCGGGCAAACACCAGAATGAAGCTGAGCAAGTACAACGCCAGCGGCACCACCCAGAGCAGCGGCACCGGCGCGAGATCAGTGGAGACGTGCGTTGTCACGCCCAGGAGCAGGCTCGACGGCAGCGCGGCCAGCGCCGCCCACCGCGCCACGCGCCGCAACGGCAAAGCGGCGGAATCCGGATGAGTCGCAGAGAGCGTGGGGGCATCATCCACTTCGGGCTTCGGGCTGATGGGTTCCGCCTGCGGCTCTCCGTTTCGCCCTGTGCGTTCGGCGCTGCGGAGCATCGCCATCGCGCACGCAATCACCAGTCCCGCGTAGATGAACACGCCGCCGGCGAAGACCCACTTCTGATGCGGCGTCGTGAGGCAGCGTTCGATCACGAGGGGATAAGCGAGAAGCCCCACGAGGCTGCCGGCGTTGCTCGCGGCATAAAGGAAGTACGGATCGCGCGCCGACGGATGCCCGGTGGTGGCGAACCAGCGCTGGAGTACGGGCGAAGTGGTGGAGAGCAGGAAAAACGGCGCGCCGACTGCTACGAAGACCATCGCGCAGAGCTGCGCGAACATCAGAGGTGAGGAATCGTCGTCGTCGGGCAGCATCGATGGCACAACTGGCACGGGTGAGCCAGTCGTGCCCAGCGCGATCTTGAACCCGATAAGGACTGCGGCGAGCAGGAACAGATGGCACACGGCCTGTCGACGGACACCGAGGCGTGTGATGCTGCGATGCGCATAGAGATAGCCGGCCAGCAGCACGGCTTGAAAGAACACCATGCAGGTGTTCCAGACGCCGGGCGTGCCGCCAACCAGTGGCAGCAGGAGCTTGCCGACGAGTGGCTGAACCAGGAACAGCAGGGCTGCCCCGACGAACAGCGTGACGGCGAACAGGGCAGGGAGCAACGCGACCTCCGCGGGGCGCCAGTGCTTAACAGGATGCAGACGAGCATCGAGAGGGGCAAGAGGGGAGTTGCCAGCACTGCGAGAGTGATGAAGCGATGAGAACGTACGAGGTGCTTAGCTTTGCTGACCGGGGGTGGATGTGTCTGGCAGTGTGCCAGGAGTGGGGATCGAGGGTAGCGCGTTGGGCGGCATCACAATCGAGCCGGTTCCCTCGTCCAGTGCCGCAGACGGTGCGTGCGGGGTTGTCGCGGGCTTCACTGGCACAATAATCGGCTTGATCTCGCCGCTGACCAGATCGACCACGATGCACGTCTTCGGATTCGCACGGAATAGCGCGCCAGGGTTGGCCACGAGCGTCCGCCCCGTGCGGTGCTGCTCGCGGACATGCGTATGACCGTAGAAAACGTAATCGAAGTAATCCGCGTTCTCCAACTGCCGGAGTTGGTGTCGCTCGTGGCTGTGGACCCACGCAATGCGCTTCTCACCGAGCGTGAGAAAGCCCAGCGCGTTGTACGAAGTGCCACCAATCTCCTTGATGGCTGCCGAGAGCCGCGTACGATCCTTATCCCAGTTGCCGAAGACGAAATGTGTGGGGAGACTTTTGAACGCACGAACAGTATCCGGCGATTCGATATCGCCGCAATGCAGGATCAATTCGACCTGCTGCTCCTGGAGAAGGCGGACGGCCTCCGCAACCGCCTCCTGACGGTCGTGGGTGTCGCTGACAACCCCGATCCGCATTGGTCCCCCCGTTCACCACAGTACACCGTAAGACCCCATCCGATATTACCTTAACAAACCGCCGCGGGTTCGGGTATCTGAGCAGCGAACGGAGTTTGGTTTTCGCCCACATGACAAGGCTTGCGACCGGCACCTCACTTCTTCGGAAAGACCAGCGCGTTCAGCAGTTCGCGGTCGCGCGTGCCAACGGCCTTCGCTTTCTCGGGCTTCATCGACACAATGATCGCCGTCTGATCGCCCTGCGGACCCGCAACGATGGAGAAGCTCTGCACCACCGGCAGACCGTCCATCTTACCTTCCGCGACAATCCGGTACAGCCAGCGGCCATCTGGTGTTGTCGTCTCGGTGTCCTCCAGAATGCGGCCGGCGCTCCAGCCCGGCGTTGCGTTTGTGGCTTTCTTGAACTCATCGGCCGGCGTGTGCTTGCCCGGATCGGCCTTCTTCCATGCCATCACGGTCGCTTGGGCGATAAATTCGCCCCGGTCCAGCAGTCGGAGGATGAGATGCTGGTCCGTCAGCCCGGTAATATGCCAGACGCGCGAGTATACGAGCGAGTAACGCCCCTTCGGGTCGGCGTGACGCAGCGACTTCATCGCCAGCGGAACTTCGCCCTTTGGCACATTGGTAATCGCCGTATCTGCCAGTTCCTTCGGCACTTCCGCGAGCAGTTGCCTCTTCAGCACCACAGCCGCTTCCACCTGCGATGCCGGGGCGACTGGCCCCTGCTCACGCTCATCCTTTTGCTTCCATGTCAGTTCCGTGATGCGCTTCGCCGTAACGTCGAATATCCCCGTTGCAGTGATGGTCAGCCCCACCTTCGCGCCGTGTTCGATCCCTTCCGCGGTTCCCTCGATCGCGAACGTGGCCTTGCCGCCGGCCGCTCCGATCAGCTTACCGGTGAGGTTGTTCCTGGTGAGGCTGTGGAAGGCACAGGCCGTCTGCGCTGCAGCCGGGCTGATGTTCCAGCTCTCACCAACCTTCACCGCCTTGCCTGGCAACAGTCCCGCGAGACATTGCGGGTTGAAATGTTCCGTCACCAGGTCCAGTTCGTCGCGTGTCAGCGGCCCGGTGGGGCTGAAGCACGAAGTCCCTTCCGGAGTACGCATCGCGACGATCATCCGGTGATCTTCGGAGAGTGAACGACCGATCTTCTCGATGTCTACCACTGCCGAGGCAATGGCATCGTGGTAGTGCCGAACCGAGCGCGCAGGCAGCCCATCGGTCACGGCGAGAGTGCGTGCAGTGAAGGCATGTCGAGCCTTTGCCTCCAGCCGGATCGTCTCCTTCGCCCCTTCCTGGCCAACGGTCATGCGCCCGGCGAGCTCCAGTTCAATGCTGTAACGAAAACATTCGCCGATGGTCGGTGTCTCCGCGAGCATCACTTGAGCATGGGCAACGGGTGCAAACGCGAAGACAGCGAACAGCGTGATGGCACGACGGAGCATCGGCGCCTCCTGAGATGAGCGGGCGTCAGGGGCGTGCAGATACAGGCGAAGGGGGGAAACGGTCAAGACAGAGTGAAAACGCTCCGGTTCGGATCACCCGTACCGACGGGTGATCCGAACGGTGCCACGTCAGTCTTTATGGGGGCGTTTCAGACTCTTGATCGTGTGAAGTGGGAAGAGTTTCCAGCCGGCCTCGACTTCACCCACCAGCCCGACAAGAGTCGCTGTCTTGCCGTCCTTCTCCATCGTTGGCGGAATGACCACGATGCGTTCCTTGTCGCCGCTGGCAACCTCGGCCACAATCACTCGCGCGCTGGGATCGACCGCGAGTGTCGTGTACGACTTCAGGGCGCCGTCGAATCTCAGCGTTTCGTGCTTGTGCGTGGTCGCGAAATCAGAAAGCACTTCCTTGCCGCCAGGAAAGCGATACAGGAACTTCAACTCTCCGACTTTCAGTGTCGGATTCATGGCCGCCTTCTGATCAATCTGCACTTGCCACACTCCGACGCGCTTGCGCGACGGTAATGGGGTTGCACCGGCGAATGCGAACGCCTTCACGCTCCCTTTCTTCGGCCCGCCGCGGAAAATGGTCTGTTTGCCACCGGCGATGGCAGAGAAGGCGAGGTTGTTCAGGTCGGTGTACTCCAGAGTCGCTGCCAGCGGCGTGTTCAACGTCTTGATCGAAATGCGTGCCCGTTTCTTATCTGTGTCGTACTGGATTGATTCCACGGACGCCAGAGGCACGAGAGTAACGATCCCTTGTTTGAACGTGGTGGAGTGCGGCTCGCGTACTTCCAGCGCAAGCGGCCCACTTCTGGTATCGTCGGTCGTGCCTGCCGGATCGGCGAGCCAGGAGAGTCGCCGCGTCCCTGGGCCAAACTTCAGCCCTGTGACCTTCACTTCCTTGCCGTCGGCTTCCGTGACAACCGCGTCTGTGGGAGCATCTGCGGCGAGCGCGGCTGCCATGGTCTGGCCAAAGGTCAGCGTGAGTATCGCCACCATCCGAAGCGGCATGAGAGTATTCCTGCGGCGTGGATTGTTCAGTTCTGGCGCGATTCATGGTCGGCGGGAACCGCGTGGGGAGCAAGGAAAAAAGCCCGACAAGAGCGGGAGGCCGTCTTGCGGGAGCGTGGGCGGCGCGACATAATCACTCCAACCCCGGACTGCATGTTGGTCCGGCCCCCAGACGGGTACTCGCCCCACACAGCGTCAGAGACGGACATGGGCCCAGCCGTGGACGACATCTTCATGCCCAGCGGTCGCCTCCGGCCCGACCTGCTGGACGAGGCCACCGCCCGTGTCCTCCGGGAGTCGCTTGCGCACACCCGCGCCACGAACTGGGATAGCGTCCGCACACCGCATCTGTTCATGGGCCTGCTAGCCGCCCCAGACACTGGCGTCTTCAAGTGGGCCGCCAAACTCGGCGCCGATCTGTCGGGGTTGCTCGACCAGTTCCGCGACCTCTTCCATCAGCCGAACGCCGAGCCGGTTCCCCCGCTGTTGCTCAACCGCGAGTTCCTCTCGGACAACGTGATTCGCCTCCTGCGCGACGCGCATGCTCGCGCCGATGACTGCGGCCGTGGCTGCATCACGCCGATGGATCTGCTGATCACGCTCTTCACGACGCCCAACAGTATCGTCGCAGAGTGCTTCGAACGGATCGGGGTCACTGCGGCGAAGCTGACCGAACTCGCAGTCATCGCCGAACGTGACGACCTAACTAGCTAGCGGAAGTGCATTTGCATCTCGTCGCGATAGCGACTCACATCTCACGGCTTCTCGGGCGGGAACCAAACCTTCTGCCAGTATTCGCGACTGTACTCGCCATCCTTTTGAGGGAAGGCAGACGGTGCGAGCTTGTCGAATGTCTCCTTCATCCGCGCGCGGGTATCGAGTGCCTTGCCCGGATCGTTCAATTGTTTGAAGGCGTGATACACCAGACTGAGGATGATGAGTTCCTCCACTGTATTCTTGTAGCGATCGAGCAACGGGGCCGCGTCGGAGAGCAAGTCGAGAGGCTTGCGCATCTGCTGGTGCGTCTGGAGCACGCGCAACGATGCCTGGAGGCGCAGCCACGCTTCGCGTTCCGTGAGCTTGCCGTTCCGCCTCTCGGCTGCGTCGCAGGTGGTGATGATCCGTTTAAAGTTGGCCAGTGCCTCGGCGCGCATCTTCGTTGTCTCTTCAGCCGGCAGCGGCGCTGAGGCACGCTGCAGGAGACAGACGCCGAGCAGGAGCTTGGCCAGCGGTGCTTCAGGTCCGTTTTGATACAGGCCCAGTTGTTTGCGAAGGCGCGCCTCGGCTTCCGCGAAGTTCCCCTCACGAATCAGGGAATTGGCCAGTTCCGTCAGGGATCGTTCGTGATACTGTTGCTCGCCGGGTGCAACGCTCTTCTGGTCTGCGATCTGCTCGAAGAGTGCGCGGCCCACGGGCACCAGTCCCGCGTGTCGCGAATCGACAAACGCCCGCGCCAGCCGATACCGGGCCGCCGTCGCCAGGCTGTTGTTCGGCGCCATGATCTGGTTGTAAAGCTTGAGCACCTCTTCCGGGTGGCCGATGGCGAGTTTGGCATCGGCCAGATCAAATAGGACCGTCTGGAGCAGCGGTTCGGGGAGATCCTTGAGCTTGAGAGCTTCGGTGAGTCGTTCGGCGGCAACGGCAGGATCGCCGGCCTTTTTCGCAAGCTCCGCAGCGTGGCGGAGCATCTCGGCCTTCCCCTCGGGCTTGGGCTGGAAGGCTGCCAGTGCCGCGAACTCATCGGCAGCGGCCTTGAAGCGCGCCTTCGCCTCGGTATTCTTCTTCTCCTTAAGCATCGCCTCGGCCCACGCGCCGAGCACCTCGGCGCGCCGCTCGCGGTCGCGGCCTGGCGGGGCGATGGCCGCGTACTTTTCCGCTGCGCCGATCGCTGCCTCGTACTCGCCATCGCTCAGGAGTGTGGCCACAACTTGCTCGAAGATCGCCTGCGTCTCGTCGAGCCGAACGAACTGGCCGTCGTAGGTCGAACTGGTGACGTCCTTGACTGCACCTGCCAGAAGGCTCGCGGCCGCGCGGTGATCCGCAGGCTCCTTGCTTTCGAGTTTGATGCGCGCAAGCTGGATCGCGGCCGCTCGTGCTTCCGGCCCGTCTGACTTCGTACTCGCGACCTCCGCGAGGAGCTTCGCCACTTCGCCAGGCGGCTCGTGCTGCTTGAGTTTGCACATCGCGAGTTGGTAGGTGGCCCCCTGCCGGATCGCCGGCGGCACCCCCGGAGCGCGACGCAGGAACTCCAGACGCTTGGCCGCGCCGCGCCAGTCGCCTTCGGCCATGAGCACCTTCGCCAGCGCTGCGTTCCCTTGTGCCTGAACGTCCGGAGGTGCATCACTGCCGATCTCGCCGAGCCACTTCCGCGCCTGATCGTTATCGACTGGCGGTTGAAGGTAGAGCGTTCCCAGGAGAAGACGCCCGCGGGCTAGCGACGCGGTGGGGGTCGCCGACCCAGTGGCCGTGAGGTACTGCGTAAGCGCCATGCGGGCGCGGGCCAGGTCGGGCGTGCGGAAACGCAGTGCCAGTTCCGCCACGAGCCGCTGCGTTTCGCCGGGTTCCTCGGCCTGCGGCGCAGTGAGTATTGTCAGGAGTCGGTGGATGTCCTCGGTGGAGACATTCTCCGGTAGCCCGACGGCAACGCGGGCCTTCGCCGTGCGAAACACCAGCCGCGAGCGATCCGCCGGGTCGCGGAGTTGCTTCTCTGAAACGCGTTCGAAGTGCTGAAGGGCGAGTGCCCAGTAACCGTGAGCTTCATCGATCGCCGGCGTGATTTCGGCGAGCCGGACATAGCCGCTGCCAAGCTGATACTGACCCTGCGGAGCCTGTTCCGGGCACGCTTCCACGCCCGCGGCAACCTTGTTCAGCAGGTTCTTCAAGTCGGTGGCGTCAGGAGTAGCGCGCTCGTGTGCCGCCTGGAGTGCGGCCAGATCACGCCGGAACTGTGTGCTGGGATCGGAGGGGCCGATGATGGTCGGCCCTCGCCATGCAACGACGAACACCGCGACACCCAGCAGGAGCACCGGCAACTGCCAGAGGTGCTGTGTGGGATCGCGGTGTGCAGCAGCAGAGAGGGTGGCCGTGTCCGTGGCCATTGTGCGGGTCCCGATGTGGATACGGTCTTCCACCGGGAGTAGAACCCCTCACCGGGCAGCGAGTCAAGATCAACCGCGAATCGCGATGGACGTGGGGCGTCCGTCAGTCCACCGCGGTGTGGCTGGTGACACGGCTCACGTTGAAATATTTCGCCTCGGTGTGGTGGAACACAATCGCCGTGGTGCTCTGTTCGGGTTCCAGTTGGAACTGCTCGCTGAGCGTCACGTCGATGCGAGTCGGATCGATCAACGCGAAGAGTGGCTTCTGATCTTCCAGATTCGGGCACGCCGGGAAGCCGAAGGAATACCGGCAACCGCGATAGTGCCCCTTGAAGAGTTTCCGCACCTCCGTGGCATCGTCTGCGCCGATGCCCCACTCGCGCCGCAACTGCTGATGGAAGTATTCCGCCAGCGCCTCGGCCGATTCGACGCCCAGTCCGTGCAGATAGAGGTAATCCTGGTACTTCCCCGCAGTGTACCACTCGTGGGCGACCTTCGTGACCTCACGACCCATCGTCACCGCCATGAAGCCCACATAGTCCACTGCTTCCCCGTTCTGGGCCGGTTCAACGTAGTCCGTGAGTGAGAGGAAATCGCCGAAATCCTGGCGTGGGAAGTCGAACGTTTCGCGTGGCGTCCGGCGATCCTCCTCAAAGATCGTCAGGCGTGTGCCGTCGCTTGCGGCAGGGAAGAAGCCGTAGGTGGCCGCAGGTCGGAGGATATTCTCCGCGAGGCAGAGTTCCTTCAACTCGGCGAGTTTCGGCCGGGCGACCTCATCGATCATCTTCGCGTAATCGGCAGGCCGCACGCCGCCTTTCCGGAATTGCCATTGCGTGCTGAACAGCGTCAGTTCGTTGAGATACTTGAACAATTCTCGCATATCGAAGTCGGTGCGAACGCGCGACCCGACGAATGGCGGAACGGGGATGTCCTTCGCCCGCGGCAGAGAAGGGGAGCGCGGCGGCAAGTTCTTGGTGGTGCGAGGGGCAGAGCCTCCCTTCGCCTTCCCATGACCATCTGGCGGCGTTTCGTCCCCGCCAGGCTTGCGATCACCGCCCAGGCGATTCTGCGCCTGCATGACACCCTTGACCGCAGCGCTACCGACGCGTTCGAGTTTCTTGCGCGCGGCCAGTTCATCCATCACGCGCAAGCCCTCGAAGGCATCCTCGCCGTAGTAGAGCTTCCCCTGATAGATCGCACGGAGGTCGTGTTCAACATAACGACGGTTGAGCGCGGCGCCGCCGAGGATCACCGGCGGAGCGAGGCCGCGTTCGTTGAGTGTGACCAGATCCTCCTTCATGATCACAGTGGACTTCACAAGCAGACCGCTCATGCCGATAGCGTCGGCGTCCTGTTTCTCGAACTCGGCAATCATCGTGTCGATGGGCTGCTTGATACCGAGGTTGTAAACCTTGTAGCCGTTGTTGGTGAGGATGATATCCACGAGGTTCTTGCCGATGTCGTGAACATCACCTTTCACCGTCGCCAGGATGATCTTTCCCTTCTCAGCGCCCTCCACCTTCTCCATGAATTGTTCAAGGTGCGCGACGGCGGCCTTCATCACCTCCGCGCTCTGTAACACGAAGGGGAGTTGCATCTGACCGCTGCCGAACAGATCGCCCACGACCTTCATCCCCTCGAGCAGGATGCGATTGATGATGTCGATGGGCGAGTAGCGTTCGCGCGCGGTATCCAGATCGACAATGAGCGTCTCACGCCGTCCCTGAATGATCGCCTGGCGCAGCCGTTCTTCCACCGTATCGCCCAGCGACTGGCCCGATTTCTTGTCGGCCTTCTTGTCCGCGTAGTGGGCCATCAGTTCGTGAAGCGGATTGCCGTTATCGAACTCGGCGAACAGGAGTCGGCGGCAGAGTTCCTTTCCTTTCTCGTCGATGGCCGATAGCGGCATGATCTTGGAAGCGTGCAGAATGGCCGAATCGAGGCCGTATTCGACCGCATAGTGCAGGTACATGCTGTTGAGTACCTGCCGCGCATACGGTGCGAGGCCGAAGGAGCAATTCGAGAGGCCGACGTGCGTGAGCGCGCCGGGCAGGTTCTGCTTGATGAGGCGGATCGACTCGAAGGTTTCAATCGCGCTGCGGCGTGTCTGCTCCATGCCCGTCGATACTGGAAACACGAGCGGGTCGAACATCAGGTCCGAGGGGGGAAGGCCGTACTCATTCACCACGATGTCGTAAATGCGTTTGGCGATCTCGAACTTCCACTGTGCCGTGTCGGCTTGCCCCTTCTCGTCGATGGTGAGTGCCACCAGCGCCGCCCCATACTTCTTCGCGAGCCGGGTCTTGGGGTCGAGCGACTTGCGGCCGTCTTCGAGGTTGATGCTGTTGATGATCGCCTTGCCGGAGAGGAGTTTCAGACCGGCTTCGATCACTGGCACTTCAGTGCTATCGAGCATGATGGGCTTGGTCAGCACCTCGTTGTAGCGTTTGATGACCTCCTTCATGTCGCGCACGCCGTCGCGCCCGACGTAATCGACGCAGACATCCAGGACGTGAACGCCCTCACGTTCCTGTTCACGGGCCATTTCGACCAGCCCGTGCCAGTCCTCTTTTTCCAGGAGTTGCTTGAATTTCTTGGAACCGTTGGTGTTGGTCCGCTCGCCAACCAGTAAGGGCCGCGGTTCCTGCTGAAGTTCGACCGACGCGAAGAGGCTCGATACCGCAGGAACCACCTTTGGCGACCGTGTCGCGGGCTTGTGCCCGGCGAGGCGATCGACCACGACCTTCATGTGATGCTTCGTTGTGCCACAGCAACCGCCCACGATGCTCACGCCAAACTCGGAGACAAACCGATTGAGCCAGTCGGCCAGCGGTTCTGGCTCCAGCGGGAAGTACGTCTCGTCGCCGCGCTTGAGCGGCAGACCAGCGTTGGGCAACACACTGATGAGCCGGTCGCTTCCCTCGCTGAGTGTCTTGACCGCGTGAAGCATCCAGTCGGGACCGACCGAGCAATTCAGCCCGATTACATCGATCTCCGCGAGCGTCAGCAGCGTGGTGAGTGCGGCCGCGACTTCCGTTCCGGGGAGCATGGTCGCTCCCTTCGTGCGGTCGTCAACTGTGATCTGCACCATGAGCGGCAGGCGCACACCCTTGCGCTGCATTTCCTCAATAGCCGTGATTGCGACACACTTCGCCTGCAAGATGTCGAAGCATGTTTCGATGAGGATGGCGTCCACTCCCTCCTCTAGGAATGAGACGATCTGCGGCCGATACGAATCGGCGACGGTCTCGAAGTCGGCGTAGATGGACGGATTCAGAATGGACGGCATCTTCGTCCCTGGCCCGATGGAGCCAACGACGAACCGTGGGCGTTGCGGTGTGGCGAACTCGGCCGCGGCCTCCTTCGCAATGCGGATGTTGAGCCGGTTGATTTCGTCCAGTTTCTCGGCCATCCCGAACTCATCGAGGACGACGCGCGAAGCGTTGAAGGTATTCGTCTCGACTGCGTCGCACCCCACCGCGAAGTAACCGCGATGGATTTCGCGAATCCACTCCGGGCGCGTGTAAACGAGCGAATCGGAGAGGTTCATCAGCGACTTGCCGCCAGGGGCGTGGCCCCAGTCGTCGTGCGTTGGGTGATAGCTGTGGAGGCTGGTACCCATCGCGCCGTCGAGAATCACGACGCGTTCGCGGGCGAGGTTGAGGAAGGGGTGGTCCAGAGGCGTCGGCATGGCGGGTCCGTGCGGAGGCGAAAGCGAAAGTCTTGGAGTTGTTGTACCAAATGGAAGCCGTAAGTCATAAGGTCGCGCGTCGCAAGAGCTGTGATCTCTGGCGAATGCTCACCGAGGGTTCATCTTTCAGTGGGGGGAAATGCAACCGGCTCGCCCCATCCATGGAGCGAGCCGGAAGAAGCCCGAGCGGCATCCGTGCCGGGCTACACAGTTGGGCACACGAGGGCATCCGGTGTCGCATCGCAACAAGGCGGAGGAAGCGATTCCGCCCTGGGGTAACCATCCGTAGCACCAAGCCCGGCGCATCGTGCGGCGGGTGCGAATGCAGACCAGGAAGCCGGCCCAAACCGTGTTTCAGAACGACACTTCCCACGGCGACCAGTCACCGGTCGTGCGGGTGCGTCGATTGTTAATTGAACGGAACAAGCCGGAGCGACAAAGCCAGGAAATCCGATGCGCGACGATGGCGACCGCCGTTCACCGCGCCGCCCATCTCACCGAAAGACGGTGAGTCCTCGACTGGTTCTCCGACGGAGGTGGCTCTTGGTGACAGGAAGTGTTCGGGTCATCCCGATTGTCCTCATGCCAGACTTGCGACCGAGTCGCTTGAATCATCCCGCGTAGTCCAGGCGAGTCAGGCTGTCCTGGTTCGTTGGGCGAGTGGACCACGTGTTCTCAATGGGGGGAACGATACCTTTTGTGACGATCCTGTCAACGGGGAAGAGAGTGACAATGCACTGCCATTGATCACTGGCCGGAAGTATCAGCAGTAGAAGAAGTTCCGTTGCCGGCGGCGCACGGCTTCGGGCAAGTCAAGAGGTGTTTGGGTCGGGAATGCACAGAATATGTACGCTTCTCAGAGTTGCTGCAATTAGTTGTAGGATTGCGAGTTAGGTGAAGCGAGAAGGAGTCGTGAGGGAAGCGAGAAGAAAAAACACGGATGTACGAAAAAAGAAAATGCCTCCACCTGTGCCGTGTGGGTCGTCCTTCGGGAACCCGCTAATTGAGAGGGGTGCCTCACCTCGGCGTTTCGGATCCCACTACAGTCTCGACGACGAGCGCCGAGGATGGGCTTGCGAGCGACCGAGGTATTGAAATAAAGGCCCCCAAAGCAGGTTAGTGTCGGTTCGCCAAAAGCATACGACCCAATCACGAACACCGCAGAGGCACTCGCATAGTAGCATCGCATAGCGCGAAAAGAAAAGAGCGGGTGTGGCATTTCCCCAAAGAAACCGCGAGAAATCATGCGTGACTCATACGGCATCGTTACCGGCCGAACGGGTTTGGAGACAGCGTACGCTCGTGTGGTCATCTGTCACTAGTAGATAGAAATCCGAACACATTTACGCGTACTGCTGCACTCGTCCATATCGCCTGAATACCGCATCTTCCACCAGATACCGCTCTTTTCCGCACAACCCCGTCACTCTCTTCTGCCGATACATCCCTCATCGTCCGCACAGATGCAAGCGAGGGGCGCATGGATTTCTCCTTCTCACGCCGGGGTCTGTTTCAGGGTGCAGCGGCAGTTGGAGGTGCGCTGGCCGCATCGCACACCGATGCTGGCCCGCTTCGACGTATTCATGCGCAACGGCACCCGGGCTGGGTCTTCGGCAAGATGACCGGCGCGCAGGCGCTGGCCGAAGCGCTACTCACGGAGGGTGTCGGCTGCGTGTACGGCATTCCTGGTGCACAGGAGAACGAACTCTGGGACACACTCAAGGAGAAGGGTGTTCCGTATCTTCTTGTGACGCATGAGTATAGCGCCGCGTGCATGGCAGATGGCTACGCACGCAGTACTGGGCGGCCTGGCGTATTGTGTGTCGTGCCTGGGCCAGGTGTCACCAACTCGCTGACGGGGTTGGGTGAGGCCCTGCTCGACTCGTCACCTCTTGTGGCCATCGTTGGCGACGTGTCCAACGGCGAGAAGGCCAAACCCTTCCAGGTTCATTCGCTCAACCAGGTGGAATTGCTCAAGCCGGTCTGCAAGTGCGTCTATCCGGTGCAGAGTGTGGGGCAGATTGCCGCGGCGGTGCGTCAGGCATTCGCGACCGCACAGCAGGGTGAACCTGGCCCGGTGGCCGTGGTCGTGCCGTACAATCTGTTCATCGAAACGCACGACTTCCGCACGCCACCCCCGGCGGCACCCGAACTCCCCTTCGATGAAGGTGCGTTCGATCGCGCGTTGCGGCTGCTGACCGATCCCCGATCGCGGGTCGGCATCTATGCCGGCGCCGGCTGCATGAACTTCAGCGCGGAACTGACCGCAGTCGCGGAGCTGCTGCAGGCGCCCGTGGCGACCAGTGTCAGCGGCAAGGGTGTCATCAATGAATGCCACCCACTCGCCGTTGGTTGGGGCTACGGTCCACACGCCAGTGTGGTCGCGGAAAAGACATTCGCGCACCAGAAGCTTCATCCCAGGTCGGGTGTCGATACTCTCCTGGCCATTGGCGTGAAGTTCAGCGAAGTGTCAACGGGATACTACGGCAATCCGCAGCCCAAACACGTTGTTCACGTTGATACCAACCTGTGTAACCTTGGACGCATTTTGCAGACAGACGTCTGCGTTCATGCCGATGCGGGGATCTTCCTCGGCCGACTACTGGCGTGCAGCGATCAGATTCGCCGTGTGGAAGACAGGGCATTACTCAACCACATTCGCACGCACAAGGCGGAGGAAGCGAAGACGCTATGCAACATCCCTGCGGGGAAGTGCGGCGTTGATCCGCTCGCAACAGTTGCCGCGCTGCGGAACTTGCTCCCGCCCGACGCGCTACTCTTCACCGACGTGAGCGTGACCGAGCATCTCGCAGCCGAACACATCGTGGTACGTCAGCCGCGGACGTACTTCAACCCTGTGGACAATCAGGCGATGGGCTGGAGTGTCCCGGCAGCACTCGGCGCGCAACGAGTCCACCCTGGCAAGACCGTGGTAACACTCACCGGCGATGGTTGCCTCCTGATGAGCGCCATGGAGATCAGCACGGCGAGCCGCGAGAGCCTGCCAGTGAAGTTCGTGATTCTCGACGACCAGGCGTATCACTACATGCAGATGCTCCAACTGCCCGCCTACCTGCGCACGACCGCGACGATCCTCACACGGCTCGACTACAAGGCCATGGCGCAGACATTCGGCGTTGCTTACACCGAGATTGGCTCACAGGCGGAGCTGGAATCGAAGCTCCGCGGCGCGCTTTGCCATACGGGGCCAGTGCTGGTCCGTGTGCTGACAGATTACGGCAAGCGGAAGGTTCGATGGGTGGATGCTGTGCGTGCGCGATACACGAAGGAACTGACCGCGGCACAGAAAGCGCGATTCCTCGCCCGAATCGGCTCGCGTGCGGTCCACCCTGCGGAGAAGCAGAACGATTAGGAGCTTGCGGAAGTTGTGTGTGTCTCTGCTGCTTGTCTTACCCAAACAGCAGCAGGACATTCCAGGGCGGTGTCTTCTCGAACTCGCAACCGTACTCGTAGTGATCGTCAGCCTTGCGACAACTCCGAACGATCAGCGAGACGAAGCCGATGGTGTCCGGCGCATCCACAGCACGCACTTGCAGGACGCTGCCAGGAGCGACTGCGACCTGCGCGGCGATCTTGAGGCCGCCCGTGGAGCGGTCGATCACATAGCCATCGGCCACGCCATTGCGGAAAACGGTCGCGGCGAGCATCACGCGGACGGGCTGCCCCTCGCGGCGCACCGATCCGCGCCGGTCGGCATAAGACTTCTCTACCGGCTCCCAGTTCAACGCCTTGTCGTGCTTCGACACTACGGGTACGGCGCGTCGGCCGGTTTTCGGATCGCGCCGACGAAAGGCCGCGCTGACGCAGAGATATGTGAGTACCAGAACCGCGACGATTCCCCCGACGGTTATCGGCAAGTTCGCCGCCGCCCAGGATTGAGCTTCTGCCAGAAAGTCCGCGAACAGCATCCGGTTACGCTCCCGACCCACCTTTCGCACCGATGAATTACTGTAACTTTAGCACGCATCCGGTTGCTTGCCAATTACGCGCATCACATGCAGAAACGCGAAGTTCGGCCTGCCGTAGCAGAGGGCAATGTTCGCCTCTGGCTACCGCATGCCGAATCTCGCGGTTTGCTGACAGCATCAGGGTTTGATCTGCCCACCGACAGCGCTGGAGTCGATCTTGTACTTCATGCTGCCGGTCGACAGTTCCGATTCGACGCGGCCGAGTTTGTCCTTGACCTGCACCTTCACCGACCCGCTCATGCTCACTTCACCCGTACCGGCATAGAATTTCAACTCGTCGCAGGTTCCTTCGGCACCGAAACCGGCGAACCGAACCTTGCCGCGAGCCGTGACTTCCGAAGGACCGGCACCCCTCTCCGGTGACTTGATGTCCACCTTCTCGCAGGCGACCTTCAGCACGAGGTTATCACCGTTCTTGACCTCGAATGTCGGTTCACCCTCACCAACGCGAAGAAGAATCCGATACGGTGACTCACTCACCGGCGACGCCACGGGCATATTCATGCCGCGTTCAGGAAGCGGTGGCGGCGGAAGTTCGCTGGCGACGGTCGGCGAGACAGCCGGTTTCATGGGCGGCGGGGGCACGAGCTCTGTTGGCGGAGTTACCGCGACCGGGACCGGCATCGGCGTCGGTTTGACGGGTGGACTCAGATCCGGAACAGCAGGCGCATCCGAGGGATAGATGCCGGCAGGAACTGCCGGCTTGACGACCGTCTGTTCCGGCAGGATCAGAGTGGTACCGGTCGTGGGAAGCACGGGTGCCTGCATCTCAGGCTTCACCGTGGGCACCTTCGCCGGGACAGGGACTGGTAGAATCTCAACCTGCGCGGGCTGGGTTACGCCGGCGGGTGTCAGTTGGGGCGCGGCAGGAACCGGCGGGAGTTCGAGCTTGGGCGGGGCCGCTGGCGCGCTGGCCGGCGGTAGCTTTGGCTCGGCCCTGGCAAGCGGTGCTTCGTCCGAGCGACTCGTCGAGCGGTCGAACTTCTGACACTGGCTGGCGGCTGCGGCCAGCCCGCCGATGGAAACACCCAGAACGCCGGCCATCATTTTCCAGCGGGACAGCATGGGGGAAATCTCCTGGGAACGGCGGGGCAACCAGGGGGGATTCCGCAGGCAGCCGAACCTGCGGGGTCGCCAAACGCCAAACGTCCGACAGCCCACATAGCCAGGGCCTCTTCCCATGTCTGCGCCACTTTCCCAAAGGCCAGGGGTCCGCGATTCCCGGATTCGATGGAACGAAGAATGGCCACAAGCCATTCGCCGCTACTTCTTCTCAGGATTGGAAATAGACTCTCTCAGGCCGTGCCCTCGTACTCCTCTCCTCCGAATCGGGCTTCCCATGTCCCGTCCCAAAGTATTCGTGTCTCGTCGGATACCCGACGAGGGACTTCGCGCGATGGCCGCGGTGTGCGACCTCGACGTATGGCCCGAGCAACTGCCGCCGCCGGCCGACGAGCTGAAACGCCGTATCACCAACTGCGATGGCCTCGTGTCGCTTCTCACCGATCGCATCGAAGGCCCTCTGCTCGAGGCAGCCCCGCGCTTGAAGGTGGTGAGCAACTTCGCGGTTGGCTTTAACAATGTGGACGTGGCCGCCTGCACCGCGCGGGGTGTCTGTGTCGGCAACACACCCGGCGTTCTCACCGACGCGACGGCCGATCTCGCCGTGACACTGCTACTGGCCGCGGCACGCTGCCTCCCGCAGGGCGCCGCCGATGCGAGGGCCGGCCGGTGGTTGACGTGGGAGCCGCTCGGCTGGATGGGGAAAGACCTCGCCGGCCGCACGCTCGGCATCGTGGGCATGGGGCGCATCGGCTTCGCGACCGCGCAGCGGCTTCAGCGTGGCTGGGGGATGAAGGTACTCTACACGGCGCGGCATCCGAAGGCGGACGCCGACCGCGAACTCGGCGCCAGCCAGGTAGAACTCGACGAACTGCTCGCGAGGAGCGACTTCGTTTCGGTTCATGCCGACCTGAACCCCACGACAACGGGGATGTTCAGCGCGGCGCAATTCGCGAAGATGAAGCCTTCCGCCGTGTTCGTGAATACGGCCCGCGGCCCGCTGGTCGATCAGTCGGCACTGGCGCTGGCGCTTCGCGAAGGAACAATCTTCGCCGCTGGGCTGGATGTGACCGACCCGGAGCCGCTGCTGCCGTCTCATGAACTCTATTCGCTGCCGAACTGCCTCATTGTGCCACACATCGCCAGCGCCACGGTCGCGACACGCGATGCGATGGCCCGCAAGTGCGCGAACAACCTTCTCGCTGGTGTGCAGGGTACTCCGCTGCCGGACTGGATCAATCCCGAGGTGGCAGCGAATCGCCGGAAGTAGCGGTCATTCCGTAACTGTCGTGTAACGGCGCCAAACTCTGGCGTGAGGTACGGCGTCATAGTTCTGGTACGATCAAATCGTTTAGACGGAGGCCGGTTATGCGATACCTGATGTTCGGGGCAGCCGTCGCGCTCTGCGCGGCTCCGCTGAGCGCAGCCGAGACATGCGGGCATGGCACGAAGCTCGACTTCGTGGACAGCCCCAAGCGCGCCGCGTCGATTGCCAAGAAGGAAGAGAAGCTCGTGCTGGTCCTTCACGTCTCCGGGTACTTCGAAGACCCGAGCCTGACCTGAAACAACGCCGAAGCGCTCCGTGTGGGCGCCCTGAATGATCCGAAGGTGGGTAGGTACGTCAACGAGTACTTCGTGTCGAGCTACCAGAAGGTCGCGACATTCAAGATCGTGAATGGGCAGAAGCAGGGCGGCAACGTGGCAGCGTATTTCTGCGCGCCCGATGGCCGCGTTCTTCACTGTGTCGCCGGCCCGGTGAACGCACAGACGTTCCTGCGCGAAGCGACGTGGGTGGTCGAGACAACTAAGCAGTGCATGAAGGACGCCCGGAACGACGGAGCGAAGTTCAAGGCGCTGTTCCGCAAGGCCCACGCCGCGAAACTCCGCCAGGACTTCGGCATCGTCGTGGAAGCGATCACCTACGACCCGCCGGAGGCGATGAACGTGAAAGACGCGCTCACTTACCGCGACCCAACCGGTCGGTCACTGGCGCCGAAACTCCCACCGCCGCCCATCGACGGCCCCGATGTAACACTGAGTGCCACGAAGTTTGAGGCCCTGCAGAAGAACGCCGCGGCAGCGCCAGGCAACCGCTTCGCCGCCTGCAAGAATGGCCGCCGCATTGTGGTGAACAACGAGAGCCTCGTCCATCAGATCATGGCCGCGCACTGTCTCATTCCCATCGAGCGTGTGTATGGTACGGTGTTCGAGAATATCCTGGGCGAAAAGATTTCCACACGACCTGTGGATGTGGTGAAGCCATTCACCTGGCTCGACAGGAACGGCAACCACATCCAGCGCGGGAAATCGCTCACGCCCAACGGTCGGGAATGATCGTCCCTTCCACAATCCCCGAACGGCTCGCAGTGAAGCGGCGAGCCGTTCGGCGTTCCTGGCTCGCGTGCGGCTCGCGGAGCGTTACAATACCCGCGTCGCCCGCGAGTGAGTTCCGCCATGTCAGCAATTTCCGTTACCACGCGGCCCGATGGCGTCGCAGTACTCACGTTTGATCAGCCCGGCAGCAAGGCGAACGTGCTGACTCGCGAGTTATGGACCGAGTTCGGCGCCACGCTTGGCACGCTTCCTGGCGACCTCACAGGGTTAGTGCTCGCCAGCGCGAAGCCAGGAATCTTCATCGCCGGTGCCGACCTGAAGTTGCTGGCCAACGCCCCTGGCCCGAACGATCCTGAAGTCCGCGCTTTCATCGAGCAGGGGCTTCGCGTGCTGGAACAGTTGGAAGCCCTCCCGTTCCCAACGTGTGCGGCCATCGACGGCGCGGCGCTCGGCGGTGGGCTGGAAGTGGCGCTGGCGTGCGATTCGCGCATCTGCGGCAGCAACCCGAAGGTGCAACTGGGGCTGCCGGAAGTGAAACTCGGACTGATTCCTGGCTGGGGTGGCACGCAGCGACTGCCCCGGCTGATCGGTATTCCCGAATCGCTGGCCGCGATCCATTCCGGCGAGCCAATTTCACAGACACAGCTTGCCCCGGTCGTTCCTTCAGCCGGCCTACTCGACGCTGCTGCCGCTGCTGGCTCCGGCTGGCGAGCGAGGCGTCAGGCTCGCAAGGCATCGCTTTCACCATCCGAACGAATGCCGGATGGCTTCTACGAGAACGTCCGTGAGGCCCTTCCGCGAATCGACGAAGAGGCCATGGCTGCGCGACAAGCTGCAACTGATGCGATCCGCGGCGGCGATTCTCTCCCCCTCTACGAAGCGATCAAGCTGGAAACGGAAGCATTCATGCGGCTGGCCGGCTCCGAGGAATCGAAGCGACTCATCGCGCAGTTCTTCGCCAGCCGAAAGAAGTAACACTCTCATTCCCCACACCCCTCAACACCCGATGACCCGACTCGTACTCGGTTCCCGAAACAAGAAGAAGCTCAGGGAAATGCTCTCGCTGCTCGGCGATCTTCCGCTGGAATTGACCGACCTGTCGCCATACCCGGCCGCGCCCGAAGTAGAAGAGACCGCCGGAAGCTTTGTCGGCAATGCAACGCTCAAGGCCACTCAGCTCGCGCGGGCACTGGGCGTGTGGGTGGTCGGCGAGGACAGCGGGCTATGCGTGCCTGCACTCGGCGGCGCACCAGGCGTTGATTCCGCACTCTATGCGGGCACGCATGGCGCGGACGAGGCGAACAACGACAAGCTCCTGCGCGAAATGGCATCGCTCCGCGGCGACGAGCGCGCCGCGTACTACATCAGCACCGCGGTACTCAGCGACCCAACCGGCCGCGTCGTTGGCGCCGTGGAGGGGTGTTGCCACGGTCAGATCGTCAACGAGCGCCGCGGCGCGGGCGGCTTCGGCTATGATCCTCTGTTCCTCATCCCGGCCTATGGCCAGACCTTCGGCGAACTACCGTCTGAGGTGAAGCAGCAGATGAGCCACCGCGCGCAGGCGTTCCAGCAACTGCGGCCGCTCATCGAACGCGAAGTCCTGGGTGCATCGCCGAGGTCATGATGTCTCTCTCCGAACTACAATCCGACATCGCGGCGTTCCGAAACTACGTCCTCTCGGAACGCGGCATGTCCGACAACACGGTGCAGGCTTACGGCCGCGACCTCGACCGCTTCGCGAAGTGGGCCGCCCTTGTCCGGTTCACCGAGTACACGAAACCCACGCTCAAGGAGCTTGCCAGTTACGTCGGCTTCCTCCACGATGAGAAGCTCGCACCGCCGAGCATCGCTCGGCATCTGGTCGCGCTCAAAATGTTCTACCGCTTCTTGCGTCTGGAAGAGCGTGCCGACGCTTCAGCCGTCGACCTCCTCGGTTCACCCAAGCTCTGGGAGCGCGTGCCCGAAGTGCTGCCGCCCACAGCGGTGGAAACGCTCATCTGCGCGCCGCAGCCAGGCGACCGCTTCTACCTGCGAGACCGCGCGATGCTCGAAACGCTCTACGCCACCGGCTGCCGCGCATCGGAAGTGGTGAACCTCAAGATGAACGATCTCTATCTCGATGCCAGCTTCTGTAAGTGCTTCGGGAAGGGGAGCAAGCAGCGCGTCGTGCCGCTGGGCAAGCCCGCCATCGCGGCGCTGAGGGCCTACCTCGGCGGTACTACCAAGGAAGGGGCACGCCCCACCACCGATGCCGAGGTGGTATTCGTGAGCAAGAGTGGCCGCCGGCTAACGCGGATTCACCTCTGGGCGCTGGTGAAGAAGTATTGCAAGCGCGCCGGGCTGCCGAAAACGGTTAGCCCGCACACCCTGCGGCACAGCTTCGCGACGCATCTACTCTCCGGCGGCGCCGACCTGCGCAGCGTGCAAGAGATGCTCGGCCACGCCTCGATTCAGACAACGCAAATCTACACGCACGTCGATCGCGACCGTCTGAAGGCCCTGCACCGCACGTTCCACCCCAAAGGGAATCGGCCGCCGGAAGACGAGAAGGGCGGCACCGAGCCGAAGGCCGGGACGTGATGGCTCGTCACGCGATCCAAGACAAACGCGCGGAAGGGCGATTGCGAACCGCGCTTCACTGCAGTTCGTAGCAGAGCAACTCCGTGGGGCCTTTCACGAGCAGGCGATTCCCAGTGATGCTCAGGTGTGCCCAGGTGCCGCGTTCGGCCACCTTCCACTTCGCGAGTGGCTCGTACCCCGTCTCCGAAACGCGCCCGATGTGCAACTCGCCCTCCGACGTCAGCACGAGCAGCGTGGCGCCCGCCGCGACAAGCGACAGATGCTTCGTGTTGATGTTCGGCGAGGTCCAGACGGTTTCCCCGCTGGCCATCGAGATGCACACCAGTCGCTTCGTGCGGTAGTCGTAGCTAATGAGGCGATCGTTCACAATCACGGGCGTGACGGTGTACAGCTTCAGGTCGTTGCTCTTCCACGCGAGCTTCTTCGTGACGCGCTCGCCATCGCGTTTGAGTTCCACACAGAGTGTGGGTTTCGCCTCGCCGCCAATCACGACGCGGTCCTTCCAGACCAGTGGTGAAATGATGGTCTGTTCATAACGGGTCTTGAATGGCTCGTCCCAGAGCAACTCGCGGTTCGTGTGACGCAACCCCACCATGCGCGTTCCCGTGAACGCGACAATCTGTTTCACGCCGCCTGGCGAGGCGATTAGAGGCGAGGCATAGCTACTGCGGTCGTTGAGTGCCTTCCACAGAATCTTGCCCGTGGCGCGGTCGAAGCCCGTAATCGCGCCGGCCTTGGGGCCGCCCACAGGCACGATGACCGTCTCGCCATCGACTAGTGGCGACGCACTCGCTCCGCAGGGCGGGAACCAGGCGTCATCACCATCGCTGGTCGTCTTCACACCCCAGTACTCTTTGAGGCAGTCGTGCCGCCAGAGTACCTTTCCGGTGATCACGTCGGCACACGTCAGCATCCCGGAGAGGCCGAAGAAATAGACGCGGTCGCCATCGACGGTCGGGTTCGCGTTGGGGCCGCGGCCTGCAGTCGGATCAGGAGCCACAAACGGAGCCGCGTAGCCGAACTCCCAGTGTTGCTTGCCGCTCGCGAGGTCGAAGCAGTACGCATGCTCCTCTTTCTTCTCGTCGTTACGTCCGAGAACGAACACGCGCCCACGTGCGACGGCCGCGCCCGCATACCCCTGGCCCACCTGAGCCTTCCACTGGGGCCGGGGCGGTTTCGCGGGCCACTTCGCTGGCAGACGCGCGCCGATGGCGTGGCCGTCGCGGTTGGGGCCGCGCCATTGCGGCCAGTCCGCGCGTGCCAGAACAGCAGCGGCCATCAGTGCAAGTGCGACGAGGAGGAAACGTGCCATGCGGAACTCCACCAGGTGTGACTCACGCACGACGGTTGCCGCGTGGTGCGTCCGGGATCAGTATAGAGAGGAACCGAGCCCGTACGCTTCACAGGAAGTCAGCCATGACGCCACCCACACTTGATCCGCAGGCGATGATCCGACCACGCCGCAAGATCACGGGTCTCTCGGCGATCCTCCTTCCCTTCCTCCCATCGGGAGAAATCGACTGGGACGGCTTCGCCGCGCACTGCGTCCGCACCGCGGAAGCAGGGCTGACGCCCGCGGTAAACATGGACACCGGGTTCGGCAATCTCCTCACGGCGGAGGAGAAGATTCACGCGGTGGACACGGCGCGAGCGGCACTGGGAGGCGGAGCATTCGTCGCCGGCGCGTTCGTGGCCGATTCGCCCGGCGCGGCGTTCGACGCCGACAGTTATCGGCGCGCCGTGGCCGAGATCACCGCTCGTGGCGGCATGCCGGTGATCTTCCAGAGCCACGGCCTCACTTCGTTACCCGATGCGGAAGTGGTGACCGCGTACGAAATGATCGCACGCGATTGCGATTCCTTCATCGGCTTTGAACTGGGAACGATGTTCGCACCCTTCGGGCGAATCTACGATCTTGACACATATCGCGCGTTGATACGTTTGAAGAAGTGTAGTGGTGCGAAGCACTCGTCCCTGAAGCGGGAAGCGGAGTGGCAGCGGCTGGCAGTGCGGGACGCGGAGCGACCCGACTTCCGGGTGTATACCGGAAACGATCTGGCCATCGACATGGTCATGTACGGGAGCGATTATCTGCTAGGGCTGAGTACATTCGCCCCGGATCTGTTCGCGCGGCGCGATGCGTACTGGCTTGCCGGCGATTCACGCTTCCACGAACTCAACGACGTACTTCAGTACCTCGGCTTCCTGGCCTTCCGCGAGCCAGTGCCTGCGTACAAGCACTCGGCGGCGATGTTCCTGAAACTCCGTGGATGGATCGGCTGCGATGCAACGCATCCGCGCAGCCTGACCCGACCCGATTCCGATCGCGAACTGCTTCAGAACATCCTGCGACAACTCGAGATACTCGCCGCAGGTTAACCGGCCTCACCGCTTCTTGGGCGGCGTCTTGGGGTCGGTCTTGGGGTCAGGGCTAGCCACGGTTCCAGCAGGACTGCGCGGCTTGGATTCCTCGATGTGCTTGATGGCCGCCTCCAGCAGCTTCACTTGCCCGTCGAGCGCGATTTTCTCGCCGGCCAGCTTCGGTTCAACGGTTTTCTTCGCCGCCTGCAGTTTCTCAATCTCGGCGGTCTTCTCGGCGAGCGGCTTCTTCTTCTCCATGAGCATCTTCTTGAGATTGGGCAACGCGGGTTTGGCGCCGTCGCCCATTGCAGCGAGGGCCTGAATCGTGGCCATGACCAGTTGGAATGGCGACTCCTTGTCCTCCATCACGCGCACCACGTCCTGCACCTTCTTCGAGGCCAGTTCACCAACATAAGTGAAGGCCGTGATTGCCTGGACCTTCGTCGCCATATCCTTGCCGGTGAGATAGCGAGCCAGCGCGTCGAGGTTCTCGTCGTTGATCTCGATCGGGTCGAAGCGCATCAGGACAAGCCGTGCAAGGATTTCGACCTGCGGATCCTTCTCGGTTGGCAGGATGGGCTTCGGCTTGGCGTTGGGGTTGCCAATGCGGGCACGCATGTATTTGACGATCACGGCCACCGACTTCATGTCGATGGGCGGCGGCATCTTGTCGTCGGGCTTACGGTTCGCAAGCCAGGGTGGCCCCATGAGCAACAGCGACTGGAGCGCTTCCAGCCGGACTGCGGCGCACGGATCGCTGGCGAGGCGGTCGGCCAGCACCGTGAGCGCACGCATGTTGGGGCCAGTGACTGGGTCGAAGCCGATCTGTGCCAGCGACGCGGCGATTGTGCGCCGGGTCTCGTACGACGGGTCGCGGATCGCCTGGCCCGTGAGGTTCTTGATCGCAGCCTCGGCTTTTGGCCCGAACATCGTGAGAGCCTGAATCGCGCGTAGCCGATACAACGCGGCGCTGGGGCCAGCCGGGTTGTCGACATATTCCGCCAACAACCGCAGTGCTTCCTTGTTGTCGGCCTCGTCGTCGAACTTGATCGCTCCGACCGCCTGGAACACCACGACGCGCACGCCAGGGTCTCGTTCACCGTTGCCGGTCATGTGCCGCATGAGTGCCCGGCTGACTTCTTTCCTCTGGGCCGGCGGCCCGAACATTGGCAGTGTGCGGGCTGCCGTTTCGCGAAGAATAGGATCGTTGCTGTCCAGATCCCGGAGAACGGCATGGATGTCCTTGCCGCCGATCTGGGTGGGCCACTTGACTTCAGGCTCCTTCGTCCCTGGCCCTTTCTTGTCACCCTTGCCAGTCTGGCTGGGCGAAACGGGAGGTTGCGCCTGGGCCACTGCGAAGGCCGTCAGCAGTGCCAGAGCGGCGGCGGAGAGAAGTCGGAACGTGCGGGGTTGCATGACAATACCTCGGTGGCTCTTCCACGGAAGAGGATAACACCCAGCATACCCTCTGCGTTGGTGACCATACAACGCCGATCGTCGGACGCGGGGCGGTGTCATTTTGACACGCTGCCCGGTAACATAATTGCGCCCGAAAAGTGTGAACGAGGGACGGACATGGCGATTGAGTTCGTGTGCCCCACCTGCAACGGGACACTCCAGGTCGGCGACGACGCCGCCGGGCGAGTGGTGCGCTGCGGAGGGTGTCTCTCCACGCTTCGCGTGCCTGCGGCCGATTCTTCGACGCATGGCCCGCCAGCCAGCCCCTTCGAGACGGAACCGCCCCCGCGCCGAACCCGCCCACCACGGAACGAATCGCCCGACGACCGCCCACGCCGTCGCCGTCGCGACCTGGACGAGGAGGAATCGCCAGACGACAGCCCTCGCCGACGACGCGACACATACGGTGAGCCACCCCCGCCGGGCCGCAGCGCGTTCTTCTGGCTGGTTATCATCGGCAGCATCCTTCTCATGGGCATGATTGGTTGCTGCGGCGGCCTGTACATGCTCCTTCCCAAGGAGCACTGGCACACACACGAATCGAAGGCCGGAGGCTTCAACCTCGAGTTACCTGCCAAGCCCGACCACGAGATCGCCAAGAAGGCGCGAATCGCGCTCGGGCCTGGCGCACATGCCGAAGGCGCGGTTTATTATCGCCGCCTCGAGCACTACCTGGTGGTCTATCGCGACATTGCCAGCACGAAGGAACGACAGGTCGCCGGCAGCACCGATGAACAGGAACTCGACCTCCGCGTGCAGCGATTCCTGGGCGCGACCGGGGCGAAACTGCCGACCGTCCGGGAGAAAGGAATCACCGTGGATGGTTTCCCCGCGCGCGAGTTGGAGTACAACGGCGCGGTTGGAAGTTACACGGCGCGCGTGATCGTCGCAGACTCGCGGGTTTACATGGTGGTTGCGTGTGGGTCGCAGCCACACGACAGCCCCGATGTCACCCGTTTCCTCAACTCGTTCCAGATCACCGACGAGCATCTCGTTGGTGAAGCCCGAAAGCGTCAGAAAGATAACAAGCTGCCCCCGCCAGGCCGCAAGAACAAGGACGACTGATGTAAAAACAGGCGCGTATTCAAACACGAAGGGCCTCGCGGGTTCGCCGCGAGGCCCTTCGTGTCTCCGAGATCGCGCACTCTTAACCGATGGCGGTCGCGTTCGCGTCGGTCGGTTGCACGTTGACGCGCTTGCCGCTCTGATCGAAGTACACCGTGCCGTCCACCAGTGCGAAGATCGAACTGTCCTTCGCCAGACGCACGAAACGACCCGGCGCGTAGCGCGTACCGCACTGCGTCACGATGATGCTGCCGGTCGTCACGGCCTGACCGCCGTACGCCTTCACACCGCGTCGCTTCGGCAGTGAGTCACGACCGTTTCGGACCGAACCCTGACCCTTTTTGTGTGCCATGACAGTATTCTCCTCAAGTCGGCGGAATATTCACGAAGGATGGAGTATTGTACAGCCGGCCTGCTGCGCGGGAAGGGGCCGCCCGCAGAACGATCCCAGCAGGGGGTGAGTCTCTCGCTTGTCAGAGGTATGGTGGTTGACCCGCCTGCTGACGCAGGTGGGTCTTCACACGTCCTTCCCATTCATCCGTTTCTCACATTCGTCAGGGTACAACTCGTTTCAACCCCCTCACTCTTCCATTCAGACGTGCCGCCATGACACGCAATCGTCTCCTCGTCCTCGGTATCCTTGGTGCGTTGTCGTTCTCGACCACTCGCGCGGCTGAAGTAGCCCCATTCCCAACCCCTGGCGGCTATCGAGGCGTAAAGGCTGCTCTCACCGTGAAGGACGCGCCGGCGACTGCGGTCGCTGCGGCCGCGGGTTACCTCGGCGTGGTTGTTGG
Organism: uncultured Frigoriglobus sp.; assembly: GCA_964422915.1. GTDB lineage: Bacteria > Planctomycetota > Planctomycetia > Gemmatales > Gemmataceae > Gemmata. The sequence continues at coordinate 138,322 of CAYRDG010000004.1, read as the reverse complement.
TGACAAAAGGGGTCAGCCAGTCATAGAGGCCGTGGCTCCGGATTCACCTGCGGAACTGGCTGGGTTGAAGGAAGGCGACCGAGTCGTGAAGTTCGACGGCCGGCCTGCGACCTCGTCAGCCGAGATCCGCGACGCGCTGCGAGCACGGCTCGCAGGCGAGTCCGTTTCGTTCGCAGTGACTCGATCCGGCGAACTCGTCACACTGACTGCGAAGCTGAAACCATCGAGCCAGCCAATGAAAGCGGACGAGAACGCCGGTCGCTTTGGAAAAGGGAAACGCGGCCGGGGCGGCTGGAACGACCGCGTACCGCGCACGTGGAAGCGGCCAACCTACAATCTCGCCATCATCGGCATCGAGTATCCCGATGTGAAGCACAATCCCAAGATCAAGGACGCCGACTGGGAAGAGTCGATGTTCAGCCTGGGAACGTACAGCGACAAGAGCGCTACCGGCCAGACGGTCCATGGGAGCATGAACGACTACTACAAGGAAATCAGCTACGGCACACTGAAAATCGAAGGGAAGTTCGCCGGCTGGTTCGAGGTCTCGAAGAAGCGGATGGCCTATTCCAGCGGCAGTGGGACCAGCACCGCCGAGAAGCGCGCGCTGCTCACGGAAGCACTCGACTTATTCAGCAAGAAGATGGGCAAGGACTCGCTGAAGGAATACGACGGTGTCTTCTTCCTCTATGCCGGCCGCCGCGTTCAGACAACGCGCGGCGGGCTGTACTGGCCGCACCGCGCCACAGTGACTCACGATGGCCGCGGCGTGCCGTACTTCATCGTGCAGGAGGGCGGCAACACGATGACGGATATCAGCGTCTTTTGCCACGAGTTCGGCCACATGCTCGGCCTACCCGATCTCTATGCCCGCCCCGAACAGCCAGGCAGCGAGGGTGTGGGTGTGTGGTGCGCCATGTCTAACCAGATCGGCGGTGGTCGGCCGCAGCACTTCTGCGCCTGGAGCAAGGTACAACTCGGCTGGGTGAAGCCAACGGTCATCGACCCGGCCGTGAGGCAGAAACTCATCCTCGCTCCCATCGAAGACGACCCCACGCAATGCTTCAAGGTGAAGCTGCGCTCCGACAACAGCGAATACTTCCTGCTGGAAGTGCGAAAGAAGACGGGCAAGGACGAACGCCTGCCGGGTGAGGGTTTGCTCATCTGGCGCGTGGTTAATGGGCGGCCGATTCTGGAGGAGTCGCACGGCGTGGCTGGCGCACGCGGACCAGGCGTGTTCCTCGACTCCGTACCGTTCCCCAGCACCGCCAATCAGAGCTTCACACCGTACACAACGCCGTCGAGCAAGAGCCATCTCGGCGGCGGCGCGCCGGTGTACATCACGAACATCACGCGATTGCCCGATGGCCGCATCACCTTTCACATTGGCTACGATTACCAGTGACTGCTGCAGGTTCCACATGCGAAGATTGACTGTGACCGAGCTTGTTGCCGGCTCGGATGAATGCAAGGGCCGAATATAATGCGAACCGCTGCCGCACCCTCTCGCCGGGCTGTTCTCCGCGTCGGCGGAACATCGCTACTGGGAATGTCGTTTCCGCAACTGCTCGCAGCAGCCGAGACGCCAAAGGCGAAGCACAAGGCCCGCGCGAAGTCCATCATCTTCCTGCACCAGTGGGGCGGGCCTGGACAACACGAGACGTTCGACCCCAAGCCTGATGCTCCCGACAAGGTTCGCGGCTGGTATGGGGCCACGAAGACGCGCCTCCCTGGCATCATCTTCGGCGAAAAGATACCCCGACTCGCGGCGATGGCCGACAAGTTCACCGTTGTGCGTTGCATGACGCACCGGATGAAGAATCACAATTCGGCCGGCTATTACTCACTCACAGGCGTTGCGCCACCCACCGACGACCAGCGTCTGCGCGACTCCATCGACCTCTTCCCGGCGTATGGCAGTATCGTCGATAAGCTGCGGCCCGCGCCGAAGGGCGTGGCGACATTCGTCGCGTTTCCGCACGTCATCTCCGATGGCTCCATCACTCCGGGCCAGCACGCGAGTTTCCTCGGCAAGTCGCATGCGCCGCTGTTCATCAATCGCGATCCGAACGGGGCCGACTTCAAGCTGCCCGAACTCACGTTGCCGGCGAATCTCTCCCCCAAGCGGTTGGAGAACCGCACCGACATCCTCAGGCTCATCGACGAACAGGGTGCGCTTCTGGAAAGCTCTCTCGTGGCGCGCGGCCTGGACGAGAGCTATCAGAAGGCCGTCGCGATGCTCACCAGCCCGCGATTCAAGCAAGCCTTCGACCTCTCGAAAGAGTCGAAGAAAACGCGCGATGCTTACGGACGAACGACTTACGGTCAGTCGTGCTTACTGGCTCGGCGTGTGGTCGAGGCCGGGGCGAAGTTCGTGAACGTCTACTTCTCACGCTCAATCGGCGGCACCGGTCAGGGCTGGGACTATCACGGCTTCCGAGGCGAAGACGTGCCAGGCCGCCTCAAGGAACTCCTGCCGATGACCGATCAGACACTCCCGACCTTGCTCACCGATCTGGAAGAACGCGGGATGCTGAACGATACGCTGGTGGTGTGGGTTGGCGAGTTCGGCCGCACACCGCGAATCAGTTCCAATGGTGGGCGCGACCACTGGCCACAATGTTACTGCGCCGTGCTGGCAGGCGGCGGTACGAAGAAGGGATTCGTTTACGGCGCCAGCGACAAGATCGGCGCGTTTGCCGCAGCGGGGCAGGCACGGCCCGAAGACCTCGCTGCGACGATGTTCGAGGCACTGGGAATCGACCCCGAAAGTGAAATCCACGACAAACTCAACCGGCCGCTGGCTGTCGCACGCGGCAAGCCTCTCACAGAATTGTTCGCCTAGGCTCGCGAGGGCAAGCGTTTGACATGGCGAACAGCCGCAGCTAATCTGCACTTACCCGCCTGACCGCCCCTGCCGCCTTCGTCGGAGCCTCTCGCGTGCCAACGCCATCGCGACCTTGCCCCGGTCCCAGCCGCCGGGATGTTCTCCGCTTCGGCTCCATCGCGCTCACGGGCACAGCACTCGGCCCCCTCTGCGCACACAAGACCCGCGCGGCGGACCAGACGACCAACGATCCCGCCGTCATCTTCGTCTGGCTACCAGGTGGCCCACCTCACCAGGATACGTTCGATATGAAGCCGGAGGCCCCCGCGGAGTATCGCGGGCCGTTCCGACCAGTGCCAACGAACGTGACTGGCATCCAGATTTGCGAACACATGCCCCAACTGGCCAGGGTGGCCGACAAGTTCGCGATCATCCGTTCGGTGGCGCACAAGTTCGCGGATCACGGCGGCGGGCACAAGCGTTTCCTCACCGGACGCGACCCCAAGGAGCCGACAGGCTTCGTGAACGACTACCCGATGGTTGGCTCGATGGCCGCCGAACTCTGGAAGCGGAAGAAGGCCGCGGTACCCAACTACGTCGCGGTGGTCGATGGCGGTCGGCAGCATATCGACACATTCAGCTTCGGTTCGGCGTATCTCGGGCCGCAGTCGCACCCCTTCACTGTGGCCGGCGATCCGGCCGACAAGAAGTTCGAGTTGAAGAATCTCTCGCTGTTGCCCGGCACGCGCGAGAAGTTACCGGATCGCCTCTCCCTTCTGGAGACATTCGACCGACCACTGGCCGGGCCAGATCTCACCGGCGCGGCTCGCGGCATGGAGACGGCTCGCACTCGCGCGCTGGAACTCGTGAGTACCGATCGCGCTCGAGCCGCGTTCAACCTGTCGAACGAGTCCACGAAAACACGCGAGCGTTACGGCATGCATCGCTACGGTCAGCGCGCTCTCATGGCGCGCCGACTGGTCGAGCAGGGTGCCTCGTGGGTAACGGTGGTGATGGAGAATGCCACACCCCCGGGCGCACAGATGAAGAAGAATCACTGCTACAACTGGGATTCACACGCAGTGAACTGCCACATCTTCGACGACACGCAGTTCAAGCTCGGCTTCCTCGATCAATCCCTTTCGGCACTGATCGAAGACCTCTACGCTCGCGGCCTGAACAAGCGCGTGCTCCTGGTGGTCACCGGCGAGTTCGGGCGAACACCACGGATCGAGTACTCGAAGGGAACGCAGACCGGCATCACGCAACCAGGCCGCGACCACTGGCCGCTGGCGCAGAGTATCGTGGTCAGCGGCGCGTGCAAGACAGGCATCACGGTGGGCAGCACAACCGCGAAAGCGGAGGTGCCGAAGGATCGGCCGCTAACGCCCAACGATCTTTGGGCGACAGTCTTCGGGCATCTCGGTATCGACTACAACGGCACGAGTTTCCTCGACGGCACTGGCCGCCCCATGCCGATGCTCCCATACGGCGAGGCAATCGGCGAATTGGTCTGAACGACCTCCGCGGGAATGATCCAGGCGTTCTGTGCTTCGAGCGCGGAAGGCGACCTCAACGTGGGCCGAGGTAAAGGAAGCGCGGGATGGTTTCGCCGTCGCAAGCGACGGTCTCCATGAACATCGCCAGCGGACGGACCCACAGTCCACCCTCTCCATAGAGCGGCCGATAGACAACCATCGGCTCGCGCGTCTCGCTGTGCTGCGCGACACCGATGACCTCATACTCACCCCCCTTGAAGTGACGATACCGGCCCGGTGCAGGTTCGTTGCTCGGCATCGCATCCCCTACTTCAAGTTCAGGTCGATGGTAACCGGCCCGCGGCCGAACTCCAGTACGAGAGCAGATGTCGTCACGGTGTGATACTTCGCTGGAACACCTTCACCCGTGATAATGACGCGGTAGCGGCCGGTCGGAATCGCCTTCACGAAGCGGTATGCGCCGTCCTTCACAGTTGTTGTGAAGACGCGCGGCACCGCCAGTGTCGTCGAGACGATCGTCAGTTCCCCTGCGGCCAGTGGCTTGCCTGCAACAGTGACTGTCCCACTGGAGCCAGCGTCATCTTTCGCGGGCGGCTTCTTCTCTTCAGGCTTCTTCTCTTCAGGCTTCTTACCCTTCTCGAAGCCGTTGGCGATCTTCAACTGTTTGCGGACGTTCTCGATGGTCTCGTGCAGCAAGAATGCCTTGCGGTCGATGTCCTTCGCTTTGGCGGCCGATTCGAGTCCAGTGTCGATGAGTTTCTGCGCCTCGGGGCGGTGCGCCAGCAGGGGCCGGACGGCCACCAGCGCTCCCTGGTAGAGCCGGAAGGCCGCGGCATAGTCGTTCGACGTGTTGTAAAGTTCCGCGCCCTGGTTATGGACCGCGCGAAGCGAGTCGATCACAGTCTTGTCGAACGACTTCACGTCGGGCAGTTTCGAGTCCGCAGCGCGTGCCGGGCACGCACGGAACGCCGCGACGAGTGCGAGTATCGTCAGTAGCTGTTTCATGAGCCGTTCTCCTGATTTGGGAGTGTGGAAGCGGTCCCATCATGCCGCGCGCGAGTCGGCCTTGCAACGCGACTCCCCTTCCGCCTACCATGCGGCCCTTATTCTTACGCCAACCGCATGGAAGCGGAACCCGTGGCCGACAAGCTCACCCACCAGATCGTCGAAGCGCTCACTCGCGTCGCAGCCGAGCCGGGCGGCCTGCCGTTGTACGCTTCGAAGTCCGATCCGGGTCTGTTTCCCAACACGTCGGCGGCCAAACCTGCGGCCCAAAAATGCCTCGCCGACGACTTGCTCCGTGTCACAGGCACCGACCCCAGATCTCGATCACCTCGCGACCTCTATTGCCTGACCGAAAAGGGTTGGGAGTTCCTCCTGGAATCGGTGAATCCCCGGCAGGTACTCGAAGACTTTGTGCGCGTGCTTGAGTCGCGGCAGGGCGAAGTGACCGAACTGCTCGCCACCGCGCGGCGCATGGCAGAGAACCTCCAGGGGCTTCGCGAATCCGTGGCGAAGGTGCTACCGGTGGTGAGCGAGGCCCGCATGAACCTCACCCGAACGAGCCTGGCACGCTGGCCTTCAGAGAAGCACGATACCGAATACTCTCTGACAGCCGGTGGAGGAAACGCACGCGGGCGGAGATGCGATGAGCCTGCTGTCGCGCTTCTCGAAGCCCCAACAGTCACTGTTCTCGCTCCCGCTCTGCGTGCGCATCTGGCCGAACATCGCGGCCCGACCGACTGCACGCTACCAGAACTCTTCCGCGCGCTCACGGCAACCGGATTCGCGCGGAGTATCGGTGAGTTCCACGATTGCCTGCGCGATCTGCATGCGCAGGGTGCCATCGCGCTTCATTCGTGGACTGGCCCACTCTATGCATTGCCGGAGCCGCAGTTTGCCCTGCTCATCGGCCACGGTATCGCCTACTACGCCTCGTTGAAAGGCGGGCAGTGGGAAGTGGATGCGGGGCAGTAACCCCATCCCTGACTGTTTCTGCTGCTCATGGAACACCACACATCGCCCACTGTTGCCGGAGGGAACCGCATGACGACTGCCACTGCGACACTCGCCGAGAAACCCCTGACGGAGCGCGCCCGTGACGTGCTGAAACGCGCCGGCAATCCGTTCCGGAATTACTTCGCGCGCAACCCCGACGATGAAGTCTGCGCGCGTTTCCACGTCCCGGAACTGTTCGCCGCCGAACGCGACCTGCTCCACGCCATCATCGATCTCTACCGCTACGACCCGCAGACGCACAGCGAAGTCGTCCCGGTGCTCGGCAACAAGGGTGCCGGCAAGACACATCTACTCCATTCGATCAAGCACGGTATGGGCGGGCAATGGCAGTTGCTCGTCACGCCGGGGGTTTACCAGCGCGACAGCGACTTCCTCGAATACCTGCTATTCCAGATCATCGATACACTGCTGGGAGGTGGGAAACAGAAGGGTGTCCGCCCGTTGGACTTCATTGGCGATCAACTGCTGCGTCGGCAACTCGGTCTGGCATTGCGCGAACTGGATGAGGAGGAAACGGTCGAGATCTTCCCGCCGCCAGGGCTGGGGCGCTGGGCACGCCGGCTCGGTCTGGGGACGCAGCAGGCGCGCGAACGCGCCGAGTGGCTCGCGGAGAACCTCAGCGGCTACTCGAACTTCGCACGGGTTCCCACACCGGTCCTTTCAGCGCTGGGCGATGCAGGACTGACGCCGCAAAAGGCATTCGACCTCGTGAGTGCCCACATCCAGAAACACGAGGCCCACAACGCCGCCGGTCTCATGCGCCGGCACATCTTCCAGGGCTTCGCGAAGGCCGCGTTGCTCGGCGATGAATCGGACCTTGCGAACTTCCTCACGTTCGGCTTCGCGGAACTGGAGTTCCACGTTCGCCCAACACGGCAAGACCTGGTCCTCGCGCTTTTCAAGGTACTCACCGAGGTCTTCCGCAGCCTCAAGACGCCGGTTGTGGTTGCGTTCGACCAGCTCGAAGACCTGCTCCTGGCGCGTCGCAACGACGATGCACACCGCACCGCGGAAGCGTTCTTCGCCGGCATCGTGCAGGTGATGCACCAGATCGACGGGCTATGCTTCCTCATCTTCGCCGAACGCGGGCTGTGGAATCGGTTCGTCCCCTCGCTCGATGGCTACATCCAGGATCGGCTGAACAATCCGGTCCACGTTCCGAAGCATGGCACAGTGAAAGCCATTCGACTCGAAGCGCCGGCCCCCGACCTGACGCAACGCGTGGTCGAAGCGCGGCTTCGACCGGTACTCGGTGAACTCCCTGCCAGCGAACCGGTGCCGGAAATCTACCCATTCGACTCCGAGCAAGTGCTGCGGATCGCGCGCACGGAGCCGACGCTCCGCGACATGCTCCAGCAGTTCCGGCACCTCTTCGACCACATCGTTTACGGGCCGGACGACCTCGCCAGCGAGCGACGCGCCGTCAGCTCACCTGTGCAGGACAACACCAGCGAATCGACCGAGCAACCCTCGGAGGCGAGCCGCTTCGACACGAACATGTTGCCCGACGAGCCGCGAAGCCGTGTCGCCGAGCTACTCGGTTCGGCCGAGCCGCCAGTAATGACCATCAAGCACGTTGAGATTGTGCAGGCCCCGGCCGAACCAGTTGCGGAAACGCCACCGCCAGCGACCGAGGACGTTCCGCCGCCGCTGCCGGAAGTTCCGTTGGCACTTTCGGTGGAGGAAGTTCAATCGGCGTGCGGCGAGCCGCTGGCCGAGGAAGTCGCCGAGTCGCCGGCGGCTCATGGTCCTCCGCCGCTGCCTGCAATCGCAACTGCGAAGCTGAGCGGTGAAGCTATCCTCGAACTGTGGGAGCAGGAGTGCCGGGCGGCACGCCGCAAGCTCGAACCTGAGGGCGCGCTGACTGGTGCGACGCGCGAGTTGCAGGCCGGCCTCGGCGCGTTCCTGAGCCTCTGTAACGAACATGGCGTGAAGGTCGGCCCGTGGCGGCTTCAGCACGTCGTCAACGAATGGTCTTACGGCGACCACCCGACCTACGGCGCCGTCACGCTCGCACACTGGGCGTGTAAGGATGGCCAGCCGTGGAAGGTTGGCATCGGGCTGTTCCTCGCACGTGGCGCAGGCAAGCCGAAGGACCTGGAGGTGAAGCTGGCGGTGATGGACACCGAGCCGACGATAGTCGACCACCTCATCCTGCTTCGCCCGGAAGATGATCTGACGATGGCCGGCAAGAGCAAGACTCTGCTCCAGGACGCGGAACGCCGCGGCCGTCATGCCCGGCTGGAGCCGGTATCGCTCGACGGTTTCGCGCAGCTCTACGCGTTCCCGCGCTGGCTGGCAGCCGTGCGCGAGGGACTTCCCACAGGACTTCCGGTGCCCAACCTCGCCGACGTGATTCAGGAGAAGTGCGAGAAGTTGCTTGAACAGGTCTGCATGCCTGTGCAGGGGTAGAAGGCCGATCGCACAGCGAGTGAGGGGGGCGACCGCTGGGTCGCCCCTCTTCGGTACTGCTCCTGTGACGGCAGAGCATTCTTTCTCAAGTCTTCATTTTTGTGCATCGGTCGCGGCAATATCTGTAACTGCCTCAGATCGAATCGCCCCGGCTCTTGCTCGTGGTCCGAGTCACGCTCGGCCGGCGCGGGTACCGGATCGACCGGGCGGGTGTGACGCAGTGCGGAACGAGTCACCACGCATCGAACGCTGCCTTTCTTCTGCGGCCCGCGCTCCTGGGGGCATTGTTCTTGCGGCCCATCAATGGCTCACTTCTCATCACGGCATCTCGTGGTCCCGTAGAACAACACCGATAGAAGACGGATTACTGAACACCACTAACTGCTCCATGACCTACGACGAGGCCATTTCCTTCTGGTATGGCCGCATCAATTACGAGGTGCGGTCGGCGCATCCGGCCGATCTGAAGCTGGAGCGGATGCGTGCGCTGTTGCGTCGTCTTGGCGACCCACATGAACGGCTTCGCCTGGTTCATGTCACAGGTACCAAGGGGAAGGGTTCCACGTGCGCGATGGTGGCCTCGGTGTTGCGCGCCGCGGGTTACCGCGTCGGTCTGTTCACCTCGCCGCATCTCATGCATGTTGAAGAACGCATCCGCGTGAACGGCGTGCCGATCTCGCATGCCGAACTTGCGGCGCGCGTCTCGGAAGTTGCCCCAGCTGTGCTCGCAATGGAAGCAGAGGCCGGCCCGCCGCCGACATTCTTCGAGATTTGCACCACGCTCGGCTTCCTGCACTTCGTTCGCCGTCGGTGCGACATCGCCGTGATCGAGGTCGGCCTCGGCGGACGTTTCGACAGCACCAACGTCTGCAGGCCGCTCGTTTCCGTCATCACCAACATCGGCCTCGACCACACGGCGCAACTCGGCCACACACTCGAAGCCATCGCCTACCAGAAGGCCGGCATCATCAAGCGATGCATCCCTGTGGTCAGTGGAGTCACGCAGGAGGGCGCGGGCGCGGTGATCCGTCGCATCGCTGCGGAGGAACACGCACCACTGTGGGAGGTGGAACGCCCGGCGAGTTCGCTTCCATCTTGTTTGGGAGCGAGGCTGGCATTTCCCTCTCCGGTTGAAGTGATGAGTGGTAGACGACCGGAGCGGCGTCTCAATCTCCCTGGCGCGCATCAGGTCGTGAATGCTGCTGTTGCACAGGCCGTGATTGCGCGACTACGTGATGCAGGCCTACGGATCTCCGATGCGGCCGTCTCGCGCGGCCTTGATGAAGTAACGTTACCCGCGCGCATCGAGTGTGTGAAGGAATGCCCCACTGTCATCCTCGACACCGCCCACAACGTCCCCAGCGCCGAGGCACTCATCGAGACGCTCCGCAACTGCTTCGCAGTGCCTGGTAGAAGGCGAGTCGTATTCGCGGTATCCGCCGACAAGCCAGCCGCCGACATTCTCCGGCTCCTCACCGGCTCATTCGATCACTTTCACCTCACCCGCTATGCGAATAACTCGCGAGGCGTCGCCCCGGAGCGTCTCGCGGCCATGCTTGAAGAGGTCGCACCGGGCAAAGCCTTCTCCATTCACTCGTCCAGTCTCGATGCCTGGAACGCGGCCTGCGCCGCCAGCGGCCCGGACGACCTCATCTGCATCACAGGCTCATTCTTTCTGGCAGGGGAACTGCGGCCGACTCTGATCGCCGAATCAGCGTGAGCGGCCGGGCGATTCGCCGCACGCGCTTCGGATCCGTCCGATCATCAGCCAATGAACTGTTCGAGGAACTTGCGGCTCTGGCGAAGGGCACGCTTGCGGTCGGCAAGGCTCCCCTCGTAGGCGCGGTCTTCCACCTCAATGCACACCGGTCCCGAGTAGCCCGCGTCGGTGAGTGCCGCGAAGAACTCGCCCCACTTCACCTCGCCCAGTCCTGGCAACTTCGGTGTGTGCCAGCCCATCCCCAGCACGCCCACCGCATAGAGACGCTGTGGGTCGATGCGTTCGTCCTTCGCGTGAACATGAACGATGTTCGGCCCGAACTCGCGCACGGCCTGGGCGCAGTCGATGAACTGCCAGACGAGGTGCGAAGGATCGAAGTTCAATCCGAGTGTTGCATCCGGGAACATCTCGAAGAGGCGGTGCCACGTTGCCGGGCACGACGCGACATTCTTGCCACCTGGCCACTCATCCTCGCTGAAGAGCATCGGGCAATGCTCGATGCCGATGCGTACGCCAGCCGCCTTCGCTTCCGCGATGATCGGCGTCCACACGGCTTTCGCCTGCGTGAGGCTCGCTTCCACCGTGGCAGCCGGATTGCGGCCGATGAAGGTGTTCACCACCCCCACGCCCAGCTTTGCCGCCGCGCGGATCACCTTCACCAGGTGATCGCAAACGAGCTTGCGATGGGCTGCGTCGGGATCGAGCGGGTTGGGGTAGTAACCCAGTCCGGAGAGGCCGACCCCGTGGATGCGGAGAAGGTCACGGAGTTTCTCTGCGTTGTCGGCACCGAAGTTCGACACGTCGATGTGTGTGACACCCGCGTAGCGACGATCCGACCGGCCAGCCGGCCAGCACATCGGCTCGACACACGCGAACCCCTCGTCCGCCGCGAACGCTAACACCTCCTCGAACGTCAGATCGCCGAGGATGGCCGAGACGAAGCCGAGTTGCATGAGATCACCCGAGTTCTCAGAGGGCACCAAGCCGGGGGCGGAAGCCGGCTTCACTGGCGATGATGCAACGGGAGGGGCTCAGTGTCCACTACCCACCTTGACATTACCCATTCTCCCGATTTCTCATCCCTTTCTCCTCACGGGATGACTGGACTGGCGCGGCTGGGTGGACGATACTGGTGGAAGTTACGACCTGCCGCAGCATACCATTGCTGATTGCGAATGAAAGAGGGTGCCCTATGAGCGGGCGAAAGAAGTGGGCCTGGGCGGCGCTGGTGATGGCGGCTTCCGCGGCGCCTGCGGGAGCGCAGACTGGCGGGATAAGCGGCGGCGGCTCGACTGGCGGCGGCGGTGGTGGTCTGACGAGCAGTGGCCTGGCCAGCACGCTCAATACCACGAATGCCAGCGGTGGTAGCGGTGTGGGGGCGGGCGGTCTGGGCAACAGCGGTACGGGGCCAGCAGCGCAACAAGCCGTCGGAGCGTACGGCGTCAACCTGGCCACTGGCAATGCCCGTAGCTCGCAGGATGCATCAAACCCCTTCGCCGGCTTTTACGCGAACCCGTTGTATGCTGGTCGCGCTGGGCAGGGCGGCCCGAGCGTGGCTCCGGGTGGCTTCGGCACCCCTCTCTACACCCTCACCTCCACAGGCACCGCAGCAGGCGGACGTGGCGCCACGGGACGGACAGGCGCCGCGGGCCTTGGCGCCACAGGCATGGGCGGCCGGGGCGGCCTCGGCGGCACGAATCAGAGCGGGATCGTGGTGCCGATTCCCGTGCAGATTAACTATGCTGCCCAGATTCGCTTCCGAACACCACCGACCGCGCCGGCCAACATTCAGGGTGACATCCGCAACACACTGGACAACAGCAGCCTGATTGCCGACGGCCGGTCGGTTCAGGTCATCACCGATGCGCAGAACAACGTCACCCTCCGGGGCGTTGTGCGTGACGAGGAAGAAGCTCGAATCATTGAAGGTGTCGTACGACTGACGCCCGGCGTGCGGGTCATTCAGAATGAACTGACCGTCGCTCCGCAGAAGTGAGAGCCACGGACCAGCCCGTTCAGCGAGAAGGCCGCGAAGTGGATGCTTCGTGGCCTTCTCGCTTTCTGCGTGGTCGTACAATAGCCAAGTCCGACCGATTCACGCGCAGGAATTCAGCATGGCCGGGGTGAACCCATACATCCGCAAGGCGGAAGCGGCGAAGGCAACCAGCCCTTTCAAAATCACGTTCCGCGACGAGGCGACCGGACAGGAAACCGAGGTCGCCATTGATCCGGCAACGTTCCCACTGGGCAACATTGGCCTGGAAGGAAGCGTTCTCGACATCGCTGAAGGCGCGGGTATCGAGATCAATCACTCCTGCGGCGGCGTTTGCGCCTGTTCCACCTGTCATGTCCACGTTTTGAAGGGCAGCGAGAGTTGTCCCGCAGCAACCGAGGACGAAGAAGACATGCTCGATACGGCGCCCGATCTATCCACCGATTCCCGGCTGGCGTGTCAGTGTGTGCCCGATGGCAGCAAAGACTTGCTCGTATTAATCCCGCGGTGGAACCGGAATCAGGTCAAGGAAGGGCATTAGCAAGAAGCCGGGAGAAGGCGGAACGCGCTGGCGGCCTTCTCCGAGCTGTGATTGGGCCGTTATTCCTGTTCCGGGGGCACGTCGATCCCGAAGTCGCGGATGGTGAAGATCGTCCGGCAATTCGCGACGCCGTTGTCACGGAAGAGCTTGCGAGCGCCGCGAAGGCGATCCACCAGCGCCACGACCATCGCTACTTCACAGCCAAACTCGCGCACGGCTTGCACGGCCTTCAGCGTCGAACCGCCCTTCGTGAAAACGTCGTCCACGACCGCGACGCGCATCCCTGGTCGCAGCCCGCCCTCGATCATCTTCCGGGTGCCGTGGTCCTTCGCGCCGTCGCGAACCCAGAAGCCCTCAATCGGCTGCCCGTGGCGGAAATAGCTGATGGCCGCGGCCGCGGCCAGCGGCACAGCCCCTACCTGGAGGCCGCCGATGCCGTCGATACGAGTGTCCTTCGTATGCTCGTAGAGCACCTCACCAATGAGCGTCGCGCCCTCGGAAGAAACGGCGGTCATCTTGCCGTCAATGAAGTATTCGCTCAGTTCACCGGAAACGAGCTGGAAAGGCGCGCCGGCAGGGGCGCGTCGGAATGATCGCTCCTTGAGGAGTTCGAGCAGCCGGCGTTCCGTGTCGGTCATGGCGTTGATCCGGAAGGAGGAAGGTTTGCGGAGATTTTAGTTCTCCGAATCCTCTCGAACAGCCGCAACAAGACTGAACAGCTTCTGCCCACTCTCCGCAGCTTGCCCAGAAGCTGTGCATTCGTCGTAGTCGGCAAGATGCATACTGGCGTGGCGCGCGCTCACGACGTATGATCCAAATACGTTCCGTTTGCTGCACCTCTTTCGGTGAGGATTCGTCATGCGACGCTGGCTGGCAACACCTGTCGTACTCGCCGCGGCCTTCGGTTTGTCGCTCCCCGACTCACCGCGGGCGCTGGCCCAGAAGAATGAGCCAAGCGCGGAGAGTTTCTACACCGCTGATGGTGTGGAACTGCGCGGCCTCTTTCATGCCACGACCAACGCGAAGAATCCGAAGGACGCACCCGTGGTGGTGTTCCTCTATCCTCCTGGCGCCGACCGCGACATGACGAAAGGCGACTGGCCCGGACTGGCCAAGGCACTCAACAAGGAAGGCTACCACGTCTTCCAGTTCGACTGGCGCGGCCATGGCAAGAGCACGATCATCAAGGACACACAGAAGTTCTGGACGAACATCTTCCTCAACGGCGGCGTGGTGAACTTCAATCGGACCATCATCGGCGGCCCGCCACGCATGCCGCTGAAGAATACCCTCTCGTACAAGGACCTGCGGGCGCCAACGAAATACACCCCCGCTTACCTGCAAGACCTCGCCGCGGTCCGGTTGCTCCTCGACATCAAGAACGACAAGGGCGACCTGAACACCAGTTCGATCTACGTGATCGGAGTTGGTGACGCAGCCGCCCTCGGAATGGCCTGGGTAACCGCCGAGTGGAACCGCCCCTCCGACATTCCCAACGTCAACCAACTGGCGGGCGCCGCGACCTACGACTACATCCCCCAGCCACTCTTCGGCGGTATCAAGAACTCCGCTGGCAGCGACTTCGCCGGGATGATCTGGCTCACAGCTTCACGTCCCAGCGCGTTCCCTGGCATTCGTATCCAGCAGTGGGTGGCCAAACTGGCGCCGAAACTCCGTGAGAACAACCCCATGCTCTTCCTTTATGGCGAGAAGGATACGCGCGGGAAGTTCGAATCGAACTTCTACTATGACCAGGTGCTCGTTGCTGAGCCGCGCCGCGGGTCGGCGTTGAACAAGCTCAGCCAGACGTTCATGAAGGATGTGAAGGGCGCTGCCCAGTTGCAGGGGCTTAAGCTGCTGGACCCGAAGCTCAAGACCCAGGAAACCATCATCGACTACTTCGCCGCGATCAAGAAGCAGCGTCAGAATCTTCCGTGGAAAACACGAGACTTCAAGGACCCCTACTTCATCGACGTGGGGCCTCGCTTCCTGGGCCTGCGGTACTGAGGGACGTTCGACAGATAACCAACGTGGCCCCACGAGCCGTCAGACTCGCGGGGCCATTGCACGCGCTCAGGGCAACCGACCGCGCTCATCGCGCGGTCGCGAAGCGCCAGTCGGGGACATAGGGCGGCATCTGCCCGTTCGAGAAGGCTTCAGTACCGATGGAGTCGCGGAGCTTCTTCAACGCGGTGCGGCGCACCGTGACGTAATAGAAGTCGCACTGGGCATCGCGTGCCGCGTCCCACTGCCGGTAGAGGCGATCGGTTTCTCGCATCACGTTGTGGTAGAGCGTGGCGCGGTCGAGTTCCCATTCCGCGCGTTCCTCCAGCGTCTTGCGGAAAGCGCGGTTGAAGCGGAGGAAATCGCTGACAATGTCGCGCGAAGGAAGGCGGCGGCAGTCGGCCAGCCGGGGAGCATCGGCCAGTTCCTCGCGGCGGCGGCGAAGCAGATCGAGGTCTGCCTGATAGTCGTCGCGGGCAGCCATGACGTAGCGAGCTTCGCGCTCGTCCATAATCTCCCAGTTGATGGCGACCTTGTGAATCGCATCCCGGGCGGTGGTCCAGCTTGTTTGTGGCGGCGTCTGTTCGGGTGTCCCGGCGGGGGCACTCAGAAGGGTCGCGGCGAGGATAAGATCGGTGGCGGACATGGTTCACCAAGTGTCGGCGCGCACGGTGATCGCGACCGCTGGCGCGGTTGGGGACGAAGTTGGACTCGTGGCCTGTCGTGGCTAACGCCACTTCAGGGC
>CAYRDG010000004.1:0-122462 GCA_964422915.1 uncultured Frigoriglobus sp. | reverse complement strand
CACTCCAACTGGACTCGTGGCCTGTCGTGGCTAACGCCACTTCACGGCCACTCCAACTGGACTCGTGGCCTGTCGTGGCTAACGCCACTTCACGGCCACTCCATGAGAATGACACCCAGGAGTGTCGGGTCGGGGAGGTGCGGGCGGCCGACGTGGGAAAGGTCCGCGACCACTCCCCATAGAAGGGAGTTAACGGCGCGGCGGTCGGCCCGGCCTCTGCGATCCGGCATCACAACCCGTCCGGGAAATCGACCCGCACAAAGGTACGGTGATCAACCTCTCGTGGGCGACGCGGTGTGATGACCCGCCCTATAGCGGGTCGTTAGAATAATACAACACATCTTTCGTGCCGGACGGAGAAACTTCCTTGCGAATGCATTCGCATTCCCTATTCCGTTCGTGGCATAACCGGCAATCGTTGCTCATCTCCGCACGGCGTCATCTATAACAATCGGTCGCGAGAGAACCGATTTGCCAGGTGTGAACGAGGAGATGGTCATGGCGCAATCACTGGCAGGGAAGGTGGCTGTGGTCACCGGCGCTTCGAGTGGCATCGGCCGCGAGCTGGCCCGGCAACTTGCAGCGGCGGGATGCAAGGTCGGTATTGTGGCACGCCGCGAGGCACCGCTGGGCGAACTGGCCGCGCAGATTACCGCCGCCGGCGGCGTTGCGGCCGTCGCAGTCGCCGACGTGGGGTCGCGCGAGCATGCCGAGGCCGCGCTGGCCTCAGTCCGCGCGCAGCTTGGCCCCATCGATCTCGTGGTGGCCAATGCAGGCATCGGCCGACCAACGCTACACAGCCCCGTTAACATGCACGACATCGAGGAGACGTTCCGCATCAACCTCATGGGCGTTGTCTACTCACTCTCCGCCGTGTTGCCCGAAATGCTCGCGCGAAGGAGTGGACACCTCATAGCGGTGTCCAGTCTCGCTGGCTATCGCGGACTCCCGTCGGAGTCGGCATACTGTGCCAGCAAGGCCGCGGTGAACACATACCTGGACGGCCTTCGCATTCATCTCCGTGGCACCGGGGTGCGCGTCACCACCATCTGTCCGGGTTTCGTTACGACTCCCATGACGGAATCGAACTCGTTCCACATGCCGCAACTCATGACGGCAGAATTCGCGGCGAAAAAGATGATCAGCGCGATCCAGAGGGGAAAGAAAGTGTACAACTTCCCCCGGCGGCTACACCTGATGGTGAAGATCAGCCGCTGGCTCCCTGACGCGATGGTGAACTGGGTGATGGGAGACTACGAGAACGAGGCGAAGGAGGCCGTCGCGAAGCGGGAGAAGCCGTAACCATCCTTTCCGTGAGGTATGCGATGCGAAGTGCAATGTGCGTGGCAGCGCTGATGCTGGCCAGTTCGTTCGCCGCAGGCGACGACAAGGCCGCCGTGAAGGAAATCTCGACGAAGGAGCTGAAGCTCGTCTTCCCCAAGAGAGGGAAAGCGACCGCCCCAGCGGAGATCAAGAGCGCCGACGATCTGGCAAAGAACGAGTCACTCAAGGGCGCCGCAGACGCGATCAACAAGCAGGTAAACTTCGACAAGGAGAAGGTGGTGTTCTTCGCGTGGGCCGGTTCCGGCCAGGACCGGATCACGCCCGATGCGACCGCCCCTGGCACGTTTACATACACCCGCGGGCGGACCCGCGACCTGCGCCGCCACCTTCACCTCTTCATCGTGCCGAAGGACGCTACAGTGAAGGTGGGAGTTGGTAACAGGTAGCCTGTGGCGAAGTCGCAATTTCTATTGCGTCACGTCCCAGACCCGCACACTGCCATCGCGGCTGCCAGCGGCCATCGTGGTGCCATTGGACGCAAAGCGCACGACGTTGAACGCCCGGCCGCCGTGGTACGAGAAGACCTCGGCGCCGGTCTCCATGTCCCACACCTTCACGAATCCGTCGGCACTGGCGCTCGCAACCCGTTTGCCGCCGGCCCCAAATGAAACCGAGTAGACGTTGTCCTTGTGCGCCGCGATTGTCCGCAGGAGGACGCCGTTGGCCGCATCCCAGATTCGCACTGTGCGATCCCAGCCGCCGGTGGCGATCTTGGAACCGTCGGGACTGAATGCGACACCGTAAACCGGACCATGATGCTCGGAGAGATCCATCGAGCGTAACGGTCCCTTGCGACCATCCCAATCGATCTCCTGCATTTCCCAGACTCGTACCGTCCCATCGGACCCGGCACTGGCCAGCCGGGTTCCGGTGGGATTGAACGCCAGCGCGTGGACCGTGCCACGATGCCCCTTCAGTTCCACCGGAATTTGCAACTCCCAATCCCACACGCGCACCGTGGAAGCGCGATCTCCAGTGGCCAGCAGTGTCCCGACCGGGCTGAACACGGCCGATTTCACCGAAGTCGGATGCGTGAATGCCAGCCCCGCGGGGCGGTTGTTCGTGAGCGTCCAGAACGGCACATTCTGCTCGTCGCTGGCGACGACCAGAAACTTTTCATCAGGTGAGACATCCGTGGCCCAGATGTTTCCCTCAAGTCGTGGCTCCAGGGTGCGGAGAATTGCGCCGGTTGTGCCATTCCACAGCTTGATCGTCCCGTCCTCCATGCCGCTGACGATTCGACCATCGCGGAGAAACGACACAGCCCATACCCCGCCGGATTCGGTTGGCAGTGTCAGCCTCGGTGCGGGACCAGGCGACTCGGCCTTTGGCCCTGTCAGTTCACCAGGATGACTGCCAGGCGTTCGTGTGACCGATGGCAGAATCGCCCAGAGAAGGCCGACGATCAGCCCGCCGATCACGGCACCCGCCGTCCACGGCAGTGCGCTGTGGCCGACCGCCTTCCAGCAGATGGGATTGCGCGCGCGGACCACGGCGGTGCGCGACCCGGCGCACACCTCGGCCGGGACGTCGAGCGGTGAGAGCTGATGCATCTCAACCAGCCCGGCTGCGAACACCTCCGCCACTTCCGCGGCGGTCTGGTATCGCCCTTCGGGCTCCTTCGCCAGCAGCTTATCGACCGCATCAGAGAGCCACTTCGGTACGTCCGGGTTCAGCCGGATCAGTGGCATCTGTGTCTCATCGGATACGCGGCGCAGTACCGCCAGCGGCGTCTTGGCCTCAAACGGGGCGACGCCGGTCGTCGCTTCGTAAAGCACAGTGCCGAGGCTGAAGAGATCGGCGCGCGGGTCCACTTCATCACCGCGAGCCTGTTCCGGAGCCATGTAGAGAGGTGAACCGGCGACGAAGCCCGTGCGCGTCAGCTTCACGTCTTCGGCCGCGCGAGCCAGGCCGAAGTCGGTGAGCTTCGCGCGGTCGACGGGCGATTCCAGCAGAATGTTTGCGGGCTTGATGTCGCGGTGAATGAGGCCGCCCGCATGCGCCGCGGCAAGCCCGGCCGCCGCCTGCATCCCCAGTCGGGCCACTTCTGGCACGCCGAGCTTACCGACACGTTTGAGTCGCTGTTCCAGCGACTCGCCGTTAACAAGTTGCATGACGAGATACGGCAGGCCCGATGGCTCGTCCTCGTTGACCTGGTGAACGGCGACGAGATTATCGTGCGTAACGGCCGCCGCGGAGCGAGCCTCGCGGCAGAATCGCTGCCGGGCAACCTCGTTGTTGGCCAGTTGTGGGTCGATGACCTTGATGGCCACATCGCGAGCCAGCGAAGGATCGTGGGCGTGCAGCACAACGCCCATCCCGCCGCGACCGAGGACACGGATAACTTCGAACTGCGCGAGCTTTCCCAACTGGCCAGGCACTTCTGGCGGCTGGAGGAAATCGAGTCCCAGATCGCCTTCGGGCGCGGGGGTGTCGTCTGATCCGTTGACCGGAAAGACGACAGTATGGCTCAGTTCTTCTTCGGAAGATTTCAATGCGGTCCAGTATGCGGAGTTTTTGGGCGGCTCCTCGCACACGCACTCGCGGAGGTTACCAGCGAGATCGGAGGCGGAGCCAGCGAGACGATCGAGTCGCTTCTGGCAGGCCGAGCAGGCGCCGACGTGGTCGCAGATCGTGGCGTTGCGTGCCTCGGTACATCGACCGCGCAGGAGTTTCTCCAGTTCGGCCTGTGGCGGGCATTCGTTGGTGATTGCAGGGTCTGCCATGCTATTACTCGGATTCCGCCAGATCAGGCATCTTCTTCGGCCATCATCTTCTGAACTTCGTCGCGAAGCCGGGCGAGAACGCGGCTCTTGGCGACATACACTGCCCCGGCGCTCATCTTGAGATTCTCGCCAACTTCTGCCGCGCCGCGCCCCTCGACCGCTGTCTGCCAGAAGGCGGCCCAGGTGTTCGGCTGAAACTCGACTTTCACAACTTCCATGGCCCGGGCGCTGAGCCGGCGCTGATACTCTTTCTCCCAGTCGGCATCCGGCCCCTCTTCCTCTCGCGCGGGAGTCGCGTCGAGCCGTTCCTGAGCGTCGGCATCGCCGCTGCCGCGCGGCCTGTTCTTCTGACTGCTCAGGAAGTTGTAAATCTTGTTCCGGGTGACTGTGTAAAGCCAGCCGCGGAAGGTACCACGTTTCGGGTCGTACTCCATCCGGGCAGCGTTGCGAGCGACACTGCGCAACACATCCTGCATCAGGTCGGCGGCGTCGGCATCCTGGAGGCCGCGATTGCGTGCGAATCGGTAGACGACCGGACCGTACAGTTGCACGAACTCACGCCAGGCGTCGGTATCTCGCCCGTTCTTGATGCGGGCAAGAAGCGTGACGCGAGTGAGCGGCGGCTCCGCCATGCGGGGAAGTCCCGGTGAGTAATACCATGCCAGTGGGATGCGACTTACGCGCCCGACGTCGGACGTGAGAGGGCGATTGTCGTCGACCCGGTTGCGGATCATTTTACGACACCGGCACGCGGATGCGATACAAGCTCGCATCGGGTATTCCTTGAAGTGTGATAGGCGGGGTCGCCGCGCCAGAGTATGTGCTGATCACATGGCGAGAAGCGAATAAAGTGAGACTGCCAGCGAAGCGAACGTGAGTACCCACAAGAAGATAAGGATTCTTCCGTCGCGCCGGCGGCGCGCCTGGTAGCGATCGAGTGCTGCTTCCAGTTCCCGCAGCCGAGTGCGAATTTCCGCCGTCTCGCGCTCACGCTCGCGGAGGCTGGCGGCAAGCTGATCGAGCTGCGCCCGAAGCCGGACAACCTCCATCTCCAGTTCGCGGATCAGCGAGTCCGTTTCTTCGGGGCCGTCGAACCCGTAATCCTCGTCGTACTCACTCATGATGATGCGGGAGTGAACGGCTTACGAACGCACGCGCCGGGTGCGGAATGCGGATAGTCCTGACAGCGCTCGGCAGAGTCCGTTAGCCACCGATGGTGTGCATCGTGCGTTCGGGCTTCACGAAGGTGGTAGCGTTGATCTCATGGCCTTCCCACTTCGACCACACGCTGCGCCGAAGTGCCTCGGCCACTGCCTGTTCATTGATAGCCGTCCCGCGGAGCAATCCTTTCACGTCGGTTTCGTCGAGAGCGAAGAGACAGTTGCGGAGCTTGCCGTCGGCTGTTAGCCGAATGCGATTGCACTGGCCGCAGAACGGCCGCGAAACCGATGCGATGACGCCCACCGTGCCGCCACCGGTAGCGTATGTGTAGTCCTGCGAGGGCGCGGACGGGTCGTGAGCCGCCAGCGATAGCGCGCCGATGTCGCGGGCGATTAACTCCAGAATCTCGTGCGCGAAGAAGACCTTCTCGCGCTCCCACGGCTCCGCTCCGATCGGCATGTATTCAATGAAGCGCAGCTCGAAGCCGTTTTCGCGCGCATAAAGGGCCAGGGGCACCACGTCGTGTTCCGCGAAGCCGCGAACCGCCACCGCATTCACCTTGATGGGCGAAAACCCCACTCGCCGCGCCTCCTCCAGCCCCGCGAGCACGCGGTCCAGTCCATCACGGCGAGTGAGTTGCCGGAAGCGAGAGGGGTCGAGCGTGTCGAGCGAGACGTTCAACCGGTGAAGTCCGGCGTCGAACAACTCCGCAGCATGCTCCTTCAGGAACACACCATTGGTCGTGAGGCCCACATCCGTAATCCCAGGGACCGCGGTGAGTAGCCGTACGAGCTTGTGCAACTCCTTCCGCATCAGCGGTTCGCCACCAGTCAGCCGAATTTTGTCCACGCCCAGCCCGGCCGCCACACGCACGAAGGCCGTGATCTCCTCGAATGTGAGCAACTCGGTGCGGTCGCGGAAGGTGACATCTTCCGGCATGCAGTAAGTGCAGCGGAGGTTGCAGCGATCTGTGACTGAGATGCGCAGGTTGTTGTGCCGGCGGCCGAATGAGTCGACAAGGAAGTCGGAGTGCGGAAGCCGGAGTGCGGAAGCCTGGGCCGCGCGCCGCTCCGTCGCCAGTGCCAGTGATACTCTCGCGCTCACGCCACCACTCCGATTCTCATTTCGAGGTCGTTCAGCAACTATTCCAAACTTTGATCGCGGGTTCATCGATCTTGTTGTGATTGAAGCCGAGAATGCTGATCGTTGCCGTGCCCAAAAGCAGGCAAGTGGCCAGCGTCACCGGCTGATTGATCCAGCGTACCGCCAGCGTGCGAAGGATGTGGCCGTGCGCAAAGCAGATGACGTTGCCGGTCTGCCCCCTGAGCTTCGCAACGAGCCGGTCCACACGCGCGGCGGTATCGGAGGGCGATTCACCGCCAGGAGCGCCATCGCGGAAGAGGTTCCATCCTGGCTGCCGCGCGGTTATCTCCGCGCTCTTGAAGCCCTCAAACTCGCCGTAGTGCCATTCGAGTAAGTCCGGCTCCAGCTCGGGCTGAAATCCGGCCAGTTCCGCGGTGTGAATCGCGCGCGTCAGCGGGCTGCTGAACACACGGCTAAACGGGATACCCTCGAGTCGCTTCTGGAGCAACTTCGCCGCCGCCTCGCCGCTGGGTAAGAGCGGCAAGTCGGTACGGCCAGTGTGTTGACCGGACCTCGACCACTCGGTTTCGCCGTGGCGGGCGAGATAGATCGTGGGCAGGGCGCTCATGGGGAAATCTCAGAAGTTTGAGGGCGGGCGGCCCGGTCCGGTATCGGCCCCGATGCCGGCATCCGGGTTCCCAACTCCTGGCCTGGAGGACTGGTGGACCCACTGGCCGGTTCCATCCGGCGCGTTCTCCTTCTTCCAGATCGGTACGAGTTCTTTCAGCGTATCGACGGCGAAGCGGCAGGCGTCGAATGCCTCGGCGCGATGCGGGCAACTGATCGCGACGGCTACACTCACTTCGCTCACATTGAGCCGGCCGAGGCGGTGAACCATCGCCACATCGCCAACCAGCCAGCGACACCGCACCTCAGCTTCGATCTCCGCGAGTTTCTTCTCCGCCATCGGCGCGTAGGCTTCGTAGTCGAGAAAGACCGTGACCTGCTCGCCGGTCAGGTCGCGCACGGTGCCGAGGAACAGCACGACTGCGCCGCAGTGAGGCGACCGCACTGCCTCGGTGAGTGCGGCATAGTCGATGGCATCACGGGTCAGCCGGAACATCTCGTCAGTATACCTCAACCGCCGCTGACCGGGGGAATGATCGCCACTTCCTCGCTGCCGGTCAGCACGCGGTCGTTCTCGGCGAGGTCGTGGTTCACGGCCATGCCGGAACTGTTCAGGAGCGTCCGCGCCAGCGGGAGTTGCTTGCCAACTTCACGGCGCAAATCGCCGACCGTTGCACTCTCAGGCAGTTCGACTTCCACCAAATCGCCCCCGGCCAGTTCGGTCATCGCGGCGAAAAGTTTCACGCGAAATGTCATGGCGATTCTCCACACTCCACTCGGATTCAGTCGCTCACCAGCCGGCCCAGCGGCCTGTTCAACCGCGACTCCAGTTCGGGCAACAGACCGTAGGCATAAGCGAGATACTGCACCGGGTGGAGCGTGCGTTTCCCACTGCCTTCCTGCATCTGCATCCGGCAGGTACTGCACTCCGTGGAGCCGAAGAGCACACGCGGCTGATCCAGCTCCGCGAACATCGCGGCACCGGCAGCGAGCGACACCTGATAGTTCTCCGCCTTCAGCCCCCACGTTCCACCCATACCCGAGCACCCTGCATCAATCGTATGCACACGGAGGCCGGGAACGAGCGACAAAAGCCCTGGTGAACTCGTCGGGCCGCGGAGCGCCTTCAGGTGGCAGGGGATGTGGTGGCCGAGCGTCACGTCGAGTGGGCGGAAGTCGGTACGGAGCCGCCCGGCCGCGTGAAGTTCACCCAGGTAGGTCGTCAGTTCAATCGTGTTGGCCGCGACAGCAGCAGCGTCGGGATCATTGAGAATGTCAAGGTAGTCCTGCGTGAGCATGAGTGCCGCGGTTGGTTCGGGGCTGACAATTCGGAAGCCTTGCCGCGAGAGATCGGCGAGCAGGCGAACGTTGCGAATTGCAATGTCGCGGGCCGTATCGAGATCGCCCATCGCCAGAGCCGCAGCGCCGCTGGCCACCTGCCTTCGAGGAACGTAGACCGCCACGCCGTTGTGTCGCAATACTGAGACGGCCGCCATGCCGATAAGCGGATCGTTGTACGCCGCGAACGCATCGACGAAGAGCGCCACGCGGGGCGCCTTCGCGTCGGTCGAGGTGATTTCCTGCGCGCGGCTTGCCGAAAGCACTCGCGACCGCCGCGTGATCCCCAGCCCGCGCGCGCGGCGGAAGAAATTGCGAGTCGTGAACGCCGGGAGCCTCCGCTGGCGGGACACGCCCAGAATCTTCTCGAAGAGCCACCGCACCGGCCGGCGGCCCAGGAGGAAGTTGACCACCGGCGCGAAGTTGCTGCCCAGGAGAGCCAGCCCCTCGGCGCGTGCGAGGAACCAGTCGCCGCGGTCGAGGCCGTAATCGGCGTGGTGGCGAGCCTTCGCCTCCAGCATGAGCTTCGGCACATCCACCTTGCCGCAGCATTCGTCGCGGCACATCTTGCAGTTCACGCACAGTGCGGCGGCGGCGCGAATCTCGTCGGGAGTGGCCATGTCCGGCTCGGCGAGCACACGAAGCATGTTCACCATGCCGCGCGGCGCGGCCTGCTCGATTCCCATGCCGCGGAACGCCGGACACATGCGCTCGGGCGGCGTTCGCGTGCGGCAGTCGCCGCAGCCATTGCAGCGTGCGATTTCCTCAGGGGGCGCGGTGGCTTGCCACACGAGCAAAGGAACGGCCGCGCCGTTCGCTTCGGGCTTCTGGATCGGTGGTCGTAACGGCCACGCCTCGCGGCTGGGGTCGGGCCCAACGATCTTGCCAGGATTGAGGATGCCCTTGGGATCGAGTATTCGTTTCAGTTCGCGGAAAACCGGGACGAGCGAACCATACTGGCGTTCGACCCAGGGCGTCCGTGCCAGTCCGGTGCCGTGTTGCGTGCTGACGGTGCCACCGAGCGCGAGCGCGAAGCCGTGAATCGCTTCGGCCAGCGGCCAGAGTTTCGCGCGGTCGGCCGGATCGTTCAGATCGAGCAGCGGTCGCGTGTGAACCTGACCCGTGAGCGCATGGACAAGGAACGTACCGCTGATCTCGAATCGCTTGAAGACATCCTGTGCGCGGGTGAGGAACTCAGGTAGTGCGTCTGCTGGCACTCCCACATCCTCGACGCAACCAACCGGGTGCTGACCATTCACGGGGTAGAGTCCGGAGACGGCCGCATCGCGCACGGCCCGAACGTGGGCGACGCCCTCCGGCTCGCACGTCGGTTCGATCAGCACCCGAATGATGTGATCGCGCCGGAGTGATTCGACCGCCCCCCAGGCGCGCTCGGCTGCTTCACGCTCGGTATCGCCCTCGAACGCTGCGACCAGCGCCGCGCCAACAGTCGGCAGCCCGGCACTGCGTGTGATCGAGACAAGCCGGCGGTCGAGCAGGTCACACGCCACGGGGCCATGTTGACGAAGTGTTAGTCCAGCGCGCACGGCAGCGTCGAGCGTCGGAAAGCCGACAAGCGCAAGCGCGGTGCCGCCCGCCAGTGGGATCGTGCGCAGCGTTGCCTCGGTGACGATCGCAAGAGTCCCTTCCGAACCGACGAGCAGTTTCGCCAGATCGACACCGCCCGCCGTGAGGACCCCGTGAAGCTGATAGCCGCAGCGATCGAAGGGCGTGCGCGTGCGGGTCACGGCGATGCGTTCGGCATTGGCCTTCAGCAGCTCGATGACCGCTCCGGAGATGGCGCGCGTGCGCGGGGAAGTCGCTTCACTATCGGGCCGGGCCGGGTGAGCTGAGAACGGAAGCGATCGGAGAGCGGGATGCGTTCCTCCTCCGATCCTCGCCACTTCCCCACAATCCCACACCACGCTCAGCCCGGATACATAATCGCGTGTGTAGCCGTGGTGGAAAGCGTTGCCGCCGCTGGCATTGGTGGCGATCATCCCGCCGAGAGTACAGGTCGCCGCGCTGGCCGGGTCCGGGGCGATGCGTCGGCCCACCTTTGCCAGTTCCGCGTTGAGTTGGTTCAGCACAACGCCCGGCTGGACGGTCACAGTGTCGGACGCAATCGCGAGGATTCGCCGGAAGTGGACGCTCAGATCGAGAACGATCGCCGGGCCGAGCGACTCGCCGGCAAGACCCGTACCCGCGCCGCGAGGAATGACTGGAAACGCGCGCTCGTGGCAATACTGCACCAGAGTCGCAACACTCTCCGCATCTTCCGGTACGGCAACAGCCAGTGGCTCGACCTGAAACGCGCTGGCATCGGTGGAATACAGCCCGCGCGTGAGCCGGTCGAAGTGGAGCCGCCCACGGAACTGCCCGCGAAGGTCGTCGGTGATTTGCTTGGGGTCGATCACAATTCACAGTGGACAGTGGACAGTGAATCGCGGAGCAGCAAGGGTGATGTTCACACACCGCGCGACGGCGGATCGCGGTCGCGCTACCGCCCGCCAAAGACGAGTGACATCACTTCGTTGCGTGTCATGGGGTCGTCGAGAAAGCCGCCGCGCATGGAACTGGTGATGGTCATGGCGGTCGGCTTGCGAACACCGCGAATGGTCATGCACGAGTGACTGGCTTCCACGATCACGGCCACGCCGCGCGGCTTCAGGTGTGCTGCGATCAGGTCGGCGATTTCTTCCGTCATGCGTTCCTGAACCTGTGGCCGACGCGCAACGGCATCGACCACGCGAGCGAGCTTCGAGAGACCCACGACCCGGCCGTTGGGCAGGTAAGCGATGTGCGCCTTGCCCACGAACGGCAGCAAGTGATGCTCGCAGCAACTGGAAAACTCCATGTCCTTCACAAGCACCATCTCATCGTGTTTCTGGGTGAACGTGCGCTGGAGGTAAACTGCCGGATCGACCTTGAGGCCGGCGAAGATCTCCGCGTACATGCGAGCCACGCGAGCCGGCGTGTCGAGGAGTCCTTCGCGGTCGGGGTTCTCGCCCACTGCCGCCAGAATTTCCCGCACCGCGCGCTGGATGCGTATGTGATCGACCTTCAGCGGTTCCATACAACCTGGCACGGGTGCGTCGTCGCCGGGGCCATCAAATGTGGTTGGGTGCGTGGTCGTGTTCAAGACCCAGGCTCCGGGAATGGGGCGGAATGTTCCGCTTATTCTACGCACCTGACCCATTCGGGCATCGTTCCGCCACCCCTAATCACGGGGAAACGGGATAGAATAGAGTATCGCGGCCGGACACACTTCCCCACTTCGGGCCGCCTCCGGGGGTACGCAATGGCTCTCACTGCTCAACAGATCGCGGAGCAACGCAAGGACGTGGAAGAGATGATTGCGGGGCCGGATGTCGGCTTCGCGAAGGCTCTCTTCTTCGGCAAGTTCAAGGGCGAACTCCTGTTCCCGTTCCCCGTTCTGCCACCCGACAAGCAAGCCGATGCCGACGCGATGGCCACGAAGGTCCGCGCGTTCGCCGATACGCAGATCGACGACATGAAGATCGACCGCGAGGCACTCATCCCAGACAGCGTGATTCAGGGTCTGGCCGACATCGGCATGTACAAGCTAACGATTCCGAAGGAGTACGGCGGCCTCGGTTTCGGCCAGCAGCAGTATCTCCGGTGCATGGAGATCCTTGGCGGGAAGGATGCCAGCGTCGCGGTTTTTGTTAACGCTCACCACAGTATCGGTGTCCGGGCACTGACGCTCTTCGGCACGAAGGAACAGCAGGAGAAGTGGTTGCCGGGCCTCTACGACGGCTCGAAGCTCTGCGCCTTCGCGTTAACGGAACCGCAGGCCGGTTCCGATGCCGGCAACGTGCAGTCCACCGCCACACCCACCGAAGACGGCTCAGCATACATCCTCAATGGTACCAAGCATTACATCACCAACGGTGGTATCGCCCACGTCCTGACCGTGATGGCCCGAACACCGGACGCAAACAACCCGAAGGGGAAAGTCACGGCCTTCCTCGTCACGCCCGACATGCCTGGCTTCGAGGTGGTGGAGGCCCGCGCCGAGAAGTGCGGCATCCGCGGTACCGCGACGGGCAAGATGCAGTTCACCAACATGCGCGTGCCGAAGGAGAACGTGCTGGGGCAGGTCGGCCGCGGGCTTCAGGCGGCACTCACTGTGCTCAACTATGGCCGTGTGACCTTCGGCGCTACCTGCACCGGTCATGCGAAGGCGTGTATCAAGGCGATGACCGAGTACGCCAGGAGCCGCGTGCAATTCCAGCAACCGCTGGCGGAATTCCAGCTCGTTCAGAAGAAGATCGCTTTCGCTGCGGCGCACTGCTTCGCGATGGAAGCCGCGACCGCCGAGTGCGCCGCGTTCATCGACCAGGGCGCGCCGGACTACATGCTCGAAACGGCAATCCTTAAAGTCTTCTCGACGGAACACCTCTGGACCATCGTGAATGACACACTCCAGGTGTACGGCGGGAAGGGATATTTCTGCGATCAGCCCATCGAACGCTGGATGCGCGACGCCCGCATCAACACCATCGGTGAGGGCGCCAACGACGTACTCAAGGCGTTCATCGCCGTGGTCGGCTGTCGTGGTCCGGGGATGCACCTGAAGGGGTTACAGGACGACATGCTCGGCGGACGCTGGAGCCTGCGGAAGATCGGTCAGTCGCTCGGCGTGGTCGGCCAGCTCGCCGCGCCCTGGCTCACGACTGGCACACCGGAAGTGCCAGTGAAATCGCCCGATCTGCGCGACGATGCCCATACACTGGCACGACTCGTCCGCGAGTTCGGGCTGAAATTGCCGCACGTCTTCATGGCAGCCAAGACAGAAGAGAACTTCGCCGTGGCGGAACTGGTTCACGAACGGATCGCGAATATCGCCATCGACCTCTACGTTTCGGCCTGCGTACTGGCGCGGCTCGATCACCTTCTGTCCAGCCCAGGCGCGAACACCAACGGCAAGCCCGCCGGCTGCGACCCACACGCCGACCCTGTCGCCGGACGCTACTTCCTCTCGATTGCCTTCCGCCGCGTCCGCGAGAGCTTCGCCGCGCTCGATGACAACGACGATGCCCGACTTCTGGAGAGCGCAAAGAGTACGATCGCGAAGTTCTGAGTGAACCGCGCCTGCCGCGCGGAGGCAGGCGGCTTCCGTGCGTGCGTCGTCTCAAGCGTAGCCGATATTCCGAAGCAATTCGGCAGTGAGGACGAACGGTTGCTTCGGAATCATTTCGAGCCGAAATCGCGGCAGTAGAGCCCGCGCTGAGAGCGGCACTGGCCGTTCCTGCCAGCCGCACGACCACGCAAGCAATCCCACAAGCGACTCCGCGGTCACACCCTCGGCACGCAACGCCGCGAGCCGCGTGTCGCCGTGGCGTTTCGCCAGCCGTCGGCCGTCTGCGCCCACAACGAGTGGGATATGCGCGAAGCGCGGCGGCGTGAGGTTCCACGCGCGGTAGAGGAGTAACTGTCGCGGCGTGGAAGGGATCAGGTCGTCGCCGCGAATCACTTCCGTCACGCCCATCGCGGCGTCATCAACAACCACAGCAAGCTGATAAGCGGGTGTGCCGGTGTTCTTCCACACCACAAAGTCGCCACCGGTGTGTCTCAGATCGATTCGCTGTTCACCGGTGAAACCGTCGGTGAATGTCAAGCTCTCTGATACACGGAAGCGCCACGCGAACGACTTCCCGGCAGCCTGAAGCGTCTGGGCATCGGCCGCGTGTCGGTGCGCGCAGATGCCTGGATACGTCACTTCATCGCTGGCGTGAGGCGCGCTGGCAGCGGCTGCAATATCAGAGCGTGTGCAGGTGCAGGGATAGACAAGTTCGCGACGCTTCAATTCTTCGAGTGCGACCTCGTATTGTGGAAGCCGCCGCGACTGCACCACCGGTTCACCGTCCCAGTCGAGGCCGAGCCAGCGCAGGTCGTTTACAGCGTCCTCGGCCGCGCCCGGCTTGATGCGCGGCGAGTCGATGTCCTCGATGCGAAGCTTCACCGTGCCGCCCTGCGCGCGGGCCGATAGCCACGCGACGAGATACGTCCGCGCATTGCCGACATGCTGCGCACCGGTTGGCGACGGCGCCAGCCTTCCGACGAGAGTTGCCATGCGGTCATCTTACCGGCTTGGGGTTGTGCGATTCGCCCCCCTGCGGCATCATCCTCGCGGGTCGGTTCACCTCCGCAGCCAAGGAGTGCGCGCATGTCTGGTCGGAAAGTTCCCCGATGGTCTTTACTCGGAATACTCGCGATTGGGTTCGCTTCGACCGTGCTGGCACAGAATCCCCCGTCTCACGCGCCGGTTATGCCGCAGCCGCGGAAGCCAGAGTGCTGCCAACATGCTGTGGCTCCGGTGATGCCGCAACCCTGCCGGCCTGTTCTCCAACTCCAGGCCGAATCCCATGCGGTGATCCGCCAGCATCTACCACCGTCATGTTGCCCACTGCCGCAGGATGCGACGAAACAGGCTGCCGCCGATGCATTCTTCGCCATGATGAAGCATAGCGGCATGCAGACTGCGTCGCAGTCGCCCGCGCAAGCGTGCGTTCACTCCACGCCAGCGATGTTGACCATCACTGCGGCCGCGCAACCGCGTCCTGGCCTCGTGGGGATGTGGTATCACGACATTGGGTCCAGACGCTGCGTGATTGCGATTGAACACGATCATATGATCATCACGCTCTCCGAGTCACGCGGTCTTGATGGAAATCCGACGACCGTTCATCTCACCATCACCGCCGATTATCATCTTGCGCGCGACGGCAGAACGGCCGTGGGGCTGATTACTGGCGTGGACATGCACTTAGATGGCGACGTGCCGGAGTCGGAAGTCGGGGAGATGGTGGAGATTGCCACCAATGTCCGCAAGGCATTCGAGGACAAACCATTCGCAATGGATTGTCGGGTTTACGGTGAAACTCTCGCCATCGGGAAGGTTCGGATGCCGGAGTGGAGCAACAATCGCCTGCAGCCGCCGTCGTACATCGCGGGCCGCTACACCAGCGCTGCATCCAGGCCGATGCCGAAGCAAAAAGTGAGTAAGTTGCCCGATCCGCACCCGATTCCCTGCATCTCGGCAGCCCCGATCGCAGTCGCAGGCGGATCGATTGCAGGGGGAGTCGTGATTGGATTGCCTGGGAATCCTGCAATAGCGCAGACTCAGATACCAACCGGCGATCTGATCCCGCCGTCATCGACGACTCCATTCGACACTACTTCGAGAACTATAATCCCGAAGATGCCTGAACCCACGCCACCCACGCCTACGATGACTCCGCCCACGCCGCCCGCGGAAGTTGGATCGCTCCTCCGTGGGTTGAAGGAAGCGAAGTCTCTCGCGGGGTCAGTGCCCGACCTCACGCGCGGAGTCTACTGAAGACCGTGTGGAATCGCTCACGCACATGAACGAGCGGGCAGGCGTCAGGTATCAGTGAAGGATCGCTTCACCGAATCCTGACGCCTGCCCGCTTGTGCTCTTTCAGGCGGAAGGGGAGGGATTCGAACCCTCGGACACTTTCGTGTCGCCGGTTTTCAAGACCGGTGCAATCGACCACTCTGCCACCCTTCCACATCTTCGTGAGTCAGATGCGAAATCTGCCCCACTTCCGCATCGTATCGGTGCGGCGTTCACCCTCAAGACGAATTCTGGACCTGGAGGGTTCGCAGGATTGAATCCAGCAATTGGAAGTGCTGCGTGGGCTGAGATCGGGAAGCGACGGCAGCGTCACTGCCCGGACGTGGGGAGTTGCTTCAACACTTGCTTCACTGCGTCCGCAGCGCTATCTGCAACGCCGGTGTATTGCGTCTTCGCCCCTGTGTTGTTCGAGAGCGAGGCCCGGAAGGTCCACCTGCCATTTTCGCGAGCGAGATCGCGGTCCTCCTTCCTCACACCGCGGCGTTCGAGTTCCGCATAGAGCGGCGCAACGTCTGCCGGTGCCTGAAGCGTGCCGCCCGGAAGTGTTCCGCTGGTTGGCGTGAGCGGTACGCCGCCACCATCGTCGATCTTCAGTTCCTCGCCATCCTTCAGCCGACTCGCCAGCGCTGCGGGCGTGGTGGACTTGCCAGGGACGAATGTGCCTCTGAAGCGCTCGGGTGAGTCGGAGTACCCAACCTTGTCGCTCGATTTGCTGCCCGTGGGCGTGGTGAGTGGATCGCCACGGCCCATTGGTCCCGTCGCGCGATCAGGGATCGGCACGTTCTGCTTCGGGATGAGATTCGGCCCGGAGGCAAAGAGTGGGTCGTTCCGTCCGCGCGAAACTCCGCTTCCCTTTACACCTTTCTCGGTCTTGCAACCGACCAGTGCGATCAGAAGCGCAGCGCAAACGACCCATCGACGCGGGAAGCGTCGGTGTGTGGGTTGCGTGTGTCGCGTGTCGACCGTCATCTTGACCCGCTTCTTGGGGTGGCTAAACCAGTCGTGCGGTCACTGGATGTGAATCCGGGGCCGCTTCAACTACTACTCTCCCTTGCCGCGCGTCCGTCGTCCATGTCGGTAGACGGGAAACCGATCTGGAGACACAGCGGAAGGTGTAATAATTACCAGTGGGCAAACTTTGCGGGTTTCCGGGTGTTCGTGGGGAACACCTGGCTTGCGCAGTTCGCAACTCACTCGAAACCAAGCGAACCACGATACGTCTGTGCCGGCTTTAGGGGTCGGAATAACCAAACTGGAAGGCGAGTGCAATGGCGGTTCACAAGATCGCGGTGATCGGTGGCGATGGCATTGGGCCAGAGGTGATCGACCAGGCGGTGCGCGCTGCCGAGGCCGCTGCCAGGAAACGGGATGGCGCCGAGCTATCGTGGGCCAAGCTCCCCTGGAGCACTGCGTATTACAAGGAACACGGACGGATGCTTCCCGCCGATGGCTGGGATCAACTCAAGGCATATGAGGCCATCCTCTTTGGCGCTGTCGGCGACCCGAGTGTACCGGACAAGATCACCGTTCACGAACTCCTGCTTCCCATGCGACGGAAGTACGACCAGTATGTCAATCTGCGCCCCGCATACCTGTTCGCTGGCGTGCCGTGCCCGCTGAGTGGCAAGAAACCCGGTGAGATCGACATGCTCGTTTACCGCGAGAACACCGAAGGGGAATACGCCCCAGTGGGCGGTAACCTCTACCCAGGCACCGAGAATCAGATTGCGGTGCAAACGGGTGTTTTCACCTGGAAAGGGTGTGAGCGGATCCTCCGCGCCGCCTTCGATGCGGCCCGCAGGCGCCCCCGTAAGAAGCTCACGAGCATCACGAAGTCCAACGCGCAAGTGTACGGCATGGGGCTGTGGGACGATGTCTTCGAGGTGGTGCGGAAAGAGTATCCCGATGTGCAGAGCAGTTCGCTCCTCGTGGACGCAGCCGCGATGGACTTCGTGCGCAAACCCGAAACGTTTGATGTGGTCGTGGCGTCTAACCTGTTCGGCGACATCCTCACCGATCTCAGCGCCGCGGTCACGGGCAGCATCGGGCTGGCGAGTTCGGCGAACATCAACCCGACGAAGAAGTTCCCCAGCATGTTCGAGCCGGTCCACGGCAGCGCGCCCGACATCGCCGGAAAGGGCATCGCCAATCCAATGGCGGCGATCCTCTCCGCAGCACTGATGCTCGATCACCTCGGGCTGGCCAAGAGCGCAACCGCCGTGCGCGACGCCGTATCGAAGGTACTCGGCGAAGGGAAGGTGAAGACGGCCGACCTCGGCGGCAAGAACACGACGACCGAGATGGGCGATGCCGTGGTGGAGGCGATGGGCTAGCAACAATTGTTCATGAGGTGTGTCATGCCGATCTGGGGCTGGCTTTGTATCGGCCTGACAGTGGCCGCGGTCAGCTTCATCGTCTTCCTGAATGTTCTCACTGTCAGGCAAAAGAACTATACGGTCGCGTGCGGTGAGGCAACGCACGGGTGGCTGGTTCATGCCCACACCAACATCTTCAGCGAAGGGAATATGAACGAGGCGGGACTGGTTGTCGTCTCCCCGGACTCGAAGACGAATAATGATGAGAAGTTCATGTCCGATCTCGCCGAGCGGATCATGGCGCTCAAAGGCGAGGATGGCGACACAAAGTCTGAGCAGATCGTTGCAGAATTGATGGAAGACGAGACGTATATCAGCGGTCACTGGAGCGAGTTACCGGCCGAATTCACCGACGGGAAGCGGGTATTCCTCGTCCACATCATGATCTTCCGTGATCATCTACCCGAGACAAAATTGGTGGAACGTAAGGTACCCTGTGCGATCGTCTGGGATGAACCGGGCAAGATGGTGTGCAGTCGCCCGGTAAAGTCATCGAAGCGTCGGAGAAACAAGACCGACGAGGAGTGAGCGTTGCCCACCGGGCCGCAGATCATCATCGCGCTGAAGGTGCTCGTCGCCGCGGTGACGGTACTTCTCCTGGCGTCGCTGGTTGCGCTTCTCCTGAAGCGGCCGCGGCTGCACGGCCAGATTAACACCGTCTTCTTCGTGCTCACGATGCTCGTGGTCATCGCGTTCGAGACACTCATGCAGTGGGTCGACGTGTCGGCCACGTTCGATCCGGCCGCGCGGGCCGCGCTCCGTATCCATCTCTTCTTCTCGATCCCCTCCGCGTTGCTCTTGCCTGCGATGTTCATAAGCGGCAAGATGCGGCGCAGGCGGCTGCACCTCGCACTGGCGGTCGTCTTCAGTGTGCTGTGGACCGGCACAGTGGTCACCGGCCTCGGGCTTCCCAACTGACGAAACGCATGGCGACTCCCGCCGAACCACCGACCGACGGCAACGAACCGGCCGACCCGCTGGCACTGGGGCGGATTGCTGCAGCGCAACTCGGCGGCGAGTGGCAGGTTGATACGTTCGAGGAATCGACGGGTGAAGTGGACGCAATGCCGGAAGCCGACGCGCCCCCTTCGACCAGTTCTCCCACACTCACGAAAGACACGACTGGCAGCGTTAGCCCTCCGTCCGCGGCCGACGAAGTGCCGCCTTCGCCGGAACAATTGGTGGAGGCGATGCTGTTCGTGGGCGGGCATCCGCTTTCGGCAGAGGTGGCCTGCGCCGCAGTGCGTGGGCTAACGCCAGAGCGCTTCCGCGCCGCAGTCGATTCGCTGAACCGGCGCTACCGCGAGCAGTGGCGCCCCTATGCAATTGAATCGCGTGGCAACGGCTTCGTGCTGACCGTGCGCCACACCTACCGCAACCTGCGTGAGCGGTTGTTCGGCGGCCCACGTGAGACACGCCTCAGCCAGGCGGCGCTCGATGTGCTATCGGTGGTGGCTTACCGCCAGCCAGTGGGCAAGGCCGAGGTGGACACCATCCGTGGAACGGATTCCGGGGGCGTGTTGCGGCAACTCGTCCGGCTCGGGCTGATTGCCGTGCAGCATCGTGCCGACGCCGCCGGGCGCGAGGTACGCTACGGCACCACGCCACGCTTCCTGCAAGTCTTCGGTCTCGCCTCGCTCGAGGAGCTGCCGCGTCTGGGCGATTCGCAGCAGGTCTGAGCCTCAAGGGTGACGAACAGCACTTTCCGCATGCCGCGATCGATACCGACAAGGCCGCCGCTGTTCGGGTCGCGTGCGATCCCCTGTCCGGGAAACGGGCACGACAGCGCTTCCACAAACACAAGCTCCTTCCCCTGCTTCGGAACCTTCAGTCGGTACAGCACCGGGAAATGGTGATGCGTGACCAGCAGCGTGTCGCCATCCCAGATACCACCCGAGCCGCTCATCCTGTCCCAGTCGTCCACCACCTTCTTCGGGAAACTCCAGCGCGCACGTTCCTGGAAGCCATCGCCGTACTTGATGAGTACCGTTTTGACGTTCTCCGCGCCATAGTGTGCGAAGCAACACCACCAGTTCTTGCCATCGTGGACATTCCACACAAGACTCCCTGGCGGCTTCTGAAACGCGTGAAACACTGTGAGCTTGTTCGTGGCAGGGTCATAAACGCGAATCTCACTCGTTTCAGGCGTCCGCGGGTAATTCGAGTGCGCGCAGTAAACCTTCCCCTTCCAGACGAACGCGCTGTTGAGATGCTCCGCCTTCCCGTCACTCACTGCCAGTAACTTGCCGGTGGCACGATCGTACATCGCCACTTTCGTACTCGACACCGCGAAGATGCGTGATTCAGTCGCGGCCGCGGCCTGCGTCGCATATTCGGACTTCAGCCCGATACCCACCGCCTTGTAGCCCGGCTTCAGTGCCAGATTCGACCCGGCAGGAGGCACCAGTGCGAGCATGAGTGGAACAAGGATCATGGGGAAGCTCCAGAATCTACGGCAGGCCGGTGGTAAAGTGGGCTTTTTATCAGGGGCAGTCGTCGCTATGTGCGCGACTCCGGCGGGAATGGATTCCCGCCCTCGCACGGAAGCGAATTCTATGCGCAAGGCAGCGTTCTGGGCTGGACTGCCCGCGGTGGCCGCAGGGGTGGGCGTGGTGCTTTGGTTCACGCTCATCCCAGGCCGTTCGGGGGCCGGGTGAACGCCAGTGGGGTGCCCCCCGATCGGCGGTTCGCCGATCTTCTTCAATCAGCCCGCCGGCTTCGGTTACGGAGCACCAGCACCGTACTACGCACCGCCACAACAGCAAGTTCAGCCGTATCAGCCGCCCCGTCAGGTGGCGCAACCCCGTCCGCGCCCGGTCGAAGTGGAACCTGAGCCAGTTCCTGAGGAAGTGGCCGTGAGCGTGCCGGCACCCGAGCAGTACGGCATCCACCTCGATGAGCCAGCGATTGAGATTCCCACGCCCCAGGAACTGGGGATCGTACTGAAGTAGTGTTTCGCCTCGACCTGGCCGGGGCGCATCGCTAATAGCCGATGCGTTGCCGGCCTCACTTCACCAGTTCGAGTACCGACCAGAGCGAAGGATCCTCTGCGAAGGGGAAATCCCACCCAACGCTGAGGAACTGATCCCCCAGTTCTTGGTCGCGGATGCAGTAGTAGATCCCAAGCCGCGGGTGTTCGTGAGGATCGTACCCATTGAGTACCGCGGCAGGGAGAAACACTTCGAGCCGGTAACCGCTCTTGATGGTGTGCGCGCGGAAGAGCACATCGCCGAGGCTGGCCAGTGGCGCATCCTGCAGGGCACGGTTGATCTTTGATTGTAAGAGGAACGGCTGGTCATTGTCGGACCCGCCACCTGTGGGGTAGAAGGCGAACTGATGGCAGTAACGACTGCCACGATGACTGGCGCGGGCATCGCGAGTGTCGATCCAGAGCCGCAGCACATCGGAACTACTGGGCCTGTCGGCGTCGCCCACTGGCTCTTGCGACTTACCGCTCACTTCCACCTGCACGGCCAGACCGAAATCGTTCCAAGCCACGCGCACGTCGGCGTAGTTCTTGCCTTCGTCGAGTGCGGCGAAGTTATCGAGCCGGGCGCTCTCTGGCAGTTCCAGAAGATGCTCACCCTCGTCGGAGTCGCGCGGGGCGTCCTTGACGAATGGGCACGAATGACACATCCGAACGAGAAAGCGGTTCGGCACAATCGGCGGCATAGCAATCTCCTTTTGCAGCCAGTCAGTCGATGTGAGCCACTCGCCGATCTCCCCCTTCGCGTTCGCGCCATCCAGCACGATCGTGAAGAGGTTCATCGCGTTACTACCAAGTAGCACGTGCCTTTCACCCGCACGCGCAACGGCTTCAACTACAATTGACGCGAGGTCACAGACAGCAAGTCGGACCTCGTACACGGGCAGGTCACTTTTGTCTGCACCCAGTCTGGCGAAACGGAGTTGACCCACCTCACCAAGATGCAACTCAGTTGCTATTGGAGACGGAATCACCGTTCTCAATCGCCCGCGATCGGAGCCGACACGGCAGATGGTACGTTCAGGAGGCTGCGAGCCAGCACTTCCTTCGCCCGGTCGAACTCTGGCTGCCACACAATCTCCGGCGATCGGTTCTTCATGCAATCGCGGATCTTCTCCAGCGTGTTGCGAGCCATGTGCGGGCACTTGTTGCACGAACAGGTGATCCCTGGCACGGGAAGATATGTGTGCTGCGGATAGCGGCGCTGCAACTCCCACATCATGTTCGCCTCGGTCGCGACGAGGAACTCCGTCGGTTCCTGGAAGCCGCCGACGTGCCGGATCATCGCCTCGGTGCCGCCCGCGAAGTCGGCCAGATTGAGGAGGTTCTGCGGGCACTCGGGATGTGCGATTGTCCGGGCGTTGGGATGTACCTTCTTCTGCCGGATCAGATCGTGAACGCTGAAGATTTCGTGCACCATGCACGAACCGTCCCACAGGATCATTTCCCGACCGGTCAGTTCCTGGAGATAGCGACCAAGATGCTTGTCCGGGACGAACAGGATTTCGTACCCTGCCGGCACTCTGTTCCGCACCACGTCTTCCGCGTTGCCGCTGGTCACCACCCAGTCGGAGAGCGCCTTGACCCTGGCGGAAGAGTTGATGTACGTGACCGTCTGGAACTTGCGGCCGTTGATGCGGAGCCGATCCTGGTAGGCGGCGAGTTTCTCGGCCGGGCAGGAATCCACGAGGCTGCACCCGGCCTGAAGGTCTGGCAGTAGTACCATCTTGGAAGAGTTCAGCATCTTTGCGGTTTCGGCCATGAACAGCACACCGCAAAACACGATGACCGGCGAATCGACCTTCGTGGCCTCACGTGCGAGCTTGAGGCTATCGCCGGTGATGTCGGCCAGCGCCTGGATTTCGCCTTCCTGGTAGTAGTGGGCCAGGATGGTCGCGCCGAGTTGCTTTTTCAGATCGAGGATTTCGGCGGAAATGTCGTCGAGAATGGCAGGCTGTTTGGGTGCGTCAACGACGGGCATGATCGGCTCCTTGTTTTTTGTGTGGCGGAGGGCCAACCCACGAGTCACAGTCTTTCACAGGAATCATACGCACCCCGGCAGCAGAAGCGATGGAAAATTGCTGGGTGGTCGTGACCCTCACCAGTCAGACGCTGGCTGGCCCCAGCATACCACCAGCCAAACTGGAAGTTGGGACTGGCAGGCCGATCGCCCATCACAAGCGTGTTGGCAGTTCGCGGAGTCGGTGATCGTCCTTCGCGATAGTGCCGAGATCGTGCGCGGCAGGGACGATGACAAATGCCGGCTCAAGCCCTGGCCGGAGATGGAGTGCCGTACCTGTCAACCAGGATTAGCAAGAATCGCACGGGAAAGCGATTATTTCGTTCTATCCGCTCGCGACGGACTCTCCCTTCCGCACTCAGGCCACAATACACTCCCTCATTCTGTGCGCCGAGCTGTTACCTTCCTTGCCAACCGAATCGAAACACTGACGTGACCTCTGTGCGGTTGAGACGTATGATGTCGGGCACTCACTTCAGCTCGGAGCGATCTGATGGCCGCAGTTCAGCAGTTCGACATGGTCGTAATTGGAGCCGGTCCTGGCGGTGTGGCTGCGGCCGATACCGCTGCGCTTCTGGGCAAGCGCGTCGCACTGGTCGAGAAGAACCCGGCGGTAGGCGGGGCCGCGGTGAATACAGGCACTATCCCGTCCAAGACGCTCCGCGAGACAGCACTGGCCATCGCCAATGTCAAGGCCCGGGCGCTGCTGGGCGTGGATGTCGCCTTTCGTCGCGAAGCGAAAGTCGAAGACTTGCTGCGTCACGAGCGCGTTGTCACAGCGAGCGAAGCGTACCAGATGCGGACGCTACTCGACCGTTACGGTGTCACCGTGTATCAGGGTACCGGGAAGTTTATCGACTCGCATACTGTGCGCGTCACTCACCCGTCGCCGCCGGGTGGCTTCACTGATCTGCACGCCGAAAAAGTCGTCATCGCCATCGGCTCGATGCCGGTGCGGCCATCGGTCTTCCCGTTCCAGCACCCGCGCGTTCACGACTCGGACGAACTGCTGTACATCACAGCAATCCCGCGATCGCTGGCGGTAGTCGGTGCCGGCGTGATCGGCAGCGAGTATGCCTGTATGTTCGCGGCGCTGGGCGTGCGCGTGCATGTGATCGACGGCCGCGATTCGTTGCTGTCATTCCTCGACGCGGACTTATCGAAAACACTCCAGACCGCGATGGAACGGCTGGGCATTGTGTTCTGGTGGGGCGAGAAGGTGGAAGTGTGCAGCGCCCCACGCACAGGCGAAATTGATCTGAAGCTCACCTCCGGGCATGATCTGGCCGTCGATCACATTCTCGTGTGCGCCGGGAGAACGAGCGCGGCCGCGTCGCTGGCCCCGGAAGTGGCTGGCTTCGGACTCACCTCGCGCGGGCTGATTCCAGTTGATGAACACTACCGCACCACGGTATCGCACGTTTACGCGGTCGGAGACGTGATTGGCTTCCCGGCACTGGCCAGCACCAGCGCCGAGCAAGGGCGCGTCGCAGCGTGTCACGCCTTCGACTCCCATGCGAAGGAAGCACTGGCAAAGTTCCTCCCCGCAGGCATCTACACAATCCCCGAAGTGAGCGCGGTGGGGCTGACCGAAGCACAGGCGAAGGAGAAGGGCATTCCTGTTGTGGTTGGGCGTGCCGATTACGATCAAAACCCGCGCGGCAAGATTATCGGCGATCGAACTGGCTTCCTGAAGCTCGTCTTCGCACGCGCCGACATGAAGCTCCTGGGTGTCCATGTCATCGGTGAACAGGCCACAGAACTGGTTCATATCGGTGTACTGGCAATGATGACCGGCGGCGGCGCCGACCTGTTCCTCTCCACTTGCTTCAACTACCCAACCCTCGGCGACCTCTACAAGCTCGCCACACACGATGCAATTCTCAAGCGGGCCGAACTCGTCGGCGCGCCGCATGCCGAACTCAGCAGCTGGTGAAGTCGCGAAGATGCACGGGAAGCGGCCGCTGTTCCCGGCGCTACCACTCGCCCGCGTCACGTTCCTCTTGACCCAATCCCCGAAGCCGCCTATGTCCACCGACCGCGGACCGGTTCACGCCAGCGTGTTGCCGGCCGAGACGCTCGAATTGCTCGACCCAAAACCGGGCGAGACGTGGCTGGATTGTACCGTCGGCGGCGGTGGTCACACACGACTCATCGCCGAACGCCTCGGTCCAACTGGCCGTGTCGTCGGGCTAGATCAGGACCCGACGATGCTCGCACTGGCGCGGCTTCGCCTGGAAGGACTACCGGTCGAACTGGTTCATGCGAACTTCGACCAGCTCGGCGAGCTACTCACTGCACGCGCCATCGCGCAAGTCGATGGTGTGCTGGCCGATCTGGGTTTCAGTTCCGACCAACTCGCGGAAGCGGGGCGTGGGTTGAGCTTTCGCGAAGATGGGCCGCTCGACATGCGGCTCGACCCCACAACCGGGTCAACAGCTGCGGACCTCGTGAATACGCTCTCGGAGGCCGCACTGGCAGATGTGTTCTGGGAATACGGCGAGGAGCGACACAGCCGTCGGGTCGCGAAGCGGATCGCCGAGCGCCGCGACGAACGCCCCTTCGCGACCACCGTGGATCTGGCCGAACTCGTGCGCCGGTGCGTGCCTCGTTCGGGTGCGATTGACCCGGCCACGCGCGTCTTCCAGGCGTTGCGGATCGCCGTTAACGATGAACTCGGCGTGCTCGATCGGTTGTTGTCGCTGTTGCCGAAAGTGGTGAAGCCCGGCGGTCGGGCGGGCATCATCAGCTTCCATTCGCTCGAAGACCGGCGCGTGAAGCATGCTTTCCGCATGCCGGACGTGTGGCGACTGGCGAACAAGAAACCAGTGGAAGCATCCAGCGCCGAGGTCGCTCGCAATCCGCGATCACGCAGCGCCAAGCTGCGAGTCGCCATCAGACTGTAGGTGCCGCGAGCCGAGCGGCACAGGCTTCCGGGTGCCGCTCGGCTCGCGGCACTTAACTGAGCAATCACGAGGTCACGGATGACCGAACCCATCGCCGTCGATGTGCCAGGCAAGCCAGCGTTCTCACGATCCACGCCGACCGTGCCCACGGCAGCACCTGTCATTCCTACTACGGCAACCATGCCGAAGCTGCCTGAGACCACAAAACCCGCCGTATCGGCAGTCGCAACCGAGACTGTTGCTCCCCCGCCTGCTCCTGCGGGCGGCGGGCTCGCGGGTCTTGTTCCCAAGCAACTGAAGATCGGCGCCACGGTGATTGTCAGTATCGCCGCTGGTATCGGTGCGATCCGACTCGTCTTCCCGCCCAAGGCCGAGACGCCGCCAGCGGCCCGCGAAACCGCGGCGAAGGAAAAGGAACCGGAGAAGGGCGTGTCGCGGGCGACGACCAAACGCGACGAGGCTCCACCGATGCCGGCCGCTCCACCTCTGACTCCACCTGCAGCGGAGGTTCACCGCGATACCCCATCCGTGCCGCCCGCGATCGACACAATCCCGATGATTCCGCTCCCCGCTGATACCACACCACCGGCCCCCACAACTGCCGCCACGCATCTCCCACCGCCGGCGCTTGTTCCCGTACCGCCAAGTCACGAGCCAGACAGCGCAAAGCCCGCGCCGTATCCCACGACGCTAATTTGCCCATCGCCGCTGCCTGGTCCAGCGGCACCTGTTGATTTGAAGCCAGCGATCCCGGATCCGAACGTCTTGCCCGTTGGCGCTGTCGATCCTGCCAAGCCGCCTGCGGGCGCACCCGCACTGCCGCCGCTGCCAGCCACAACTCCACCGGCGAAGCCTCTACTGCCTGCACTCCCGGAGCCGAAGGGCGTCGGCGCGCCACTGATTCCTGCGCCGCCCACGAGCGAGCCTGTCGGCGTGGCACCCAGGACGCCCGAACCAATCCTCCCCACGATCCCCAGCACGCCTGCTCCGAAGCTGGGCGAGAACGTCCCTGCGCCTCTCATTCCGTCGCCAGCCGGTGGAAGCTCACCCGTCGCCCCCAAACCGCTCGGGCCAGAGCCCGCTTCACCGACACCTGGCTCGCTGCCGATGATCGACCTGACTCCGAAAGCGGAGGTGAAGCCGCCCTCGTTCACACCGCCCGTGGCGAAACCTTCCAGCACACCGCTGACGATCACCAAGCCCGCCGGCGCCGCGGAGGTGAAGCCGACGGTGCCTGAGACGCTGCCACGGACAACCTACGACGTGGACCTGCACAGCCCGGCCGCCGGCGATAGTTACGAGTCGATCAGCAAGGAGTTCTACAACGACACTCGCTTCGGTACAGCACTCAAGGCGTATAACCGGAATCAACCGCTCCAGGGAGGACATTCCGTCGAGGTGCCGCCACTGCACGTCCTCAAGCGGAAGTTCCCGAACCTCTTCGGCGGAGTCGTTCCCGCGAGTAACACCACTCCGCCGCTGTCGTCTGGTCCGAACTGGAAGCCAGCCCGCGAAGCGGCCGCCACTCGTTCGCCGGCTGGCCGGGGCGTCTTCACTGTCCCCGCTGGTGGTATGACACTGCAAGAAGTCGCCAGGCAACTCGGGACGTCGTGGCGGGACCTCTGGGACCTCAACCCACAGCACTCGCCCAGCACGCTGATTCCCGCAGGCACTGAGTTGAAGATGCCCGTTGCCCGGCCATAACGTGCCGCATGGTGGTCCGCTCGCTTCGCGAGCGGATCGTCACAGCCCGGCCACGCCTTTTTCCAACCAACCCGTGATGTTCGCGCACGGTTCCGGTAGAGTATCGCGGAGCGACCGACGTGTGGTCACGCTGCCGGAGGCTGTGGTAATGAAGCGATTAGTTGCGCTGGGCTTCGTGGCCGTGATGCTCTCCTTCGCTGCCGGTTGCGCAGGGCCGGATGCTCTGGTGAAGGAACTGTTCCTCAACCTCAATCAGGTGGCCGACGCCATCGAGCGGAAGGAGCCGAAGGATCGCATTCTGCGTGCCATCGACCGCGCCAACCACACCGCGGAGAAGATCAACAAGCTGAAGCTGAGCAAGGAAGAGAAGGACGCACTTCTCCAGAAGTACGACGCGGATATGAAGGCCGTGACCGAACGGCTGAAAGCGGCACAGACCAAGTGGAAGCTGGAAGTGGGAGAAGACCTTCCGTCCGTTGTGCTGGACGATTACATCAAGAAGTGATCGGGCTGCGGCCTCTGAAGACATCGAACGTCTTCAGAGGCCACGGTATCGCTTACGCCCCGTAGTCGATATCCTCAACGCTCTTGAGCGAGTTCTTGAAGATGAACTCGCGACGCTCCTGGACCTCCTTACCCATCAGTGTG
Source organism: uncultured Frigoriglobus sp. (assembly GCA_964422915.1). Classification (GTDB taxonomy): domain Bacteria; phylum Planctomycetota; class Planctomycetia; order Gemmatales; family Gemmataceae; genus Gemmata. Next base: position 94,139 of record CAYRDG010000004.1, on the reverse strand, counting down.
CGGAACATCTCCTCGGCCTTGAAGGCGTCGTTGAGCGTCACCTTCATCAGGGTGCGATGCTCCGGGTCGAGCGTGGTCGCCCACAGTTCCTCAGGGTCCATCTCACCCAGTCCCTTGAAGCGCGTCACTGCCATCCCCTTCTCGCCGAGCCTGCGGATCTCGACGATCAGTTCGCGTAGCGTGGTCAGTTGCTTGCTGCTTCCCTCATGTTCCAATGTGAACCGTACCGGCGGCTCGCGCCCGGCGACGCGCGGTAACGGAATGAGATCGCCGGCATCGAAACCCGCGCCGCGGAGTTTGCCCATCGCGCGGTTGAGTGCCTTCAGGTCGTGCCACTCATCGAGTGTGTAATCCTCGCCTGGCACTGCCTCGCGCTTCAGTTCGGCCGCCAGAGTTCCCTTGAAGTTGTTCACCTCGTCCGTGCTGCGGAACCAGTGGTCCTTGCTGGTGGCACGAATGTGAACCTGGTAGACCGGAAAGCTACCCTCCACAACGCGCGGCACGAACTCCTCCATCGGATGCCCACGGCGTTCGACGCCGACCACTGCTGTCTCGATCTCACTCAGGAGCGGGAGCAGTTTCGTCAGTTCATCGCCGGCGATCGTGCGCGCGGGTGTTTCGGGCTGCGTGACCTGAAGCGTCGTCCCCTTCAGACCGCGTGTTGTCAGTTCCTGGAGCATTTCTTCGCGCGTTTGCACGAAGCGAGCTTCCTTTTTCTGCGTCACCTTGAACAGAGGTGGCCGCGCGACGAAAACATGCCCCTCCTCGATCAGTTTCCGCATCTGGCGGAAGAAGAACGTGAGCAGCAGTGTGCGGATGTGCTGACCGTCGACATCCGCATCCGTCATGATGATGATCTTCCCGTAGCGAACCTTGCTCACGTCCTCAACGTTGTCAATGTCGACACCGATGGCCGAGATCAGCGCGGAGATTTCGTTGTTGTCGAGGAGTTTTTCGAGCTTGGCCTTCTCGACGTTGAGTACCTTGCCTCGCAGGGGAAGGATGGCCTGGAACTGTCGGTTCCGGCCGCTCTCGGCGCTGCCGCCGGCCGAATCGCCTTCCACGAGGAACAGTTCGCTCTTGTCTCGCTCGCGGGTAGTGCAGTCGTAGAGCTTTCCGGGCAGTCCGCCGCCGTTGAGCGCGTTCTTGCGCTCCTTGAGTTGGGCGCGGGCCTTGGCCGCCGCGATGCGCAGTTCCGCGGTCAGCGATACTTTCTTGCAGATCCGCTGCGCTTCCTTCGGGTTCTTCTCCAGGTATTCGGAGAGGAAGTCGTACAGGATGCTATTAACAATCCCCTCGACCTCGGGGTTGTTCAATTTGATCTTGGTTTGTGACTCGAATAGTGGATCAGGGTGCGAGACACTCACGACCGCTGTGAGGCCGGCACGGAAGTCCTCGCCCTTGACCTCCAGGTCGGGTTTGAAGTGGCCTTCTTTCTTGCCGTAGGCATTGATCGCCTTCGTCAGCCCACCGCGAAAGCCGCTGAGGTGCGTGCCGCCCACCGGATTGTAAGCGTTGTTCGTGTAGCACCGGATGCGTTCGTCGTCGCCGTTGGTGTACTGGATCGCGACTTCCACCGCGATTTTCAGCCCCATCCCAACCGTATCCGGAGTGCTATGTTCGACCTCGCGTTGCACATAGATCGCCGGGTGTTCGGGCGTCTCGTGCTGCTGCTCGTTGAGCCACACAACGTACTCGGCGATGCCACCTTCAAACTGGAAGTGAGCGGTCTTGCCGCCTTCGCGCTCGTCGGCGAGTGTGATTGCCAGCCCCTTGCAGAGGTAGGCAATCTCGCGGAAGCGGTCTTCGAGTGTGGCGTAATCGAACTGCAAGTTGTTGAAGAACTCCGGCATCGGGTCGGGCTTGAAGGTGATTGTGGTGCCCCGTGCCCCGATCGGTGAGGGGCCGAGGTCCTGCAACGCGCTCGTGGCGTATCCGCGTTCGAACTCCATCTTGTGAACGCGGCCGTCACGGCGCACTTCCACCTCACACCATTCCGAGAGCGCATTCATGGCCTTCGCGCCCATCCCGTGCAAACCGAGTGAGACACGGTACGCCGCGTTGTCGAACTTGCCGCTGTTACCGGCGACGGTCATTGCCTCTTCGAGAGCGCTCTTGCCAGTGTCCTTCTTGATGCCGACCGGAATGCCACGGCCATCGTCGGCAACGGTGATCGCGCCATCAGGATGGATGGTGACCCGGATGTTCTTGCAGAAGCCAGCGAGCCACTCGTCCACGGAGTTGTAGACGATCTCGTAGACGAGGTGATGCAATCCGGCCGACTGAGTGTTGCCGACATACATGCCCGGATTCTGGCGGATGTGGGCCGCATCCTTGAGGCTCTTCATGTGAGCCTCGGTATATTCCCCAACGGGTGGTGTTTCGGTGCTCATACTCTTGCTGTTCCTCTCCTGTTGGCGAACATCTCTCGGTATTTCAAGGCCGTGCGTTACCACGCTGCGGCGCGGAACTTCAGGTCGGTCAGTGTCACACCAGGCATTGCGGTGCGGAGCTTTGTCAATAACCCGCGCTTGTGGAACTGTGCCAGTTCCGACATCAACACAGCGTTTCTCACTGCGACTTCCAGCACGCCGCGACGAAGGCCGAGTACCGCTGTGTCTTTGAGCAACTCCGCGCCGGCAGCGGCCGCCCATGCCGATTCCAGCCGCAGCCGATCGTTCTTCCGCCCCCAACCGCGTGACGTGAACAGTCGGCCGAGAATATCGGCGAGGTTCTCCGGTCCTTTGCTTCCTTCGCTCATCGTGACGCGCTCGGTCTGGGGATCGCGGCGAATGAGAGCCAGTTCCACTCAACCTGTCAGAGGCATTACAAGGTACGAATACTGATCTCCGCAGGTGAAGAGAGCGGCGCGGGTGCCGTTGGCCATCTCCAGCGTTACGGTTGGTTCGCCGTCCACCGCGCGGAGGAACTCGACGAGGTAATGCGGGTCGAAGGCGATCTCCACACCTTCTCCGTCGAAGTCGGGCAACTCCATCGTCACCTCGCTCGAGCCTGTCTTCGCGCCGCGCGTCTTCATCAGAACCTTGCCGGGCGTGAAGGTCATATCCACGCGCTGGCTCTCGTCGTCGGTCATGATCGCGGCCTGCCGCACGCGCGAGTAGAAACTCTCGGTTGGCAGCGGAACGTGCTGCTTCGCTTCCTTGCGTGTCCGGGTGATGATGTCGCGATACGGCGGAAACTTCCCCTGTACGAGCGAGGTGTAGATCATCGCCCGTTCGGTCTGGAAGAGTGCGTCGTTGGTCCGCAACCCAACGCGGACGAGTTCCTTGTCGTCCACGAGGTTCCGTTCCAGCAGGCTAATCGCCTTGAGGGGAACGAGGTGAGCGGCCTTCACCGTATCGGCGGGGCCGAATGTGGAAGCTGGCCCCTCGCACATCGCCAGCCTCTTGGTATCGGTCGCGACCAGGCGAACGGTCTTGCCGTCGGCCTCCCAGAGAACCCCCTGGAGGGCGAACTTCGCCGTGGTGTCTTTCTTGTCGGCAGCGAACTCGGTGCGTTTGATCATCGTGCGAAGCACGCCAGCCGAGACTTCGTGATAGCGGCCACCGTCATCGAACGCAGGAATGTCCGGGAACTCATCGACATCGAGACTGAGCATCTCGAAGCGGCCGCCAGCCTTTGCCGTGATTGACTCCTTGCCCGCATCGAGGCTGATACTGGGGTCGGTACTCTCGCGCAGAATCTGGATGAGCTGATCTTTCGGGAGAATGCACGCTCCGGCCCGCGCCACGGTAATTCCGCGCAGTTCGTAGCGAATGCCGACTCCTTGCGTCGGGTCGTAGGCTACCAGCAAGAGTGCGTCGTCGTGTGCGGTGGCCTTGAAGTTTTTGAGGGCTGGAATGGTAGTGTGCGTGGGCACTGCTGCCGAGACCAGTTGGCACGCCTGGAGCAGGCTGTCCTTCTGACACGTAATCTTCATGGCGAACCCTCGCCTTCCTTGTGCATTTGAGTCATGGGTCGCGGTCTCAATCAGTTACCTTCATTCCTGGAATTTGAATAACAAGTAGCAGTAGTAAGGCGGAGACTGTTTCTGGCGCGCACTTCGCGCGCAGGTCAGTAACTCCTTCATTTATCGGCACTTTTCGTCAACCGGCCCCTGTGGAAAACTTGACGCGCGGCTGGCGCGCCTCTGTGTTCCCATGTCGCGCCAATTTGCGGCTCTGTTGCATGTTCCCAACTTCAACCACTGCGCGCCACTTGCCGAAGCTCGCGCGCCACATGCGCGACGAGTTTTCCACAGGCTGCGCGCCTAACCCAGCGTTGCGCGGAGATCGCTGACCTGTTTCGCCAGCGTAGCGTCGTCCTCCAGTTCTCCGGCCACCTTGCGGCAGGCGTGTAGCACGGTGGTATGATCGCGGTCGAAGGCGACGCCGATGCGGGGGAGCGAAAGCCCGGTCAGTTCGCGAACGAGATACATCGCCACCTGGCGTGGCCGAAGCACTCCGCGAAGGCGGCTCGTGCCGAGCAACTCTTTTTCCGTGACTCCAAAGGCGGCAGCCACACGCTTGAGAATGACGGATACGTCACACCCAGACGATGTCGGTTGCCCGGCGTTTGTGAGTACCTGTTCGACCTCAGTGCGGCCAAGCGGCCCAGGACAGGCATCTGCGATCTGGGCGAGGTTTTGCAACAGGCCAAGCGTGGCGCGGACTCCGCCACCAGTGACCTGACTGGCGAGGACATCAAGCGCGTCCGTGTCGAGTCGTACCCCTCTGGCGGTCGCGGTTTGAGCGAGAATCGCACGGCGACTGGGGGCCGAGAGCGGGTTCAACGGAATCACGAGTCCGGCGGCGAGTCGCGAAGTCAGTCGGCGTGGAAGGTGTGTGAGGGCGGCTGGCCCGGCGCTGGCGGTCACGACGGTGGCCCGCCGGCGGGCAGTGCGGCGGTCGATCAAGTCGCAGACAGCATCGGAGGAGCGTTCACTGAGGTGTTGAATGTCTTCGAGAGCGAGCACATCGCAGTCGAAGAGTTCGCGATCGGTCAGGTGTTCGTCGGCCGAGCGAGCGAGATCGCCCGCGGAGACGGCTCGAAGCGTGATACCCTCGGGTGCCATCGTGAGTTCGTGGACCAGCGCGGCAACCAGTCGCGACTTGCCCGTGCCGGGCAGTCCGTGCAGGACGAGAGGGTTGACGGCGGGTCGTTTCCCGTTCCGCACGGAGCGGCAGAGCGCACGCGCGGCACGCACCGCGACACGGTTCTCCGGGAGCGTCAGAAAGTCGTTCCAGTGGGGTGTCTCGGGCACCTTGGGATCGGCACCATCCGAGGTGATTTTCGGTGTCCGCGGGAGGCTGTTCATTCAATGACCATTCTACCGATTATGCCTCTATGGGTAAAGGTCAATCACCGCGCCCAAGTCCCTGAAATTCCAGCATTTGCACGCGGTCGCATGAATTGCTGAATGAGCGAAGAACGGTGTGGTTCAATGGTCATTATCAGGCGTGCAGATCCGTGCGATGGACGCAGCGATGCGGCGAGTCGCTTCGTCGATGTCGGTGAGGTTCAGAGTGGCTGCGAAGCTGAAACGGAGAGCCGAGCGCAGTACCTCGTCCGGCACGCCCATCGCACGGAGTACCGGACTGGGCAGGAGGCTGCCGCTGGAGCATGCCGAACCAGTTGCACACGCGATGCCTGCCAGATCGAGGGCCATCAGAAGAAGGTCGGCGCGACAGCCCGGAAACGACACGTTGAGCGTCGTGGGAACCACGTTTGCGGCGCCGATTTGCGGACCATTTAACACAACCGAAGGGCAATCGCGGTGCAGGTTTACCCAGAATCGCTCACGAAACTCCTCGATCTTCGCGCGATTGAGGCTCATTTCGCGCACCGCGACTTCCATCGCGACAGCCATCCCGACTGCGAGCGCGACCGGTTCCGTGCCAGGACGACGACCCTGTTGCTGATGGCCGCCGAAGGTCAGTGGCTTCAACTCGACCCCGCGTTTCGTCAGGAGCACACCAGCACCCTTCGGGCCGCCGAACTTGTGTGCGCTGACGCTGAGCGTTCCGACGCCGAGTTCGTGAAAGTGAACCGGAATCTTTCCCACGGCCTGTGCCGCGTCGCAATGGTGTTTCGTTCCAGTGGGCCATGTCGCAACGACTTCGCCTACCGGTTGGATGGCACCGGTTTCGTGGTTAGCGAGCATGAGGCAGACGAGCGTATTCGCCACGGGTTCCGCGCGTGGGTTACATGAGACGAAGCCGCCGGTATCGACCGGCAACCACTCAAGCGAGACGCCACGGGCTTCCAGTTGCTTCAGGGGTTCGATGACGCAAGGGTGCTCGATTGGGGATGAGATGACGTGGGCTGGACGATGCCCGAAGATGGCGAGGTTGTTCGCCTCGGTCGCACCACTGGTGAAGATCACTTCGTCAGGGGATGCACCGAGCAGACTCGCGATCCGTTCGCGTGCGTCCTCCAGTGCGCGGCGCGCGGCACGGCCGGCCGCGTGTGCCGAAGACGGGTTGCCAGGCGGTACGTCGCGCATCGCATCCCACGCCTGTGTCAGGAGGGGAGTTGTCGCGTTGTGGTCGAGATAGATCGGCTGCATCACGCTCATTGTAAGCCGCACCGTGAAACGAACCGTGCCACCGCCCACTACACTGCCACCCATTCCTCCACTATGTTGAGTTTCGTGGGTGAACCTGTCGTCGCGCGTGCGCGTCTGGTAGGCAGCCTGGAGAGGTGACAGAGTGGTCGATTGTGCAGCACTGGAAATGCTGTGTACGGGAAACCGTACCGCGGGTTCGAATCCCGCCCTCTCCGCTTGATTGGCGTTCTGTTCGCGTTCACGTCGTACTGCAGCACATCAGGCGGTTTTCTCGCACGCACGCGCGGGTGGGATCGAAATGTCTTGCGAACGGCAGAGTTATCACTTAACGTAAACCCTGCACCATCGATCCTGCTGCTCGGACTGTTATGGCCCTTCTCAGATCGCGGCTGCGCAACCGTCTCGTTCTCGTTGTGGCCGTATTTGCGCTGCCGGGAGTGGTTTGGGCGAAATCAGGCGAAGCCATCCTCCCGGACAGCCTCGTCGCGAAATGTTACGACTGGCACTTCCAACACGCGCGGCTCGAGGTCGTCGAGCAAGAGTTACGGCAACTCGGCCAGCCGCGGCCCGGCGGCGCAACAGTCAAGTTCAACGACCCTACCGCGGTTCTGAACGAACTACGCCCGACACTGACGGACGATTACAAGGGACTCAGGAACGCCGCGAATCAGTTTGCGGATGAGGCCCGCGCGCGCCGCGATCTCGCACGGAAGGACTGGGAAGAGGTTTACCGTGATTGGATTGCCTTTCGTCAGTTCGCTGATCAACAACAGGTAGCGTACGGCTTCGATTTTGAGAACGGCACGCAGGCAGGTTACACGCCCACGTTCCTCGATGCCGGGGCGCTGATCTGGGCTGTGGTCATCTTCGTTGTGGCGTGGCGGATGGGACGGCAGGTGCGGCGTGTCTCGCGCCGTCGAGCCAGACGCGCCGTGGCCGCCTTGGTGTTGCTGGCGTTCTCCACCGCAGCGGGGTGCTCGGGCCCAAACAGGCACGTCGATCGCTCGTGGGCGGCACGCGAGGAAGCAAAGCTCGACACCGAGACCCGGGATGCTGCCGCCAGGGCCACACAGATGAGTACCGCCGCGGATGAGAAGTGGAAGGCGACCATGAATGGCTGGGCGGCGCTCATCGGTTCGCCGGGTCAGGCGGTCGAAGCGATTTTCCGCGATGGTGAGAACGAAGCTCGGAAGTCGCTGCGCGAAGCTGCAATTAACGCTCGACTCGCCGATCGGCTTTCGGCCGAGGCGGTGAGCGAACGATCGCAACTCGCTTCGGATCGCACCCGGCTCGATTCGCTGATCGCTGGCGCGAAGTGGCGGTCGGCCGCGTTCGCGGGTGCGCGGATCGCCGTTGCGGTATTGTTGTTCGCGCTGGCGGTCGCTCCGTTTCGCCGGGCGAGGCGGAAGGAAGCCACTCTCGTCGCCACTGATGCCAGAAAGTGCCCACGCTGCTTCAGCACGAAACTCGTTGTCGAGAAGAATGCTCCACCGCCCACTGAGGAAGAAACGCCCTCGCGCCATCGCAAACCAGCCACCAAAGCCAAACCGAAAGCCAGGCAATCGAAGGCCGACGAGGTGCCGAAAGAGACGGGCTACGTCGAGTGCAAGGCGTGTTCGTTTCGCTTCCTGAGGAGCTATCAGAAGGTTCGCCGGCTTTGCTTTCCGGTCGTTGGCGTGCCGAACAGCGGCAAGACGCACATGCTCGCGACGGGTTACGATCGCGTCCGCAAGCGTACCGCGCCCACAATCGCCGTCGTGCAGCCCGCTCCGTCGCTCGGGGACCAGCGTTTCGAGCAGTACATTGACCTGATTCTGAACATGAAGCAGATGGCCGGGAACACTGTCCACGACGTGCGCAACCCACCCGATCCGGTGATGATGCACATTCGCGATGCCGACTCTGACGGCCCCAGCACCGCGCTTGTCAATCTCTTCGACTACTCCGGCGAACTGGTTAACCAGGCCATCGACAAAGACCGGCTGAAGAAACAAGCCGTGCTCATGGACGGCTTCATGTTCTTCCTCGACCCCACGCAACTCTACGGCGATGGAGCCAACGTCACGCTCGACCGCCAGCTCGCGGCACTCAATGAGTTCATGGCCGACATGCGTGAAGCTCGCGGCATCCCCGTGGGGCACGTGATCCCGGTCCCGGTTGCCGTGTGTATCCCGAAGTTCGACCTGCTCGTGACTGACAACCCGATTCAGAGTCAAGCGGTACCATTCATCCGTCGGCTGCTCACGGAGATGAACCCGCCGCCGAAACGGACGACACTCGGCACCGTCCGCAATCGTAGCGAGGTGGTGGAAGAGATGCTGGAACTGATGTTCCGCGGCGTGAACGTCCGGGATCTGGTTGAGAGCTACTTCGGATCACAGGTGATGTTTTTCCCGGTGTCGTCGGTAAGCCTCTTTGAGAACGAGTTGGGGGTCCGTGACCTGTCGAAACGCACTATCGCACCGTTTGGTGTGGCGGAACCGTTCCTCTGGCTGCTGCACATGTACGGGTACGAGGTTTTCGCCTGAGGCCGAGAAGAGTGGCCAGACACGAGCGAAGAGATGAGTCGCGGATGGTGGATCTCGTGCGGCTCAGGTGAGTCTCACGTTTGAAGTTCCTCATGCGTGTGCAGCTATCAGCCGCCCGGAGCAGATAGCTGAGAGCTGACCGCTGATCGCTGAACTATGCCTGCATGGCCGACACAGTCTGACTACAAGGACTCGCTGCAGAACCCGGATACCGCGTTCCGCGATCCGGCCCTGCGGCTGAGCCAGGCGGAGCGCAGCCCGATGGGCGTGCCGCGTGCGCGGTCGGGTGCGTTCGCGAGCGTCTACAAGATGACCGGCCCGCGCGGGGTCGTCGCACTCAAGCTGTTCAACTTCCCCAATGAAGACCGTGCCCGGCGCTACCAGGCTGTCTCGGATTTTCTCGAACGCGAACTCGGGTCGCGGAAGCCGGACTGCCTCGTCACCTTTCAGTATCACCTCGATGGTATCCGCTCCGGGAAGGGGTGGTATCCCACGCTCACAATGGACTGGGTAAAGGGCACGTCGCTGGGTGAGTGGGTGCGGCAGACGATTGAGCGGAAGAACCCGGACGTGGCCGCGATGCGGAAGATGGCCGAAAGCTGGGGGGCGTTGGTCGAGCAACTGCAAGAACACAAGATCGCGCACGGCGACCTGCAACACGACAACGTAATGGTCGTTGGCGATAAGCCGGTACTTGTCGATTACGATGGGATGTGCGTTCCAGCGCTCGATCCGGCCGACCCCCGGAAGAAACTCGAACAACTGGAGTTTGGCAAGCCGGCGTATCAACATCCGGCACGCCCCGAGCAGCGGCTATCGGCCAACCTCGATCACTTCGCGGCGTGGGTCATCCTCATCGCGATTCGCGCCATTGCCACGGATCCGCAACTCTATGTGAAGTACAACCTCAAAACGGATAACGAGAATCTGCTCTTCTCGCCACTCGACATGAGCGACCCGGAGAGGTCGGCGCTCTGGCCGGACCTGATGCGGTGCAAGGATCTGGAAGTCGCCGGCTGGGCACGAATGCTGCGCGACTCGCTCGGCATGCCATTCGACAAGATCCCGCCGTTTACGCTCGACCCATTTAACCGGCTTCGCAAGCTCGTTTCGACCACACCGCGCGACTGGCCCCAGATCGAGGCAGAAACGGAACGTCTGAAGAAGGCCGGCAAGTCTGTGCCGCCTGTGTTGCAGGCTGCGGCCGACCCGATCAGCGCGCTCCGAGAGCTTTGTGCGGCGCGGCTGAAAGACTGGCCCGCGATCCTTTCTGAAGGCGGGCGACTTGCGGCCAGTGGGAAGGCACTCGCGGCGGAATTGAAGGGCGTGGTGGAAGAGGCCAGGAAGCGCGTCGCGTCACGCGATGCGCTGCAACGCGCGGCGGATGCGCGCGATCCGCGCGCGATGGTGCTCGTGTACCGGCCAGAACTGGTTGATGACTGGGTGGCGAAGCCGCTGCTTTCCACAGCGAAGCGCGCCGCGGGGCAGGTTCAACTTCTGGACAAGCTGAAGGCAGCGACGGCTTCACCCGGCGATGGCAAGCCGCTCATCACGTTGTGGGATATGTATGGTTCGGAACTGGCCGGCGTTGCGGAGGCACGCGCTTACGAAGCGGCTGCCGCCAGTTGGAAGAATCGTGTCCGCGCCGCAGCCGCTTTCGCAGTGGCATTTGGCAAGTCGCCTCAGTCGGAACGCGAACTTGCCGAAGCGTGGCGTGCAGTACTCGCGGCGGGACCACTTCACTCTTCGGTCACGAAGGAGCAGCGCAAACGCGGCGAGCAGGCGCAGCGATGGGCGCCATTGCTGGAGCCGCTGTATCGCGTTCCCAAGACTGCCTCATTCACCAACGACAGGGCGCTTGTCAACGCCTGGGGTACAGGCGCGGAGCTTGCTGGCTGTACGGAGGCGATCGCGTTCACCCGTCGCGTGGAAGATGCGAAGGAGCGACTGACGCTGATCAAGGGGCTGGAACGCGCTATCCAAAAGGCCGACGCCGGCGCTTCGGATGATGTTGTACTGGTCGCGGCGGCGAAACTCCCGGCGGGCTACGAGCATCCGTACAAGACGCGCGTTCAGGAAGGCGCCGAGGCGGTCAAACTGCTTGGCGATCTCCAGAGGTGTGTGAGCCAGGAAGTGCCATCGGATCGGAAGATTGCCGCTTCCTACGATCAGTTGTGCGCGAAGAATCCGAAGCTCGCGGAGCGACTCGATCGCGTGGATGCCAGGCTTGCGAGTGAAGTAGCTTCGGCAGTTTCGCGTCGCTCTCTACTCGACGCGTTCGCCGCCATCGACGCTCACGAGCCGCGTGCAGATCGGGCTGACAGAAAATGGCGCGAAACGTGGGAACAGCACGGCAAGCAACTCGCCAACCGCCACGATCGTGAGGAGCTTCGGCAGCGGCTCACACTCGCGCGCGACAGGCTCATGGCATGGGCGAAGCTCGCCGAATCGCTCACCGCACGCGATATGTTCACTCTGCGAAAGCGGGTTGCGGAATCCGCAACATTGCTCGCCGGCTATCCGCCACTGGTCGAACGCTCCGGTGAGATTCAATCGCTTCTGAAGAAAGCCGACCGCGTCATTGAGCTTCAACAGAAGTTGGTGGCTGGCGACGCACTCCTGGCCGACGACCTGAGCTTCCTCCGCGGGAACACCGAGGCGTTTGGCGCGGAAGTGCGGCGCAAGATTGAACAACAGGTACGCGAACGGCTCGCGAGCGAGGCCCGCCTGGTGCCGGCGTATCCTGCGTACCAACTCACGGGCAGTCGCGGCAGCCTGGTGAAAGCGTGCTGGGCGTGGGGCGGACACGGATTGATTAGCTACTGCGTTGTGGCTGTGGATGGCCGGCGCTTTCTGAGCAAGCCCGATGAGGCCGACCCGTATTCGCGTCTCACTTGCCGCGCGGAGAATTACCAGCGCGAGGGCGGCGGCGTCACACTCGTGCCGCCGGCGGGCGCGGCGCAAGCGTACGTCACCATCTGGCCGGTTGTGGACCTCGGCTGGACCACGGTGTTTGGTCCAGCTTTGACCGTTGGGCCTGTGCCCGTGACGCGAGAAGGAACGTTTACTTCAGGTTGAGCTTCGATGCGACACAGGAGATGAATGGTGGAGCAAGGCGTGCAGCAGTCCGCGGGGGCCGAGGGTCGCCAGTTCTATGTGACCCACTGCACCACCGCCGATAGCGTGCTGAATAACCCTGGCTACACGGTCCGGGCGGCGTCGCCTGGCGACAGGTCGCTTCTGGAGACGGCGTTCCATTACCCGCCCTATGAGTTGCCCATTGAGATGTGGAAGGAGCGTCCGTCGTCCGAACACACCCCGCGACGCCTCGCGCGCACCGAGGACGATCACGGCGTCTGGATCGCCCATTCTGCTTATCTCGCGAAGGACACCGCTGGTCGCGACCGTTCGTACTTCTCGCACATCCTCCTTCTGTCAGACGCCGACCCGGCGGAAGTGCTCCGCTCGTGGGGCAGCGGCGGCTGGGTCAAGAATTACCCGCCGGGTGCTGCGAAAGAGTTGCGGACTGAAGACGCCCGGTTGCCGCTGGGCGACCTCGTGAGCGATGCGGCAATGACGCGATTCCTCGGCGAGGATCCGCCTACCAACGCGGAACTGGCAACGGCCGTCTGTCCCAGACGCCTCCAGGAACGATCGGCGCGCGAGCGACGCGAACTCTTCGCGCGGTTCCTCCACGCACTCTTGCTGCTGGACGCGGAAGAAGACGAGGGGCGTCACCGGCTCTACGTTCACGCCGAGCCAGGACTGCTTGCGCTGTTGCTCTATGGCGCGGTGCGACTCCTGCCGCGCATGGTCGTGGGCGATCTGACGTTCTCCACGTTCGAGCCACATCACCGCAACATCCGCGAGTATCGGATGGCGCAGGTGGTCGGCACTTACACAGGGAATCCGGAGAAGGGGTTGGATACCGATCTCGGCTCGGCGCGTGGGATCGCGCTGGACACGATCAAGCCCGCATGCTCATCGCCGGAGTTGCGGCAACCGCCGCCCGTAGGTGTAGAGGCACTTGTTGATCTGGCGGTACGCGGGGAATGGCACTTGCTCCCGGCCACGCACGCGGCGATGGGAGAGGCAGCCAGCGGAGTGGCGGAAGCGGGACAAGCCGTGACACGCGCGCGGGCACTGGCAAACGTCGATTCCGGCCGTGCGACCATTGATGAGATGCTCGCGCTCCAGGCTGATCCGGGTGCGGCCGAGGATTTGAAATCGCGAGGGCCGAAGTTGTGGCCTGCGGTGCGTACTGCGATACTCGATCCCGCACGCGCCGATGTTCGGGCTGCCTTCGCCCATGTGGTTGCTCAGCCGGAGCACATCGAGGAACTGTGGACCGAGGCCGTGGTCGCTCTGCGGCGGAAGGAACTCGACATCTGGTCTTCACGCTGGATGGTTGTGCGCGAAGCTGACCTACGAGAGGCGCGGCGACACCTTCAGAAGCTCATTGCCGGAACGGAGCGAGAGGACAAGTTGCTTCGCCAGTCGGAGGATGTCCGCGCGAGGCTCCGGGCTGCCTGCGCCGAGGTCGACTGGACGCCGCGCGCACTGCTCGTGCCAGTTGGCCCGGAGGAACTGGAACCGATGCTGGCGGGGCCGCCTGCTACGGCGGGCATCACGGCCTTCGTGCTGCTCGCGAAGGATGAGGCAGGGCTGCTCCGGCGCGTTCCCCCGGACGATCGCGCATTGATGCGCCGCCGCGCCCGCGAGTTTCTGCTGTCCGCACCGGCCGTAACAGTCGGAGCGTCCATTGCGGCAGCCTGCGAATCGGCCGAAGCCGACTCGCAATTCCTCAATCTACTGTTCATGCCATGTTCGACTGAGACGGCGGCACTCCTGGACCGGCTGCTCACGTCACGCGGCATCCTGGAGCCAGAGGACTGGCGGAAGATCGTTCATTCGCTCCAACTCCTCAGAGGGCACTGGGGTGCGTATCTCCTGGAAGCCGAGCGGTTGACGAATCTTCTCGTGAATCTGGGGGCCGGCGCGGGCCGCGAGGTCTGGAGCGAGTACCTGAACCTGCTGACGCCGGCGCTACTTTGGTCTGGCGCGACCGACCGTGAGGATCGCGATGCGGCTCATCGCCGTGAGCGGAAGATACACGCGAAGTTGCGCGCCGCGGCCGAGCGGCTGGCTGGTTCCGGGGTGAAACTCGCCGATGCGCTTCCTGAAGGCGGGGTGCGCCGGTTGTTCGCCGCCAATGGGCTGGTGAAGTGGATCGGGAATCCGGCGTCAGCGGAGTCCGACGGCCACGAAGAGGTTCAGAGCGCCTGTACCGCCTTTGGCATCGATCCGCTGATGTTGGTCGTTTCGGCATACCTCGCGGGAGTCTTCGTTCAGTACGCTCCTGCGGAGCAGCCCAGCGAGTTCGCGCCACTGGTGTCGCTGTTCCGAACGTGCTTCCCAGTCGATGGGAACTTCAACACGGCACGCCGGGCCGCCAGTGCGGCAGTGCGACTCTCTCGCACGGCTCCAGTCACCACTCGTGGCCCGCTTCAGGCACTGCTGATTCAAGCATCTGTGCCAGCGGCTCACTATCAATCGCTGCTGAACGACGTGGGCCGCGACCCGCTCGATCCCTACGCGGTTGCGGTGCTGAGTCAGGCTATTCAGCGGGGAACAAAGCGAGGTGGGCCGAAGTATGTTCCTCCCACGCTGGCTGGGGATTCACCGTTCGAGGATGAGCCAGATCATGGCGCCGGGATGGTGCCGGTCATTCATATGGGGTCGCGGAAGAGAAAGGCTCGCGGTAAATCGCGCGGGTGTCTTCTGCTTGTGTTCGCCATGCTCGTAGCGATGGTGATGAGCGTGATGAGCATGACTGAGATACTCGCGCACGCGATCACTCAGAGATAGCCATTCGGAGTGTTCCATGAGCGGCTTGAAGGGCGGCGCGCTACTGCTGGTGCTCGGTGTTCCGCTGGCGGGTTACTGCGCACTGCAGGTGAAGTCAGTGGCGAGTTCAGAAACCGTTCCCGGTGCGCCACAGGAACGCAGTCCTTCCCAGCAAAAACTGGATGGTGAGCGAGCGAGGGCGGCTGCGCTGGCTTCTGATGCACGAAAAGCGCTGGAACTGGCCGAGCAGTTCCGTGCCGCCGGACCAACGGATACCACGTCTGACCCGGCGGCAACCGCGGTGGTAAAGGCTGCTGCGGTTCGCGCGGCCGATCTCAGTGACCTCGATCAGTTCCTCACCGATCTCGAAAGTCCGAAGTTCACCGGTCGGATGAAACCGCAATACGAGAAGTGGTCCGCAGAGCGCCGGGAACTGCGGCGCGATGAGCAAGCCGTGACCGACTGGCTCGCACGTCCGATGGCGATTCACTCGGCCGCCGATGCCGCGAAGGCCCTCGAAGCTGCCGAGATGCTCATCGGTAAGTACGCAACAGCGTCGCGGTTCTCCAACACCACGAAGGCTGCTGTATGGCGCGTTCGCGCGCGGCTGGTCGTGGTCGATGCGCTGGCAGCACTGGTCGACAAGCAGTATCGCGATGCGATTGCTCAAAAGCTGCCGTTGAAGCCGAACGACCCGGCCACGGTCACGCTCGCGGCGCTGAAGAAAGCGGTGGCGGAACTCATCGCTTCCGCGAAAACCGCAGAGATCGACACCAGACTCGACCCGGCACTTCGCAAGGCGGTGGACGCACAAGGTGCAGTCGCAGACGAGAGTGCGGCACGCGACGAACTGCTCTCACTCTTCGCCAGGGACGACCTCTTCACCAATTCGACAGGCGCCGCGTCCTGGCTCAAGGAGGTGGCCGCGAAGTACAGTCGAACGAAGAGCGCAACCGACCGCGCACTTATTCGCCGCAAGGTGCAGGAGTTCTGCGATGCGTTTATCCCACGCGAGGTGCGACTCGACGACAAGGTGTTGTTCAACGACAAGGAGATAGACCGCAAGGAAGTGGTGGTGCGTTTCTTGAAGAGCGTGGGCAGCAAGGTGATGCGGATTCCGCTCTCGGGCGAGCTGGAAGGCGTGAACGAGTTCAACCTGGCGAAAATCTACCCTGGTCCAGGCACGCTCGCGGAAGCCATGGCCGCTCAGACCGAACCGCGATTCCTCAAGCCGACGGAGCTGAGCAAGACCTCCGTGTTCTATTCTGTCGCGCGCAAGCGGCTCGCCGATGGTGGGGTTGAACCGAAATGGACGGCAAAATCAGCGGAAGAGTTAAAAAAAGCGTGCGAGCCGCAGAAGGACCGGGTAGACAAGTTAGAAGTGCCTGGTGCTGGGAGCCGTGGCATGCCGCCGCGAATCTGGACGCGGCTGAGTGGTCTGGTAGACGGTATGGACGCCACCCCGGAGTTGTTTGGGACCAGTAGATGAGGGCAGTCCGTAACGCGTCAGCGTCGCGGGGTCGTCAGGGGCGGTTATGAATTCGCTGGGAGCGTGGAAGAAGTTCATACTCTTCGGACAGTTCGGCGCGCTCGGCTGTCTGGCGGGCTGGCTGATCGGAGAACCGTACTTACTTGCGGCCAGCACAGCGATGTCGGCCGCCGGCGCGGACGAGGCTCCGTCGCTGATCTCCAGGCCCGCGCCGCCCTCCACCGTACCTCCACCAGCCCCGCGTGAGTTCCAGGATCGGCTCAGCGCCGCGGGCGCGAGGACCGGCGATGTCCAGATTTCGCTGATCTGGTCGGATACGAACGATCTCGACATTCACTGTGTCGATCCGAGTGGATTTGAAATCTACTGGAAACCGGAGAATCGCCATTCACGCACTGGCGGAGAGCTAGACGTGGACCGCAACGCCGGCTGCCGCCTCACCACATCCGAACCCGTCGAGAACATCTACTGGGCGCAAGGCACAGCTCCAAGAGGTCGATACCGTGTCTACCTCGACTTCTACCAGCGCTGTCCCCGAGCGTCGAACGAGTCAAGCTACCGGATCAATGTGTTGCACGGCGGACAGCGCAAGGAGTTTTCTGGCACCATCAGGAAGGAAGATACTCCCGAGGGCAGACCGCGGCTGATTTACGAGTTCCAGCTCGAACCGCGGATAGAAGTCTTCGCTCCGGCGAAGTTCGATCTGGTGCCAGGGGCGATCCAATCACTGAAAGTCCCCTTCGCTGTGCGGCGCGAACAGTTCTCCGAACCAATTGCCGTAAAGGCTGAGAATCTTCCAGAGGGTGTGACGGCCGGCACCGTCACTCTCGGTCCCGGAGCCTCGGAGGGCGAACTCCCGTTGATTGCGGCAGCCGGCGCGAAACCCGGCGAGGCGACGATCAAGTTCGTCGCGTCTGGCGAGGGTGTGAGCAACTCGACCGACTCGACACTGAAGCTCGTCGCACCCGTGGCGCGGTTCTCGGTCGTGGCGGCGCTCTCCACCGCAATCTGGACCGCAATTCTGGCCGTGGGGCTATGCGTCGCGCTGCTTGCGGGCCAGAACCGTTACCTCGGGAAGCCGCTCTTTGCACCCGGTCGCCTGCCGCTTCTGACCGTGATTCTCGGCGCGGCAGCGGCAGGCTTCGTTTCCGGCGCGCTGGGTCAGACACTCTATTCGCTGTTCGTACTGATCGGTGGACCCAGTGCCGGCTTCATTGGCCACATGCTCGGCTGGACGCTACTCGGTGGCCTACTCGGATTCGGTGTGAGTTACTTCGTGCCAAACCTCGATGCGAAGAAGTCGGCACTCGCCGGGGTAGCCGGTGGGTTCCTGGGTGGGCTGGCGTTCGCAATCCTGGCACTGGCCGCGGATACTCTCGGCCGGTTCGGTGGTGCCGCTTTTCTCGGCTTCTGCATCGGTCTGATGGTCGCTGTGGTGGAAGCCGCCTTCCGGCGCGCGTGGCTGGAAGTGCGATTTGGTGGGCGCGAAGTGGTTACGGTGAACCTCGGCCCGGAACCCGTGAAAGTTGGTGGCGATGCGCGAGCCTGCACCATCTGGGCACGCGGAGCAGATCCGGTCGCGATGCGATATTGGATCCGCGATGGGAAGGTACTGTGCGAAGATGTTCCTGCGAAGCGAGAGTCTGCAGCCAGCAATGGCGATACGCGCGCTGTGGGGAATGTGACCGTCGTGGTGCGAACGGGCGCGGATCAGCCAGCGCGTGACGCTCGCATAGCGAATCCGGCCACGCCGCACGCGCTGCCACCGATGCCGGGGCCGGCAAAGCCGCCAGCACCTCCACCTGTTGCTGTGCCTGCACCTGCGAGGGTGTCTGACGACGATGGACTGCCGCAGCCCATGACGCCGCCCACGCCGCGGCCGAAGGCAGCGTCGATTCTCGATCTCGATGACGTGAAGCCACCGCCCGTATCGGCGAAACCACCAGCGGCGCCGTTGCCCAGGCCGCCTGCGCCCACGCCCAGGACGCAGCCTGCGGCTCCAACAGGCGCTGACTCAGGTGGATGCCCAACGTGTGGGCGCAAGGTGCCAGGCAAGACTGGCGACCGTTACTGTATGGTCTGCGACCGTACGTTCTGA
This sequence comes from uncultured Frigoriglobus sp., assembly GCA_964422915.1. Taxonomy (GTDB): domain Bacteria; phylum Planctomycetota; class Planctomycetia; order Gemmatales; family Gemmataceae; genus Gemmata. The sequence goes on along the minus strand of CAYRDG010000004.1, from coordinate 75,609 downwards.
CCTCGGAAAGTTCACGACTCGATTCACTCCCTGGAGATTCCGCTCATGCCCTACGAAATGCAGATCGACCGGGCCAACCCCGGGTGCATTGTCTTCCTCGTGGACCTCTCCAACTCGATGCTCGACGGCATCGCCGGTACTCAACGCGCCAAGATGGACACGGTGTCCACCGCCATCAATCGGTTCTTCCAGGAACTCATTACCAGTTGCGAGAAAGGGGAAGAGAAGCCGCGAAACTACTTCGACGTGGGGCTGATTGGCTACACCACCGATGCAAACGGTGTTGCTGTGGTGGGGCCGCTGTTCCAGGGCGTGCTGGCGGGCCGCGATCTCGTCTCCATCGCCGAACTGTACGACAATCCGCTGGAGATCGAACGACGCCGCAAGAAGGAGTTCGTGGACGACGGAGCCGGCGGGCTGACCGAGGTCGAGAAGGAGATCATGTTCCCGGTATGGTTCCGCAGTCCGGCAGCCACCGACATGTTTGGTACGCCAATGTGTACGGCTCTCGGCTACTGCGCGCAGGTACTTCGCGCCTGGACCGAGCAACACCCCAACAGCTTCCCTCCGATGGTGATTAACCTCACCGACGGTGAATCAACCGACGGAATGCCTGTCCCCTTCGCGGATGACTTGAAGGCCCACGCCACGAGTGACGGCAATGTGTTGCTCATCAACTGTCACCTTTCCGGTCGCGACGCAGAGCCGGTCTTCCTACCCGCCACCGAGGTTTCGCTGCCTGACGAATACGCACGCGATCTCTTCACCATGTCCAGTTACCTCCCGGAGAAGATGCGCCACATGGCCGAGGTGAAGGGAATCGCCGCCCCGACAGGCTGCAAGGCGATGGCCTTCAACGCCGATGCCGTGAGCCTGCTCAAGTTACTCAACGTCGGCACGCAGGTGGTTGCCACAGCCACACTGCCACCGCATCTTCGCTAGGAGGAGAATCTCACTTCTGAAGCCGGGATCGTGTGTCTTGAGATTGTCTTCCCATGATGGACCAACGCGCTGCTGATCCGCCTGGTTGCCTCGTACTCCTGATCCGCCTGTCGGCCGACATGTCGGCCGATGTGGTCACGGAGCGCGGTGAACTTCCGGCGTCGGTAGCGACACGATTCCTCGCAGATGAGTTAGTCGAGGGACTGGTGAACACGCTCGCGGAAGGCTATGCCGTGGGCGAACTGGATGTGGCACTTCTCGGCTATCGCACCGGAGCAGATGGTTCGCCACTGCTCATCTCGCTGTTGCCCGACGGCGATCCGAAACCGCGATTCTTCTCGTTAGCGACAGTCGCGGAGATGCCCGCCGAGCCACGCGCGGCCGAGACACAGCCTCGGAAGTGGACGGTTCCACCGCCCTGTGAGTCTGAGCCGTGCGCCACTGCGGCACTGGCGAACGTGTACCAGATGGTCGCGATGTGGTTGACAGGTCGCCATGTGAGCCGGCCGCCAGTCGTTATTCATTGCACAGGGACCGAGGGCCTCGACGAGGCGTACTTCCGTATCGCGCGATCGATTGCGTTGCTCAGCACGGGAAACGGCCCGGCGCGGCTACTGCATTATGCATTCGATGCCTCCAACGATGAGGTGTGCCACCTGCGATTGCTGGAAGTGTCGAGCGAGTTGCCGGAGAACCCCGAGAGCGGGAAACTCGCTCGCCGCGGCTTCTTCCTCAATAACTGGGACATCACCGACTCGTGGGACGCGCTCTTCACATTCGCCTGGCACGACGACGGCGCAACCTGGGCAAACGCAGGAACTGCCTTGCGAGCAGGCAAGGCGATGTGGACCCAGAAGATGGGCAATTCACCGGACCAGTGGGAGGACGCATTTGCGATCGACCAGGCGAAGGGCGCAGCGGCTGTCGCCGATGGCGCGAGCAGCGGCATCTATTGCCGCATCTGGGCCGATCAACTCAGCACACGCTACCTCTCTGATCGACCCGACACGCGCGACCCGGCAATCCTGAATAAATGGGTCGGCGAGTTGCGAAGGGAGTGGCGCGACGCGATCAACTACGATAATCTGAACTGGTCGAAGCAGGCGAAAGTCGATCAGACCGGCGCGGCCGCGACGCTGTTGGGGCTGGAACTGGGATCACCGCAGGAGAGCGGAACGCGCGCCTGGCGAGCGTGTGCGGTGGGCGATGCGTGTCTGTTCTGGCTTCGCGGCGGCCGTCTGCTGGCGAGTTTTCCCGTGGTCGCGGCAAATCAGTTCGGCTCCGCGCCCTTGTTGGTTCGGTCGAATCCCGGCTTCAAAACCCTCACACTGCACGCCGTGGGGGATTGTGAGCCAGCCGACCGCTTCGTACTGGCCACGGATGCTGTTGCTGCGCGTCTCCTGAAGAGTGTTGCAGAGGGCCTCGGCCCGGACTGGGAGCGATTCGAGCAGATCACGGAAGACGAGTGGCGAGCAGAACTCGACTCGCTGCGCTCCGCGAACGAGATGGTGAACGACGACTGCACGCTGGTGGTGTTGCGCGTCCTCGCTCCGAGCGAAGGACTGGCCGAATGCCCGCTGGACCGGGAGCACGAGCACGGCGAAGCGAATCCAGGCGAGCAACCCGCGACGCCGCTCGAACTGGACCGCACGGACGGTGACAGTTCCGCGCTGAATGGAGAACCAGAAGCAGAACGCGCTTCCCTTCTCGATTCGGAAGTCGCTGAAGTACAATCAGCGACAGAACAGGAATCGATCTGTGAATCGCCGACACCCGAACTGACAAGCTCGCCCGAAGTTGATGGACAGGGGGCAGATACCCCTCGCTTGCCTGAAGATCAGTGCGAGCAACCCGCCAGGGATGGTTTCCCGGAATCCACGGACACCCGTGACTGACATCCGCGAGGACCACATGTCCCTGACTCGAACACCCCTCGTGCGCGCGGCGCTCGCCGTGCTCTTGCTCACGCTTGCCGCGACCACGTCACCAGCACAGGATGTTGCCAGGCAAGCGGAGGCGATGCGGCAAGGCTTTCAGAAGAAGCTCGCCGGCGGCACCGTTTTCCAGAAAAGGCTTCGCCTCGACAGTTTCGCGGACGCCAAGGGCGCGATCAAGGTCGTTGGCGTCTTCCTGGAATCACCGCCCGCAAAGGCCGACGATCCGGTCCCGTTCGATCAGGTGACCGAGGAAGTTGCGAAGTGGGTGACGGACGCCCTCAAGATGCCCAGGTTGAAGCTCGACTGGTCGGGCGTCGTCCGAATCCCACCCGAACAGCAACCTCATGTCATCCTTCAACTGGCACTGATTGCAAGGGGTGGCCCCATCGCGGATCAGATTGCCTTCACGAACAGTAGCTTCGCATCGGGCGGCGGATTGTCTGTCGGTGGCGTTCGCGCCGAGGGAGACGCAACTTTCAAGTGGCTCAGCACAAACAGCCTCGCCCCACAGCTTCGAAAACACCCAGCCGCAACGTCCAGGGATGGCACAGTCGCGGTCGGGTTCAACCTCCATCCTGTCCCGTGGAAAGCAGACCGCGCATCGATTCAGAAACTCCTCGCTGCAGCGGGCAAGCTCACGGGCACTCCGGAAGAAAAGGAGGCTCTCGCACTGCGGAGGCTGCTGGTCGGCCGCGCATACTTCACGTACCAGACCGCGAAGGATAGCGCCGCGCTCCGCTTCAAGATCGAGGGCGTGCGCGTGGGTGAAGCGGAGGTGAAAGTTGATCGCGTGCAGGACATGATTGCCCCACTGGTATCAGCAACAGTCGGCCGACCCGTCCCCGGCGACTACGCCGGACTGGTGGGCAATGTCATCGAAGAACCAGTGGCAGCACTCCGCGGGGCGGTGGTCAAGCATCCGGCACTCGATGGTGTACGCATCGATCCTGGCTTCACGTTCGGCCCGGCCGGCGAACTGCTCCCAGCGGGTCTGCAACCAGGACTGACCGCGGAGGGGCTGAAGGAATTGCAAGCGGTCGTGAGCGAGAGTTTTGCAACGCACGGCACTGGGAAGCCACAAGCAGCACAGTACACGCTTGTGGCGAAGCAGCCTGTTTCGGCTCAGGCGATGACCGCGCTTCGCATCAACAAGGTCATGGCCGACCTCCGAGAGTGGGTGATCCGCACGAAGGATGATCTCAAGATCGAACGCCTGTACTTCCCGACCGACCTCGCCGCACTTCGCCGAAAGTATCAGGTCGATGCAGATGGCCTCGTCCTCGTCTATCACCCATCCAGCGCCGCCGATGTGAAGGACGTGGAGAATGAGTTCCGCCGTCTGATGAAGGCGGAGATTCCCGACGGCATTCCAGCAACGCCCGGTGGAAGTGCGAAGACCGTCGCTCCGCCGGACCCGAGGGACCGCGAGCCTCTCCTGCCAAGCCTTACTGCGTTCCTGCGGAAGGCACTGGCCAGCGATCAGAAGAAGTTCAACGGCGTCGTGATTGAGCGCGGATACTTCGACGAGAAGGGCCGCTATGTGCTGGTTGGTGTGCTGGACCGCTCGGAACAGAAAGTCGAACTCGGCAAACTCCTGACCAGGCTGGAGGGCATGCCGAAATGGGAAGAATACTTCCGCATCCAGCCAACGCGACTCGCGTTCGCTGTGATCCCCATGGCCCAGATGCTCGCGCGCGTGACACGGGTCACGCCGGCGTATCCGGTATTCGATGGCATCCGCATTGATTCCGCAAACTATGACGGAACCGGCAACCTCGTCTTCGGCGCGCACGTTGTTGGTGAACTGGATCGCGACGCAGCGCCTCAGTTGGCGCGATTGCTGGCGGATCACCCACTCTACCGGAGGCGTGCGCCTGCAGGAAAGCGTGTGGTGATCGAACGCACGAGCGGTAGTCCCTACTCCGACGACCAGCTTGCGAACTTCAGTCTCGCACTTGGCGGCAAGCTGCTCTCGAAGGCGCACGCCAGCAAGGAAGACGACGCGAAGGCGCGCGAATGGCTCGATATGGCCATGCTTCACCACCCGTATGAGTCTGGGGTCTGGTTCCTCGATGCATACTACAACTTCGCAGTGGCGAAGGATGAGGAACTCGCACGCCGCGACCTCTACCGTGTGATCGACGCGGAGGGAACATTGGCGTTCAACGGCCCGGCTCAGCGTCGCCGTCGATATGACGCCGCAAAGGACCTGCAAGGCCCGACTCGTATCAAGCTCGAGAACTTCTGGCTCATCTGCTTCGCCGAGGTGAAGGACGGCGCGAAGCCCATGACACTCGGCAAGTAATCCGCACGCAACCAGCGAGCCGAAGGAGGCTCTCCTCCGGTTCGCTGGCGGTTCGAGTCTCCAGATCCCATCTTCGCCCGGCACGCCCGTTTTTCGAGATTTCTCAGTGTCTCATCCTCCGCTTCCCGCGAACCGTCCTGTGCGCGCAACCTGGACGCGACTGACAGAAGAGCAACTTCTCGATCAGTGCGAAGTGGACACATACCGCGCCAGCGGGCCTGGCGGCCAGAAGCGGAACAAGACCAGCTCGGCGGTAAGGCTCCGTCACCCTCCCACCGGCCTCATCGTGATCGCGGAGGAGAGCCGGTCACAGCACGAGAATAAAGCCCGCGCGATCAAGCGGCTCTGGTGCGCACTCTTCCTGGAGTTGCGCGATCCACTCCCGGTGGAACTCGCGACGGAGTACCTCACCCGGCTCCCGGACTTCGCGTCCGCCCGAAATGCAGACGGTCGGCTTTCCATGAGTACGAAGGACCCGCGCTACTGGCCCGCAGTGGGCCTGGTTCTTGACGTAATTGTCGCAGTGGAAGGGCGTGTCGCGGACGCTGCGAACTTGCTTGGCATCACGACGGGCAACCTCATCGACTTCCTCCAGACGAACCCGAAGCTCTGGCAGGAAGCAAACCGGCTGCGTGTGATCTTCGGGCACAAGTCGCTTCGCTGACGTCGGCCCTGTCGGTTCGCGCGCCGATTGGCTATCGTGTGTGAGGGGAGGTCGGTTCCTCTCCGTGCCCAATCTCGATCTGCACGGTGAGCGATGCCTCCTACGGGCTTCTCATGGGTTGATCCACCACGGCTGGCGGCGCTGGCATGTCCGCAGTCGGGCGATGATCTCCGCTGGTTGCGCCGCAACGGCGTTGAGGTGCTCATCTCGCTCACGGAAGATCCACTACCGCGCGGCTGGCTGAACGAGGCCGGGATGCTGGGGTTATCCGTGCCAGTGCCAGACATGTCGCCGCCCACCGAACGGCAACTCGACCACATCCTCAGCACCATCAAGAAGGCGAACTCATCCGGGATGGGCGTGGCCTTGCACTGCGCGGCAGGGTACGGCCGCACCGGCACTGTCCTGGCCGCATACTTCGTCACTGTTGGACTGAGCGCGCGCGCAGCATTGCGAAAGGTGCGCGACTTGCGGCCTGGATCAGTGGAAACCGCGGAACAGGAACTTGCCATCGAGCGGTACGCGACGAACCACGGGCGCGGAAGCGATTACGCTGCGGAAGAAGATGGCGACAACACGCAGATGTGAAAGGGATGAGCATGCGGCTTCGCGCGGGTGCGAAGCCACAGGCCGAGCGCGTGAGAGCTAGCGAATGCCGCCAGCAGGCCGCACGGTGCCAAGCGGGATCGTGATCGAGGTGAGAATCACTTCCCGGATGTTGCTCAGGAACGAGAGCGGTGGGAGTGAACCAGGCTCTTCCGCTTCAACGGGCGCAGGGGCAGGCGGCAGAGTGGTCAGGAAGAAGTCGCGTGCCACGGGATCCAGTTCGCGACCTTCCGAGAGCGCCGGCGGCGTGGCTGATACCATCCCACAAAGAGCCGCGGATGCCGTCAGGCTCCAGAGTATCCGTCGCAGTGTCATTGCTCACCCCCTTGTTCCCTGGTCGCAGCGGCGTGAACGTCGTGTTCTGGCGCCACGTTGAGCGATGAGGAATAGCGTCAGGAGGGAATGGTGCAAGAGCACCTGAGAGAAGTGCTTCAGCCGAATCTGTGCCGGATGCTGCTTCGCATAGGGTTTGGAAGCGCATCCGGCACGATTGCCAGTCAGCGATCCTGGAGCGCCTGCACGATGCGCTCGAAGTCGTCGTTGCTGTCAAAGCCAATCACGATCTGACCCTTGTCCTTCGCCTTCACGCGAATCTCGACACGCACCGCGAGCCGCTGGCGCAGCTCGTCCTCGATCCCCTTCACATGCGCCGTCTTCTCGATCACGACACGCGCCGCGGCCTCCGTGGCCGGATCGCGTGCCTCTTCCGGGATCGCCGCCGGGCTGGTTTTGTGCTGCTTCACGAGCATCTCAAGCGCATGCACCGAGTAGTTCTTCAGGATTGCCTCCTTCGCGAAGGCGACCTGCTGCTCAGGGATGAACACGCCCTTGAGCACCTTCGCGTGCCCCATCGTGAGTTGCCCATCGCGAACGGCAGCCTGCACCTCCGGGGGCAGGTTCAGAAGGCTGAGAAGATTGCTGATCGTCGTGCGGTCCTGGCTCAGGCGTGCGGCGAGTTGATCCTGCGTGACGCCATACTTATCCATGTACTCCTTGAAGCCCTGAGCTTTCTCCACCGGGTTCAGGTCGCTGCGCTGAATGTTCTCGACGAGCGCCGCCTCGAACACCTGTTGATCGTCGAAGTTGACAACGTGTACCGGCACATCGGTCAGGCCGGCGGCGCGGGCCGCGCGGAGGCGGCGTTCCCCGGCGATGAGCTGGTAGCCGTCCTTCACGGGTCGAACAACGAGTGGCTGAAGCACACCGTGTGTCTTCACGCTGCCTGTGAGCGCGGCGAGTTCGTCGTCGTCGATCCGTTTGCGTGGCTGGTACGGATTGAGTTCGATCCTGCCCACAGGCAGCTTTGTGATGCTGTCTGCGGCAGGTGGTGTGTTCATGTCGCCGAGGAGGGCATTCAGCCCGCGGGCCAGCCGCGGCTGCTTGGCTGTCGCTTCCATGCGAAGGTCTCCGTTATCGGTGTGGTCGGGATGACTCATAGCAATCTCCGCGGATGTGAGAAGTGGAATTAGATGTGAAGATGGGAAGACGTTCCACGTAGAACGTCAGCGAATGTTAGACGGTTCTGTGCGGCTGATCAGGGAGAAAGCGACTGTGCCAGTCGCGCTGATAAAATGGGAAGACGTTCCACGTGGAACGTCAGTGAATGTTAGAATGTCGGGCCACCTCCTGTTCACATCGCCTCAACTGGTCGCCAGCCGTTCGCCACGCCAGTCTTGCGAAGGGGTTTTGGTTCACGCGACTGACCCGATTTCGCATTCTCGCACGAGGCGAGAAAAATGGCCTTGTCGGTTGTGCGAAAAGTGAATTACCATCCGCCCCGCTCAGCCGCTGGACCGGAACCCAGTGGCCAAGCACGACCTGAACGCGGACCGGAACCCGCGCTTGTGTCGTTACCAGGTCAGCAAGTGGCCTGGCCGGAGAAGAGGTGTCGAGAAGACTTCCCGTCGGCGCGTCTCGCACGCGCACGGACTCGTGCGGGTTGTTATCACTCCACACCACCCGGATACGCGCGAATACCCGCGGCTCGCTCGCGAGTGTTCGCGCACTTTTCTAACCCTCGGTTGTGTAGGAGCGGTGCGCATGGACGCGACACGTGGCCCGATTCTGTTTCGCTGTGACGGAACTCTGGAGCATGGCTGGGAGCCGCTCTACCAGTGCCTCTCCCTCGCGGCAGCCTTCCAGCGCCGCCGGCGCGGCACGCACTTCTTCAGCTATCTCGATCCACTCTCACTGGCGACCACAGTTAACCGTGGCAATAACGACTGGTCGCCCGCCGAGACGCAGATCGGCGATGATGGCGATCTGGAAGCGACAACGGCACAGATTCGCAAAATCAACGCCGCAGCGATCGTCGTCACGGGGCAGAACTACACGGCCGACTACCTTCGTGAACTGAAGAAGACTGGTGCCCTGGTAATGTGCTTCGATTCCACTGCGGAAATGAAGTTCCCTTCGGACCTCGTGGTGAATCCGCTCCTCTTCCCCACTCGCAAGCCGTATCAGATCGAGCGCGGCGGCCAACTCCTTCTCGGCTACCGCTATACGCTTTGTCGTGGGCTGTTCCGCCGGCAACGCACCATCCGCGCCGTCGAGCCGCCGATGCCGTTCCGCGCTCTGGTCGCAATGGGCGATGATGATCTGGCGGGCGAATCCATCACCCGCACCGAGCAACTCCTCCAGATGGAGAAGGTCGGGAAGGTGACCATCGCGGCCCGTACGCACCATCCGCGATACGACGACATCCTGGCACTGGCTGACGGTAGCGGTGGGAAGGTGGAGGTGGTGACCGAGCCGAAGGAACTGATGACCCGGCTCGTGCGTGTTCATTTCGCGCTGACTGCAGGTGACATGTGGTCGCCGGAACTGTGTGTGGTCGGCGTGCCGCAACTCATCCTGAGCCAGACTCAGCGTCACGCAGGGAATGGCAAAAAGCTCGACGAGGAGGGCGTCGCGACTTACCTGGGGAATGCCGCGGATGTGACCTTCGACCAGTTGAATGAGGCCGTGGACCTACTCCACGACGACGCAATGGAACGAAAGACCATGACCCGTGCGGCGCGTAACACATTCGATGGCCGCGGCCCCGACCGCATCGTGAACGGCATGGAAATCATGCTCCACAGCCCACATCGCCAGCGGAGCGCTGTCAGCATGCCGCTCAAAATCGCCGCGTAATCCCAGACGGATTCTGTCGCGATCCACCGTCGAGAACGCCATCTGTTCCCCAGGTGGCGTTCTCCCTTTTACGGCCACGAAACCGCGCTGCTTACATCGCATTCCGCCGTGCATTTCTGGTATCCTCACTCCAATCCTGTGAGGAGTCCTCGACATGACGAAGGATGATGTTGCCGATGCGCTGGACGAAATCGGCACGCTACTCGAGCTGAAAGGTGAAAATGCCTTCCGATCGAATGCGTACCACAATGCCGCTCGAACAATTCAGCAGGTGCCCGGCGACCTGAAGGAACTGGTAGCGCAGGGAAAACTCGGCGAGGTGCGCGGAATTGGAACGGCGCTCGTGGAGAAGATCGCGACGCTCGTGACCACGGGAAGGTTGCCCTATCTCGAAGAGCTGCGCGCCTCGGTTCCCGAAGGACTCGTGACGATGCTCCGGATCCAGGGGCTGGGGCCGAAGAAGGTGAAGTCGCTCTACGATCTTCTCCAGATTGACACGCTCGAGAAACTCAAGGCCGGCTGTGAGAGCGGCGAGGTCGCGAAGCAAAAAGGGTTCGGCGCGAAGACGCAGCAACGCATTCTAGACGGCCTTAACCATCTCGAAAAAGTCGGCGGTCGCGTCCGAATCGACCTCGCGCTCACGCTCGGTCGGGCTGTTGTGGAGCAGATTCGCACGCTGCCGGGTGTGATCCGCGCGGAGTTGTGCGGAAGTGTCCGACGACGCAAGGAAACCGTCGCCGACCTGGATATTCTCGTGAGTAGCGCCAACGCCGCGCCCATCATGGAAGCGTTTGTGAAGCTGCCCGAAGCCGTTCAGATACTCGGTTCCGGGCCAACCAAGAGTAGCATCCTGGCCTCGATCCATCTCAGTGGTGAGAAAGTAACGCTTCAGGTTGATCTGCGAGTCGTCACCGAGGAGCAGTTTCCGTTCGCGCTGCTTTACTTCACTGGGAGTAAGGAACACAACATCCGTTTACGTCAGCGCGCAATCGAACGGGAGTTGGTGTTGAACGAGTACGCTCTCGCCAACGACACTAAGTCGGTGCCGTGCAAATCGGAGGCAGAGATCTACGCCGCACTGGGAATGTCGTATGTGTTGCCAGAATTGCGTGAGGACACCGGCGAGATCGAGATCGCGGAGAAGGGCGAATTGCCCTCACTTGTGGAAGCTGCCGACATTCGTGGTGTCTTCCACAATCACACCACGTACAGCGACGGCACGGCGACACTTGAAGAGATGGCGCTTGCAGCCAGGGCACTCGGTTTCGAGTATTTTGGTGTCGGCGATCATTCCCAGTCGCTCACGATTGCGCGCGGACTTCCGCCAGGCGCGGTACGCAAGCAGTGGGCCGAAATCGACCGTGTGAATGCGAAGCTCACGGGCATTCGCATCCTCAAGGGGAGTGAGGTGGACATCCTCGAGGATGGCTCGCTCGACTACGACGACGACCTGCTCGCCGGTTTCGATTACGTTGTCGCCAGCGTCCACTCCCGCTTCGCGATGCCCGAAGCGGAAATGACCGCTCGCGTATGCAAGGCACTGGTGCATCCTCGCACAACGATGCTCGGCCATGCCACGGGTCGGCTGTTGCTTCGCCGGGATGGATACAAAATCAACCTGGATGAAGTGCTGAAGTGCGCGGCGAAACATGGCAAGATGATCGAGATCAATGCGCAACCGTCGCGCCTCGACCTCGACTGGAAGTATGTGAAGCAGGCCAGAGCGATGGGAATTCCAATCGTGATTAACCCCGATGCGCACAGCACCAGGGAACTCGCACTTTATCAGTATGGGATCGATGTCGCGCGGCGCGGCTGGCTCACGAAGGACGACGTGTTCAACACGCGCTCACTCGTTGATGTTATGAAAGAGTTGGCACGGCGCCGGGAACTGGTATGACAACTCGTTGTCCTGCGGGCTTCAGAAGACGTTTCGTGTCCATCTTCTCGTGCGAACGACTCGCGGCAGTCGCGTGAAGTCCGTTTTACGATCGGTCAGAGTACTTCGGATTCGCAGCGAGATACGCTGCCACGCGGTCCGTTCGCTGGATCGCATCGGCAAAAAATCGCACCGCTCGGACGAGTCGGTCGTCGGGTTCCGCTGTCGTGAAGCGGATGTAGCCCTGGCCCGCTGCACCAAAGCATTCCCCACCCAGACATGCGACGCCAAGCGAGTCGTCGGCACCTTCGAGCAGGTACATCGCCAGACCGTGCGAAGTGATGCCGAGCCGGCGGCAGATCGGTTCCACGCGCGGGAAGACATAGAACGTACCCGCTGGCATCAGCACACTCACACCAGGGACCTGTCGAAGCTCACTGACCAGCAGTTCCACTTTCTGCTTGAACTTCCGCATGGTGGAATCACGCTCGGCGGCGTCGTGTTCCAGTGCCGCTTGTCCCGCCATCTGAACAATCGGTGGTACGCACGACAGTGACGTGTTGATCATCTTCCCCACGATCTGTGCAATCCGCGCCGAGGTCACCATGTAGCCGCAGCGCCAGCCACTCATGCTGTAACTCTTCGAGAACGTGTACGCGCCAACGCACTGCTCCAGCATCCCTGGCTCGGAAAGGATGCTCTGATGATGTCCTTCCCAGTTCATGTGGCAATACGGTTCGTCGCTGAAGACTGCGATGTTCGTGCCCCGAACAATGTCCGCGATCGCCTTCAGATCGCCACGCGTTGCGACGCCGCCGGTTGGGTTGTGTGGGAAGTTGAGGAAGATGGCGCGGGCACGCGCCTGATGCTTCACGAAACTCTCGATTGCTTGCACATCAGGGCGGAACTGCTGCTCCTGCCGAAGTGGGACCGTACGCATCCGCGCGCCACGCCGAACGATGTTCGGCTCGAAGGTCGGGAATGCTGGCTCGAAGACCAGCACCTCGTCACCTGGTTCGAGGAATGCCTCACAAAAGTACGTCTCGAAGACCTTTGCACCCGGCCCGACGACGACGTTCTCCGCGCCAGCGGGGATGCCGAACTCCGCTTTCACCGTTCGCGCGATCGTCTCACGGAATTCGGTGAGGCCCAGCGACGGACAGTAGTGCGTCAGCCCGGCGTCGATGGCAGCGTGTGCAGCCTTGAGTGCGCCGGCCGTGGTGGGGAAGGGGGAATCGCCAATCTGGAGCGCGATCACGTCCTTCCCGCTGGCCATGAGCTTGCGAGCGACGGCGAGCACGTCGAAGGCTGTCTCGGTGGAAAGCCCGCTGGCAAACGAGGAGAGCGTGAGGAGGGTGGAGTTCATGTGTGTGTATGAGGGTTCGTGCGGGGCGAGAAGAACGTTCGTGTGTCGTCGCAATGAGCCTGGGCCGAGCAGCGGGATTCCCGACATGGGCTGTTCGGACAGTGTAGAGTTTTCTGCCCCACGCATCGTCCGTTCCATCGTTCGATTTTCTGACTCGCTCGCAACGTTGACTTGGGGAAGCACACATGTCCGCGAATACGCCGCGAACGCGATCGCTGCCAGGGATGATCGCGTACATCGTTGGGCTTGGCTTCATCGTCGCCGCAAGCGCTCTGAACGTGGCTCACGATCGGCTCGACGAGAAGCGATTTGCCGAACTTCCGCAACCACTCCCGCAACTCTACGACGCCGGAGGTAAGAGCGGTGGGACGACATTGTTGGTTGCAGTGGGGCTGTCGATCCTCACACTGGGTGTGATGGCTAACCGGTCGCGGCGCGCGCTGGTCGCAGAATCAGACGCCCCCTATCCGCCAACGTACTACGCCCCTCTCGACACTGCGTCGGAGTCGAAATCTGCGCGCGGGATGGTGCTTCAGACGCGCCGCTACATGGCGAATCCCCATTCTTCCAGTGTCACGGGTCTGCCCCGCCGCTGAGTTTCCCAACAGAACGAGGCCAGGGTGAAGCACTGGCCTCGTCGCAATTCGCACGTCAGACTGATTACCCCTTCGCACCAATGACTTTCGCCAGCGGATCGATCACCTGCGGCACGACATAGGTACTGACCAACTCATCGAGGATGCGGCGCTGGTTGTGGTAGCTCTCCACGAACGTCTTGTATGGTTGCTTGCCCCAGAATTGCCGTACGGTGAAGTAAACTGTGATCGGCGATTCGGGGAAATTGTTGGTGCGGACCTGATAAGCACTGGTCCGCGTCTCGACACTCAACCGTGCCTGGAGTTGGCATCCCTCGTCCAGTGCCAGCATCATGCTTGGTTGGAAGCTGAGCATACGCGCGCCAGGGAGCGACGTGAGTGACTCCAGTGGCGTGCCACTGGTGAGTGCCTCGGCCACCACCTCGTCATGGTTCCCCTGGTAGGTGAAGTCGAAGTAGTACAGTACGTCCATCGACTCGGTCTGCATCGCGCCAAGGTCGAGGTGGTAGGGGGCGATCTCCAGGATGCGCTCGTTGTGAGCGTCGGCATCGTCGAGTGAGGGAGGGTTGACGAAGCCCGAGCAGAGGCGGCGTGTGTCGAGCGAGGTCCAGCGGTAGCTTCCGCTGTCGCGTTCCTCTTCCAGCATGTAGTCGTTTTCTCCGCGCTTTTCGAAGTCCGTCATCTTCGGGAAGGCTTTTTGCACCGCCTCGAAGAAATGCAGTACCGTCTCACGACCAGACGGCATTTCGAGCTTGCCGTGAATGTAAGCCGAAACTCCAAAGTCGTCGCACAGTGAGGCGTAGGAGTTCATGGTGTCTTTCCCTCATCGTCGGGGCCGGCGCGGAGTTGCGTCCTGCGGTAAGTCGTGCGCTCTGGCCTGGTGGTAGTCTATTCTTCGTCGTGGCGCGTCTGGTTGCAAGGCCGGTAGGTCAGTGGAACCAGAACACCCAGGAAAATCAGGCCACAGAGGCGCATGTATAAGATGGGTAGTTCGGGAGAATGGTTCGCGCACACGAACGGCCACTGTCTCGTGCGACTCCCCGACCAGCCCGCGCTGGGCTTCATCTGGCACGAGAATACTTGGCGGAACCAGTCGACTGAAGACAATAACGCTTGCCATTGTCCCTGCGCGCACTGAGCCGTGTGATGCCTGAGAACTCTCCCGCGAACGAGCCGTCATCGACAGGCGATTTCGTGCCAGGAATGCCGAGGCGGATCGGCCGCTTCGAGATTCGCAGGGTACTGGGCCACGGTACCTTCGGCCGCGTACTGCTGGGCTACGACCCGATGGTGCGTCGAGAGGTGGCGATCAAGCAACCGTTCGGCGCCGGATTGACGCCGGAAGTACTCGCTGGCTTCCTGAAGGAAGCGTGGGCCACGGCCGAGATTCACCACGCCAACGTCTGCCCCATCTACGAAGCCGGGACCGAGGGCAACCTCCCGTACCTCGTGATGAAATACGTTCGCGGGGGGAGCCTCGCGGATTTGCTGAAGCGCGTTGATGGGCCCGTTCCGCCACGCCAGGCGTGCGTCATCGCGCAGAAGCTCGCGCTGGGATTGGCCGCCGCGCACAGTCGCAAGGTCATTCACCGCGATCTCAAGCCGGCCAACATCCTGTACGACGAGGCAGGGCGTGAAGTTCTCATCGCCGACTTCGGCCTCGTGCAGTTCGCGGATCAGGCGAGCAGCGGCGGGGTGAAGGGAACCGCAGCCTACATGTCGCCAGAGCAGTGGTCGCCAGGCAGGCCGTGGCCAGTCACGGAAAGCACGGACATTTACAGCCTCGGGGTGATTCTGTTTGAACTGCTCACGGGTCGGCTCCCGTTCCACGGCAGCGCTTATGAATTGATGCTGGAACATTGCCAGGCGATACCGCCGACGCCGTCAATGGTTTGCTCTGGCTTCGATTCGCGGCTCGATGAGATCGTCCTTCGCGCACTGTCGAAGAATCCGGCCGACCGGTTCCCCTCGGCACAGGCGTTTGCAGGCGCACTGGGGAACTATCTCCGCGCGACCAGCGGTACTTCCGAAGAACTCGCTGCGTTGGAACCGGCGGTGTTAATGCCCTTTCTATCCACTTCTGAGACACCCGGTCACGAACTTGCTCCGACACTCCTGCCATCCACGACCGATGCGGAGGTGGAACAACTCTGTTGCCCACAGTGTCAGGCTGGTGTCACTGTCGCGCGCGGTCGATCGGAGCTTGTCTCGTGCGTATTGTGCAAGGCCCGATTCTCCGTGCTGGCGGGGCGCGCAGCAGCTTTGCGTGTGCTCGCCGCGCGCGAACGCCCTTCACCGATGCGAACCCCACTCGTGTCTGGTGGATCGTTGTTCCTTGCACGTGAGGAATGGCGTCCCGCGGCGCGCGCGTTACACCTCGCCACACTGGGCCTGTTCACCATGGTGGCCTTCCTGCTCGTTAATACTGTTATTATCCTCGGCTTCGAACGCGAAGTTCTTGAGAAGATGCCATTTCGGGCCATTTCAATTGCAGCCGGCGTGGCTCTCTGCGTGTCGCTGATGCTGCTCGCACTGGGCCGCGGCCGTGCCGCGAATCTGCCGCCAGGAGTGCGGGGGCGAGTGGTCGCGCGGTTCAGTGCGGTGGCAGCGTGGACGGCAGTGCCCTGCGTCGTCGCATACTTCGTCGCTGCTGGCACGCCGTTTGTACCAGTTGCGGTTGCAGTACTGATGCTCTGTCTCCTGGCGAGTGAGTTCGCATTCAATCGTTTCCTCGTCGCGATCGCTCCGCACTTCGGACAGCACTTCCCGCACAGCCTCGTGCGCATCGCGAAGACGTACCTCCTGATCGCTCTCGGTTCGGCTGCAGCCGGCGTGGTTGTCGCGACTGGCTGGGAGGCGTCGCATGGTCAGAAGTTCGCACGGGCGGTTCTGGTACTCCTGGCGGGCGTCTCGGGCTGCCTCGGCTTCGTGTGCATTCCCATCTGCTTCATCACCAGCGTGTGGCTCAGTACCGCGGCGGCGTTCGCGGCGCGCCGCCACCTGCGTGCGGATGAGTGAGCCTCGCTGCGTCTCGTTCGCCCGCGTCATTTCTGCACATATTGACCACCTCTGCTCCGGCGATAGCGTATCCCACATCCCGGCTATTCCAGGAGCCTTCTCACATGCCGCTTCCGATTCGCACTGATGCCTGTTCCCTCGATCTGCTCTCCCTGGGCGCACTCGTCCACCGCCTTGATCCCGGTGAAATTCCCTTTCGCAAGGCCCGTTCCTTCGATGTCCACGTCTCCGGCGGCGAGTACAACGTAGCCGCGAACCTCTCCGATTGCTTCGGCCTGAAGACTGGCATCGCCACCGCGATGGTGAATTACCCCATCGGAGACCTGGTGCGAGGCCGTGTCCGTGAGATGGGTGTCACGCCCTTCTATAAGGTCTTCGATCACGATGGCGTACGCGGGCCGAACATTGCGACCGTCTACAGCGACCGCGGACATGGCGTCCGCGCACCGGTCGTATTCTATAACCGGTCGAACGAGGCCGGAGCACTCCTGAAGGCCGGCGACTTTGACTGGAAGCAGATCATGGCTGGTGGTGTGCGCTGGTTCCACTCAGGAGGCATCTTCGCCTCGCTCTCCGAGACGACTGCGGAAGTGACCATCGAAGGAATGAAGGCCGCGAAGGCTCAGGGTGCGATCATCTCCTTCGATCTGAATTATCGGGCGAAACTCTGGAAATCGGTCGGCGGGGACCAGCGCGCGGTGGAGGTGCTCCGCCGCATCGTGTCGAACGTGGACGTTCTCATCGGTAACGAGGAGGACATGCAGAAGGGGCTTGGCGTGAAGGGGCCGGATGTGGCCCGCAAGACGGAATCGAAGCTCGACCCGGAGGTGTTCTTCCAGATGATCGAGAACACCGTGAAGGAGTTTCCCAATATCAAGGTCGTGGCAACGACGCTCCGCGAGGTTCACTCAACCAACCGGCACGACTGGGCCGCAGTGCTTTGGTACGAAGGGAAGCGGCACATCAGCCCAACGGCGCATCTCGATGTCATCGACCGCATCGGCGGTGGCGACGGCTTCGCCTCAGGTGCCATCTACGGCATGCTTGCCGGTCGCGATCCGGATCAGGCCTTGCGTCTGGGCTGGGCACACGGCGCGCTCCTCACCACTTACCCAGGCGATACCACAATGGCCACGCTTGCCGAGGTGGAAGCATTCGCATCCGGCGGCGGCGCGCGTGTGCAACGCTGAGTAATTGTCAACACCCAGCAGACATATGTCCGCTGGGTGTTTCTCGGTCACTTGACTCCGAGCAACTCAATCTCGAACACAAGCGTGGCGTTGGGTGGAATGGTCGGCGGGGAGCCGCGCTTACCATAACCAAGCTCAGGCGGGATGACGAGTTTGCGGATGCCGCCCACACGCATTCCGGGCACCCCCTTCTGCCATCCCTTGATCAGTCCACCCAGCGACATGTTCAGCGGCTCGGCTCCTGGCTTGAAGCTGGAATCGAACATGGTCCCGTTCGTGAGCCAGCCGGTGTAGTCCATGATGACGTGGGCATCGGGCGGGCACTCGGCGCCATCCCCTACCTTCAGATCGCGGTACTTCACCCCCGTGTCGCCTATGGGGATGAGTTTCAGATCCTCCGCGCCTGGAGCAGTCCCGTCGGTCAGCTTCGTCAGATCGACCTTGTCAGCCGACCGCCGTGGGCGCGGGGCCTTGAAGTCGATCAGATTCACTTCAAAGATCAGCGTGGCTCCGCCCGGAATCCGTGGAGGCGAGCCGCGCGTGCCGTAGCCCTTATCGGACGAGATGACGAGCTTGCGAATGCCACCTTTCTTCATCCCCGGAATGCCTTCCTGCCACCCCTTGATCAGACCTGATAGGTCAAACGTATGCTTACCAGAATCGAAAGCCGTACCGTCTGTGAGCCACCCGGTGTATTGAATGGTCACCTGGGCACCCGGCGGGCAATCCGCCCCCTCGCCGACTTTCAGATCGCGATACTTCACTCCAGGCGTGATCTCCTTCAGTTCCGGGTCGTCCACCGATCCGTTAGAACCATCGGACATCTTCCGCCCATCGGCACTGGAGACAAACGCAACCAGGCCCACCAGCAACACCAGTGCGGCCACTCCCACCGCCGGCACGAGGTATTGCTTCATCTTCGATCGGTCCACGCTCCCTTCACCCGCCATGTGTCTCTCCGCGTGTGCGAGAAATTGGAATGAGCTGTTGCCCGCTGTTATAGCAGCCCACGTCACGATAGGATCATCTGCATGAGGTTCCACCACGAGGTCTTTCCATGCGTGTCTTCGCTACTGCGGTTTTGGCAATGCTACTGGGTGTGGGTTCGCAAGTTCCGTGCGCCCAGGCAGACGACAAGAAAGAGAAGTCCGCGAAGCTCGCCGAACAGGCAGCAGCAGCGTACGAGAAGGGCAAGTTCACGGACGCCATTACGCACGGCAAGGAGGCGATCGAACTCGATCCGAAGAACGTGCCTGCACTCTTCGTGGTTGGCTCTGCCTATCTGAAAACCCGGCAGAATGATCTTGCTGCGACCGCATTCCGAAACCTGATCGCACTGAATCACAATGTTGCCGCCGCGCACGACGGACTTGGTGATGCGCTTCTGAAGTCGGGTCACTTCAAGGAATCGGTCGCCGCATTCGATGCGTTTCTGAAACTACGGCCGCAGGCGGCAGCCAATCACTGGCGACGGGGCATCGCGCTCTACTACGCCGGTCGATTCAAGGATGGTGCCGATCAGTTCAACGCCGCCGACGAGAAGGCACGCGAGGATGTGGAAAACTCCGCTTGGCACTATCTCTGCAACGCCCGCGCGAGCACACCGAAGAAGGCACGCGCGGATCTCATTGTGGTCACGAAGGACGGCCGTGTGCCGATGAAGCAGGTACTTGAACTGTTCGCCGGCAAGCTCAAGCCGCAGGATGTGATCGACGCCACGGAGAAGTCCGGCCTCAAGGGAGAGGAGCTGAAGGCAGCCCGGTTCTATGCGCGACTCTATATCGCGCTCTACTTCGAGAGTGAGGGCAACGAGAAGAGGTGCCGCGAGTATCTGAAGGATGCCGTTGAGAACTACAAGATCGGTCACTACATGTGGGATGTGGCCGCGGTTCATCTGAAGCAACTGAAGAAGTGAACTGGCGAGGCGGGAATCCTCTGTGAGCGCGCCACGGAGGATTCCCAACCGCTTCGGCTGTTCAGTTCGATAGGGTCGCCGGCGCGACTGGCTCTGGTGTCGGTTCGATCACCCGCATCGACTTCCACTTTCCCCATCGAAATCGCTGCCAGAAACAGATGCTCATCAGGACAATATGCGCCGTGGCGAAACCCCACGCCCAGTAGATGCTCCCACCGTTGACCACCACGACATAGGTCGGAATCACCATGACCGGCCAGGCGAGAATGAAGGTGAGCCACGTCACGAACTTCGTATCGCCTGCGCCGCGCAGCGCGAACGAGAACGCGAGATTCATGCTGTCAGCGAGCGAGTAAACCGCGACGCAGATGAGCAGTGTTGGCACGATGGCCGCGATCGCGGCGAACTTCGCGCGTTCGATCGGATCATCTGGCTCGAACGCTGCAAGCAACAGATGCGGAGCGCCGACGTAGAACACACAGATGCACGCGATGTAGCCGAACATCCACCGCAGGCCGGTATAGGTGGTGCGTTCCGCGATCTCCGGGCGATTCTCGCCGAGCCTTCGACCCACGAGGATGCAGACTGCTTGTGCCAGACCGATCATCGGCAAGAACGTGATCATGTTCAACGTGATGGTGAGACTCGTCGCACCCATCGCCGCATCACCGAGTCGGCCGACGAGCATAGTGAAGAACGTAAAGGCGAGCACATCGAGGAACATCTGCAATCCCGCCGGACCGCCGAATGAGAGTAACCGGCGGAAGAGTTCGCGTTCGGGCCGCACCTTCGACGTGCCAAACTCCGTGCGATACTCACGCCGCATGAAGAGCGCAACGCCCAGGACCGCCGAGACCCACGAACCCACGATTGTCGCCACGCCCGCGCCGCGAATACCCATCTCCGGGAAGCCAAGCCGGCCGAAGATCAGGACGAGAGCTAGAGCCGTGTTGACTGCGGTGCCCACGGCGTCGATCCCGAGCACGGTCCAGGTTTGCCCGCGCCCCGAGAAGAAGCCATTCACCGCGGCAATGACAAGCATCGGCAGCGCGGCGAATGCGAGATACTGGAGATAGATTGTTTCAAGTCGCTGGAGTTCTTGTGAGTGATCGCCAAGTGCAACAAGCTGCGAGGCGAATACCGCGACCAGCAAAAAGAGCACGCCGCTACCGACCGCAAAGTACAACCCCTGCCACACGGCGGGGCCGACTCGTTGGGGCCGCCCGGCCCCGCTGTACTGAGCCACGAAGGTGGAAACATACCCCGCGATGCCTTGCAGCAGGCCGAACGGCAGCCAGAAGAGCATGACCGCAGGGAACGACGCCGCAACCTCGTCGGGATCGTGCCGCGACAGCAGGATACGGTCCACCGCGATCTGGATTGTCATGAAACTCTGACTGAGGATCAGCGGTGCTGCCAGCTTCAGCAATTCCCGACTCGCGCCGGGAACAGGCGGAGGACGATGAAGCGCAGGCCGTTCGTCCGGCGTTTCGGTCGAGTCCATTCGTGCCGGAGAAATCGCGTTCGCTTCACTCATTCGTTCCTCGTCTCATTGTCTGAACGGTCTACCGTTCCGTGGTTCATGGCTTGAGCAGCCAGATATTCCGATACTGCACCGGGTGGCCGTGGTCTTGCAGCAGAATCGGGCCTGGCTTGCACACATCGCCGCCGAGTCCGGCCGTCGTGTTATCCGTGGTGATGGGCACGTTGTCCTGGATCTTCACGCCGTTCTGATACACCGTCATGCGGGCAGGTTCGCTCTTCTTCCCGTTTTTGCACTTCGGGGAAGTGAACGTAATGTCATAGCTCTGCCAGACCGTGGGCGCCTTGCAGACATTCGTACTCGGCGCCGAGACGCCGTAAATCGAGCCGCAGTCGTTCTTTCCTGACTTCAAGCCATAGCTATCGAGTACCTGCACCTCGTAGCGACCTTGCACATACACCCCGCTGTTGCCGCGCCCCTGACCCTGCCCGCCCGGCTCATACGGAACACGGAACTCGACGTGGAGCGTGAATGTTCCGTCGAACTTCTGGCGTGTGATGATGTCGCCGTGTCCCTTCACGCCTTCCATCGCGCCATCCTTGAGAGTCCACTTCACTTCGTTCTTGCCATCGCGCTTCACCCACTGCGAGAAGTCCTTGCCGTTGAAGAGGATGACCGCGCCTTTCGGCGCCGGGACTGATTTCACATCCACCCGGTCCGCGGGCCGCGCGGCCTGGAACGTGTTGTCGAGCTTCCACGGATTGTCCGCGGCAGTCGCAACGGCCAGCGGTGCAGTGAGGAAGGCGAGAGCGACGAGTGAGCGCATGGGAATGGCTCCAGGAGGAAGAATGAGGGGGCGGGGGAATTGTATGGGCGAGTGCGTCGCGGTTATACTCTCCCCACATCCCTGGAGTTCTCCCATGTACCGCATTTCTCTGCTCACGCTGCTGTCTCTCGGCTTCGCAGCACATGGCGCCGCGCCGCCACCGTTGGTGGCGCCCTCACCCTTCGAGCCACCCGCTTTTCATCTGGTGAAGCTCAACGGGCACACCTTCACACTGCCGGAAGGCTTCACAATCGAAGTGGCGGCTAATGCGAAACTCGCGCCGCGGCCCATTGCCGCAGCCTTCGACGAAAAGGGGCGTCTCTACGTTACCGACTCCAGCGGCTCTAACGAGAAGACGGCGATTCAGGTGGTGAAGAAGCCGCACCGTATCGTCCGCCTCGAAGACACCAACGGAGACGGTAAGTTCGACAAGCAAACGGTCTTCGTGAAGAACGTGATGTTTCCCGAAGGGTGCATGTGGCTCAAGGGTTCGCTCTATGTCGCCGCGGCACCGCAGATCTGGAAGTTCACCGACACCAACGACGACGGCATCGCGGACAAGGAGGAAGTGTGGTTCGACGGCAAGACGCTGACCGGCTGCGCGAACGATCTGCATGGCCCTTATCCTGGCCCCGATGGTTATATCTACTGGTGTAAGGGCGCGTTCCAGCGGCAGGATTACACGCTGCCAACCGGCAAGAAGTTCACAACGCGGGCGTCGCACATCTTCCGCGCGAAGCCAGACGGCAGCGGCATCGAGCCAGTGATGACCGGCGGCATGGATAACCCGGTCGATTTGGTGTTCACGCCACGAGGCGACATCATTTTCAGTTGCACGTTCCTCCAACACCCGGCCGGTGGGAAGCGCGATGGCCTCATCCATGCGGTGTACGGCGCGGTATATGGAAAGGATCACGCACCGGTTTACGAACACCCGTGGACTAGCCCGGAGCTGATGCCACCGATGACGCATCTGGGGCCCGCTGCACCCTGCGGGTTGCATTGCTACGAGTCCGACCAGTTCGGCCCCGCCTTCACCAACAACATCTTCTGCTGCCAGTTCAACATGCGGAAGGTCAGTAGGCACATTCTCGTGCCCCGGGGTTCAACCTATGTGACGAAGGATTCCGATTTCGTTGTGTCAGATAACATCGACTTTCACCCAACTGATGTAATTGAAGATGTTGACGGTAGTTTGCTCATCGTGGATACCGGCGGTTGGTACAAGCTCTGCTGCCCCACTTCGCAGTTGGTGAAGCCGGACGTGAGCGGGGCGATCTATCGCGTGCGGAAGACAGGCGCGCACAAGGTACGCAGCAAGCCTGCCAGGCACACGCCTTCACGCCTCGATAGGGTGGCTCTCAACCGCGATCCGGCAGGGTTCGACGATGCCGTGCGCGCACTCTCTGACGCGAGCTTGCATACACGCCGCCTCGCCGCGACTGCACTGGGGCGACTCGGCAACGCGAAGGCCGTGCCGGCGATCCTGAACGCACTGGCCAACCCGAAGAACGACCGCACACTCGACCACGCATTGACGTATGCGCTCATCGAGATTGCCGACGCGAATCAGACGGCCCACGGACTGAAGAACCCATCGCCGCGTGTGCGGCGAGCGTGCCTGGCGGCGCTGTCGAACATTCCCAGCGCGAAACTTGACGCGAAGGCGGTGATCGCCGAACTCGGCGCGAAGGACGCCGCGCTGCGCGAAACAGCGTGGTGGATCGCCGGACGGCACCCGCAGTGGGGTGATCAGCTCGCCGACTACTTCGCGGAGCGGCTGAAGAACGCGGGCAAGCTCAAGCCGACCGAACGCGACGAGCTTGCGGCGCGGCTGGGGAAGTTCGCCGGCAGCGCGAGCATCCAGAAGCTCCTAGGCGAAGCGGTCGCGACCGGCGAGCCGCAGGCCGCGCGGCTGGCACTCTCCGTGATGGCCCGCTCCGGGCTGAAGGCGCTGCCGGCCGTGTGGCGCGACGGGCTGCTTGCCGCGGCACCGAAACTCGACAACCGCGACACTCTACTTGCGACACTCACTGCGTTCCGCGCACTGCCGGCCGCAGTCGCCGATTACAACGATTTCGTGGCGAAACTGCCGCGGGCGAAACTCTGGCCAGGTGGTGTTGTCCCTCCCGATTTCCGCCTCGCGTTCCTGGCAGCAAGGCCCTCGCGGCAGCCACTCGACGCCGCAACACTTCAATTTCTGCTGAAGAATCTCGGTCGTGACGAGCCAGACGCGGCTCGCTCCGCTGCGGCCGACGTACTCAGCCGCGCCAGACTCAGCCGCGCCGAGCTCGTCCCGATCGCGGGAACACTTCGGAAGGCGAGCACGCTCGACTTGACCAAGCTCGTTGGAGTCTTTGCACAATCGAACGACGAGAACACCGGGCTGGCACTGGTCGCGGCACTCCGTGATCCGGCTGTACGGCCAACCGTGCGTAGGGAGGTCGTCAAACCGATTCTCGACAAGTACCCAAAGGAGGTGAAGGCTGCCGCGGAGAAGCTCTACGCAGAGCTTGCCGAGGCCCGCAAGGGTGAAACTCAGCGTCTGGAGGAGGTGCTGGCGGAGCTGAAATCGAAGACTGGCGACATTCGCCGTGGGCAACTTGTCTTCAACGGCAAGAAGGCGAACTGCACGGCCTGCCACAAGGTCGGCTACGTCGGTGGGTTGGTGGGTCCAGACCTCACACGGATCGGCGGCGTTCGCACCGAGCGCGACCTGCTGGAGTCGATCCTCTTTCCCAGCGCGAGCTTCGTCCGCAGCTACGAGCCAGTACGCATCGTCACAGCCGATCAGCGTGTCCTCAATGGCCTCATCAAGAAAGATGCGCCGGACGAGCTCGTGATTGTTGTGGCGGCGGACAAGGAGGATCGTGTGCCGCGCGCGGACGTTGAGAGTATCTCGCCGAGCACCGTCTCACTCATGCCGGCCGGTCTGGATCAGCAACTCACACGGCAGGAACTGGCCGACCTGATTGCGTTTCTGAGAGCGTGTAAGTAGGTGCCATAATAGTCGTAAGGTCAAGTGTATCCCATTCCCACGCATTCGACCTTACGACTTGCGTTGCTCTGATACGAGACTCGACGCTGACGGCTTCCACAACAATGCCAGTGCAACCAGCCCCACCACCGGGGCAAGACCCGCGATCACCAGCCCCACATCGTAGCTCTTCGTTTCCTGAATACGCGATCCGATGTACATCTGAAACGTGCTCGCCACACCCCAGGCCAGTGCGGCCATCAGCCCGGCGAGCATCCCTTGCCTGCGTCGCGGCAGTTCCTGGCTGAGCGAATAATACAGTGGGTGAAGCCCGAGGATTCCGAAGCCGGCAATAATCAATCCGCCGATCATCAGCGGCCCCGACCCAAAGACTGGCACCAGCGCCGCGACGGCCGTGATCGCTGTATAAACAGCGAAAGCCCACACGCGCGCACCGTGAACAGTCCGCCCCGCTCGCACGAGTAGCATCACCACAACCCCAGCGAGCAAGCAGCCGATTTCGGCCGAGACAAAGAAACCGGCCGTCGCCACACGCTGTTCGAGCCGGTCGTAGCCGTGGAAGTCGAGCAGGAGTGTGAGCCACGCGCGGAGGAACTGCCAACTGATGTTGAGCGCCACGACGACGATGCCAATGGTCAGCAGACGAGGGACAATGCCGACCCAGTCAGGGTCGCGCTGCGGCTGTGGGGCCGATCCGCTGGCCTCATCGCGCTCGGTGTCGTGTACGTTCTGCGGTACAGTTGCCGATTCGAGCGAATCAGACCGCACGAGCGCCAGCCACAGGGGCACCCACAGAAGGCCGACGATGCCGATCGACCAGAAAGTGACTTGCCACGTCCCGCCGAGGCGCTCCACGCCTTCCGCATAGAGTGGGATGAGAATCGACGCCACGGCCGCGCCGCCCTGCAGGATACCGTTGCCCATGGCCCGTTCCTTCGGTTCCAGGATGCGACGTGCAGTGATGAGCGCGCACGGCCAGTGTCCGGCCTCGCACAACCCCAGGAGTGTTCGCCAGAAGAGGAGCCAGCGGAATACACCCGCGCCGGGTTCGTCGCCGGGCGACTCGAGCCATGCCGTGAACTCGGGTCGCCCCGCGAAGCCAGTGGCGATCCCAGCCAGCGACCAGCCCGTTAGCACCAGTGGATAAACCGCGCGCGGGCCGAAGCGATCGGCCAGAATACCGAACAGGAGCGACCCGACCGCGAACGCATAACCGAAGTAGCCTTCAATCTGACCGATTCGTCGTTCTTGCAGGTTGTAATTGTGCTTCAACTCCGGCAGTGTGACTGCCAGTGCCTGCCGGTCCATGTAGTTCAGAAATGTGGCGAGCAGGAGTACGCCGCAGACCCACCATTTCCAGGAGTGCGAATGCTTCACGATGCCCCGCCGTGAGTATGTCGAGTGGTTCCCATCGAATTCCGTCTCAGACTGCCGGGTCAGGAGTCCCAACTGCCGTCCCAGTTCACCACGCGATCCAGGTAGCCCGCGACACCGCCTGCGAAGTGCGCGAAGAGAGCCTCGCCTTTCTCCGCGCTCGCGGCCGACGGGGTGCCGATATGTCCTGGTTCACTCCGATCGGGCATCACCCACGCGCGATAGCCTGGCTCCAGCGCGCGGCCGAACGGCACCTCTGGCACCTTCGTCACGTCACCGACCACGAGCGCCGGGTTCAGTCGCAGGACCATCGACGTTTCCCACTCGCAGGCGTGTCCCATCCGCTTCTGAACAAGCCCTGGTAACTTCTCCGCCGGGCAACCAGCCGCGTCCCAGTATGTCAGGCCGAGCAAGAGTAGGTCGCGGCGTGTGCGATGCTCCTGACGCATCTCGAAGAGCGCCTGCTGATAGGGCGTGATATTCCCGCCGTGTCCATTGAGAAAGACGATGCGTGTGAAGCCGTGCGCGAGAAAGCCGCTGGCGAGGTCCTTGATGAGATCGAGGTACAGACGCGGCGTCGCGGAGAGTGTGCCAGGGAAGTCCATGTGATGGTGCGAGTTGCCCAGCCACTGGAGCGGCGCGAAGAGACACTGGCTCGCGACCGGCATGAGCTTCACGCGGCGGATCACTTCGCCGAGCAGGAGCGAGTCGGTAAACACGGGCATGTGACGGCCGTGTTGTTCCAGCGCCGCGATCGGGAAGACGATGGGCGTGGAGGGTGGGAGCGCGGCCACCGCGGGCCATGCGAGATCGGTGAGTTCCATCAGCGAGTTCCAGGCGTGAATGAAGGCAGGACGCGGAACAGTGTAGCCGAAAGGTGGTGGTTCTGTCGCGGAGGAAGTGCGCGGAGAGCGTATGAAAACGGGTTGGGACAGTGCTTCAGGAGACGTTCGAGGCAGAGAAGCTCTTCCCGATGCGGCTAGCCGTGCTCGGCGCGGAGTGTTGCGGCGGTTCGGTGGGCGAACGTCCGCAGATATGCGACCTGCTCGGCTGTGATTGCGCCAGCAGGGATCGTTACGACCGTGCCGTCGAGGTGGAGAAGAGTCCAGGTGCTCCCTTCGCAGAAGACCTGAAAGAGGCCGCTGAGAGGGATTACCTGCGTGCGGCCGCCTGTGATGATCTCGATTCGCACATCATCGACGTGGAGCGTGACAGGTCGTCCGCCGATCACGATGAAGTTGAAGACGAGCGCGAACAGCCCGTGGTAGACGATCGGAGGCAGCACGAGCAGAAGGAAGAACAACCGCGAGGCATAAAGGCCAGCGAAGGTGGTCCCGATCACGAAGCCGGTGGTCGCGGCGATGGCTGGCAGCCACGGCGGCACTTCCAGCATCAAGCGGTGCCGCCGCGAGAGAGTGAAGCTGAGGGTGAAGGGGGCCATGTCAGGCACGCCTCCGACTCGCCTCGAACGTACCAGCATCATGCGCTGGGCTCTTCGAGGTAGGTGTATCCCTCCAGTCCGGTTTCATAGAAGCGGAGGAAGTGCCGGGCTTCCGCCGCTGTGATGCGGCCGTGCTTCACGGCTTTTTCCACGTCCTTGCGCATCCGGTCGGTCAGTTTCTCCGCGCTGTACTGGACGTAAGCGAGCACCTCCGTCACGGTGTCGCCTTTCACCACCGAGTCGATACTGGGTGTACCATCATCTTCCATCGACACATGAACCGCGTTGGTGTCGCCCAGTAGGTTGTGCAGGTCGCCAAGGATCTCCTGATATGCGCCGAGGAGGAAGGTGCCGAGGTAGTAAGGTTCCTCGCCGTTGTACGGGTGGAGTTCGAGGGTGGTACGCACGTCGCGGAGGTCGATGAACTGGTCGATCTTGCCGTCAGAGTCGCAGGTGATGTCGCCGAGTACCGCACGGCGCGTGGGTGCTTCCGTGAGCCTGTGGATCGGCATCATGGGGAAGAGTTGCTTGATGGCCCAGGAGTCTGGCATGCTCTGGAATACGGAGAAATTGCAAAAGTACGTGTCCGAGAGCATGTTGTCGAGGCCGTCCAACTCTTCGGGAACGTAGTCGAGGTCGCGGACGATACGTTGGAGTTTGCGGCCGAATGCCCAGAAGAGCCGCTCGGCCAGTGCCCGCAACTCAATGGTCAGGTGGCCGAGGTTGAAGAGGCTGAGCGTCTTCTCCATCTGGTCCACGGCGTCGTGGTAATACTCCAGGAAGTTTTTCTTGTTCAGGTCCTTGTAGTTGGCGAAGAGGTCGCGGATGGGCTCCGGGGCGTCGTCGGGCAACGAATCGGGCGCGGTGCAGGAATCGAAGTTCGATGTGCCCAGCACGTCGATGATGAGTACGGAGTGATACGCGACGAGTGCCCGGCCGCTCTCGGAGATGATCGCTGGGTGCGGCACGCCTGCCTCGTCGCACACCTGTTTGATTCGGTAGATCACATCGTTGGCGTATTCCTGGAGCGTATAGTTCGTACTACTCTCGAAGGCTGTCTGTGAGCCGTCGTAGTCGATGCCCAGTCCGCCGCCCACGTCGATGTACTTGAGGCCGGCACCCAGGCGATAGAGTTCCACATATATGCGCGCCGCCTCGGAGAGCGCATCCTTCACCTTGCGAATGTCCGACACCTGCGAACCCATGTGGAAGTGGGTCATCTGCAGGCAGTCGTCCAGCCCCTTGCTTTTGAGGAACTCGAACGCCTCCAGTACTTCCGTCAGTGTCAGGCCGAACTTCGACTTGTAGCCGGCGCTGCTCCGCCATCGGCCACTGCCGCGACTGGCGAGCTTCACGCGAACGCCGATGGGCTGCCGGACGCCCAGTTCTTCCATGTACTTCACGAGCAGTTCCAGCTCGGTGAACTTCTCGACAACCGGGATGATGTTCTTGCCGATCTTGCGCGCCAACACGACCATCTTGATGAACTCGTCGTCCTTGAATCCATTACAGATGATCGGCGTGTTGACGCCGTTTGTCAGGGCCAGCACCGCGAGTAGTTCGGGCTTGCTGCCTGCCTCCAGGCCAAAGCCGTAGTCCTTTCCGAAGCTGAGGACTTCCTCCACGACGTGGCGTTGCTGGTTCACCTTGATCGGGTAAACACAGTGGTAGTCGCCGGTATAGCCGTACTCGGCGCGCGACTTCTCGAAGGCCGAGGCGATCTCACCGATGCGATGTCGGAGTATGTCGGTGAAGCGGAGTAAGAGTGGTGGCTGGAT
Source organism: uncultured Frigoriglobus sp. (assembly GCA_964422915.1). Lineage (GTDB taxonomy): Bacteria > Planctomycetota > Planctomycetia > Gemmatales > Gemmataceae > Gemmata. Next base: position 46,156 of record CAYRDG010000004.1, on the reverse strand, counting down.
GCCGCGCGTCCGGATCTGATCGACCAGTTCTTTGAGGTCGATGGCGCGTTCGGAATCCTTGTTCGGGTGAACCGTGAGGTGCCCTTGCTTGTTGATGCTGAAGTAACCCTTGCCCCAGTTCTTGACGCCGTATGTCTCGAAAGCGTCGTGGAGCTTCCACGCGGGGTGGAGGTCGGAAGTGGCGGGGGAACGGTCAAGGGTCTTGCCCATCAAAGGAGCCTTTTCCCGCGAAGCGGTGCTTGAGGATGAAGCACAGGGCGGCGACAACGGTGCGCACCGCTGCCGCGCTTGTTCCATCTTACGTTTGGTGCTCGGCCATGCAACCGCAGGTTTGTGGGTGTGATGTGATTATGTGACTGCGTTTGCCGCGTCCGTCGCCGCCTGGCGCAGGCCGAGGAACGACTGTTTTGTGCCAAAGCTCACGGCGCTGTCCGGTTCCGCCAGGACGAACTCCTGGTAGCCATCCAGAAACGCCGTGCGATGACGATGGAACAGGTCGTTCGTACTTACTCTGCCAGGTCGCGGAAGATGTGGTCGAACTGGCCGGCGACCTGGCGGAAGACCTCAATGAGTGCCGGATCGAAGTGGCCGGGCGAACCTTCGGTCATCGTCAGTACCGCCGTGTGATGCGACAGCCCTGGCTTGTACACACGGCGACTCCGCAGCGCGTCGTAGACGTCGGCCACGGCGACCAGCCGCGCGGTCAGGGGAATATCCTCGCCCGCTAATCGGTCGGGATAGCCTGTGCCGTCCCACCGTTCATGATGACCGCGGGCGATGTCGATGGCGACGTGCAGGAAGCCCGTGGCGAACGGGTGTTGACGCGCCACCTCGCGGAGCGTGTCGGCGCCGATGGTGGTGTGAGCCTGCATCAGGAGTCGCTCGCCAGGGTCGAGCGGACCGGGTTTGTTCAGGATGTAATCGGGCAGTGCCGCCTTGCCGATATCGTGGAGCGGCGCCGCGTCTTCGAGTGTGCGGATGAAGTTCGCATCGATCACGCGTTCGAAGGCCGGGCGTGTTGCGGCATCCTCGGCGAGCAAACGTACGTAACGCTGAAGCCGCAGCAGGTGACGGCTCGTGACCACCGAGCGATGCTCGATGATCTTGGCCAGTGCCAGCACCAGCCCGTTGCGGGCGCGAATCAGTTCGGTATCGCGTGCTTCCAGTGTTTGTTCCAGCTCCGCATTCACCGCGATCAGTTCGCGGTTGAGCACATCGGTACGGTCCTGGGCTTCCTTGAGTCGCAGCGCGGCCTTCACACGCGCGCGGAGTTGCACCACGCTGAAGGGCTTGGTCACGAAGTCATCGGCCCCGGCGAGCATGATCCGCGAGAGATCGTCGCCGCTGGCCGCGCCGGAGAACATGATCACCTTCAGGTGCGGCGACGGCGGGTTGCGACGCAGCCGTCGGAGCACTTCTTCTCCGCTGAAGCCGGGCAGGTCCAGATCGAGCAACATCAGGTCGTAATGCCGTTGCGCGGCGACGGTGATGGCCTCCGGGCCGTCGCGGGCCTCGTCGCACGTTAACCCCTCGGCTCCCAGCGCGATGCGACAGAGGCTGCGGATGTCCGGCTGGTCATCCACGATCAGCACACGCGACGCCGCGGAATCACGAGTGCGTTGCGAGGCACTCTCCGCAACCCGCGCGACGGTGAACGGCGGCGGCGTGGGAACCGTGACCGATGGCAGACCCGCTCCACCTGCCTGGGGGAGGAAGGGGATCAGCGCTCGCATCGCGGCCTCGGCGCTGGCGTAGCGGTGGTCGGGATCGGCGGCCATCATTCGCGCCAGCACGGCATCGAGTCCCGCAGGCACATCGGGCCGCAGGGCGCGGGCCGAGGGCGGTGGGCCGAACGCATCCAGGAGGTATGTGAAGGGGGCCTGACCCGTGAGTGCATAGAAGAGGGTCGCCCCCAGACCGAAGATGTCGGCGCGCGCGTCCACGCTGTGTGCGTTGCGACTCTGCTCCGGGGCCATATAGCCGATCGTGCCAAGCTGCGCGCCAGTGCGCGTCAGACGCTCCTCACCTGGTAGCCGCGCGAGGCCGAAATCGAGCAACTTTGCCTGACCATCCGGCGTAACGATGACGTTGGAAGGCTTGATGTCGCGGTGAATGAGCCCGAGCCGATGCGATTCGATCAGTGCATCGGCCACTTGATTCGCAAGCGTGCAGGCGAAGCCGACTGGTAAGGCTTCGGCTGCTGCCGCGGCGCGTTCGAGATTCGTACCAGGAATCAGTTCCATCACGAAGTACGGGATGGCTGGCGAATCCGGGCCGCGCGACGGTTCTTCACCGGCATCAATCGCCGCCACGATGTTGGGGTGCTTCAGCCGGCCGACCGCGCGCGCTTCAACGAGGAACCGCGCCAGTGTTCCGGGGTTTTGATCGGGCGTTGGGTGAAGTGCCTTCACCGCAACGGCTGTGTGCAACTGACGGTGTTCCGCACGGTACACAACACCCATGCCGCCTGTGCCGATCCGGTCACGCAGCCGATAGTTGCCCAGTACAAGCCCATGCAGCCGTCCGGCGCGGATTCGCTCGGCCTGGAACTCGGTCAGTAGCTTGTGGGTAACAAGTTCGTCCAGGAAGCCGTCTTCTGCTGTGGTGAAGAGTGCGTCTCGATCGGCGGCTGGAAGTGCGTCGAAGTCGTCGGCCGCGAGGACGCCGGCGGCGAACAACTGGTCGCGGAGCGACAGGCTCGGGACAGGAGTGCGGGGACCGAACGTGTCAGGACGGGTAGGCGGAGTAGCCACGGCTCAGCGGTTCCGTGTAGGCCGGAGGGCGTTCCGTCGCGTGTGAAGGTCCGTGGGCGGTGGGGTGACCTCTGCGCTCGTTGCCGGAGGTGCCAGCATCAGCGACTGATCCATCGAGTGAATTGTAAATGAGAGTTCCAGGTGTGCCAGGCGAGTCCGGAAAAATGCGGCGAACGAAGCGCGCCACGCCCGCAAGACTGAACCCGATGTTGAGAATTCATGCCGTGCGGTAGGAGTGTTGCGGAGTTGTCCTGGTCCAATCCACGAAGCTACCGCAGTTTGACTTGCTTGAGGAGTTCCTCCGTCCAGGCCTTGTATTCGTCCGTAAGCGGCACGTCGGGAGGGGGCGGTTTCGTGTAATCAATCTGGTTGACGAACGAACCGAGGTCGTAGGCGCGGGTGAAGGCGGCCTGGAGATCGAGAAGCGCATCGCGGTCGTCGGCGGCCAGTGGCATCTTGAACTTCGGCAGGCGCTTCTGGAGTGTGGCCGTGTAAATCTCGTAGCGATCAGGAGCGTGTGCGCGAGTCACGGTCACTGCCTGGTCGTAATCGGGAAGCCCATCACGCGAGTAGGTGAGCGTCGCTTTCCCTTGCATGATGAGGTCGATTTCCACAATCCCGGCACGCTGGTGGATCGCGGCCTGGCGCGCGTCGAGATACGCTTGTCGTCCGGCGGGGGTAGTCTTGTTCGCAGGGCTGACGACCTCGATCAAGGTGACAAGTCGGCCATCGGAACGGTTACGGATCTCGATGAACTCTTCGGCGTACTGCTCGCGAATCACGGAGGTGAAGAGCGGCATCTCGGAGACATAGGAACGCGTGCCGACGCGTGCGCGGTAGCGATCCACGAGGCCCGGCAGAAGGATCTGATACAGGCAGGCGAGAAGTTGATGCTGGAACGCCGGCCAGAGTTTGGCGTTCTCAAGGTATGGGTCCATCCCTGGGAAGGGGCTGGGCATGAGTGATCTCCGTGCAGCGCCGGTTCCGTCGCCGGGATTCGCCGCCCGGTTCGGATCAACAGCACCGCGAGTGTACGTTCGGGGCATTGTACCGGATGCGCTCCCCGCGCGCGAAGGGGCGAAGTGATGAGAGCCGCGCGCGACCGTGCGGTTTCCTGAGCTACGGGTGTTCCCACACCAGCGTGATGCGTGGGACAGGGCCAGGGATTTTCAGCCGGATGTGATCGATGGGGTCGCGGAAGTCCGTTGTCGGTTTCGACTCCGTCAACAGCACATATCCTGGGTAAACGCGCAGCCCTTCGAACGAGTGCAGGCTCAGGTCTACGAAACCATTTTGATCGGGGTGAACGTCGGTGAGCACCACGCGGCGCGCGTCGGCCGATTCCCACTTCGCCGTGCCGCTGAGTACGAACGACCGCCTTCGTTCCAGGGCGAAGAGCACCACGGGCTTGCCGCCCTCGGTCAATCGCTCCACCACTTTCGCGCGTGCGTAGCGACTCCAGCGCTCGGCCGTGCGCCCGCCGCGACACACCACCCACCCGAGGTTGTACCAGCGGCAATAGGCGTCCAGTTCCTCGTCGGTCCATTCCGCCAGTGGTCGGCCGTTGAGCCGATGATTGCACAGGGCGCAGTAGCCGTGGTCGATCTCGGCATCCAGATCCAGCCCACCGATGTACGCGCGGTTCGTGTAGACCGGCAAGAGGGCCGACCAGGTGCCGCCGGCGCGTGGCTCCGCATCGTCCCAGAGGATGCGCGCCTCGGGATTCGTGTGCTCGTCGATGGCCTGAAGCAGTCGCTTCTGCTCGCTGCTGAAGCCGATGATGAACGGCTCCGAGTGAATGCCTAGCCCGCGAGCCAGCGGTTCACCTGGACCATCGGCCCAGCCAACGAGGAACGCACCCATGGCCGCCGCAATCGATACCACGCCTGCCAGTCGAAAGCGGCCGAGTATCTCCCAGATGCCGAACGCCGCTGCCGGCACGAGGAACGCCACCGCCAGCGGTGCGATACGACACGGCACGTCCGATGGCATTCGCGGCCACGCCGCTGCCAGTCGCGCCGAGGCGACAGCGACCACCACTGCCACCAACGATAGCCCGGCCGCAGCGCGATGGTGCGTGAGCCAGAGGAGGACAACACCGACCACTGCGAAGAGCGGTATGAGTACGCCGCCCGGTAGCCCGGCGCAGAGATGCGCGTAATCACCTGGGCTGCCAAGTATCGTTTCCCACTGCGGCAGCGGAATGTTGTCCTGAGCCGATGGCTGTCGCAGCCACCAGTATTTCCCCCAATCCACCAGCCACCAGGCATTCGGCAGAAGCCCCAGCGAGGTGATTCCTGCGAGGCCGAGATGCCACGCGGGGCCGTGTCGAGGGGCGAAGACGAGGTAGAAGATGAAGAGCACTGGCCCCAGCCCGAGCCAGATCAGCGGGTGCGCGTACCAGCCAGCAACGGCCAGCGTCGTGAGAACCAGCCACGACTCAATGCCGGGTTGCTTCGCATAACGGCCCAACCACGGCACGAAGACCGCGGCAGCTAGCCCAGCGGCGAGCAGATCGAGTTGCCCATCTTCGAGCATGTTCCGCACAGCCGGCGACCAGCCCACGAGCATACCCAGGCAGCCGCAAAGCACAGCCGCGCCGGCTGGCAATCCCGCTCCGCGCGCCGCAGCGATGAAGGCAACAGGCACGAGCAGCACAAAGAAAAAGATACCGAGCTTGTACGCCGCAGGGTGATAGCCGGCGCCGCCGAAGAGCGCGAAAACTTCCGCCGGGCGACAGCCGCCGTCGAACACAGGCGTCTTGGGGTAGCCCGCCTGAAACGCCGGATCGTAGCAGGTGGCACTGCGCGACGTGCGGAACGACGCGGCGCCGAGCGTGCCGTGGTAAAGATGCAACGGGTGACGGCCCGAGAGAATTGGCCGCTCGTCGGCAACCGCTGCCCACGACCGCCCTGGCCCGAATAGCCCCAGCGTCAGCCCGGCTTGAGCGAAGACGACGAGCGCCGCGGCCACCAGCCAGGCGGGTCCTCTTCGGAAGCCCTCGTCGGGTGGCTCGGTCAGATTCGGCAGTGTCGGGACCATCCCGCTCATGTGCGCACGCATCCCCGCATCACAGAGAGGGCGGAGGGTAGCAGGAATGAGAGGAGTGGGGCAAGTTCAATATGCCCGTTGCCGTCCGGACCATCTGGCTGGCAATGACTTTACTGAGTTGCAGTGTTAGAATGCACCACACACACGACTGAGGCAGTCTTTGCGGCTGCTCGCAGACGTGGCGAAGGGGCGGGCGATGAAGTGCCAGCGGTGTCCAAAGACGGCGACCTTGCACATCACTGAGGTGATTGGAGAGGACCGGTACGAGGAGGTCCACCTGTGCGAGGATTGCGCCAAGAAGTATCTTGTTGAGCCGCAGAAGGTCGCGCCGGGCAAGTCTGACGCGACGGAGGCGGTTGAGGAAGTGGAGTCGCCACATGCCGGCCCTGTGTGTGAGGTCTGCGGCATCTCGTATCTGGAGTTCCGAAATCACGGGCGATTCGGATGCTCCCACGATTACGACTTCTTCAAGGGCGAACTGCTCCCGTTGTTGGAGAACATCCACGGCGACGTTCGGCACCTGGGCAAGACGCCGCATCGCCTCCCGCGTGCGCAGAGCACACAGGTTGAACTCGCCGCGCTGCGTCGCCAACTTCAAGAGTTCGTGACCGAGGAGAACTACGAGGAAGCGGCTCGCGTTCGCGACCGGATCAAGGAACTGGAGCAAAGCTGAGGAGGGCGGGATCCGATGACGACTCGCCTGCCGGCCACCGCATGGAGCGCGGCATGAAGTGCCAGATTTGCGACGCACTGGCCACCGTCCACGTCAGCGAGACGGTGAAGAACACGAAGCGGGAATTGCACCTGTGCGAACGGTGCGCCCGCGAACGGAACCTCATTCCCGAACCACCTGGACCACAGATCGACCTCAAGGCACTGCTGAAGCTTCTGATGCACCCGTTTCCCTCCACCGGAACGCCAGACGAGGCGGTTCCTGAGCCAGCAGCCTGCGAACTCTGTGGCTTCACACAGGCGGAGTTCAAGGCCAGCGGACGGCTCGGTTGTCCGCATGACTACGAGATGCTTCGCGAGACGCTGGAACCGCTCCTGGAACGCATTCACCGTGCGGTGGAACACACTGGCAAGGTGCCGCGAGTCACGCGTGTGGCCGGCTGGAAACGGCAGATGCAGAAGGCAATCGCGGCCGAAGAGTACGAGGAAGCCGCCCGACTTCGCGACCTGATCCGGCAGGCTGAGGGTTAGTCCATGGCAGGCTGTGAAGGATGATGACCGGTTCACCGCCCGCGCATCGACTGCCCAGTGAGAACCTGGAACTGCAAGCAATGAAGCTCGACGATCTACTCCCGAATCTGGGTGAATGGCTCCGCGGGACTGGCCCCGAATCGGACGTGGTGGTATCCACGCGCATTCGACTGGCGCGGAATCTCGCCGGACTTCCCTTCGCCACGCGCGCCACTGCGGCGCACAAAGCCGAGGTGGTGACACGAGCCCAGGAGGCCATCGCCAAGGCCGATCTCGGTTCGACGCTGGAATACCTCGATATCCCCTCGCTCCAGCCGCTCGACCGACAATTCCTCGTGGAACGCCAGCTCATCAGCCGCGAACTTGCAGGCGGCATCGAGGGGCCGCGCGGTGTCGCCTTCGAGCCGACTGAGAGCGCCAGCGTCATGGTCAATGAGGAAGACCATCTCCGGCTGCAAGTGCTTCGCAGTGGCTTCGCGCTCGATGAAGCCTGGAAGGATATCGACCGGCTCGACGACGCACTGGAAACGCGCCTGACATACGCCTTTCACTCGCAGTTTGGCTATCTCACAGCCTGCCCCACCAATGTCGGCACCGGGATGCGCGCCAGTGTGATGCTGCACCTTCCCGCTCTTGGCCTGACCAAGCAGATCGACAAGGTGTTCCGCGCGCTTCAGAAGATCAACCTCGCAGTCCGCGGGCTGCACGGTGAAGGTTCACGCGCCTTCGGCGACCTCTACCAGATTTCCAATCACGTCACTCTTGGCAAGAGCGAGTCGAAGATCCTGGGCGAGATCCGCGAGGTCATCGTCACGATCCTTCAGTATGAACGGCAGGCCCGAAGCGCACTGGTGAAGGAACGTCGGCAGGCCGAACACGACCGCGTGGCCCGCGCTGTGGGAACGCTCGGCAGCGCGACGATGATTACGGCGGAAGAAACGATGGAGCTGCTCTCCGCGGTGCGGCTGGGGATTCACCTCCACCTGATCGAGAACATCCCAGTCACGGCGGTGAATCAGCTCTTCATTCACACGCAGGCCGCGCACCTGCAAAAGCTCGGCGGCACTGCTCTCGATGGGGAAGAACGCAACGCCGCTCGCGCCAAATACCTCAAGACCCGCCTCCGCGAACTTACTTCGACAAGGCCGTGATGGAAGTACAACCCGCCCGGCAGGCGGTCGCTGCGCCGCTCACTGTTCCAGCAATCGGCGCAGCGACCGCGCGGCGTAATGTCTGGCTCCATGTCCTCCTGTTGCTCTCACTTCTGAGTGTCTGGACATGGAAGCTGCTTGAACCGTCTCCGGTGCCAGAGCATCTCGCTCGCAGGCTTCAACCTGAGTGGAAGTTCATCCTCGCGAAGTGCCTCCACTGTGGTGGCTATGCCACACTCACCTTCCTGGCGACAACGTTGCCGGTGTCGCGGTTCTGGTGCCGGTGCTTCGTGCTGCTCCTTGCGTTACATGGCGCCGGCACCGAGATTGGTCAGACATTCATACCCAATCGCACCGGCACTGTGCGCGACGTGATCATCGACTGGATTGGAATTGCACTGGGCGTGCTGGCGAGGCAACTCCTGGCGAGTCGTGGGTGCAGGCCACTCGCTCGCTGTGCGGAAACGACCGATCGCGCGACGCGCACACCCTGACTTACGCCGCGCCTTTCATCAACTCCGCCATGCGGCGCTGCATCTCCTCGACTGACACATCCTCGATGTGTGTCGCAAGTGTCCAGTAGTGGCCGAATGGGTCGATCAGTGTGCCGGAGCGGTCGCCGTAGAACTGGTCCTGCACGGGCTTGTGGACCTTCGCGCCGGCAGCCACGGCCTTGTCGAACATCGCATCCACTGCTGGAACGTATACGCACAGCCCGCCTGCGGCGCCGCCGAGCGTCTGCGGGCTGGTGTTACCGTATGCGGGGTTTTCGTCGCCGAGCATGACCCGCGACCCGCCGATCTCGATTTCAGCGTGGGCGACGGCGCCATCGGGTCCGTCGAACCGCATCACTTCGTTTGCCCCGAACACCGTCTTGTAGAAGTCGAGAGCCTTGGCCGCTCCGCGGATCGTGATGTACGGGGTGATTGAGTGATAACCGGCTGGGATTGGAGAGACTGGCACTGGCGAAACCTCCGTAATGAGTGGGCGAGGGGTGAATAGTAGCCACCCGCCCACTTGTACGCAATGCCAGTTGGAAGTGCTTTTCGATCTTACTTCCGCTGCTGCACGATCACACGGACTCCCTTCTTGTTCGATACGATCACATCGAGCAGACCGTCGCCGTTGATGTCGGCGACTTCAAACTGCGTGCCCACGCCGCAATCGTTGTCGATGAGCATGGGTGTGAACTTCACGATGCCATCGGCGCCTTTGGTGTTCTTGAACCAGTAGAGTTCGGCGGCGCCGCCGGAACCGGGTTCAGCTCGGCCGTGGCTCCACCAGCGCTTCCCGGTGATGAGGTCGGGCCGGCCGTCACCGTCGATGTCCTGGAAGTGCGCGGCGTGCGTCTCGCTGACGAGCTTGGGGAAGAGATCCATCTTCTGGAAGGTCGGGTTACCGTTCTTGTCGGCACCGCGCATCTTGTGCCACCAGATGCCGAACCGGTGGGCGGAGGTCGAGATCACGTCATTCTTGCCGTCGCCGTCCATGTCGTAGGCAAACATATCGGCGCAGGCTTCACCGAGATTGGCCGGGTGGAACTTCCACGGAGTCGTACCGTCTGTCTTTGTGGGTTGCTCCCACCAGCCGCCCGTACACATCACGTCCTTGCGGCCGTCGCCATTGAGGTCGCCGATTCCCAGACCGTGGCTGAATCGTTGCGTGCCCGGAATCTCTTTGCGCGTGCCTGGCACTTCCTTGCCGTTGGCGATCTTTGCCGGCGTACTCGGCGGGCTGATTGGATGCATGATCCACTTCGCCGTGGGGTCCTTGGGGTTGGGCGTGAAGTACGCCATCTGACCCTCGTTCCCCTTGCCCGGCGGCTGGAAACCCATCACCAGTACGCGATGACCATTGCCGAACAGATCGGCGTATGTCGGTGTTTCATTGCACGCCGAGTGCCAGATTTCGTGCTTCTTCCAGTGCCCGTCCTTCCCCTTCGGGTTCTCCATCCAGTAGCAAGGCGCGCCGGGGAAGTCGATGACGATGAGGTCTTGCCAGCCGTCGTGGTTAATGTCTTCGGCCCAGCAAGCGAAGACGCGGCTGTAACCGCGCAGCCCATTCTCCGTGATCTTGGCATGGTCCTTGAATGGCTGCATCTCGTGCGGTTTCCAGTTCGGTGCCTCATACCAGAACTCGCCGTTGAGCACGTCGAGCTTGCCGTCCTTGTTCACGTCAGCAATCGTCGCGCCTTCCGACTGAAACTTGTCGGTGATAACGGTCTTCTTCCAGTTGATCTTCGCGTCGGCCTTTGGCGCCGCATCGAGCGTAGAGGGTGCGAGTCCGGCCAGCAGGCCAGCGCCGGCCAGCAGCGGTACGAGTGCAAACCGCGACATGAGAGGCTCCTTGTGAAGCAAAGAAGAGGTCAAGCGGGGAAGCGTGGCGTGATGGGCATTATGGGGCGGCCGGCATGCCGAAGCAACCAGCATGTTCCGCTACTTCCCGCATAGCGTGCGAGGGGGCGTTGCAGACTCTCACGCACGTGGATCTTGCTGAACAGTATTCTGGCGCATTTCCTCAAGATGCTCTTGACTACACACGCATTCACGGTATCTCTCCGTGGCTCAACGCATAGCAGACATTGCTCGCAGGTGGCCCGGTCTTGGGGGAACTTGGAGCGGCCATGACGCCGGCAGTAACAGGCCAGCGACAGGTCGCGAGTTCAGCCGGGCGCGCAGCGACACCGTTCAAGGACGAACGCATGAACCGGGCGTGGGGACTCGCGGCGGGCGTTGGTCGGCGGCACTTCCTGGCACTCTCCGCGGCACTGGGTGTCGCAGGGGTAGTCGGGTGCAAGTCGAGCCAGAAGGCACTCAAGCCGATGCAATCGCGGTCGCAGATTGGCGAAGATCCGTCCGATCCGGACTCGGTCGTCACCATCGGTACCAAGACCACGGTCAGCAACGCCGAATCACTGGTGGTGAACGGCGTTGGGCTGGTCTATCAGCTTCCGGGGACGGGCAGCAGTCCGCCGCCTGATGGCTGGCGCACCATGTTGGAAGACAGCCTCAAGAAGCTGAAGCGCGATCAGTCTTTGAATCTGAAAGCACTACTCGACGGCCCCGGGCGTACCACGTCGCTCGTCTTCGTCTCGGCGCTTGTGCCGCCTGGATCGCGCAAGGGCGACCCCATTGATGTGCAAGTCACGCTGCCGGACGGGAGCAAGACAACGAGCCTGCAAGGTGGTGTTCTCTTCCCGGTCGACCTGTACACCTCGGACAGCTCGAACAACGTCCGCTCGCAGGTCCTCAAGGGCACGCCCGGCGAAGCGGGTGGGCGGTTACTGATGGGGAATGTGTGGGCCAGGGCACAGGGGCCGCTGGTGGCCGGGAGCTTCGTTCAAGAAGGCGGCAAGACGACCGGTGGCGAAGACGGGAGCGGCCGCCCATCCTACCGCGCAGGGGTGATTGCAAGCGGCGGCCGCGTTCTCGCGAACCGCTCCTATTACCTGTTGCTCAACACGGGTGATCAGAACGCACGCATCTCCGCCGGCATTGCCGAGCGTCTCAACACCACATTCCACACCACCTCCGACCCGAACCTGAAGGTCGCTGTGGCGAAGGACAAGGAACTCATCGTCCTGAATGTCCCCACGGCGTACCGGCACAATCACTATCGCTTCTTGCTGGTCGCACGTCAGGTGCCCTATTATCCGCTGGCTGCCGGCAATGTATACCGGCAGCGGTTGGAGGAAGAGTTACTCGATCCGGGAACGGCGATCACGGCAGCGGTGAAGCTGGAGGCGCTGGGGGGCGATTGCCCGCGGAGCCTGCGGCTGGGGCTGGAAAGCCCATCGCCCTGGGTGCGGTTCGCGGCTGCTGAAGCACTCGCGTACCTCGGACAAAGTGACAGCGCCAGTGAACTGGCCCGCCTCGCCGAAGACCACCCAGCACTGCGCGCCCAGTGCCTGCGGGCGCTGGCTTCCATCGACGATGGCTCCAGCACCGACCGACTCGTGGAGATGCTCGCCAGTTCCGACCCGGACCTGCGCCAGGGTGCCTTCGCCTCGTTGCGAGTGGCCGATGAGCATCACCCGGCTCTGGGCGGCACACTCATGAGCCACTCGTACTGGCTGCACCGTCTCGCTCCCAGCGCGGCGCCGGCGGTTCACATCAGCACAAGCGGCCGCACCGAGATTCTGCTGTTCGGCGATGCCAGGCTCCGTGGCCCATTGCCGCCGATGGCGCTGGGTGAAGATTTCACCGTGTCGTGGAAGGAAGGACAGCCGACGGTTCGCGTGGCCCGTGTCGTGAAGGGGAAGGAGCAGGCGGAGGTGAAGGAAGCTCGCTGTGCGCCGAACCTCGCGGCCATTCTGGGAGCCATGGCGACACTCGGCGGCGGCTACGTCGAGGCAGTCGAACTGATTCGCAAGGCCGATCATGCCGAAGCACTCGCCGCGAAGGTGGTCATGGATGCCTTCCCACGCGAACTGAGCGTGCAACAACTCGCCGGGTTCGCGAAGGTCGATCCGACACTGGCGAAGGCGAACGTCGAGGTGGCGCGTGTCGGCACCACTCGCCCCGCGGTTGACGACAACGGGTACGAACTGCCAGTGATTCAGGATCCGCACATCACTCCGGCCGGCGCCCCTCTGACGCGACCGCCGCTCAACCGCGATCCTGGCCGCCTCTTCGGGCCGAAGCGCACACCGGATGCACCTGTCGTCGATCCGGCGGTCGTGACCTCCGGCGGACAGTGACAGACGATTTCCCCCAGAGGCCACGGAGACGCAGGAAGTCACCGAGTTTCAAACTCCGCTGCTATCTTCCTCCTGAATCTCCGTGGTCTTTGCGGTTCGTTCACGACTTCGGCTTCTTCTCTGAGCCAGGGCCATGCTCAAGCGTCTCGAACTCGTCGGATTCAAATCGTTTGCCGACAAGACACGGTTCGAATTCGCCCCTGGCGTTACGGGCGTCGTCGGGCCGAATGGCTCTGGCAAAAGCAACGTCGTCGATGCAGTGCGCTGGATTCTGGGAGAGCAATCGGCCAAGAGCCTTCGCGGCGGCGAGATGGCCGACGTGATTTTCAACGGCTCCTCGTCGCGCAAGAGCCTCGGCATGGCCGAGGTAACGGTCACTTTCGATAACACGCGACGGCTCCTCGCACTCGATGCCGACGAGGTACAACTGACCCGGCGCGTCTATCGCGACGGCACGGGCGAGTATCTGATTAACGGGCAGATGGCCCGGTTGAAAGACTTCAAGGAGATGTTCCTCGGCAGCGGTGCGGGCGCGGGTGGATACACAATCATTGCACAGGGCCGCGTTGATGAACTCTTGCAGTCTTCCACGAAGGACCGGCGCGAGATATTTGACGAGGCAGCAGGCATCAGTCGCTTCAAGGCGAAGAAGACCGAGGCACTCCGCAAGCTCGCGGCAGTGGAGCTGAACCTCACACGCTCCCGCGATCGGCTCGAGTCGCTCGACAGCCAGCTTCGCACCTTGCGGATGCAGGCCGCGAAGGCGCAGAAATATAAAGAGCATTCCGACCGCCTCCGGGAACTGCGTGTCGGGATCGGCACTCGCGAGTATCGCGAGCTGACGGCCGCTCTGGCGGTGGAAACCGAGTCGCTCGCAGCACTCAAGGCAGAGGTGGAGGGCGCAGGCGCCGAGGCCGAGCAACTCGAACGCAGCGCGAAGGAACTCGACTGGGCCGTGTCGCGCGGCGAGGAATCGTTGCGACACCACGAGGCACGTCTGGCCGATGCGCGTCAGCAGATCGCGGCATACGAAACGACATTCAAACACGAACGCGCATCTTGTGCAGCACTCGACACCGAGTTGCGGAAAGTTGGCCGGCAGCGCGCCGAGCTGGGTTTCCGCCTCATGGTGATCGAGGCCGATGCGGCCCGCGCCACGGCGGAAGCCACAGCCGCGGAGGAGCAACTGGCGACGGAACAGCGCCGTGCCGACGACGCGACTGAGGCGCTGGGTGCGGTGGTGGAAGAGCTTGCGGATCTTGATCACCAGTACACTGAGGGACATGCCCAGCAATTCGACCTCGTGCGGCAAGCCGGTTCGAGTCGGGCGGCCGCCGATGCAAATCTCTCGCAAGTGGAACGGATGCAGCGCGAGTACGAGGCCAGGCTACACAATGCCGGACAGCGTGCAGCCCACCGTGCCACACTGGCGCAGGCGCTTGATGGTCTCTCGCAGGCCGATGCCGATGTGCAGGCGAAACTCGCGGAGGCTCGGCGTCGCGCGGAGGCACTTCGCACCGATCGCGATGCGATTGGCGAACGCGCCGGCAGCGTACAAGCGCATCTCGAATCGCTGCGCGTTCGCCAGGGCGACTTGCGTGGGCGGATTGACGTCCTGGAAGACCTCGAACGCTCGCTGGAGGGCCTCGGTGCTGGTGTGCGGCAGGTGCTCGCGCAGCTTGCCGCGAACCTCGATTCCACGCTCCATTCGTCTGTGCTGGGCCTCATCGCCGACTTGTTGACGGTGCCGCGTGGTCTGGCTCCGCTGGTAGAACTCGCGCTCGGTGACGCGGCGCAGCGCTTTGTGGTGCGGTCGCCGTCGCTCGTGGATACGGTCACTGTGGCGGTTGGCGAGGTAAGTGGTCGCGTGGGGTTCGTGCCAGTCATTCGGACCAGCGCCCTGGCTCATCAGTTGAGCGCGGATGGCAGTCACACTGCCGGTACTCTTGCTTCCTGGGATGCGACCCTTCCGGAATCGCTCGCGGCGTACGTCACCTGTGAGCACGCTGACTGTCCCGACCTGCCGGCGCAGCTACTCGGCCGCGTGTTGCTGGTCGATACACTCGCGGAAGCGCGGAACCTCTCTGCGCACTATCCCGGCTTCCGTGTGGTGGCACGCAGCGGCGAGTTACTGGAACCCGATGGCACACTCACAATCGGCCCGTTTCGTACCGAGGCCGGGCTGGTGTCGCGCAAGAGCGAACTCCGCGAGTTGCGCGAGCAGTATCGATCCACGTCCGGGCGCGTCGCACAGGCCGAGGTCGAGCTTGCCGAGTTGCGGCAGCAGGCAGACGCGACCGAAGGAAACATAGCGGCGGTGGTCGCAGAAATGACACTCCTCTCCGATGAAGCTGGCGACTTGCTTCAGCGGATCGCGCGGCAGCGCACGCAGGTTGAATCGCTCGATGGCGAGATTGAACTCTTCCAGGCGGAATGCGCGTTGCTGGAACGGCAGGTGCGCGAGAGCGAGGCTGCGTGGGTTGCGGCACGCATGGCGGCCGAGCAAGCGGAAGAGGCCGCGGCCGAACTCGATGCCCGGCTCGTGGAACTGAAGCGATTACTTGCCGAGAGTGAGGCAGAACGCGACCGGCGGCACGAGGCACATACCGCGGCACAGGTGGCGTTCAGTCGGGCTGTTGCCGACCGCGATCGCGCGAAGGAGCGCGACTCCCAGACCACCGCCGACCTTCGCAAGCGGAAGATCGAGACCGTGAACCTCTCCGCGGTTGAACACGAGGTGCGAGGTCGGCTCGAGTGCTGTACTCTCGCAGCTCTGCGAGCCGGGGCCGCGCAGGCCGATGCGTATCACGAAAAAGAGAACCGCGAGCGCGTGATCGCTGACTTCGCAGCACAGACCGCCGACGACCGCGCTCGACGCGAGCAGGTGCGCGACCGGCTCCATGAACTACGCCACGGCTGGCAGGAAAAGCAATCCGCGGCTCATGCGCGCGAGCTTGCCGTTCACGATCTCACTGCCCGGCGTGATACTGTCTCTGCCCGAATCCGCGACGACTACGGCATTGAACTCGACGAACTCATGCGCCGGGAAGGGGAGGGGATCGAGAGTGAGCAGACGGCCAATCTGCTCGCCAACCCCTTCGAGGAGATTGACGAACTGAAGCGGAAACTCTCGCGACTCGGCAGCGTGAACATGGAAGCGCTCGAAGAACTCACACGCGTCGAGGGCGAGCATGACACACTGAAGGCGCAGCACGACGACCTGAACGCAGCGCGCGAATCGCTCCAGCAGGTCATCGACGCGATCAACGGCGACAGCCGCAAGCTGTTCACGGACACGCTCGCGGCCGTTCGCGGATACTTTCAGGAACTCTTCCGCAAACTCTTTGGCGGTGGGCAGGCCGACATCATCCTTGAAGACGAATCAGACGTGCTGGAGAGCGGTATCGAGATCACGGCCCGGCCGCCAGGCAAGGAACTGCGGTCACTCTCGCTCCTCTCCGGTGGCGAAAAGACTCTCACTGCAGTCGCGCTGCTGCTGGCAATCTTCCGCAACAAGCCGTCGCCATTCTGCATTCTGGACGAGGTTGACGCAGCACTGGACGAGGCCAACACCCAGCGACTCGCGGGCGTGCTGCGCGAGTTCCTCGATCGCAGTCAGTTCATCGTCATCACTCACAAGAAGCGAACGATGGCGGCGGCGGATCGACTCTGGGGCGTGACGATGCAAGAGAGCGGCATCAGCCGACTGTTGCCGATGCTTTTCGAGGACTGGCCCGACGAGGTGGAAGAGACGAATTCACAGGCAGCGTGACGGATGCCACCATCCGATCACTCTGGGGAACTCCGTTCGGATAGCTGCGCGTCATTACGAGCGGCGAGGATTTGCCCCGCGAAGGCTTCCGGTTGCCGCACGCCGAGCAGCGTCACGGTGCGCTCCGGGGTTAACACCTCCACACACCCCACACCAAGCAGGCGACACCACCGGCACGACAGCACGCGAACCTCACGCACTTCCCGGAGCCACAACGGTGCCACAGGGCGATGCCAGAAGCCGAAGTCGATCAGCACGGCGCGGTCCGTGAGACGGTAGGTGTAGGTCACCATGCGATACACATAGGCAGTTGCCAGCACCGGCCACGCACCCCAGGCCAGCGCGATGACTGCCAGTGCCCCCAGGTGTTCCGTCAGTTCAGAGACATCCGCCAAATACCAGCGGGCCATCCAGACCAGCAACGACACAACGGCAGCGACTGCCACTGCTGGCAGCGCGGCTCGTGGGTGGTAGCCGGACCACGCACGATCCGCCTGCGCCGGGTCGTCCTCTTGCTCCTGGCTCACGGCTCCCCCAATCTTTCGGCCCAATCCGTGCTGGTTTTGCGCCTGATCGCTTCAGTGAGTCCGGGCCGCTTTTTCTGCTTTATGGATTGAATTCCCTCGCCACTCTGAAACCCAACTGCCACACTCTTTCTAACAGCGCTGCGCATCCCGTACCGGGCAGGCTGTCGTGGTAGGTCCGCGTACTGCCTTTTCAACGAATAATCATCTGTATGGACTACTTTACGCACCGACGTTCAACGCTCGCCGAGAACTTCCCCACGCTTGGCATCGATGCCTTCCTTGTCACATCGCCAGTGAATGTCACATACCTCACCGGGTTCACGGGCGACGATAGCTACTTCGTCGGCACGGCCAAACACAGCATTATCGTGAGCGATACACGATTTGAGGAACAGATCAAGGAGGAGTGTACCGAGATTGAAGCGTCGATTCGGTCTCACAATCGGACAACCCCCGAAGCTGCGGCCGACGTTCTGAGTAGGACCGGTGCGAAGGCAATCGGGGTCGAGGCGAATCGGATCTCGGTCGCCGACCTCGAGCGGTTCCAGGCACTGATGCCGAAGGTGAACTTCGTTCCGCTCGAAGGCACCGTCGAGGCACAGCGGCTCATCAAGGATCCTGGTGAAGTCGAGAAAATCCGCGAGGCTGTCCGGGTGGCCGAGCGTGCATTTCGGATGTTCACCGCCATGCTTTGCGAGTCCGATAGCGAGAAGTTCATGGCCGACGCCCTCGACGCCTACCTTCGGCGTGCTGGGGCACGGTGCGCGGCATTCCCACCCATTCTGGCAGTGGGCGAACGTGGCGCACTGCCACACGCACCGCCCACGAGCAAGCAACTCGGCGAGACCAGTAAATTGCTTGTGGACTGGGGTGCCGACCTGCTTTACAAGTCGGACCTGACGCGCACTCTCAAAAGCCCATTCGGAATCAAACCCAGCAGCCCGAACAGTGGAGAATCCACCGCCCATAACTTCGACGAGATCTATCAGGCGGTCCTGGCGGCGCAGAACGCGGCCATTGCGGCGATTCGGCCAGGGGTGAAGGCGAAGGAAGTGGACGCGGCAGCGCGGCAGGTCTTCGCGAGCACTCAACTGCGGCGTCCGCCGAAGGGGAACCTGGCGGACTATTTCACACACGGGCTGGGTCACGGGATCGGGCTGGAGATTCACGAAGCGCCACGGGTTCGCGCGAACTCCGAGGACGTACTCGCCGCCGGTATGGTCATCACCATCGAACCAGGCATCTACATCCCTGGCTGGGGCGGTGTGCGCATTGAGGATGATATACTCGTTACTCCCGAAGGGTGCGAGTTGCTCAGTACCCTGCCGCGGGAACTTTCGGCCGCCGCGATCGGGTGAGTATCGAGAGCGAATCGCGAAGGAAGTATCCGCCTGTGAAGCCCCATTCGTTGTGGCTTCACCCTGTCCCTCCTTGCCGCAAGCCATAGATTAACCGTCTCTATCCCGGTTTTGCCGGGTGTTTCGTTTTGGGGGTCGCGCGGTGGCCGACGACAAACGAGATGCGCCCCGGCCGTTCGACGTGCGCACGGTCGAGTATCTGCTGAAGTTGATGACCGACCACGACCTTGCCGAGGTCGAGTTGAAGGAAGGCGATCAACGGATTCGCCTGCGTAAGGGATCGGCGATTCCGCCCGCGGTTTACGCGGCGCCGCCGGTCGCGTATGCGCCGCCGCCCGCGGGAATCGCGCCCTCGACTGTGGGCGGCAGCCCTGCTGCTCCAGCGGGTAACGGTTCTGGTTCGCCAGCGGCGAAGAATCTCCTGGAGATCAAGTCGCCGATGGTCGGGACCTTCTACAGCAAGCCAAAGCCCGACAAGCCGGACTATGTTTCGGTCGGTGCGAAGGTCTCGCTCAAGACGGTCGTCTGCCAGGTTGAGGCGATGAAGTTGTTCAACGAGATTACTGCCGATTGCACCGGCACCCTCGCGGAAGTCTGTGTCAAGAACGGCGATGCGGTCGAGTACAACCAGGTGCTGTTCCGGGTCGAGCCTTCCTGAGCCGTCACAAGCCATTCGGTTGATAGTCGAAGACCGCGATGGCTGGCGACTTAACATTCCGACTACCGACTGTACGTCTTTCGACTCACCACGATGTTCAACCGAATCCTTGTCGCCAACCGGGGTGAGATCGCGCTGCGGGTTATCCGCGCCTGTCACGACCTGGGAATTGAGGCTGTAGCGGTCTACTCGGAGGCCGACCGCGGCGCGCCGTGGCTAGAGGTCGCCGACCAGGCCATCTGCATTGGCCCGGCCGTGTCGGCCGAGAGTTACCTGAAGATTTCGCGCCTCATTGCGGCCGCGGAGGTGACGGGTTCGCAGGCCATCCACCCGGGCTACGGCTTCCTTTCGGAGAACAGCAAGTTCGCGGAGCAGTGTCGCGCGTCGGGTGTGGAGTTCATTGGGCCGCCGGTTGCGGCGATGGACGCTCTGGGCAACAAGGACAAGTCGAAGTCCGTGGCGCGTGCCGCAAAGGTGCCCACTGTCCCAGGCAGTGACGGTATCATCAACAGCGAGGACGAGGCGAAGTCGTTCGCGCACAAGGTGGGCTACCCTGTGCTGGTCAAGGCATCAGCCGGCGGCGGTGGGCGCGGGATGCGCGTCGCGCGCGACGATGCTTCCCTTGTGGCAGGCTTCCATGCGGCCCGCGCCGAAGCCGAGGCAGCATTCAAGGATGGCAGCGTCTTCCTGGAGAAGTACCTCGACCGCCCGCGGCACGTTGAGGTGCAACTCATCGGCGACCAGCACGGCAATGTCATTCACCTCTTCGAGCGCGATTGCTCCCTTCAGCGTCGGCACCAGAAACTCGTGGAAGAATCGCCATCGCCAAACCTGCCCGACAAGGTGCGCCAGGAGATGTGCGCCGCGGCAGTGCGTCTGGCCAAGCAGGCTGGCTACTACAATGCAGGCACCTGCGAGTTCCTGGTCGATCAGCAAAACAACTATTACTTCATTGAAGTCAACGCTCGTATTCAGGTTGAACATCCGGTTACGGAACTGATAACTGGCGTGGACCTCATCCGCGAACAGATTCGCGTGGCAGCCGGCGAGAAGTTGAGCTACCGGCAGAAGGACATTACGCAAAGCGGGTGCGCGATTGAGGTTCGGATTAACGCGGAGGACCCGGCCAACGACTTCCGCCCCAGTCCGGGCCTCGTGACAACGTGGCGACCCCCAGGCGGCCCCGGTATCCGGCTCGATTCGCACGTTTGTGCGGGCTACCGCGTGCCCAGCAACTACGACAGCATGGTGGCGAAGTTGCTCGTTCACCAACCGACACGTGAACAGGCATTCGCAGTTATGCGTCGCGCTCTTCGTGAGTTCAAGGTCGAGGGGATTCATACGACGATCCCGATTCTCAAGACGATTTTCGACAACCCGGCGTTCATCGCAGGGAAGGTGGATACGACCTTCATCGAGCGTGTTTTGATGCCTGCGAAGAGCGAGAGTTGAGGCGACTGGAAGCGAACGCAAAGCGACACAGAACCTCCCCTACCGGGCGTGTGTCGATTTCACTAGTATGATGGAGCGGGTGCTGATGTGGCCCGCGATTCGGGGCGTAGCGCAGTCTGGCTAGCGCGCCTGCCTTGGGAGCAGGAGGTCGTGGGTTCGAATCCCGCCGCCCCGACTCGATTCATTTCCACCCACGGCTCACCTTCGCAACTTGCCGTGAACTCATGACGCTGCCTATCTCTGCTCTGCCGAGATTCCTTCCACTATTCTTCATCGCATTGGTAGTGCGCACGGGTGTGGTTGCTCTGGGTGTGTGGCTCGCATCGCAACCGCCGCATGTGTTGAAGCCTGACGATCCTGCCACCGTGGCCATCCACCAGCGTATCGCCACGAGCAGCGCACGTGTGATCGAACCCATGTTCCGGTGGGATGGGGTGTGGATCGCGAAGATTGCGTTCCACGGATATTCGGGGGGGACTGGCAGCGGCGGGCAACTCGGTGTCGCGTTCATGCCTGTGGGACCGGCGACGATGGCCGTGGGCGAATTGCTCGGTCTCAACGCCTTCTGGTTCGTGCTGGTCGTGGTGAACGTTGTTGGGGCGGCCGGCGCTGCCCTCTTCGCGCGACTCGCGGCGACCCTGCTCGGCGATCGTGCCGCAGGCGTGCGCGCCTTCATACTACTGCTCGCATTCCCGACGGCGTTCTTCTGGTCGGCTCCTTATAACGAATCGTTTGGCCTGCTCTTTACCGTCGCGGCACTCTGGGCGTGGATGGCAAACCGGCCACTGCTCGCCGGCACTGCTGGATTCCTTGGCTCACTTGCACGCCTGACGGGCGTGGCACTGGCCGTCGCCGCAACTTGCGACTGGCTCCTGAGACGCGATCGCCGCGAACTACGACGCGCGATTCCCATTACGGTTGGGAGTCTGGCTGGACTTGCGGCGTTCTGGGGTTTCCTCTGGTGGGCAGTGGGTGATCCGTTCGCAGGACTGAAGTCGCACGAGGCGTGGGGCAGACGCGAACT
The DNA here is from genome assembly GCA_964422915.1 of uncultured Frigoriglobus sp. Lineage (GTDB taxonomy): Bacteria > Planctomycetota > Planctomycetia > Gemmatales > Gemmataceae > Gemmata. The sequence continues at coordinate 24,508 of CAYRDG010000004.1, read as the reverse complement.
ATCAATCTGGAATCCGCTTTATACGATCAAATCAATCTATGACCAAAATCTCTTTCGGCCCGATCGCGCGAAGCACTTCGGCTGGGAAGCCGTGATGGTGGCCGCCTTCACGCTGCTGGGGATTCGCGCCTGGCGCAAGCGCGGCGCATTTTGGGGGCTGGTTGTGCTGGTGCCCATCGCGCAGATGTTCGCCTCCGGGACATTGTTGAGCGCCAACCGCGTCATCCTCGCAGCGTTGCCGGCGTTCATTGAGATGGCAGCCCTCCTCCGACGACGTACCTGGATGCTCGCGGTGGTAGTCGGCTTCGCCCTGGCTCAGGTCGTGTTGCTGAACAGGTACGTCCACTGGCAGTTCGCCGGGTAGCCTGCCGGCAGGCGCTAACTTTCCGTTACGGGTCAGATGGCGTATGAGGGTGAATCACGAATTCTCGTCGGCTTTGTAAGTCCGGCGCGAATCTCGCACTGGATTTGACCCCCCTGGTCTGCGTATCCTGCTTGAGACTTCTTCGCCGCACACGCCGGACGCGACTGATGGACCGTCGTTGTTTCCTGAGAGCCGCAGCACTGGCCGCCGTTCCTGGCACGGCCTTCGTTGCCTCCTACGGTCTGTTCGAGGCAGCCTGGATGGAGGTTGTGCGAGTCACGCTGCCGCTGCCGCGATTGCCGCACTCCTTCAGCGGATTTCGGGTCGCGTTCCTCACCGACATTCACCATGGCCCATTCACCTCACTCGACTATGTGCGATCGGTTGTCCGCACGACTCTGGAGTTGCAACCGGACCTGATCCTGTTGGGCGGTGACTACTCGCTGAAGGACAGGAAGTACATTCGCCCATGCTTCGAGGTACTGAGCTGTTTGAAGGCACCGCTGGGCGTCTTTGGTGTGCTGGGCGATCACGACTACTGGCATGGCCTCGACGATACGCGCGCCGGCTTTGCGGCTGCGAACATCACCGAGTTGACCAACCGTGGCGTGTGGCTGGAACGCAGTGGCTATCGCTTCCGACTCGCCGGCGTGGATGATCTGTGGTACGGCAAGGTGGACGTTGAGAGAGCGGTGGGCGAGGCGACGACCGCCGACGCCTGCCTGCTGATCAGTCACAATCCCGACGTGGCGGAGACGCTCCGCGATCCGCGAGTTGGGCTGATGCTCAGTGGGCACACGCACGGCGGACAGGTGGTGTTCCCTGGCGAACGTGCGCCCTTTGTGCCGAGCCGTTACGGGCGGAAGTATCTGCGCGGTATCTGTCAGGCGCCTGCCACATCGGTCTATGTCTCGCGCGGCCTCGGTTGCACCAGCGTCCCGGTTCGCATTGGCTGCCGTCCTGAACTCACGCTGCTTACGCTCACTTCAGGCTGAAAGCTTTCCGCGCAGGTGGTCCAGTCTGGCCAGGTGGGGTGCCCTTGAGTGAAACGGGAGGGCCGATACCCTCCCGTGTGTCACTCATTCTTACTTCTTCGGTGGCTCCTTCAAGCTCGACAAAAACTCGACCACATCCCGAAGCTCGCGGTGAGAGAGTTTCTTGTACAGATCGTCGGGCATGGCGCTTGGCCCTGTGCGGCGGCGCAGGATGTCCGCCACGGGCACCACAATCTCCTTGTTCTCTGGCGTCATGAGCTTGATCTGTTTCTTGTCCTCGCTCTTGACCACGCCTGAAACAGTCGTCTCATCGGCCAGTAGAAGAATCACAGTATCGTAGCCCTTTGCGATCTTCGCATTGGGTGTGACGATCGACTCGAGCAAGTAGCGGCGGTTCTTCTCCTTGTCAGCGGCGATGCCGTTGAGCACTGGGCCAACTTCACCGCCCTGCCCATCGAGCTTGTGGCATCGCTGACAGTAGACCGCGGCGTTGTTGAGGAAGATGCTGCGACCCCTTTCTGAATCGCCACCTTCGAGCGATTCGGAATACGCCGCGAGCTTGTCGCCGTTGGGCGCACTGGCCGCCTTCGCCTGCTGTGCGCGATACGCTTCCACCTTTTTCCTGAGTGGCGCGTGCAGCTTGAGCTTCCGTGTATTCATCCGCTTCTCGGCAGCGTCGAGGATATCCAACTTCAGTGCCGGCGGAACCTTCCCTGCGATCAACTGATCGAGCCAGAAGTTGAGCGTGGTGTCGGCCTGCTCAGACGACTTCTGTTCCGCGAGGATCGCGAACGCGCCCTGTTTTTCCGCCAGTGAAACCTTCGCGTCACGCAGCAGTGCGGGAAGCACGTTTACCACCGCAGCCGGGTCGAGTCGCGCTTCAACAGCACGCCCGGCGGCGCGGAGCTTCGGCTCGTTGCTTGCCAGTGCGAACTTCGCCAACTCCTTCGCCTTCGAGTCCTTGAGCGCGTCGAGAGCCGCGAGCGATTCGGCCCGCACGCTCACAGGGTTCTTCGAGTCCTTCACCTGCGCCGCGAGTGTGGCACCGAACTCCTTCGCGTTGAGTTTGGCGACGGTCTGTGCTGCTTCCTTTCGCACAACATCGCTGCCTGCGAAGATGCCCGCGCCCGCCTTTAACAATGCTCCCGTGGCGATCTTGGCATCTCGTGCCGGGAGGTCGAGCGTCACGCCAATAATCGGGTCGCGTCGTGGCGGCTTGGTCCAGTTGCCCAGCAGTTTTAGAGCGTAGGCGCGAGTGTGAGCCGGCTCTGATTGCCGTGCGGCGAAGCTCGCGACACGCCTGGCGGCATCGGCAGTGCCTAGCTGGTAGTTCGCTGCCAGCGCGCGGAAGGCGACCGCATCAGCCAGCCCTGGCTTCTCCGCGAGTGCTGCCAGCGCCGGCATCGCATCCGAGAGTCGCACGTCGTAGACCGCACGCGCCGCTTCCGCGACAACGCGCGGATCGCCATCGGCCAGGAATGCCGCGCACTTGCCGTTCTTGTGCTTGCGGAGTGCCAGCAGCACGCCGATACGAACGGCCGGCACGTCGTACTTGGCTTTCGCTTCTTCCTTCGCGGCGTTGAGTGCGCCGAGGAGATCGTCAGGCTGGCGCGCCGCATGGACCAACCCCATGACGGCCGCATGCCGCAGGTAAGGATCTTTGTCGTTGTTTGCCTTCAGGAGGTTGAGCAAGGGTGAATAGTACGCCAGATTTCCGGGCGTCTTCTGGTCGGTGAGTATCTGGCCGATCTTGCCGTAAGCGATCGCGGCAGCGGCCTTCACGCGGTCGTTCGGGTCGACCATTGCTTGCCGCATCGCAGTGCTAACTTCGATTGCACTCGGGTTCGCACCCGGCTTGCCGGTGGCGCGGATCGCGGTGCCGAGTTGTTCGATTACAGCGCGTCGGACTTCCACATCGTTATCCTTGATCGCGTCGAACAGCGGCACGCATGCTGCTGTACTCGTGCGTGATACCATCCCCAGCCCCCAGACTGCATGCAGCCGGGCCAATGGGTTCTTCGACTCCTTCAGCACGCGGGCGAACGCCTTCGTTGCCTCGACTGGCTTGCGTGACGCCAGCTCGAACTGTGCCTCCTGCCGCACCTGTTGGTGCGGGAACGCCAGCAGTTTCGCGAGTTCGTCCAGGCTGTTCTTTGAGAATCCTTCGGCGAGTAGCGTCTGTGCTTTCTTCACCAGCGGGTTCTTCATCGCTTCCGCGTCAGTGACTCGGAAGATGCGGCCGCGGTTCTGCGGCGCCCAGCCGCCGACCCAGTCGCTCCAGTAGAACGCGCCGTCTGGCCCGAACTCGCAGTCGGTCGGCACCATGCCCGTGATGAAAGGCTCTGGCCCCTTCGCCATCTCGAAGCCTGCTCCCTTCGGCTTCACTGCGAGCGTCCAGATTCTGCTGCTGCCTGCGCTGGATGTGAAGTCGCACGCGAAGAAGTGATCCTGGAATTGGTCGCCGAGGCCGAGGCCCGGATAGTGTGTGATGCCTGCTGGGCCGTTACCGAAGTTCAGCAGCGGCGGCACGATGTATGCTGGCTGCCCCTCGTGTTGTGGAATCCACAGCTTCTCGACGTTCCACGAACCGCGATTCCCCTGCGGTACGCCAGGTGTGTGATAGAGCGTGCCGTACTGGTAGCCGCCACGCCAGCCGCTATCGCCGCCTTCCACGATATGCACCCAGCGGGCGCGGTCGCCGCTGTCGGAGTTGTTATCGTAGGTGAAGAGGTTGCCGTGATCGTCGAACGCCAGTTCCTGTGGGTTGCGCAACCCCATGTGGACGACTTCGAGATTCGCGCCGTCTGGATCGCAGCGTAACACAGCGCCGGTGTTGGGGTATTCGAGTTGCTTCCCTTCCTGGGTTGTCACGTTGAAGCCGCGGTCGCCGATGCTGAAGTAGAGCTTGCCGTCTGGCCCCATGCGTAGGCCGTGCAGGTCGTGACCGAGAAACTGCACCGTGGGGCCGAAGCCAGTGAATAGCGACTTCCTCACGTCGGCCTTGCCGTCGCCGTTGGTGTCCTTCAGCAGATAAAGATCAGGGATGCAGGTGAAGTAAACCTGCCCCTTGCGGGCGAGCACGCCCGCCGCCAGACCATCTTGCGGGCGGTTGAAACCGCCGGCGAACACGATACTCTTGTCGGCCTTGCCGCTCCCGGTGCTGTCCCACACCATTCGTACCTGATCGTGATACTTCTCGTAGCCCTTGAAGTTGTGTTTCTTGTACATCGCCAGCAGGTCGTCGATGCTTCGGTTGGCGAGGTCTTCATCGAGCCAGTACATGTGGCTGCGCGTGTCTGGCACGCCGTGTTCGAAACGCTCTGTCTCGGCGACGAAGCATCGCCCTTTCTCGTCGAAGCAGAACGACACGGGGTTGGCCATCGTCGGTTCCGCCGCCCACACCGACGCCTTCAACCCTTTCGTGGCGAACTTCACCTGCGCCAGCGATTGCTCCGCCGCGGTCTGGCCCTTCTTCGGCTGCGCCACGGCAGGGGAATCTGTGGGTGAAAGAATTACCAGAAGTGCGACTGCGGCAAGTAGCGGTAGCGCGACAGCATATCGGTACATGAGAGAAGCTCCGTGGCAGACGGCGAGTCGGGGGTGGCCCCGAAGTTAAGCGGATGTAATTGAGGCTACCGCAGAGAGGAAGAGACGGCAACGCGACCCGCTCACTCTGCCCGTGTTCCACGCGATGAAGCATCTGTTCGGCTGGCGAACCAGTCACGCCGCTGGCACGCGGTACACTGCGAGTAACTCGCGCACGCCTGGTGGAATCTTCAGCCCGCTGGAGATGCTCCACGACCACGTTTTGCCGTCACTCGTGCGGCCCAGAAGCATCTGGTAGTCCTGGTCGGCGAATGTTTTTGCTTGCCGATACCAGTGGCCGACGAGCTGATAGAACGCTTCCAGAACTGGTGTGGGCACGGAACCGGTCGCGGTGGAATACACGATTTGCACGGAGCCAGGCCAGTCGTCGCGCACTCCGGCGCGTGGCGTCAGGAATGGACCGTTCAGCGATTCGATTACACCGCGATCGGCATGCAGGATGTAGTTTTCAGCATCGAGCAGTGTGTTGGTGCCAAAGAGACGCGACGAATCGACCTTCACGCTCGTGACACTCGTGACAGGATAGTTGGTGAGAAAGAGAATCGACGTTCCGGCGGCGTGCGTTTCCGTATATGCGCCGCCTGCGAAGTCACGCCTGGTGTGCTGCGAGACATAAGCATCGGCCGCGTTCAGCAGATTTGTGAGGAGCGTATCGTCGGTCGAGGTCGTGATGAGCAACGCCGTCTTCACGTCCGAGAGAGTGGCGATCATGTGTGCTCCTGGTGAATGAGCGTCCCTCGGCATCAGGGCGAGGGACGCCTGGAGGTTCAGAACGACTTCTTCTGTTCGCCGATGACCACGGCGATGCCGGCCGATGGGCTGGAACCAGTGATGGTGACGGCGTATCGCAGATAGCGGGCAGTTCGCGTGAACCGGATCACCTGCGTGTCGTCCGATTCGGTGACATCAGTGAAGCTCGCGCCGGTAATCGCTGTCCATGTGGTGCCGTCGGCCGATTCCTCGATGCGTCCAGACCACGTTGGGCCGTCGGCAAACGTACCGATCTGCTGGATCGCGAAGCAGTCGCCATCGCTGGCGATGAGATCGACCGAATCTCCATTGAACGCGGCAGTTCTGACCGCAGGTGCAACCGTCTGCAAGACTGCGACAGCCGCCGAGACATCGCCGATGTGCGTGGACATGAGGAACTCTCCCAGAAGGTGAAGGTGATGGAACAAGCCCACCGAGCCGGGGTGGGTTGGAAGTGCGTCCGCTGATTCCGCGCGGAATCAACGGACCACACGAAGTGATGCCGCCGGCTCGCGGTGTGGATCACAGCTCAAGCGACAAGAAGCTGATCGCAGAGCACGAAGCTGGCGGCATGACGCGGACCGGCGTCGATATGCTGGATGCCGCGGAGGTACGTCATGTCGTTCTGAAGTGCAGTATCGCCCAGTCCGCTAGCGAGGAACTCCATCACACCCATTCGCGCCACCACCCAGTCCGGGAAGTAGCCGAGCAGGATGTAAGTGAGCGTCGTGCCGCTTCCTTTCACGCGGGCGGTCGACACCTGAGCCGAGCGAACCACGCGCGTGCCATAGAACTCCGCAGGCGGTCCGCTGGCGCCGCGCGCATCGCGGAAGAGGAAGGCTCCCTTGCCGTCGCTGGCAGTCACAGCGTCGGCACGCCGGTTCATCAGCGCCGCGAACATCGCCTTGCGCATCACCCACGCGGACGGCGCTTCCACCTCATCGGGCAGCTTACTCTCCATCAGTGCCACGTCTGCCGGAGTGAAGGTGTCGCCGTTGGCACCAGTCGTGCTTGCTGTGTGCGTTGCGATGTCGCTGTACGTCGTGATCCCCTTGATCTGCGTACCGCCTGTTCCTTCGAGCATAGCCAGGTCGGCCTTCAACGCGGCGGCACGCGCCATGTCGAGTCGAACCAACCCCTCGGCGCTGGGGCTGGCGAAGCGGAGCAACTCATTGTTGAGCTTGACGAAGACACCGAGCTTCTTCGCCTGGAGGTCGAGGTTTCCGGTCGTCGGCTGGCTCTCCGTGATCGCGCTTCCCTCACCGACCCAGTATGCGGTACTGGCCGCGGTGAGCTTGGGGAACTGCACGCGCCCATTCGGTGGCAGCGCCACTTCACGCGCGCCAGCAGTGGCGAAGACTTCGAGGCTGCGCTGCAGGTCGATCAACTCGCCGAGCATCGGCAACGGCACGAATGTGCCGCCTGCTGTGTCGCTCGTTGTGCCCAGCGCCTTGCGGTGCGGATTGAGCCGTCGGCCGATCCAGTCGGCCTCATCCGGGTCGAACTTCGCGGCGTTGGCGGTCATCTTCTGGCGAACCTCTTCGCGGAGCCGCAGACCGGCTGGCTCGAACACTGGCAGGTGCGCGCTGGCGAGTGGCACGAGAAACGACTGCTGCCCATGATGCGGTGAGAAGCCGTAACCCGCGTAGAGATCGCGCAGTTGTTGGTGTGTGTGAATCTCCTCCTTGGCCTGATCCGGGCCGACGAAGCCGAGCGCGAAGGCTGCGGCCTTCAACACGCTGTAGCCTGCGGAGTCGTTGCACACGGGGCCGCTTGTCACCCACGGCACGCGGCGTTCCACGCGTGTCGCCTTCTCGACGGCACTTGTGGCGTGCTGTTCGATGAACGAAACCAGGTCGTCGCGAGTCTGGAACTTTTCGACAGGTAGAGTCGTCGTGGACATGGAAAACACCTCCAGGAAATGGGACGGGAAACACCGGCTCACAATCCGCCCTGTTGGAATGAGGGCTTGGATGTGATTCAGACAAACAGCTCACTCATCACATCAGAGGCGCGCCAGAACTGGCCGCCGCGCTCATCGGGCACGAGCGTCAGCCAGTCGCGAAGAGTCACATCTCGGACGAGGCCCTTCTGGAGAGCCACTGTCAACGCGCCCGGGTTTTCCGGAATCGGCACCGCGGAGTATTCGAGCAAGTCCCACTCGGCCACATGCAGTGACGTGGAGCCGCCAGGCCGCGCGACGCGTTTTGCCTTTCGGGGCAGGAAGCCAATCGACCAGCCACGCAGCACATGTTGCTCATAGAGCCGGAAGAGGTCTTCCGCGAACGGCACGTCCTGCGCGAAGCGAGTTTCGGCGACGATGCGGCGCGGTTGCACGTCGAGCCACTCGCACACGCCGATCGGCGGCACGCGAACGCGGTCGTGTGCCCACAGGACGATGGGGTTGAGCATGAACTCGTCACGATTGTTGATCCCCAGCGGATCGATCACATCTCCGGCGCGGTCGGCCTCGCTGGTCGTGATGACACTGCGCACGCGCATCTGTGCCGTGTCGACATTCAGGGTGCGCGCCGACGGATCGGCCCGAAGTGTGGGACTCATGGAAACTCCAGGTTGTGGGATGAGAATTACTCGCTCGCGTCCGGAGACGGCGAGCCTTGCAGATCAGCAGGCAAAATCGGCTTGTCGAAGCGAGGGTCGGGGAATGGCTCCAGTCCGCGGCTCTTGCCAATCTCGTTGAAGGTCCGCAGCCCGAGCTTCGCGTCGAGTTCGTCGTCCTTGCGGCGCTGGTCGGCGTTTCGTGGCGAGCAATCGGGGAAACTCACGACCACATCCGGCCCGTATCGCGCTGCAAGATCGCGAGTCAGTGCCTGACCGATCAGGTCGAGCTTCGGCTGAATCGTCCCCTCGCAGAACATGACGCGCGCGCCGAACCAGATGTCTGCCCCCAGACCCATGTTCTCCACCACTCCGGTGATCGGCGGCGGTACTCGAAACACCGCGAGGATCTCGTCACGCGTCATCTTCGAGGAGTTGAGAAAGTCCATCTCCGCGGGTGTCAGCGTCCACGGGCTTGCCTTGAGGCCCTGTTCGAGCACGAGCGGCCTGTGCCAGTTGTCGCGACCACCAAACTTCGCGCTGATTTTCTCTTCCAGTCGCGCCACAGTTTGATCTGTGAGCAACTGCTCCGTGTGGAGTACAACTCCTGGCCGCTGTCCGGCGAGGAAAGTCTGGTAGCGAGACTTCAGCAGTTCGGTATTTGCATCCACAGTCAGCGCGTTGGCTTGCAGCGGCGAGAGGCCGTAGTGCGGATCGAGAGGGTTGGGGTACTTCAGGTGAATCACTTCGTCAGGGCTGAACGACTCCGACGGTACGCCAGGTGCAGCCACCTGATACGCCTTCACATAGCTCCGCGCATCGGGCACGATGCGCACCCACGGTGTGGGAATGATCCAGATTTCGCCGGGCGTACCCAGCCGCGTCTCGCCCACCGATTGCGGTGCGACATACCAGAAGCAGTTGCCCATCAGTTTTACAATTTAGTAGACTGCGTGGATCGCACCCTGTAGTTTGATGATTGTCCAGAATCGTCGCTCGGGAGGAATGTCAGATGGGAGTTGCCTACAGCTACGTGCGGTTTTCCAGTCCACAGCAAGCTTCCGGTGATTCACTCCGTCGCCAGGGAGTGGCCCGTGACAAGTGGCTAGCCGACCGGCCGGAGGTCGCCCTGGATCAGTCACTCAAGCTGACTGATGCCGGACGGTCGGCATTCAAGCGAAAGGACTTCGACGCCTACGCTTTGAGTAAGTTCTTAGGCCATGTCCGGTCGGGTCGGGTCGAAGAGGGAAGCTACTTGCTTGTTGAGAACCTGGATCGGATCAGCCGGGAGTCCGTAGGCGAAGCGACGGAGCTATTCCTATCCATCGTAAACCGGGGCATCGTCGTGGTACAGCTCACTCCGGTCGTGACGGAGTTCAAGAAACCCGTTGACCTGCCCTCGCTGATGTATGCCGTAATGGAACTGAGCCGGGGTCATTCCGAGTCGGCGATCAAATCCGAGAGACTGTTGGCGTCCTGGGGTCGCAAGCAGCGTGAAGCGAAGCCGGGCCGCATTGTCACGCACAGGTTGCCGGGCTGGATCAGCGCAGTGAGTGGCAAACTGATCCTCAATGGACACGCTCCGATTGTCCGGGAGATATTCCAGTTGATTCGGGACGGGCACAGCACGACGGGAATCTCCCGCATCCTTAACGACCGTGGCACGCCGACGATGGGACTCAAGACGATCTCCGACCGAGGTCAATCTCACCTGCCGCCGGAGGAGCGTCGCAAGAGCCCGGTGAAGTGGTCATCCACCTTGATCTGGCATGTCGTTCGGTCCCGCGCCTGCATCGGCGAGTACACCCCCTATCGACGTCGCAAGGATAGTGCGCTGCCGCCGGTTAAGGACTATTTCCCGTCGGTGACCGACAAGCGAACCTTCGACGTGGTACAAGGAATCATCGACCGGCGGGCAAAAGTCGGCCGGGGTCGGCGCGGTCAGTCGGTCTATCTCTTCTCGAACCTGATCCGCGACGCCCGCGATGGGATGCCGATGTCGTACTGGAACTACGGTGGGCAGCACCCGCGGGTGATCTGCCCTCGCGGTGGGCGCGACGGGTCAAGCTCCCTCCCCTGGGTTAGCTTCCCGGCGGCAGCATTCGAGACGGCCATCCTGTCATTGTTGAGGGAGATCAAAGCTAAAGACTTGTGGCCGGCGCAGCGGGGGTCATCGAAGTCGGAATCGCTCGCCGGCGAGTTGGCCCGCGTCGAGAAGCTGATCAGCGTCTGGACTGGCAAAATGGACGATCCGGATATTGTCGATGTCGTGGCGACGAAGCTCGCGGAGTACAACGCGGAGCGCCGGCGCATCGCGGGCGAGTTGGCCGAAGCGCAGCGGGCCGAATCTTCGCCGATGGCGGAAACATGGGGTGGGTTCCGATCATTGGCCGAAGCGCTGGCAGCCGACCCCTCTAACGATCTCCGTCTTCGGGTCAAGTTGGGCATTCAACATGCGATTGAAGCTCTCCACATCTTGATCGTCCCCCGAGGTCGCAAACGGCTATTGCTCGCCCAGGTGGGCTTTCGGACCTCGCCGGAGCGGCGAACGTTCCTGATCGCGTACCAGATGCCCTACTACAACGGGAAGGTCCGACGCCCAGAGCGCTGGAAGGCGTACTCACAACTGCAAGCGACGCCGACGGCCGATCTACGAAACCCGGCGGCCGTGGTTAAGGCGACGGCCGCCCTGAACCGCATGGACGTCGTTGCGCTGCTCAGCGAGTAGGACACCAAATTTACCTCGGCTAAGTCAGCCGCCGCGAGCACACACTGGTCGATGTCCGGCTGTACCTGCCAAGAAATGATCCAGGAGCCGCAATCGCTTGCGCATGGCACTGACCGTGTCGCAGGTCCGCGTGCTGATCGGCCAGCTGCTGAATCGCTAATGGGATGTGATTGCCCGTCGCGTGTCAGGTGATACGGCTCGGTGGCGGGCTTGGGTCAGCGGTCAACATCGGTCGTTCTCCGCGGGGTCAGCGGGCGGGGAGGTAGACCGCTCGCCGTTACGGACGATCTGCTCCAGCCAAAGACGTACTTCGTGTTCCGCCGCCGTCTCTGGCGGATCGGCGGTCTTGTGGTCGGCACTCGGTAGGGGCTTACTCCGCGGCACGGTAGCCTTTCGTCGCATGGCGGACAACTCCTCAGGGAGAGGGGAGATGCCCACAGCGACCTACGCGGCACGGCCGGTCGGCTGTCGGACGGAACGGAAACGAGACGCTCTATCTGTAGGCGTTTGCAGAAGCCGTTCGAGTTGACGCAACGAGGGTCCGAGAGGAAACGGATTGGTAACTTTTCGGGGGGTGGTAACCAGAGACTCTGAGAGATTTGGCGGGAGAGTTTCGGGGTCCGAGAGGAACAGTCAAGGTTCCTCTCGGACCCCAACTCGTCTCTCTCGAAACGGAGAGTTTCGGGACTGCTTCGGGATGGTCGGAAAGCGTTGCGGGAAAGGCGGTAAACGCGAAACGCCGAGAGCGGCTGCTCTCGGCGTTCTCCGTCAACCCGTTGGTCCCGGAAACTCGAACCGGGCTACAAAAGCTCCGCGAGAGGAACACTCTTCGTAACAATACGCGCGCTCCTCAACACCCATCAGGCTTTTCTCTCCGAGTTACCTCCCCTCGAGCGAATCCGGCTTCGTGACAACTCGCGGCTGTGCGGTCTTGGAAGTCGTTGCCAATTGATGCTATCCGTGTTTGGCGTCTCGTTCGGCCGGTTTCCGCGAACGTACCACTCCCGAGTTCAATGATCTCATGATCGCTGGTCAAGCCGACCGAGCAGGCGCAGTAGTCCATCCAAGATGGTCATTGGGTGTGGCGGGCAGCCGGGAATGTACAGGTCCACGGGCACAAGCGACCCACAACCGTTGTGGACTTCTGGGTTGTCCACGTAGGGACCGCCGCTGATGGCACATGCCCCGACCGCGATGACCAGTTTGGGGGCGGGAATGGCAGCGTAGGTTTCCAGCAGAGCGGTGCGCATGTTCTCACTGACTGGGCCGGTAACGACGATACCGTCCGCATGCCGCGGGGACGCGACGAACTGGATGCCGAAGCGGCCCAGATCGAAGACGACTGTGTTGAGCACGTTCAGGTCCGCTTCGCAGGCGTTGCAACCCGCAGCGCTCACCTGGCGGAGTTTCAATGACCGGCCAAAGAGGCGGCGCGACTTCTCTTCCAGGGCCTGGGCTAGCTTCAGCGCCTGGCCTTGCAACACAAGATCGTCCCGTGTCCGAGTCGCCAAACGGTATTCCGCCGTGTAGTGGATGGCTTCCTCGGGACAGGCTTGCGTGCAATCGGTGCAGAACAGGCAGCGACCAAGGTCCAGACGGACGCCTTGGTCGTCGATGGCAATTGCGTTCGTCGGGCAGGCTTCGGCACAGTCTCGACAGCCGACCGGGCACTTGGAGGAGTCCACGACCGGAAGCCCGCGAAGACAGTCAGGAAGCGTCGGTTCCTGTGACGGATAGGCGATGGTCCGGTGCCCCTGTTTCAGACGAGCGAGAGAAATCTGTAACATACCGTCTCCCTACAAGTCGTGGCCGCAGTAGGAAAGGTTGAAGCTCTTGTTGCACAGCGGGAAGTCCGAAATCTGCTGGTCGCGCAGCGCCATCGCCACGCCTGTCCAGTTGTGGAAAGACGGGTCTACGATCTTGTACCGTGAGAACCGGCCTTGCGCGTCTGTCAGGGCGACATGGCAGATTTCCCCTCGCCAACCCTCTACGAGTGTCACGACGAGGTGCTCGGGCTTGAGCGGACCGATCTCTACTCGGATCGTCCCATCCGGGAACGCCCGCAACTGCTCCCGAATGAACGCCACGGACCGCTGAATCTCCAACCAGCGCACATAAGCACGGGCGAAGACATCACCTGTCGTCCAAGTAGAAACAGGAACCTGGGCGAACCGGAAGATGCCAGATGGGAAGTCGTGACGGGCATCAAGCTCGACACCGCAGGCCCGAGCCGCCGGGCCGACCATCCCCAAGGCCAGACAGAGTTTCTGCTCAACAACACCCGTCTCCTCGAACCGAGCTTGCACGGACGCCGAGTTCCACAGCAGGTTGACCGCGTTCTCCACGTCCCGATAGGCCGCCTCCAGGCGTTCCAAACACTGCTGCTGTCTGCTGTCGTCGAGGTTGAACCCAACTCCTCCGGGTCGGACCATCCCCCGACCAAATCGGCTGCCACACAGGAGAGCGGTCAGGTTGAGGAAATCGCCCCGAATGCGCCCGCAGTACGAAGCCGTCGGAAGGAAGCCCACATCGCCGGCCAAGGCCCCGAGGTCGCCCGTGTGGTTGGCGAGGCGCTCGAGTTCGAGAGCAACGCCGCGCAGGACCTCAGCCCGGATGGGAACCTGACAGCCGACCAGCGCTTCCACCGCCTGACAGTAGGCCGTCGCATGGCCGATGGACGTGTCTCCGGCGACGGTCTCTATCGTGTGGATGGTGCGCTTGGTTGGCCCGCCCGCCAGCGTTCGTTCGGCTCCTCGATGCTGGTAGCCGAGCGAGATCTCCAGGTGGAAGACCTGCTCGCCGTGGCACTGAAACCGGAAATGCCCCGGCTCGATGATGCCGGCATGAACGGGGCCGACAGCTACCTCGTGGATTTCCTCACCTTCGACTCGGTAGTAGTCAGTCACACCGATGACGGGAACTTCTCTCGGCTTTCGGCCCCAGGCGTCGTAACCCGAGCGATACGAGGCGTGAAAACGAACCGGCTTGAACCAGGGATGCCCTTCGGGACACGCGCCGTACTGCTCGGCAATTTCTCGCTCGAAGAGGTGAACCTGGGGACACTCCGGCGTGATCGAGGGAAAGCAATCCGAGTCCAGCGTTGTCTTGCCGACGCGCAACAGCGAGCGGGTACTGTCGGCGAGAACCGCATAGAGATCGACGTTTCCCGGCGAGGACGGAGCGTCTCCAAACAGGGCTGCGACTCGTTGTCCACCCTCGACCGCGGCCACGATGGTCCGGTGAAAGTCGGCGAAGGGAACCTGCTCAATCTGCTCCTTTGGGATCGCCTGCCCCGAATGCAATGTTGCGAAGCTGTTGCGGTTCATTGCTTCACCTCCAGGAATGCAGCGGCGTCACGCAGGAGCGACTCAAGAGGAGGGGGGACGTATAGGCCCAGAAGCAGGACCAGAGCCATGAAGAGGAAGATCGGGGCGCAGGTGGCGAAGCTGTCCTGATAGCCGTTGTTTGTCGCGCGCTCGGCGGGGTTGCCCTGAACGACGGCAAGGACCGTGGCCCCCATGCCGATGAATGCAATTCCAATGAGCAACAGGAAGAGGCCGGCGGCGAGGAATTGCCCGCTGCCGACCGCGGCGTTTACGATGGTGAACTCGCTCACGAACGGCCCGAACGGAGGCGAACCAGTAATGGCCAGGAAGCCGGCCAGGAACAACGCCCCCGAGAGGGGCACGCGTTGAATGGCTCCGCGAACGTCATCCGTAACCTTGCTCCCATACGCCCGGTGGATGTTGCCCGCGGAAAGGAAAAGCACGCCCTTCGTCAACCCGTTGTTGATGAGATGTAACAAGGCCCCGTACACGGCCAGCCCCCCGATGCCGACTCCGAGTACCAGGATGCCCATGTGTTCGACGCTGGAGTAGGCCAGCATGCGCTTGAAATCACGCTGCCGGACCATGAAGACCGCAGCGACGGCCATCGAGAGCAACCCCATGAAGATCATGATCTCGCGAGCAAGGTCGGCTTCTGCTCCAGCGCGGCAAATCTGGTAGACACGCAGAATTGCAAGGAACGCACAACTCGTGACACCCCCCGCGAGTAGAGTCCCGACGATCCCCGGAGCCTCACCGTAGGCATCTGGTTTCCAGGTATGCATCGGAGCGAGGCCCATCTTGGTGCCATAGCCGATGAACAGAAGGACGAACGCCGCGTGGAGCCATTGGGGCGACAGCTTTGGGGCAAGCTGGACGAGTTGGTCGAATTGCATCGTCGATTCCAGGCCGGCCTTCAAAGATGAATAGGCGAGGAAGAACGAGCCGAACAGGGCCAGGGCAATTCCCACGGAACCGATGAGCAGGTATTTCCAGGTCGCCTCCAGCGAGCGGGCGTTGTGGTTGAAGTACAGGAGGGGCGCACAAGCCAACGTGGTTGCTTCCATCGCCACCCACATTAGCCCTAGGTGGTACGACAGCGTTACCAGGGTCATCATCGCCAATACGACCAACAAGTTCGCGCAGAAGACGCGGTTCGGCCTGTCAGCGCGGAGGGCCAGGTATCCGGGTGCATAGAGCGAGCAAAGAAAGAAGAGAACGCTCAGAAAACCAAGAACGACCTTGCCGAGCGCGTCGAGTCTTAACCACACGCCCAACTCGGAAACGGCAGCTTCGTCCCCCGGCTGGAGAAGGATCGCTAGAACGAGGACGAGGTGTCCCAGCGCTCCTGCGAGGACGAGCCAGGGCCTCAAGCGGTTGGACGGCAAGGCGAACGTTACCGCCGCCATCGCCAGGGGGAACAAGATGAGTAAGTAGATCATCGGTTATTCCTTCAACTCCGTCAGGTGCTCCGTGCTGGTCGAGGCGAACTCGCGGTTGATGTGGTAGATGATGATCCCCATGACAAACACGCCGGTAAACAGATCGAGCAGCACACCAATTTCCAGAAGGAAGGGCAACGCTTCCAGCAGCAGGAGGCCGAACATGAAGATGCCGTTCTCCAGCAACAGGTAGCCAAGCACCTGCATGATTGCCTTCTTGCGCGTCGTCAGCATCAGGAATCCGGCACACACGGTGGAGAGCGAGGTCGGGACAAGCAACGAACCAGCGTGCTCCTCCGCAAGAGGCAGTGTGGATGAGAATATCACAGCCAGGCCCGTGCCGACCGCGCCCAGTAAGAGGGAGCTCATGAAGCTCACGACGGGCTTGATCTCATGTTGAATATTGGCCTCCCGCATGGCATGCGCGAGAACACTCGGGATTATGAGCCCTTTCAAGCCGACCGTAACGACAACCAGCAGTATGACGCGGAGCCCGATTTCAGGATGAACGAACAGGGGCATAATGCCCAGCAAGATGCCCTGGAGGGCGACCGCATTGATTACGGCCCGAATCCGACTCACTCCCAGGGCGAAGAAGTTGAGCGCCAGGGCCATGATCAACAGCGGATCAAGAAGCTGCATCATCGGTTCACCTCACCAGCAGGACGATGCCAAAGGCTGACAACATGCAGGCTGCGACAAGGAGTACGGGCACATGCGTCAGCCGCAAGCGTGCGATGGTCGATTCCACCACTCCGATCACGACCGCAACAACGAGCATCCCACCGATGAAGATCGGCCAGTCGAGCCAGGGAGAGCCGGTAGAGAATGGTAAGGCCAAGCGGACTATCAAGGCCGCGAACACAAAGAGTTTCAGCGCGGCCCCGTAGAGGATCATTCCCAAGGCAGGACCGCTGTGGTCAAGCACCATGACCTCATGGATCATGGTCAGTTCCAGGTGCGTGTTCGGATCATCGAACGGTATGCGCGAGTTCTCCACCAGTAGGACGATGAACCAACTCATTAAGACAAGGGCCAAGGACGCCCCGGCAGTAGTCCAGTGCGACCCGAGCGAGCTACTGAGCATCGTGGATAGCTGCAGTGACCCGGTCAACTTGGCCAGGACGAGAAGGCCCAGAAACAACGCCGGTTCCGCCAGGCAAGCGAAGGTCACTTCCCGCGCCGCGCCCATCCCCTCGAAGGATGAGCCAGTGTCCAGTGCTGCCGAGGCCGTGAAGAAACGACCCAGAGCGAGCAAGTACGCCAGGAGAATGAGATCGCCTGTAAATGTGATCGGCGCGCCAGCATCGGCCAGCGGAATCAGCAGCAGTGCGATGACGGAGGTTACCATGCCGACGACGGGACCGGCCCGAAACACCCAGGTCGTTGTCGTGCTGAAAACCGACCCTTTCTGAAGTAGCTTGATGAGGTCGTAATACGGCTGCAGGATCGGCGGCCCCACCCGGCCGGCGAACAGGGCCTTGGTTTTTGCGATGACGCCCAACAGCAGTGGAGGCATCGTCAGGGCCAGCAGGACGTGAATCGTGTTATGAAGCACCGTGTACATCACGTTCCTTCTACCGCCAGAGGAGCAGCGCGATCAGCGCGATGAAGATGTACAGCAGGTAGGCCTGGACGCTTCCCTGCTGAAGCACACGGACCCAGGAAAACAGCCAGGCACCGAGATGGAACACCGGCAGCACAGCGTCATCGAGTACCGTGTCCGGCACCTCGCTCCGAAACGCCGCCTTCTGCGGGAACAGCGGCTGTTCCTCGGGCTTGTGTGCGCGGGGACGCAATACCCAGCCGAACAGCCCCACGAGCATCTGGGCGAAGGAGGACGAGGTGTACTGCATCCTCGGCGTCGGAGCAGCATAGCCGCAGCCCCAAGTTACGCCCCTCTCCACAACGCTGTGCCGCAGGCGCAACCACAGCACGACACCCCCGAGCAGCAGGGTGGCGATCAACAGCAGGCCCATGACCGTGAGCCAGCCCAGCGGAGCCAGCGTGGAGAGGCGGAGGCCGGCCTCCTTTAGGTCCGACGCCCAGGCCGAGACCCCTTGCCCCAAAATGGGAACAATCAGAAGCGGGGCCAATCCGATCAGGACGCAGCAGGCAACCAACACCCCCATCGGTCCGATCATGCTTGCTGAAGATTCGTGGGCATGGCGAGCATGTTCCGACCGAGCGCTACCCAGGAAGACAGCCCCGTACACCTTCACAAAGCAAGTCACTGCCAATGCACCGATCAGTGCCAGAGCGGGCGCGGCGATAGCCGCGCTGGCGAATGATGTTCCTTCCTTGGTCCCAAGGGTGTTGAACAGGCCGAGGTAGATGAGAAATTCACTAACGAAGCCGTTCAAAGGCGGTAGCCCACAGATGGCGACCGCTCCGATCAAGAAGCAGAGCGCCGTCCACGGCATCTCCTTCGCCAGTCCGCCGAGGTGATCGATCTCGCGCGTGCGCGCCGCATGGATGACAGAGCCGGCACTGAAGAAGAGTAGGGCCTTGAATAAGGCGTGATTCCAGACATGCAGCAGACAGCCACTCAGGCCGAGGATGATCAAGTCCGACCGACCCAGCGAACGACCAATCAGTGCCAGACCAAGACCCATAACGATGATGCCGATGTTCTCAATACTGTGGTAGGCCAGAAGCCGCTTCATGTCGTGCTGACCGATGGCGAAGGCTACACCAAGAACCCCAGAGACGACGCCCAGTAACAGGAGCGATATTCCCCAATCCAGAGGCGGATTCGGTAACAGCGAAGTTATCCGAACCAATCCATAGATGCCCATCTTGATGATGACGCCCGACATAATGGCTGAAACATGGCTGGGCGCTATCGCGTGAGAACTGGGAAGCCAGATGTGCAGCGGCATGATGCCGGCTTTCAGGCCGAACCCGATGAGTGACAGGACGAAGATCGCCGTCGCCATGCCCGACGTTAGACTATCTTGAGCCAGTGGAACCAACGCGAACGACCCGCTGGCCGCATACAGTAACGCGAAGAGCGCGAAGAGACACAAGGTCGCCGCGTGTGCCGCCACCAGATAAATCCAGCCTGCTTCGCGTGCCTCCTTTTCTTGGTCTTCCGTGGTTACAAGGAAGAAGGCCGACAACGCCATCACCTCCCAGCCAAACAAAAACAGAATGCCGTTGTGGGCAATCACCAGTAGGGCCATGCCGGCTGTCAGAGTGCCGTAGAACAACCGCAGCTTTCGCCCATTCTGGGGATGGTCCGTCTGCTTCCAGTACCCCAAGCCATAGACACTCCCCAAAAGCGAGATCAGGAAGATCGGCAGCAGGAAAATGGCCGACAGCCCATCCACGGCCACGTTGAACTCGCCGACTGGGAGTGACCAAGTTAGCACGACGGGCTGACTGTTGCCTGCAGCCCAGAATGCACCAACTCCTCCTAGCCCAACAGACGCCCCGAGAACCATAAGCGAGGTGGTCACCCATTGCCCGGTGGTCGAATGCCGCTTCCACGACAGACCGGGTAGGCCACTGATCGCGACCAGGGCAATCCCGATAAGTATCAGCATTTCGCTCATGACGCACCCCGCCATGTGCGGAAAGAAACCCAGGCCAAGGCAATTATGACCGTAAGCACGATATAGATTAAGTAGACGTGTAGGCTTCCCTGTTGGAATATGCGCAGCCGGGAGAATCGCTCTGCCCAGCGGTGGAAGAATGGCTCATATACCTTCTCGCTGATCGGGTCATTGCATTCCGAATCAAAGTCACTTTTGGAAGGGAACAAGCCTCCTGGGGGCTTGCTACGCGTCCGCGGCCGCAGGAAGCGCGGCAACAAGTACTCGACAATGATTTCGGAGAACGACCGCCCGGTGTACTGCATCCGTTCGGTCGGCTTGAGGTAGCCGCATCCCCAGGTTGGACCTTGTACGCGCACCGCCTTCCGCGACCAGGCCACGAACGCCAAGGCGACTGCCCCGAGGGCGATCAACGTCCCAGCGTTGAGATTGCCCACGACGTTGAGCGGCGCTCCAGTGGATTCTTGCTCCGTCGAGAATGTGCCGGGGGCCTGACCCAGGACTTGATCGAGGACGCCGTGAAACCAGGCGATTGCCGTCTGGGGGAGCAATGCAAGCAGCAGGCAAAACCCAACAAGTACCAGCATCGACCCGAGCATCCACACCGACGACTCATGTGCGTGCCGAGCGGCTTCGCTTCTCGGCGAACCTAACAGAACGATGCCGGAGAGGCGAACGAAGGCAACCACCGACAGCCCGCCAATCATGGCCAGGAGACCGACAGCCAACAACGCTGCCAAACTGCGGCTGTCGTTGGTTGCGAATCCGCACTTCATGAGACTCAGATACATCAGCCATTTGCTGGCAAAGCCATTCAGGGGCGGCAGGGCGGCTATCGCCACGGCACCCACAATCAGGGTGGCCCCCGTCCACGGCATCCGTTTCATCAGGCCGCCGAGTCTTTCCATGTCCCTGGTGCCAGTCCCGTGCAAGATGCTCCCGGCAGCGAAGAACATGAGCCCCTTCATGAGTGCGTGATTCCAGACATGGAGCAATGCGGCGGACATTCCCAGCACGGCCACGACGGGCAGGTGGCTTGCCCATCCCCACAACCCGACACCCAGAGCAAGGGCGATCAACCCCATGTTTTCGATGCTGGAGTAGGCCAGCACCCGCTTCACATCGCGTTGACACAGGGCCAATGAGATGCCGATGAGGCCCGTCGCAAGACCGATTCCGGCCAATGTCGGCCCCCACCACATCGCGGGTTCGCCCAAGAACGTGAGAATGCGCAGTAGGCCGTAAACACCCATCTTGATCATCACACCCGACATCAAAGCGGAAACGTGAGAAGGAGCCGCCGCGTGCGCTTCGGGGAGCCAAACATGGAGCGGCACTAAACCCGCTTTTGTGCCGAAGCCAATCAGGGCGAGCAAGAAAATCAACCCTGCCCAACCGGCATCGAGGGGCGACAAAGCGCGGAACGCCTCGAACTCCAAGCTCCCGGCATCGCGACCCAGGAGCAGGAAGGCAAGTAAGAGAAATGCCATGCCGATATGGGCCGCGATCAGGTAGACCCAGCCGGCCCGACGCACCTCGGGTTTCTCGTGCTCGAAGGTCACCAGGCAATAAGCAGCAACGGACATCACCTCCCAGGCCACCAGGAACAGGAGGGCGGTTCGGGCAACGACAACCATCACCATCCCGGCAACGAACACGTTAAAGAAGAGCCACGACGCGCCCAGCGGCTTCTTGTGGCGGTATGCGAGCAGATAGTCGCCACCATACACTGCTGCAAGAGCCGACAGCCCCAGGACCGGCAACAGAAAGTACGCGCTCAGGGCGTCAATTTCCACACAGAAGGCTCCATGCGAAGCATCCCAGGCAAGTCGTAAAGACTCCGGCGCGCCACCCAACAGAACGCGCAGCGCAGGAGCAAGCCCCACAAGGCAAGCGACCACAGCTCCACCGGCTCCCAGGGCGGTTGCTGCGCGAGGCCATTTCGACAAGGCGAAGGCTGTAATCCCGGCCAGCACCTGAAGGATGATCGCGACGAGAAGGGCATCCATGCTATTGTGCCGCCTTTCCCGGCTGGATCGCGTGCCCGCCCATGCCCGACTCGACACGGCGAACCTCCCGCATGATCTCCTCGCGCGGGGCCTGGCGAATCACAGTTTCCCTGAATCCGCCATCGTGAAAAGCAAACGCCAACCGCGAGAGCAACTGCAAGTGACAACGGGTCGTCGGGCTGATGATGGAAAAGAGGACGTGAACCGGCTTGCCATCCAACGCCCCGAAATCGACCGGCTGCGAGAGGAATGCAAGGGTGACCGTCGGTTGCGTAACATGCAGGAGAATCGGGTTGCGCACGTGTGGGATGGCGATCCCGTCGCCGAGGGCGGTCGAGGAGGCGGCTTCCCTGGCGAGAAAAAGCCGGAGAAGCATGTCTCGGTCCACAGTTTCAGACAATGGCAAGACCTGCACCAACGCGCGAAGTGCTTGTTCCTTGTTGGTATCCTGAAGTCGATAATAGATTCCGCCAACTTCCAACGCGTCGGCCAGGCTTGGCACGGATTCCGCGTCTACTTCGAGGCGGTCAAACAATTCTAGAGAGACCTTTACGTTGTTCGCGGTCGCCCACTCAAACAGTTCGGCCCGATTGACGCGGTATTGCCCTCCCACCTGCCGGGCAGGCAGGTTTCGCTGCTTAATCCACCGAATCACCGTAGACTCCGAGACATTCAGGTGCTTGCCCACGTCCCGAACCGTTAGCTGCATCGTTGGTCGCCTCTTGCTTAATCCCTCGTGTTATGTCGTTCGTGTGGTCTGAGTGCTTCACTTCCCGCACCGATCCTAATTGGATGTGGTATCCTCAGAGTTCATGTCGTTGAGTAATTCGAGTGCCTCGTTCAAATGCGTTTGGAAATACCGTTTCATCAGGTCAAGAACTTTGCCGAGGACGGGATCACGTAGGGAATAGAACACCTGATTGCCGTCTTTTCGCGTCGTGACTAGATGCTTGGAACGCAGCACGGCCAAATGCTGAGAAACATTGGCCTGTTCAAGATCAAGGTGCTCATGGATTCGGCTAACGGACACCTCTCGCTCATCGCGTAGCAACTCGACGATGGCGATACGGGTTGGATGCGCCAGCGCCTGAAAAACTCCCGCTTTGAAGCGCCGGAGGTTGTCCTGCATCCCACCTCTCCTCGGGACCGGTCTTTTCAAAGCGCCTGCCTGACCCGCTATTGGCGTATATGCGAAATCTCGCATGTTGTCAAGGGCGCTCTCCTTGGAGGACGTGCGTACATCTGCACTGAGTACCCGTGGCAACGTCACTTCCGTAGCCACAGCGTCCAGTGCTCTTGCGGCTGGGCCAGGATCGCGCCGGCCTCGACGGGGACGACCTCGCCCTCGTAGTTGATCGACCGGAGGGGATAGCCGGCGCGTTCGATTTCGTGCAGGAATCCGACAGTCTGCGGCGGGTCGCGCTGGAGGTGCAGTTCGAGGACCACGGCGGTGTTCGAGAAGCGGCGCAGGGTTTCCTGCATCCCTTCCCAGACCAGGGCCTCCGCGCCCTCGGCGTCGATCTTCACCAGGTCGAGACGCGGCCAGTCGGCGCAGAGGCGGTCGAGCGTGACTCCCGGCACCTGGACGCTCCCGGAGCGGTGCGCGTAGGCCCAGCGCTCCAGCGACGACGTGGCAAAGTCGCCGTCGTGCAAGACGAACTCCACGGTGCGGTCGTCGAGGTTGCCGATGACCTTCGGGCAGATTTCGACACCGTGGTAGAAGCCGTTGAGGGCCATGTTCTGCGGCAGGTACGTCTCGGCCAGGAGCGGGTTCGGCTCGCAGGCTACGACGCGACCTTCGGGGCCGCACGCGGCGGCCATCAGTAGCGTGTAGTAGCCGTAGTTCGCGCCGACATCGACACAGCGCATGCCGGGCCGCAGATGCCGCGCGATGGCGACAGTCACCCACGACTCCCAAAAACCATCCAGCACGAGACGCGGACCAAGCATGAGGTCGCGGGTATCGACGAAGGCCAGGAAGTCCCCCAGTAACCGACAGAGCAGAAGATGATCGCCGTAATAGACGCCGGCGGCTCGGCGACGGCTGACTTCTTCCAGGTCGGCGCGGCCGGACAGGACATGCGATGGGATCGCCATGATCAGGCCTCCAAGGGAATAAGCTCGATCGGCATGCGCTCGTGTTCGAGCCATTGCCCGTGCCAGGAACCGTCTCCGTTGCGTTGCAGGTGACAGGTCGGCCGATCCAGGCGGCTGAGCGTCAGGATGGTGTGGCCGTCGTCGATGTTCACGTCCCAGCGGCGCTCGCAGTCGGCCGCGCCTTCACCGACCTTTCGCTCCGGCTCCAGTCGCAACGGCCGCTCGTCGTGTCCGACCCGTCGGTACAGGTAGCGCCGGCCGGTCAACTCGTCGATGACCCGTTGTTCCTCGGGAAGCGGGTCCGGGTTGCGCCAGAGGACGCCGGCCCAGCGCTTGCGCAGGTCGGCCACGAGGTTGAAGCACAGCTCCTCGTTGGCAAGGGAGTTGTTCCGACGATTGCCGCCGCCGATCTTCCATTTGTCCTGGCAGCGGTGGTTGAACATCTGTTGACCGCGAAAGTCCCACTGCACGATGGTGTGCTGGTTCCAGCCGGGCGCTTTACCCGGCATGGCGTAGTCGCTGCCGAGCCTGCGCCAGCCCAGGTGGAAGCACTCCTTGTCGCCGTAGACAACGCGGAACACGAAGTCCGAGTGCTCGGCGTACCACAGGGCCATGCGGAGTTCGCGCCAGCAGCGCGACTTGTTGATCAGGTATTGGCCGCTCTCGAATGCCACTTCACTCCGCCAGCGGGCGGCGACTTCCGGGATGTCGAAGATTTCCCAAACGTCGCGCTTGAGCTGCCAGCAGCCGTAGTCGGGCCAGAAGATCGCGCCCTTCTCCTGGTACTCGGGCCAGGCAAAGACTTCAGTCACGTCGCGGCACGGGCCGCAGTCGGCGTCGAGGAACAGCACTTCCTCGAACGGCGAGTGCAGCGTGGAGAACGGTTTCAGTTCCCACCCGCACAGAATCCGGCAGGGGTGTTCCTTCTCGGCCTCGCGGGCATCGACGCATTCGACGCCGAGCGGCCTGAGGAGCCGGCGCAGGTAAGGGTCAATCTCGCCCTTGCCGAGATGCCAAAGCTGGATCGGCAGCGTGCAGCCGAAATGGCGGACCAGATTTACGCCGACCCAGACGC
>CAYRDG010000003.1:0-251833 GCA_964422915.1 uncultured Frigoriglobus sp. | reverse complement strand
CGCTTTCGACGAGTCGGCGCGTGGTGGCCTGGATCGGCCCCTTGCCATCGATCGGATTGCCCAGCGCATCGACGACGCGGCCGATGAGCCCTTCACCAACGGGCACCGAGAGGAGTTCCCCGGTCGTACGGACTTCCATCCCTTCGGTGACCTTCAGGTAGTCGCCGAGGATGATGACTGCGACCGAGTTTTCTTCCAGGTTGAACGCGAGACCCTTGACTCCGGCCTCCGGGAAGTCGACCAGTTCGCCTGCCATGACCTCGGAAAGGCCATAGCAGCGGGCGATGCCGTCGCCGACTTCCAGCACCTGCCCGACAGCGCGGGTTTCGACCTTGCGGTCGAAGTTACGAATCTGGTTCTCGAGGACGCTAATGATCTCGCTGGCCGATGATTTCGTTGCCATCTCGTATGCCCCTTCAGGGACAGGCCGGAAGCCTGTCCTACTTATTGCGCGAGCAGGATTGAGCGGAGCGATTGCAACCGTGTACGAACGGAAGTATCGATGACGGAGTCACCGACCTGGACCACCAACCCGCCGAGCAGGTCAGGGTCGATACGGACGTTGAGCACAGGTTCGTGCTGAAGCATCGCCCGGAGGTTGGTCACGAGCTGTTCGTGTTCCTCGGTGGTCAACTCGACAGCCGCCGTCACCTTCACGGGCACGCGGCCTGCGCGTTTATCGAGGAGTTGCTGGTAGGCGGCGCTGATGTTGCGAAGCAGGTCGAGTCGGTTATTCTGAGTCAGAACGCCGATGAATCCCCGGAGCAGTTCGGAAGCGTTTTCGAGTGCCGGGTTGAGGGCTGCTACCTTCTTCTTTTTCCCAACTGCCGGGCTGACCAGAAATGAGCCAATGTCCGGGTGTGAAAGGACGCCCCGAACGAATTCCGTAAGCTCCACGCCGACCTCGTCCACACGTTCTGGCGCTTCATTCACGGCCGCGGCGAGCAAGGCCTCGGCGTAGACGCGCGCCAGTCGGGACCGTGCCGTTCCGGCATCGAGCACCGTTTCGTGTTTGGCTTCGACGTTGGCCATTTCAGTTCTCGAAGACTCGCCTCCTCAACGTTCCCCCGTTCGGGAAAGCAGTCGTGGGAGGCTTCGTTCGTCACTTGGTGAGCGGCGATTCCCTGCATCTCTGCAGGGAACAGGTGGCATTTCCACCGTTAGGCCTGGTTCGCGCCGGCATTCGCGTTCAACTCGGCGATCGACTCGTCGAGCAATTTGCGCTGGTTCTCGATGGAAACCTGCTGGCGGAGTGCCTTGGTCGCAATCAGCACGGCGAGTTCTACCGCCTGGTGTTGCACATCCTTGAGGTCGGCTTCCTTCTTGGCAGCGGCCTCGCGGTTAGCACGTTCGCGTGTGGCGGCGGCGTCCTTCTCGGCCTCCTCCATCTTGGTGGCCTTGAGGGCGTCGGCATCGCGCCTGGCCTCGGCGATCATCGCCTCGACCTTCGACGCCGTTGCGCCGATCTCTTTTTTGGTGCGGGCGAGTTGCTCCGCAGCCTCGGCACGGTCGCGCCGCGCCTCATCGATGGCGCCTCGAATGGTCGTCTCGCGTTTCGTCAGGCCCTCGCTGATGTGTGGCCATGCGAACTTCGCCATAACAAACATCAGGATACCGAAGACGATAAGCGTGTAGATGCCGAGATCGTAGCGGTGGATGCCTGTGAAGCTCAGCCCGCCGCCTCCGCCGTGGTCGTCGTGGCTGGGTGCCGCGGCTTTCAGTTCCGCCTCGGTCGCCGGGCGGTAGTGGTCGCCGTCCTTCACGAACAGAGCCTGCTTGGCCGCGCCGGCCTTGTGTGAATCGGCTTCTGCCTTCTCTGCTCGCGCCGGCGCGCTGAAGGCCAGAGCCGCCAGCGCAGCGAGCGCGAAGAGCTTGTGTTGTAATGCGATTCGCATGGTGGTGTCCCTCGCTGATGCCCACGTTACCGTGTGGCCGGCCCAATCACAGGAACAACTGAGCGAGGCAAAGCACCAGCGCGATGATGCCGGCACCTTCGACGAGGCCCGCGAGGATGAACATCGCGCCCTGAATCGCGCCGGCCTGCTCTGGTTGACGCGCGATCCCGGCGAGAGCGGCATAGCCGACAAGCCCGATGCCCACGCCGATCCCGATGATGGACAGACCCATGCCGATACCGCTGCCCAGGCCCGCATAGGCGCCGGAGTTGGTGCCGGCGAAGGCCGGGGCAGTGGTGGCGAGGACGACCAGCAAGGCCAGCAGCAGCACGTTAACGAATCGCATCGCTCGGAACCTCCAGTTTGGTTGTGAAACGCGTAATCTCGTGCGGGTTAGTGTGGCGGATGTTTCGCCAGCCCGATGTAGACTGCCGTCAGGAACGTGAAGATAAACGCCTGAAGTCCCGCAATGAACAGCTCCAGAAGACTCAGTGCGGAGACCAGGGCAATGCTGAAGATCGAAGTCCCAGCCCAGATCGCGGTCTGCATGCTCTCCGACAACCCCGAGACGGCATCGACCTTGTAGTCGGGGTCGGCCACCATCGAGACGAAGAATAGCAGCATGAACAGAACCGTGTGTCCGGCCAGCATATTGGCGAACAAACGAACGGCGAGTACGATCGCGCGGATGAACGCCGTCGCGTACTCGAGTATCGCCATACCGATGGTGATGGCAAACCCCAGCCCCTTCATCACCGCCCCGCCCTCGATGTCGATGTGCGGGATGAAACTCTTCAGGTACTTCCCCACACCCATCTGGAGAATGCCAGCGGAGTGAACCACGAAAAAGCTCACCAGGGCCAGCGCCGCTGTTACAGCAACAGATGCTGTGGGCGAACCGAGGAAGGGGATGATACCCAGCAGGTTCATCATGAAGATGAACAGGAAGACCGTGGTGAGATACGGGACGAACTTGTTAGCGTCGTGCTCGCCGATGCCAGGAACCGCGATCTTGTCGCGAACGAAGAAGAGCAGGCTTTCAACCAGATTCCAGAGTTTTCCGGTCGGTGGTTCGCCGTCCTTCATCTTCCGGCCAAGCCAGACCATCGACACGCCGACAACCAGCGCGCAGAACGTGATGAAGACCATGAACTTGATCGGAATGCCGCCGATTTCAAGTCCGTGGAGGCTGAGGCCACCGAAGAAGGTGATGTGGTCACTATCAACGACGTGGCTGAACGGATCAACAGTTTTGGCCATCGCCGCACCTCGCCTGACGCCTTCCGGACAACTTCACGCGCCTGCCTGCTTGTGTGCTGTCGTGGGGTTGGCCCGCGCCAGCAATGCCGTCTCCGTGGCCAGCGACACCAGATACACGCCGATCACCCAGCCGAAAAAGCTGAGCGGGTCCGGCTCGAATGTCGCTCGGTTGAGCAGAAACACAACCGCCGCACCGCCGAATCCCACACCCACTCGAATCAGGGTCCCAACTGCAAGTGCCAGAATCGGACCAAATAGCGAAGTCTTCGCGAGCCTGTCAGACAGAATCAGCGTGATCAGTCCCGGCGGAACGACCAGCGCTAAAGCAATCAACGCACAGCGCCATTGATATTCACCACGCCACAACCCGAGTGGTCCTGCGACTAACAGCACCAGAGCCACGGGCACGCCCACCAGGATCACGGCTCGTCCTGTCACGGCGCTCTCCCATGTGGCGGGGGCGACTTCTTGCCCAGCGCCTGCGACATCTTCACCAGATGGAAGAACGCAAGCCCCAGGCCCGCCAGCGTGAGCGCGATGGTGAACCAGGGCATCGTGCCCAGACCAAAATCCACAAGAAGTCCGAGAATCGTGAACGACGCCATCTCCGAGCCAGCAACTGCGAAGCTGAGAGGCAAGCGGCGTCCGGACGACGGAGGGTCGGCCGGCATGATTCAGGCTCTCCCGGGAGCGGAACAAGGACGTATTTTGTCGGGGAAGTAAGCAAAGTCAACGATCAACTCGTGAAATATTTCACAAACTCGAAGTGAGGCCGAAATTACTGGAGAATCGGGCGTTTCGGCACAATCCGCATCTTCGGAACATGCTGGATTTTGGTCGAATGGCGACAGTGTGAGTTTCATTGAGTGCAGTCACGCACGCCCTGTGCGGGATGATCTCGTCGTACTGACCGTCATATTCCAGCAAACTGAATCGCTAGAAGCAGTTCCGGCGGGTAAATTGGATTGACACACTGCACCAGATTTTCCTAAGATAAACGCCAAGTTGGGAATCCGTTTCGGGTGTTATACCTGGAACGCCTGCCACCCAACTGCTCCCCCTCGTGTCGCACAGCCACCGACACGATTCAGTGCACGGATTGCGAATCGCGGAGTGTAACTAATTGGCAGGTTTGGTCTTGGGGACAAGACTGACCGTAGGACGGTCACCCTCCGCGTACTTCACAGACTCGGATCACAGCTTCGGGATTGTTAAACCGGCTTTGGTGGAATCGGAGCCGTGTGCCGCTCGCCGTTTGCAACGGAATCCTGCGAGTGGACGGATTTGGCAGGGAGGACCATCCCACACCTACCACTGCCCGCGCGGGGAGCGGCGTGCCGATGAAAACCGCTGGCTCGTTGACTGACCGGTCCAAAGCGGACCTGGCAAACCTGGCCCGGCGCCGTGGCGTTCGTGGCTGGGAGCATATGGACAAGAGTGCGCTACTCAAGGCGCTGTCCAAACCTGCTAAGTCTTCCGCATCCGCGAAGGCGCCGAAGGTCGTGCGGAAGCCCGCCAAGACCAAATCGGCCGCGCCGCGCATCACCAAGCCAGCCAAGCCCGCCAGGCCGGCTCCCCGGCCCGCGCCTAAGCCCACCGTGAAGGTTGCGGCCAGGCCCGCGAAAGCGGCTGCAGTCAAGCCCGTCACGAACGGGTCGCACAAGACCGCTGTGGCTGCACCTGCGAAAGTGAACGTCTCCAGGTCGGCAACTCCTGCGGCCAAGCCGCAAGTTACCCGAACGCTCACACAACCGCCGAAGACAGCTCCGGCTGTTCGCCCAACAGGTCCACTGGCGAAGGACCGTATCCTCCTGGCGGTGTCGAACCCGTACTGGCTCAATGCCTACTGGGAGATCGCTTCTCACTCCGTGCAACGTGCGGAAGCGGCCCTGAGGCAAGACTGGCACGGCGCGCGGCTCATCATCCGCCTCTTCGACGTGACCAGCCTGGACACCACCAGCACATCCGAGACTCCGGTCAAGGACATCATCCTGCAGGGTGCCGGCAACAACTGGTACATCGATGTGCCACAACCGCCGCGGATGTATCGCGCGGACATCGGCTATCTGTCGCGCCGTGGCGAGTTCTACGTCCTGGCACGCTCGAATGTCGTGACGCCGCCAAAGGTTGGTGGCGGTGAAGGTGGTGAACTGGAATCGAACTGGAGCGATGAGGATGCGAAGTGGAAGGCCGAACGCATCCTGGCCATGTCTTCTGGCTTCGAATCGAGCGGCAACCAGGAACTCCGCGAGTTTCTGGAAGAACGTACCGGACGCACGCTCGGGCCGCCCAAGGAGACGGCTTTCGGCACAGGGGCCTTGCCGCCTGGCAGCGTCAAGAAGTTCTTCTTCGAGATCGACGCGAAACTGGTCGTATTCGGTCGCACCGACCCCACCGCGCACCTGACACTCAATAACGACCCCATCAAGTTGAATGCGGACGGCACGTTCCGCATGGTGTTCAACTTGCCGGATAGCCGCCAGATTATTCCGGCTGTCGCGGCCAGTGCCGATGGCGTTGAAGAACGGACCATCGTCCTCGCCGTTGAGCGAAACACCAAGCATCTCGATCCCATGATCCACGATCAGATGAACGAAGTGTGATCTGGCAAACGTCGGGAGTGAACCTGAAGGCGAGGTGGAGATTCTCACCTTCAGGTTCACTCCTGACGTTCGCGTTCTACTTATGCTCCTGGATTTCCTGCTTGCAGACGCGCCAGATGCGCCGGGTGAGTTCTCGCTCATCCGCGTGTCCCGGCGCGCCATGGCCACCACGTTCGAGATCGCCATCCCAGTCGGTTCACTACGCGATCCGGTCGCCGCAGCCGAGGATGCACTCAATCTCATTGACACACTCGAACAGCAAATGACCGTCTTTCGCGACGACTCCGAAGTCTCGCGACTGAATGCCACGGCCGCTGATGATCTCGTGGAAGTCGAGCCACGGCTCTTCGCATTACTGGAACGATGCCTCGTCTGGACGAAGGAAACCACGGGCGCCTTTGACATCGCCACAGGCACGTTGACCAGGGTGTGGGGCTTCTTCCGACGCGACGCGCGAGTTCCACCACCGCGCGAACTGGTCGAGGCTATGCAGGCGACCGGCTCGCGACATGTGATACTCGACCCGGTTCGACATGCGGTCAAATACCGCGTGTCCGGACTGGAGTTGAACCTCGGCGCGGTCGGGAAGGGCTACGCTCTCGACCGCGCCGCGGAGTTGCTCCGGCGGAAATGGGGTGTTCGGTCGGCACTCTTGCAGGGCGGTGGCAGCAGTGTCTACGCCATCGGTATGCCGCCTGGCGACTCACGCGGTTGGCCAGTTCGGTTAAAGCATCCCACGATCGCTGAACAGACTCTGGGCACGCTTTTTCTTTGCGATGCAGGTTTGGGGACTTCCGCTGCCACGTTTCAGTTCTTCGAGTACAATGGGCGGAAACTCGGCCACCTGCTCGACCCACGAACCGGATGGCCGGCCGCAGGCACCGCAAGCGCCAGTGTCGTCGCCCCAACTGCCGCGGAAGCCGATGCGATGTCCACAGCGGCCTTCGTTCTCGGCGCGGAGGGCGCTCTGCGCCTGACTCAATTGCGGCCCGCCCTTGGTGCGGTGGTGCTGGGGGAAGCACCCATTCCACTCGCCTCGCCCGCCTCGCCTCAACCTCGGGAGGAAGGGGCAGAAACAGATGGGGCTTCTTCACTCTCACAGCCTGTGAAGGAGGCCAGGGAGTGGGCACCTGCGGCCTTCAACCTCGCTCCTGATGTGTACTCTCCGCCGGCACAACACCAGTCGGCTCACCCGGACTAAACTGCCATGAGTTACTCGCCGTTCATGCTCGGGCTTCTCTACGCCGGCCTCGCTGGTACAGTGCTGGCACTCATCGTCGCGACGGCCACCAATCGGTGGTCGCTCCGTGTCTTTTTCCTGCTCGCACTGCGGCTGACGATCGGCTGGCACTTCCTCTTCGAGGGACTGCACAAGGTCAACACCTACTATGCCGGCCCCATCGAGGTGAACGGCAAGATGCAGCGGCCGTTCTCCAGCGAGATGTACTTCCGCGTCGCGCCTGGGCCGCTCGGTGAACGGATGCGCAACGAGTTCGGCGATCCGAACCTGGAGATTACCACGAAGGTCAAAGCGCCGGAGGCAATTTCTCCGTCCGACTTCGCCAAACTCTCCGTTGACGATCAGGCGGCCAAGTGCCCGAAGGTCGTCGCGGATCAACTTACCGCTGTGGAACAGCAAGCCCAGCAGACGTACAAGGCCGCAGCCGAAAAGAGCCTGAAGGCCGCCCGTGCCGCGGGAGAGAAGGTGAAGAACGCCGCGACCGATGCCGAGGGATTCGCCGCGAACGTGCCATTCCTCTCGGAAGCATCGCTGGCAACGCTCAAGGATGCTGTCCAGAAGAAGTATGCGAAAGCGAAGGAGACCGCTGAGAAGGATCAAGCCACGGCCCAGAAAAACATCGACAGCTTCGAGGCCGGTGGCAAGAAGATGGTGACGGCGGCGAAGGCCGCCTACGCACGGTGGGTCTTTGGCGTGGATGCCCGCGATTGCAAGGTGAAGGGAATCACAGGCGACGTGCCACTCAGTGGCGCGCAGCGCATCGAGGAACTGGAGTGGTTGCGGAGCAAAGTCCAGGCGGCGGCCGCACGCGAGACACAGGGACTGGGCATCGGTCATGGCACCGACAACAAGCGCGTCGCCGACTTCCGGATGGACGCACTGGCCGCCTCTTACGATCTCGCACGCGATGCCGATACCTTCATCAACGATCTGCGCAAAGACCTCAACGGCGGCAAGGCGATCGATGTCGAGAAGCCCGAATCGCGCGGCAAGAAGATGGATTTCTACACCATGTGGTTCATCGTCGCTGTCGGCGCGATGCTCATGGGAGGCCTCTTCACACGCCTCGTCTGCGTGCTGGGTGCGGGCTTCCTCGTGATGACGTACCTCGCTCATCCGCCGTTCCCCTGGTTCCCATTGCCGCCGAATACCGAGGGGAACCCGGTGTTCATCAACAAGAACGTCATCGAAGCGATCGCGCTTCTGGCTCTTGCGACATTCCCAACGGGCCGCTGGCTCGGGCTGGATGCGCTGGTGCTTCGCCCATTCTGCAGGTATCGCGGTGAGTGTTCGAAAAACTCACCGCCGCCCACGACGTGATGTGCGAGAATGGGTCG
This sequence comes from uncultured Frigoriglobus sp., assembly GCA_964422915.1. Classification (GTDB taxonomy): domain Bacteria; phylum Planctomycetota; class Planctomycetia; order Gemmatales; family Gemmataceae; genus Gemmata. Next base: position 243,498 of record CAYRDG010000003.1, on the reverse strand, counting down.
AAAGACGAGTGTCGCCGCCCACGCTCGTTCGGCCGAAATCTGCAATCATTCAACCCAAACCGCCCTCCAAACATAAACCAGAGAACCCCTCCTCGGAGCTGCGATTATGTCACTCGATCTGACGCCCGAACAGAAGGCGGCCGGCAAGGCGAACTTCGATCAGGCTGCTGGCGACCTGACCCGTGAGGGCAGGATGAAGTCGATGGTCGCTGGCGGAACCGATCCGAAGAACCCCGACCGGCGCGACGTGCTCAAGGCGAGCCTGGCGGCCGCGGCAGTCGTGCCTGTGTCGGCTGCGGTTTACTTCGGCTACAACTCCTGGAAAGGGAGCAAGGCCGTCCGCACGGCGCTCATCGGGGCTGGCGACGAGGGCGGTGTGCTTATCGGCGACCACAACCCCGAGTTCAACGAGATTGTCGCGATTTGCGACATCCGTCCGAGCAACCGGAAACGCATCTTTGCCGGCGAAGCCCGTGGCCCGCGCAAGGGGCTGAACAAGCTCTACGGTACCGATTCCGAAAAGAAGATTCGCTCCTTCAGTACCGTGGATGAGTTGCTCGCCGAGAAGGACAAGCTCGGTCTGGAAGCGGTCGTCATCGCCACGCCACTGAACACGCACGATGCGATCGCGATGAAGTGCATGGATGCCGGCCTGCACGTCCTGTGCGAAAAGCTGATGGCCCGTGATGTGGCCCGCTGCAAGAAGATGATTCAGCACGCGAAGGACAAGGGCGTACTCCTTGCGGTCGGCCACCAGCGACACTACAGCACGCTCTACGCCCAGGCCATCGAGATGCTCGACAACGGCATCCTCGGCGACATCAAACACATCCGCGCCCTGTGGCACCGCAACAACTCCTGGCCTTACGATCCCAGCGCCTTCGATGCGAAGCTCTACGCGAAGGAGTACGGCATCCCGGCCTATGTCGATTCGTGGTGGAAGACCGTGCTGCGCGAAGACGCCGATGCACTGCCGCCCGCCAAGCTCGCTTCCCCGGAGATCGCCTTCGGCGACCCGGCGAAGTACGGTTTCAAGGACGCGGCGGAACTGGTCCGCTGGCGCTGCTCGAACAAGACCGGCGGCGGCCTCATGGCCGAGCTTGGCAGCCACCAACTCGATGCCTCATCGATCATCCTCGGCCACGTCAAGCCGCTTTCGGTGATGGGCGTGGGGGGGAAGTTCTACTACGGCCGCCCCGCGTATCCGGGCGATGCGAGTAACGGCAACGATCGCGAGAGCGATGACACTGTGTTCGTCACCTTTGAGTTCCCTGGCCGCAACTACTACGAACGCGATAACCACGGTCACCTCGTCATTCGCAACGGCAACCCGGTCCCCATCAAGGCGAACGAGAGCGACATCTGCGTGGTCACGTTCTCGTCGGTTAACACCAACGAGTTTGAAGGGTATGGCGAGTGGGTGATGGGAAGCAAGGGGACGATGTATCTCGAGAAGGAAGCCGATGTCTACCTCTGGCGCGAGAAGGACAAGAGCAAGAAGGGCGACACCGGCGGCCGCGACACGAAGATCACTGTGACTGGCGCCGGCGGCGGCAAGCCCGCAATGGAATCGACGAGCACATGGGGTGGCGGCGGCGGCGCGGCCACGGTTGGCAAGGCGGCCGGCGGTTCGGGCTGGGATAGCGCTGTTCGTGGCTACCGTACCGAGATGGAGCACTTCGCGTACTGCGTGCGGAAGTGGCAGGAGATGAAGAAGCCCGTGAGCTACGAGAAGGACGCAAACGGCCAGCTTGTTCACGCGAGCATCATTCCGCGCTGCCATGGTGAGGTCGCGATGGCCGATGCCATCCTCGCACTCAGTTCAAATATCGCAATGGACAAGCGGCAGCGCGTCGAGTTCAAACAGGACTGGTTCGACCCAACCAACACCGCCACGCCCGAAGTTGACCTGGCAGGCAAGAAGGCGTAAGTGGCCTTTGCTCCGACTCGATCCTGAACGGCGGCCGGGTTCAGCCCGGCCGCTGGCTCGTTGTGGGCGCCCCCCACGCGCCGGGTAACGCGGCCCGCGTCGTGGCCCCCATTGGTGGCGTGCGAAGCAGACTCAGGGCCACGACTAGCGTGATGGCCGCGGAGCCGATCGCCAGGACGTATCGCACCGCGCTGGCGAAGGGCGCTGGTACGAGCAATAGCCACAGGCATACGCCCACGAGAAGCACGCAACTGATCGGCAGGAAGTATTTCAGGCAGGTCATCATCACCTGATCGATGCGCAGTCGCGGCAAGCTCCACCGCATCCACATCATCACCAGCACCAGTGTCCAGCACTTCCCGACAAACACTCCGACATTCAACAGATTGCCGAGCCAGAAGCCCCATTCCTTGCTCGGCTCGAACGGCAGAAATCCCGTGTTCCAGCCACCGAGGAAAAGCAGGGCTGCCAGCCCGCTGACGGCAAACATACTGGCGTATTCCGCGAGAAAGAAGTACGACCAGCGGATACCGCTATACTCCGTGTGGAAGCCCGCCACCAGTTCGCTCTCGGCCTCGGCGAGGTCGAATGGCGCCCGTTTGCAACTGGCGGTCGCTGTGATGTAGAAGATGAAGAACGCGAGGAATGTGAACGGGTCGTGGAAGACATTCCAGTTCCAGAACCATCCCACCTGCTGGGAACCGATCGTGTTGAGATTCAGCGTGCCGGTTACACAGATCGGTACGATCACGCACATGGCGCGCGGGACTTCGTAGCTCACGACCTGGGCAGCCTCACGCACGCCGCCGAAGAGCGACCACTTGCTGGCCGAGGCGTAGCCGGCCAGCACCACACCGAAGACCTCGCTCGACAGCACCGCCAGCATGAAGAACACCGCGATGTTCAATTCAGTCGCCACCAGCCCGGCGCCGAATGGCAACGCGAGGAAACCGCAGAAACTCGCGCAGAAGGCGAGATAGGGCGCCAGCCGGAACAGGAGCGTGTCGGAGCCTTGCGGCGCCACATCCTCCTTGACGATGAGCTTCACGCCGTCGGCCAGCGATTGCAACAGCCCCACTGGGCCAACGCGAGTCGGGCCGAGCCGGTCCTGCATTCGTGCCGACACCTTGCGTTCCCCCCAGATTGCCAGGAACGCGGAGAGTCCGATGAAGCCAAACAGTAACCCGGCCGCAACAACGCCAACTGCGACGAGGTTCCACGGATACGGCAGGATTGTTGACCAGAACTGGGGCACGATGAGTCACCAGGAGAGAGGATCGCTACGCCAACACGCCAACAGACTGAGCTTCCGTAGCGTCTCGCCACAGCGTAGGTTACCTGTCAGGCCGGCAGGGTGGCGTTCGGGAAGTGTACCGGAATCGCCTGACGGCTTCCAGCAGAAGCACGAATGAACCACCTTCGTCAGAAGTACGGTACTGCGACGGTGCGTCAGTTCACGACGCGACCAGGCAACGTTCCTCTGTCCGCGGCGCTTCGCGTGCGCGCGGAACTGACCGAGTCCGTCCGCCGCGATCCCCACGCTCGCGATGGCAAGCTCGCCCGTGTGGAGGCAGCGCTTCTCATGGCCGATGAGCCGCTGCCAGCGCGGAAGATTGCGGATGTGGCCGGCCTCGCCGATGCGGCCGAGGCGCGGACGCAGATTGAGCGGCTCCAGACGATCTACGATGCCGATGGCTCCACGTTTCAGGTCGAGGAAATCGCCGGCGGCTACCAACTCCTCACGCGGGCGCGGTTCCATCCGTGGCTTGCGCGTCTGAAGCGGACAGGGCACGAACTGAAGCTCAGCCCCGCGGCGATGGAAACACTCGCTGTGGTCGCGTACAAGCAGCCGATCATGCGCGCAGAAGTGGAAAAGGTCCGCGGTGTCGCATGTGGAGAGGTGATCCGGCAGTTGATGGAAAAGGGGCTACTGCGCATTGCCGGGCGGCACGACTCGCTCGGCCGCCCGCAGCTATACGCCACGACGAAGAAGTTTCTCCAGGCGTTCGGTCTCAATGCGATCCAGGACCTGCCCGAAGTCGAGTCGCTCCGCCCGCCAACGTGATTCCCACGGCCGCTTTCGCAGAGAACTTTCTATCCTAACGGAAGTCTCGGCTTCCCTGACTCCGGCTTCGGGAACGATGAATCGTCGTCAATTTCTCACAGGTACTTCCACTGCGGGTCTCATCGCGCTGGGTGGTTGCACGGGCCATGCTGCCGATGTGGAACTACTCAATGCTTCCTACGATCCGACGCGCGAACTCTATCGCAAAATCAATCGTCTGTTCGCGGAGCGTTACGAGCGAGAGCATGGCAAGAGCTTGCTCGTGCGGATGTCACATGGGGGTTCCGGAAGCCAGGCGCGCGCTGTCACGGACGGCCTCCCGGCCGATGTTGTCACACTCGCGACATGGATCGATACCGATGCGATTCGCAAGCGCGGGCTGATTGACGAAGGCTGGGAGTCTCGCCCGGCGGGGCTGGGTTCACTCCCGTACTACTCCACCATCGTCTTTGTTGTGCGGAAAGGCAACCCACACAATATCCGGGACTGGAACGACCTTCTCAAACCCGGCATATCGGTTGTCACACCCAATCCGAAGACCAGTGGCGGCGCGAAGTTCGTACTGCTTGCGGCCTGGGGTGCGGCGCAGCGGAATCCCTCCTGGGGTATCTCGCCGCAAGAGATGGTCGGGGAACTGTACCGGCGCGTTCCGGTACTCGATACGGGTTCGCGCAGTGCAACGATCACCTTCGCACGCAAGAACATCGGCGATGTTCACATCACCTGGGAGAACGAGGCGCGGTTGGAGGAGCGAGAACTGAAGCGAGACGTGGAGGTTATCGCACCTTCGGTGAGCATCCGCGCGGAACCGCGAGTTGCGATTGTCGATGCCAATGTGGACCGCAAGGGGACACGCGCCGCGGCGGAATCGTATCTGCGGTTCCTCTTCGACCCGGCGGTCCAGGATGTAATTGCCGGGACGTTCTACCGACCAGGGGATGAAGCCGTGCTCAATCGCCACGCCGAGCTTCTGCCGCCACTGAATCTGTTCCGCGCCACAGATCTGGGCCTCGGTGACTGGAATGTAATTCAGGAACGGCTGTTCGCAGAAGGCTCGCTATTCGATCAAATCTATCAACGGCGTTGAGTTCCAGTCGCGATTAACAACGATACTATTTGTTCAGAAAAAAGCACAAATCCATCTTCACCTCTCTGGCATTCTCTATTACATATTCAATATACCGCCCAGCTTATCTCTAACCGCGATCCCAATAGTGGGGAACTTGCCATGGCGAAGCAGAAAACTGCCGTAACCAGTGAGAAGCCAACACAACGCGAGATGGTACTCGCCGTTCTTCAGGAGAACGGCTGGGATACCAAGCCGCGTGCGTTGCAGGATGCGATCAAGTCGATGTTCGATTACGAGTTGCCCGTCAACTACATCTCGAACTACAAATCGAATCTCAAGAAGGAATTTGGGAAGGGCATGCGCGGGCGGCGCAAGCCGACCAGTGGGCCAACGTTCGCCGATCTCGAAGCGGTCTGCGAGATGATCAGACGACTTGGCGTCGATCAGGTCCGCGAACTGGTTGTGATGGCCGAAACCTTTGTGTGAGGTTGCGCCTTGCCGGTAGCGGCGTGGTCTGCCATTATTCCCTCGGTAGGGTGAGTGGTGGAATCGGCAGACACCGGAGACTTAAAATTTCCTGCCCCGTGAGGGGCGTGCGGGTTCGAGTCCCGCCTCACCCAGTAACGATGCGGCCCGGCGACTTACCATCGCCGGGCCGCATCGTTGTTTCTTCGACAGAAATCACTTCTTGAACATCGCGTTCTTTCGGTCGCCACGCGAGAGGATGTACGCCATCAGGTCGAGCACTTCATCTTCCTTGAATGTGTCGAGAAGCGCAGTCGGCATCATTGAGACGCGCGACGGCCGCATCGACTCGATCCGTTTGCGGTTCACGCGAACTGTTCCGCCGGGGTTGAGCATATCTGTGTTCACCATCACATCGTCATTGTTCAGGTTCACGATCCGACCGGTGATCACACGCTCGTCCGTCGTGCGAATTTCGACCGCTGCGTACTGATCGCTCACTTCCTTGCTTGGGTCGATGATCGATTCGAGTAAGTCGCGCGGACTGAATCGGCCGGCGACGCCAGTGAGGTCTGGTCCGTTGCTGCCGCCCTCGTTGTCGAAGCGGTGACACGAGAAGCACTTGCCTGTTGCGAAGAGTTTCCGGCCGCGGTCGAAATCGCGACCAGATTTCAGCCCCTTCTCCAGTGCCGGCAACAGGTCCGCGATCTTGTACGCCTTCACGAACGGTCGGGCTGGTTCGGTGGGGAGTTTCACCGTTGCCGGGTTCGCGTTGATCACCGCCTTGAGCGCCGTGGCTTCCTTCGGTGTGAGGGTCGCCACCGCATCCTTCTTGATGAGCTGTAGGAAGCCCTGGAAGCTGCTACCCCCCTTGTAATTGGCCGCCTTGAGGAACCAGGTGAAGTAGTCCTTTCGCAGCGTGGGCGTCCAGCCGGTCTTGAGCATCCGCAGTGAACGAACGTATTCGAGTTGCTCCTCCTGTGTGGGTGCATCCTTCAGGAGTTTCATCGCTGCAGGTGCGACTTGATCGTCTTGCAGGTAAACGAGGATTTCGAGCAGCATCCCGTCGAGGAAGCGGTTGCGTGATGGGAACGCCGGGTGCAACCGCGTTATGAGTGCCTTTCGTTCGGCTGCGGTCGCTGGCCCCAGGCGGTTGAGGGCCACCTGGTACACGCGCGCGAGATCGAGTTTCTGCTCCGTGTTGAGCGTGGACAGATCAATGCCGTTGAGTGTGCCGAGAATCTTCTCACGTAGTGCCGCGTCGGGCTTCGGGCTGCCAGCTTTTGCGTGGAATGGGTCCGGTGCGCTGACGCGCGTGAGTGCCAGAACCGCGAGGATGGCTTTCGTGGGGTCTTTCTCCATGAATGTCCTGTCGGCCCAGAGCTTCGTGTCCTGGTGCTGGAGTGCGACCCATGCCGCGTACTGGATGAAGCGATCGGAGTTGTTGAGTTCCTTCCACGCGGCGTCCACAGCTTCCGCACCGATGGACTTGTGATACTTCGCGAGATCGAGTCGCAACTTGCGGGCCGCATCCGTTGGCCCGGTATCGTACCGGATGACCGGCGGCACTCCCTTGCCCGTGTAAGTAACACGATAAAGGCCGCTCTTGGTCTTTCGGCCGCCGATGGTGAAGTACATCGCGCCGTCGGTGGGATTCACGATCACGTCCGTCAACGGCAGCGGTGTGCCTGTGACGAACTCTTCGAGTTCCGCCTTGTATGAAGAGCCTTCGGGACGCAGATGGACGGCGTAGAGTTTGCCGTAGCTCCAGTCGCAGATGAAGAAGGCATTCTGATACTTCGCGGGGAACTTCGCCCCGGTGCCGAAGCAGACGCCCGTGGGCGAGCCAGGGCCAACGTTGATGATCGCGGGAAGCGTGTCGGGATAGTATGGCGGGAACTTGCCAGCACCATTCCGCCAGCCGAAGTCGCTCCCGCTCGTGACGAGGCACACACGCGTCGGCCGGTACCAGGGCGTGTTGAAGTCCCATTCCATGTCGGCGTCATAGGTGAAGAGATCACCGTTGGTGCTGTATGCGGCGTCGTACTCGTTGCGATAGCCGACGCTGAAGAGTTCCCACGTCTTGCCATCGGGTGTGACGTTGTAGATCGCACCGCCAGGCGCAAGTACGCCACGCATGAAGCCGTTGCCATCCGGCAGCGGCGGCAACAGGTGATCCTCACCCCACACGGGCGGCACGCGTGTCGTGTCGTACTTCGTGAGCCTCGTTTGGTTACCGCATACGACCGTGAGACGCTTGCCGTCCGGGTGGCGCAGCACCGCGTGCGGACCGTGTTCACCCAGCCCACCGCCGTTGTGCCCCTCGAAGCCGCGGAGCTTCTCGACCGTGTCGAGGGTGTCGTCCTTCTTCGATGATGTAACGCGGTAGAGGCCGCTCTTGGCACCCGAGTTCACCACGACGTAGAGCGAATCGAACGCCCAGAGTAGCCCCTGCGCGCCGCCGATCGGGGCGTTGAACTTCTCGATCTTCGCTTCACCACGAGTGCCGATGGCCGGCGGTGTGACGCGATACAGTGCCCCATACTGGTCAGAGACGATCAGTCGTCCCTTCGGGTCAGCGCACATGTTGACCCACGAGCCGTACTCGGATTTGGGCACCGAATACACGAGTTCAACCTGGAAGCCCTTTGCGACCTTCATCGTCGCTGGGTCGGTCGCGGCTGGCTCGGCGTTCTTCTTACGCTGAGCGAAGGCGTCGCGTGGGGTGAACGCGATGAGAACAGCGAGCGCGATCCAGATCGCGCTGCGACGTGTGGCAGTCATGCGGGAGGGCCTCCGGGGTGGAGTGGACAGTATACCCCGGTGGCGGCAGATGGGCACGATCCTGAGTGTTGTCTTAATCGAGTCCGGCGCTGAAATCGTCGTCGTCGGCCACGGGTGGCTTGGGCTGCGGCTTGGGTTGCGGCTTGGGCTGCGGTTTCGGTTCTGGCCGGGTTGCAGGCTTCTCCGCCGGCGGCTTCGCAGAACGTGTGCCGCGCCCGCCCGCGCTCTTCGCAGGTTCCTTCGCGGCGGGTTTCTGTCCTTCACGGCCACGCGCGGCCGATTTCTCACCTGTGGACTGCGGCCTCGCGGTCGGCTTCGCAGTGGGTGGTTTGCTCGCGGCGGCCGGCTTTCGCGCGCCGTAACTCGGTACCTCGTCCAGAGGCTCATCGTCCAGCGAATCGAAGTCCTCCACGAGTGCGCGGCCGAGTGGCCGTTCCTCCACGGTGGGCTTATCCGCGGGCCGCTGCGAGGTCTTTTCCGGTGTGAGCGGCTTGGCCACAGGTGGAAGCCCTGCGGCCAGGCGTTTCTCTGCCTGCGTGACCGGCCTGGGCAATTCCTGTTGTTTCTTGGGGGGTTCCAGCGCCTTCTTGGGCGATTCCGGGTGTTTTTTCGGCTCGCCGCGCGAGGGGAGTTGCACCACGCGGTTGCTGGCAGGCGGCGCGATTCCTTGCACTTCGAGGCCGAAGCGCGTCACAACGTACATGCCACTGGCCTTGTGTTTCTCCAGTTCCAGGAGGCCGGCGCTCTGGGCGTCTTCCAGCAGTTCGCTGAAGGACCGATAGCCGTAGTACCCTTCGTTGAACGATGGTTTCTTACGCTTGATCGTGTCCTTGAGCATTGACGAGTAGATGATTTCCTTGTTCTCGCGTCGCAGTGCGAGCAAGGTATCGAGCATCAGTGCGAACGCCTTGCGCTTCTTTTCCGGGATGGCGTCGTTGACTGATACAGGGATGATCGGCGCGCGATCGAGGTCTTCGTAGTAGATGAACTCGTCGCAGTTATCGCGTAGCAGATCGGATGTGGCATCGGATAACCCCAGCCCGATGACGTGCTTGCCGAGTTCCTTCAACTTGGAGACAAGCGGGGAGAAATCGCTATCGCCAGAGACGATGACGAAGGTGTCGATGTGGTCTTTCGAGTAGGCCAGGTCGATGGCGTCCACCACGAGTCGGATGTCGGCGGAGTTCTTGCCGGTCATGCCGCGGCGTGGGATTTCGATCAACTCGATGGCCGCCTCGTGCAGGCCGCCGGTATACATGCCGAACCGCGACCAGTCCGCGTAGGCTTTCTTGCAGACGATCTTCCCCTTCTCGACAAGGCGTTCGAGGACCTTGCTGATGTCGAAGCGGTCGCGCCGGTTGTTGAAACCCAGCCCCATGTTCTCGAAGTCGATGAACACGGCCAGGGTCCGTTCGCCGTCGCTTGCGCGGTGCGGTTTCATTCCAGTCCTGCGGTTGGTAAAGAGTCCCAGCACGGAAGTCATTATCTCGTAAGGTCGAAGGGCGTGCTATCGCATCCGTTCGACATTCCGACTTTCGACGTTCCGACGTTCAACCCCAGCTATTGTGCGAAACCTTCGTGGAGAGGGGAAGGCCGGAAGCGCCTGGAGCGGCTACAACGAACCACATTCTGACCCGGTTGTTCCAGCGAGGTGCGGCGTGGCGACGAACTTCTTCCGACTCGACGGTAAGGTGGCAGTGGTGACCGGTGGTGGCCAGGGCATCGGCGAGGCAATTTGCCGTCGGCTCGCGGCGGCCGGCGCGAAGGTTGGTGTCTTCGACATGAACGCCGGGAACGCCAACCGTGTGGCGACGGACATCGGCGGTGTGGCGCTGGCGGGCGATCTGACGAATGAGGCCGATCTCGACCGCGCATTCCAGGAGATCAACCAGAAGGCCGGGCCAGTCGACATCCTGGTGAACAACGCGGGCGTGGCCAGCCGCAAGGGGCGCGATGTGCCCATCTGGGAGAGTGTCCGCGAGGACTGGGAGTTCGTCCTCGGGATCAACGTGACCGGTCTGGTGATGTGCTGCAAAGCCGTGTTGCCAGGAATGATCGAGCGAAAGTATGGCCGCATCGTGAACATCGCCAGCATCGCCGGCAAGGAAGGGAACCCGAAGATGGCGCCTTACTCCGCAAGTAAGGCAGCGGTGATCGCGTTGACGAAGTCGCTCTCGAAGGAACTGGTCGGCAAGGGCGATATCTGTGTGAATAGCGTGGCACCCGCCGTGATCCAGACGCCGATCCTCGATCAGCTCGACCAGGCGCAGATCAACATGATGTTGTCTAAGATTCCGCTGGGTCGCACAGGCAAGCCCGATGAAGTCGCGGCACTGGTTCATTTCCTCGCCAGCGCGGATTGCAGCTTCACGACGGGTTTCTGCTTCGACATCTCCGGCGGCCGCGCCACGTATTAAGCAATGAGCAAGTGGATGTGAGAAGTATCCGGATGCGCAGTTCTGGTCATTGCCACTGCGGGCGGGCGCTTCCTCCCGCCCGCAGCAGCACTGGCGGTTAGTGACCGCAGCCGCAAGACGAACCGCCACCGGCGTGACGGCAGCCCGAAGCCGCGCCGATGGTGAGGGTGGCAAGCACGAGTGCGAGCAGGAGCTTACGCATGGGAAGAACCTTCCATGGAGGATGGTGAAACGGCAATCATCGCCGTGCTCGTGGGTTGAGCGTGGGAAATATCGGAACATGCTCCTGGCGCGATTCAGATGAACCATGGCCAAACACTCCCAACCGCTCATCTGCATTGCAGGTGAGGTGGGATAGTCCGGTTCTGCTGGTAGGAAGGATTTTCACCCACGCCGGCACAGCGGGAGCGTCTCCAACGGCGACGAACATGCACTACTTACTCATCTATGACGTGGTGCCAGACTACGCGGAGCGCCGCGTGCCGCTTCGCGCCGCGCACCTGGCACACGCCTGGGCTGCGGCGGATCGTGGGGAACTGGTACTCGGCGGCGCGCTCGCAGAGCCAGCCGATGGTGCCGTGCTGCTATTCGATTGTGAATCGCCTGCTGTGGTAGAAGCGTTCGCGCAGGCTGATCCGTATGTGCGAAACGGACTGGTCACGCAGTGGCGCGTGCGAAAGTGGACGACCGTGGTGGGCGATGCGGCCAAGACTCCCATTCGCGAACTGAAGTAGTTTGGCCGGCCATCGCGCCTGCACGCGCGATGGCCTTGCCTCAACAGGTTAACCCCACGTCACGAGTGCCGGCTCGAAGAGGTGCGGCAGATTCGCGTGCTTTGGCAGGACGCGGATACTGAAGCCGAACTGCCCGCTCGCGCGGCACGGCACCTCACCCTTGAATAGCACACTGCTGCCGTTGCTCTGGCCGTCCGCGGCCAGCGGCAGGGCCTTCGGTTCCGCGATGTCGCCCAGCGCATCGAGGACGCCGTGGCAGAGTTGTACCTCCACGTCGTCCGGCTTGAATGGCCCCAGGTTCACACGCACACTCACCGGGAACGTCGCTCCAACGCGCATCAGGTCGCCAGTGGGCGCGTCCACCGTCTCCACTTTCACCTGATCCCAGGCCGCTTGCACGCGCTTGCGCCAGTCGGCCAGGTCCTTCGCGGCGCGAAGGTGATCGGCGCTGAGAGTATGAGCGCGATGGTAACTCGGCACGTAGCAGCGTTCGGTGTACTGCTCGACCATGCGGTTCGTGTTAAACACCGGTACGAGGCTCGTGATGGAACGCTTCATGCGCCGGATCCACTCACGCGGCAGACCGCCGGCATCACGCTTGTAGAACATCGGGATGATGTCCTGCTCGATCAGATCGAGTAGCGCCCGGCTCTCCACTTCATCCTGATAGGCCAGGTCGGTGTATTCTTCACCGGCGCCGATGGCCCAGCCGTTATCGCCATCGTACCCTTCCACCCACCAGCCATCGAGGATGGAGCAGTTCAGCCCGCCGTTGCCGCAAATCTTCATGCCGCTGGTGCCTGATGCCTCCAGTGGTCGCCGCGGGTTGTTCAGCCACACGTCCACCCCCTGAACGAGGTGACGCGCGACGTTCATGTCGTAGTCTTCGACGAAGACGACGCGCTTGCGGAACTCGGGTCGGCGTGCCTGCTGCACAACACGCTGAATCAGTTCCTTGCCGCCGCGGTCTTGCGGGTGCGCCTTGCCGGCGAAGATGAGCTGGACCGGGCGGTCCTTGTTGTTCAACAGCGCAGCGAGTCGTTCGGCATTGCGGAAGACCAGGTCGCCGCGTTTGTAGGTCGCGAAGCGTCGCGCGAAGCCGATCGTCAGCGCGTCGGGGTCGAGCACCTCGTCGGCCGCGTCCACCTCGGAAGGTGGCGAGCCGCGGCGCTTGAGCTGGGCCTTGAGACGTGTGCGGGCCAGTGCCACAAGCCGCTCCCGGCCGCGTTCGTGTGTGCGCCACAGTTCGCCATCGGGAATGTGTTCGACGCGCTTCCAGATGGCGAAGTCTGTCGGCCGTGCTTCCCACTGAATGCCGAGATATCGGTCGTAGAGTTGCGCCACCTCCGGCGCGAGCCAGCTCTGCGTATGTACGCCGTTGGTGATACTGGTGATGGGGACTTCGGCTGCGGGCAACTCCGGCCACAGTTCGTGCCACATCTTTCGCGACACGCTGCCGTGCAAACGGCTGACACCGTTGGAGACGTTTGCGGTCTTCAGCGCCAGTACCGTCATACTGAAGAGTTCCTGATCGTCGTCCGGGTTCTGCCGGCCCAGCGCGAGGAACGTCTTGTGGTCGGCGCCCAGATTTGTCGCGTACTCGCCGAGGTAGTTCTCGATCATCGGAGCCGGGAACGCATCGTTACCCGCAGGCACAGGCGTGTGTGTGGTGAAGCACGTTCCGGCTTTGACGGCTTCGAGTGCCGTGGCAAAGTCCAGCCCCTGTTCCTGGACATGGACGCGAATCCGTTCCAGACCCGTGAACGCCGCGTGCCCCTCGTTCATATGGCAGACGGTCGGCGCTTTGCCCAGCGCCCGCAGCGCGCGGATGCCGCCAATCCCCAGGATGATTTCCTGCTGGATGCGCGTATGCAGATCGCCGCCGTAAAGTTGCGCGGTGATGGCGCGGTCTTCCGGCCGGTTCTGGGCGATGTTCGCATCCAGCAGGTACAGCGTGATGCGGCCGACCTGAATGTGCCAGACACGCACGGCCACTTCGCGACCTGGCAGCGGCACCATGACCACCAGCGGCTTGCCGTCTGGCCCCGTCTCACCTGAGAGTGGCAGGGTGAAGAAATCGTTCTCGGGGTAACGTTCCTGCTGCCAGCCGTCCATGTTGAGATACTGGCGGAAGTACCCTTCTCGATACATCAGGCCGACGCCGGTCAGTGGAAGTCCGAGATCGCTGGCGCTTTTGAGATGGTCGCCGGCGAGGATGCCGAGGCCGCCCGAATAGACCGGAACGCTCTCGTGGATGCCGAACTCTGCCGAGAAGTAGGCGATTCGCAGGTCGGAATCGGTACCGTGCGTCTCCTGGAACCACGTCCTGGCCTTCAGATAATGATCCAGTGCCGCGGCCACGCGGTCCATGTGTGCGAGGAAACCTTCATCGTGTTCAAGTTGCTCGAATCGTGATTGCTCGGTGGCTCCGAGGAGGCGGATCGGGCTGTGATCCAGCGCCTCGAACAGGTCTGGATTGACGCGCCGGAACAGGCCGACTGCGTCGGCGTTCCACGACCACCAGAGGTTGTAGGCGAGCGTCTGGAGTGGGCGGAGTCGGTCTGGGAGGCACGGCAGGACCGTGAACGAACGGATAGAACGGCTCGGCATCAGGCATCCTCTGCCAAACGTGAACGGGACCCGAGGAAACTACTGACGGTTTCCTCTATCGGAGGGGCGGTGTGAGAGGCGATTCCGCCCGGAAGTGTCAATTTAGGTAAGTTGGATGCACTGTCAATTCGAGGTTTTGTCGGGCGATGCTGGAACCGCGCCGGGGCGGAGGGTATTGGCCGGATCGACCGGGCAACCGGCCTCGAGGAACGATTGCAGAATCATCTGCGCCGCGACGCGGTCCACGCGTGCCTTGCGCTTCTTCTTGGAGAGTTTCGCATCGAGTAGCAGCCCTTCGGCCGCATGCGACGTGTAGCGCTCGTCCCACATCATGACGGGTAACTTCGCGAGATCCGCGACCCACGCCGCGAACTTCCGCGCTGCCTCCGACATCGGGCTTTCCTCACCGCTGGCGTGCAGCGGCAAACCCACGACGATCGCCACGAACCTCGACCCCTGGAAGAGTTCGCGGAAGTAACTCTCCATGCTGAAGTCGTTTGGCGTGGTGCCCAGCGGCGAGGCGATGATGCGATCCGGGTCGCACACTGCCAGCCCGATTCGCTTGGTGCCGTAGTCGATTGCGAGGAGGGCGCCGCGTTGTTCTGCGCCACTCGGGTTCGCGTTGGGGCGCGAGTGAATCTCGCCGTCCCCGCTCATGTGTACTCCTCCCGACCGGTCTCCTTGAGCTTGTTCACAATCTCCTTGACCTTGTCCTCGAACCTGCGGTCGGCCACGAGCACCGCGTTGCCGTCCTGCACAATGAGCAAGTCGCGAACGCCGTAGGTCGCAATGAGCCTGTCCGCGTCTCCGACGATCACGCAACGCTGTGTCTCGATACCACAGTGGTTGGCCTGCACCGTGTTATGGTCGGCGTCCTGCGGGTTCCGCCGTTCGAGTGCAAGCCAGCTCCCCACGTCGTCCCAGGTGTAAGGTGCGGCGAGTACCAGTACCTTTCCTTCTTTCCCGGCCAGTTCCATGACGGCCTTGTCGATGCTGATCTTCTCCGCAGACTTGTAGTGAGTGCGGAACACACTCGCCCACGCGGGCGTGCCCCACGTTTCCGCGATGCGAAGCACGGTCGCGTGGAGTTCCGGTTTCCGTATGCGAAGCTCATTCAGGATCGCGTGCGGCTTCCACACGAAGATGCCGCTGTTCCAGTCATACTCGCCGCTGGCGATGAACTGCTCCGCCGCTTCCGCGTTCGGCTTCTCCGCGAACTTGACGACGTTGGCCGCGCTGACGTTCTGTCGCGAGCCAGCATCCTCACCGCGCTGGATATAACCATAGCCCGTGGAAGGGAACGTTGGACGGATGCCAAACGTGATGAGCTTGTCGGGCGAATCCGTGACGAACTGCTCGGCTGCGTGCAGCGCGCGGCGGAACTCCTGCACGGGTTCGATGACGTGATCGGCCGGCATCACGGCGATGGTCGCATTGGGATCGACCTTACCGATAATTGCCGCGCCAAGACCCACGCAGGGAGCGGTATCGCGCCCCTCAGGCTCGCCGATGACGTTGGTTGAAGGGAGTTCCGGCAACTGCTTGCATGTCTCGGCGACATACGCTTCGCCGGTGACGATCCATGTCCGTTCGGGGGGAATCTGCGCTGCGACGCGGTCCACCGTGCCTTGCAGAAGTGTGCGATCGCCGCTGAAGGAGAGGAACTGCTTCGGCCGCTTCGTGCGGCTTCGTGGCCAGAACCGCGTTCCACCACCGCCTGCCATGATCATTGCGTGCAGCATGTCGAGTTACCTGAAGACCTTTGGGCCGGTAATCATCGTCTCGGGGGTCACCGTTTGGGAAAGAATTTTCTCGGCAAACTCGTCCGGATCGAGAGCAAACAGCGGTGAAATCTCCACCAGGTGCCCCTGTGGGTCGATCCCCACGCGGGTCAGCCACTCCGCGTGTAACGCAACTTGCGCCGCTTGCGCCGTTTCCGCTGAATCGGGGCCGCTGGCGTTCTTGATGGGGGCAAACTCCTCGGCCCGCGCGGTTTCCACAGCCAGCCACCGTTCGGCGTGCGGTAGTGCGTCGAAGATGAACCGTTCGAACTTGATCGCGTTCGGCTCATTCGGCGCGGGGAGTTGCGAACCGGTGACTGGATCGAGGTGCGACACGGCCTTGAACGCGGCTCGATAGGGGAGCGAACCGGTGGCCGTGCGCGTGACGCGATCGAGGAAGTCGAGCGTGAAGAGATGAATCGCCGGACTGCCGGCGCGATAGCTCAACTCTCCCGTTGGCTCACGATGTTCGGCAAGTTCCTTCGGTAAGAGTGTGTATTCGACGATCGAGACGCGGCCATTGACCGATACCAGCACGCCCACCTTCTCGCCCGGGTCCGTCTTCGCCACGATCTTCGACGATGCCTCCGAGCGTGTCGCGATATGTCGACCGATGAAACCCGGATCGCACACCTTCACGAGCGGGTTATCGACCTGGAAGTAGAAGACGTGCTTCACGCCACGGCTGGCCAGGTCATGGATGAGGCCGTTCTCGGCCAGTGCCGTGAGCGTGCCGCCGTGCCCATTCGGGCTGAGAAACAGCTTGCCGGGCGCTGCGAGCAAGAGCCGCCCCGTTTTTGGGCAGACCGCAGGCATTGTCCCTTGTTGAAAGAACGTGACCTGTTCCGAGGCGAGGCCGAAGTTCTTGTGCTCTGCGAAGAACGCCCGGCTCGGTGTGTCAGTCGCCGGGCTGGTCATGACCAGTAGCGGCACCCGCTTGCGGTAACGCCGGCTCAGCGCGAAGACCTTCTCGGCGTGAATCTGGAAGAGGCTCGCGCCGGACACTGGCCCGGCGGGGAACATCCCCTTCGGTTCAGGCGTCTTGAGCCGTGTCGCTTGCCCGCCGGCCACCAGCAGCACAGCGACTTCACCTCTCCGCAGCGATTCCTCGCCGCGTGCTTTCTCCTCGGCCGTGTAGGCCGGCGGTGTGATCGGCGCCGGCTGCATTCCTTCCGGAACAACAGTGGCAGGAGCAGCGGTCGCGCGCCAGAGTGATTCCAGTTCCGTCAGATCGATGACCGCGAGCGTTCGCACCAACTCGGCGCGTGCGGCTGCGTCGAGCGTGTCCCATCCGTGGAGGACATGCTCCTGCGCGTGGGTTTGGAGGCGGGTCAGCAGTTCGGCAGGGAGACTCGTCATGGTGTACTCGGCAAGCATCGGCCACTCGCTTCGGGAGCGATCACGTCTGGGAACGCCACTCGCCACGCGAGCGATATAGTCTTTTAGAACGTGAACTTCAGTCCGTCGTAAGCAGGCTCGACGCCGTTCGGCAGTTTCTGCATCAGTTCGTCGTATTCCATCGTGTGGGCCATGTGGGTCAGATACGCCATCCGCGGCTTCACTCGGGCAATGGCCTCCAGCGCCTGATCCAGCCCAAAGTGCGACGGGTGCGGCTTTCCGGGCCGCAAGGCGTCGATCACGAATACGTCCAGCCCTTCGAGCAGCGGCCAGCTCCGATCTGGGATGCCGCTCACGTCGGTGCAATACGCCACGTTTCCGATGCGGAAGCCGAAAACGTTGAACCGTCCGTGCTGGAACGGGATCGGAGTGAGTGACTCGCCCAGCACCTCGAAGGGATGCTCGTCGATGCGGCGGAGTTCGAGTCGTGGCACCATCCCGACTGGCAGGGAGTCGTTACCGGGATCGAAGGCGTAAGCGAATGCCTTGCGGATGATCACTTCCACTTCATCGGTGCAGTAAATCGGCAGCGGGCCGTTGAGTTTCGTGGGGAAGATCCGGAGATCGTCCAGCCCGAAGAGATGATCGACGTGGTAATGCGTGTAAACGGTTGCGTGGACGAGCTTCACATTCTCGCGGAGTAGTTGCAACCGCATCTCGGGCGCAGTGTCGATCAGGATGTTACCGCGCGGCGTGCCGATGAGCACGGAGCAGCGGTAACGGTGGTTCTTAGGGTTGGGAGACGTGCAGACGTGGCAATCGCAGCCGAGCATCGGCACCCCCATCGAGGTGCCGGTGCCCAGGAAGGTGAACGTTCGCGTGCCGGCGTGCGAGTCGATTTCTCTCACAACGCTATTCCATCGGCACGCGAGCTAACTGACAAGTGCAACTACCTCCCCCAGTCTTCCGCCGGGGCGCCACCAGCGGGCCGCGGTTCCGGTGTCGCTGCTTCCAGGTGAACCTGTTTGTAGCCGCCCGTGAGCAGGAAGTAGAGGATCAGGAGCAGGAATCCGACCGCCAGCGCCGCAGGGACGAGTGCGGTAACTTCCAGCGCGGACTTGCCGCCAACAATGTTCGCATGCTCCACGAACGGCTTGTCCTTCTCCGCATACTGCTTCGCGTTCTGCCACCAGTCGTTGAGCTTATCCAGGTTCGCATCCTTCTGGCCGCTCGCTTCGAGCTTCGCGCGGTCGGTGGCGAGTTGCTGGCCGTTATCCATCAGCACGCCCTTCTTCGCTCCGTCGAGTCCGACCGCGGAGGGGAAGATACCAGGGATCGGGAAATCGTTTGAAGCATCCGACTTGTAGCGCGCGTAGGTCTCCGCATTGACCGACTGGAGGTTCTTGCTGGCGTAAAGATCCTGCTCGAAACCGATGCCAGGGCCGCCGAGCAAGCCCGCGGAGATCATCCCGATGCCGCCGCTGATACCCAGTGCCAGCGCGCCGCCCTTCGGGAATCGCTCCGAGATCACGCCGAGGAGCGTCGGCCAGTAGAACGTCTTGCCGATGCCGTAAACGGTCACTGCTACCATCCAGGGCCAGGTCGAATCGGTGAACGACTGACCGAGCATCCAAAGGCCCGTCGTTCCCAGCACGGCACTGAAGAAGAGCAGCCCGACGGGGTTGATCCGCTCAACGATGGGGCCAGCGAAGAAGCGCAGCACGAACATCAGGATATTCGTCCACATGAAAGCCATGAGCGCCTTGTCCGGGCTGGCGAGCACTGCCTTCGTGATGTCCACGATCCAGCTATCGGTGCCAAGCTCGACGTAGCCGACGAGCGCGTGCAAGAGGAAGAGGAATAGCAGGATCGGCGAGAGCAGTGTGATGATCATGGTCCCCATCGACACGCCAGAAGTCTTCGCCTCCGAGTGTGGGAACTTCCGACCGAGCATCATCAGCCCGTAGAGCAGCACAGGCGCAAGCACGATGCCCCAGCGGATCTGCCAGCCAATCCCGCCAACCTGATTGAGAATCAGCCCCACGCCGGCGCCCAGCACCAACCCACCAGGCCAGCCTGCATGCAGGATGTTCAGCCAGTGAGTCTTGTTGCGGGGGAAGAGCGTGGCCGTGAGCGGGTTGATGACCGCCTCGCACGTACCATTGGCAAGCGAGAAGAGGAACTGCCCCGTGAAGAGGCACCAGTAAGCTCCTTGCTTGCCGCCGCTCTGGAACGCGAATGGCGCCGCCAGCGTTGTGAGTACCGCAGCGAGGTGAAGCAGGAAGGCGACCACCATCAGCTTTCCGTAGCCGAAGAGATCGGTGAAGAAACTGAAGAAGATGATTGCGATACCGAAACCGGCCAGACCCATTCCGGTGAGCTGGCCCAGTTCCGTCTGGGTGAAGCCGAAGTCCTTACCCCAGTTCGCGATGATGTCGCTGCGGATGGAGAAGCCCATACCGGCCGCGATCAGGGTGAAGAAACTGGCCCAGAAGAGAACTTTCTCGTTGAAACCCGGCGAGCCGCCGGAAGAAGACGAACTGCCCACGGACGACTCCAGGTCGGGTATGTACAGGTGCGGGGTGGATTGGGCGAGTGTAGCAATCCGGGTGGTGCTCTGCCAGGGGAAAGGACGACGAACCGGAAGCGTTCTCTGCCGGTCGTGCTGGTTGTTGCGGCAAGCGAGCGCGGTTGCACGACTCGGGGCGAATTCTGCTGGAGTTCGCGCCGCGGCAAGCCGATTCAACGCATGTGACATCGGCCGCGACGGGGATCCGCCGTGAACCAAGAGTTGAACGTCCTGGCGCTCATCAAGGGTGAGGAGCGGTTCATCTTCGTTTACGATGATGACAGCAAGGACTCGCTGATTGGAGACTTCCGCGACAAGGCCGCCGATCCGGCCGTGGCGCTGAACTGGTTCGATGCGGCCGTTCTGACCGAACGGGTTCGCAACCCGATTGCCGAACCGGACGCGGCCGACCTTCTGGAAGACTAGGTGACTCGCTCCGCCGATCGCGAGCATCCCGGACGGGTTGCTCGCGATGCGTGACTGACACCTGGATACTCCCTGAGACGACATCTTGACGCTGGAACAGGGGCTGGCCGAGTTTCTCACCCATCTCGGCCTCGAGAAGAATGCCTCCGACAAAACGGTGAAGTCTTACCGCGAGGATCTCTCGCAGTCGCTCACGTTTGCGCGGGAGCGGCTCAAGAAGTCTCACGTCGATCCGGACGACTGGACAACTCGTCTTCTGCGCGCGTTCGTCGCGTGGCTTCACGATCAAAACTACGCCAAATCGACCATTGCCCGCCGGCTCGCTGCGCTGCGCTCCTTCGGCAAGTATCTCTGCCGGGGTGGGGTGCTGACCCAGAATCCCGCGCAGAGCCTTCGAGGGCCGCGCCAGGAGAAGAAACTCCCGCACTTCTTGACGCTGGCGGATATTCACAAGCTGCTGGCGGCGCCACCAGAGAGCGATTGGGCCGGGCGGCGCGATCGTGCCATGTTGGAGACGCTCTACTCGTCGGGAATCCGCGTTTCGGAACTCGTGGGCTTGGACATTCTCAGCATCGACTTGAATGATGGTATCATCACGGTTCGTGGAAAGGGGAAGAAGGAGCGACTGGCACTCCTGGGTCCCGATGCGGTGCGAGCGATAAACCGCTGGCTCGACGATCGCACCGAACTACTGAAACAGTCCGGGAAAGAGACGCCCGCGGTCTTCCTCAACAACAAGGGCGGCCGGTTAACCACTCGCAGCATCGGCCGCCTGCTGGCAAAACACCTGAAGTCCGCCGGCCTTGACCCGCGAACCAGCCCGCACACTCTGAGACACAGCTTCGCGACTCACATGCTCGATGCCGGCGCCGACATCCGGGGGGTGCAAGAACTCCTCGGTCACAAGAGCCTGGCGACGACACAGGTTTACACGCACGTAACGACTCAGCGCCTGCAACAGAGCTATCAGAAGGCGCACCCAAGATCGTGAGTGTAGTGGCACGATGCCACAGTTCTCTGTGCCCGGGCGCGGGTCTGTCCGCCGCGCGCCGTCCCGTGTCGCTCGCTCCAGGGGTCTGCTTCATGAGTTGCCGCGTCAACCTGTTTGCGCTGTATCCACTCGTTACGGCTTCCGCGCTGTATCTCGCCATGCCGGTGTTGGCGCAGCCGGCCCGGCCCGCACAGGTAACGTGGCATAACGACTACAACGCGGCCCGCAAGGAAGCGGCCGTGAAGGGATTGCCGATCGTGATCGTGGTTGGCACCGCGGATTGCTTCTACTGTCGCAAGCTCGAAGCGGGACCGCTTCAAAGTGCGACTGTCACGAGTCTACTGGCGGGGAACTTCGTCGCACTCAAACTCGACGCGACACGCGCACCAGAATTGGCGAAGGCTCTCAAGGTGCAGATGTATCCCACCACGGTCCTCGCCGCTCCAGACGGCAAGATCAGCGCCTTCATCGAAGGGTATGTCGAGGCCGATCGCTTCGCGGAGCAACTGAAGCGAACACTCACGCAGACCGGCACACCCGACTGGGCCGCCCGTGACTTCAACGAAGCATCGAAATCACTCGCAAAGGGCGACTACACGCGGGCCGTTTCGCTCCTGAAGGGGGTCGCGAAGGAGGCCGGCAGCAAGCCCGTGGGTATGAGGGCGAAACAACTGCTGGGCGACGTGGAGAAGACCGCTGCGACGAAGATTGCGCGGGCACGTGAACTGGAGCAGAGGGGTCGGACACAGGAAGCGATGGACATGCTGGCAGGGACCGTGAAGCAGTTCGCCGGTACGCAGGCATCCGCGGACGCTGCCGCGCTACTCGCCGGCCTCACCGACAAGCCCGAGGAACTCCAAAAGCGACGCCTCCGCACCGCGCGCGATCTTCTCGCGAGCGCGCACGAAGACTTCCGCTCCGATCGCTTCTACGACTGCATGCAACGGTGCGAGCAACTTGCCACGGGCTTCACCGAATTCCCCGAGGCGAAGGAAGCCGAGTCGCTCGTGACCGAGATCAAGGGGAACCCCGAACGTCTGGCGAAGGCCTGCGAACAGATGAACGACCGCACTGCGGCGCTGTACCTGACACTGGCCGACTCGTGGGCCAAGAAAGGGCAGGGGGCCGAGGCTGCGGACTGCCTCAAGAAGGTGATCGCGCTCTGCCCAAACACACGACAGGCGGACGTGGCGCAGTCCGAGTTGCTGAAACTCCAGGGCAAGACGCCTGCGATGCAGACGGGATTGACGAAGCCGTGAGTACGGCAGACTGCCGCCCGCCCAGTGAGCATCTCCTTGAACGACGAGAGCGATGGGGCTGCCCCATCGCTCTCGCACGTTCCTGGTGAAACCCTCGGCGTTCTGCGAGCGGATCACACGACAATCAATACACGGCGTTCGGATCGACCGCGCCGGTGCCCTTGGTGGCGACATCGCCACCGTAGCGTGCGTGCCACCCTTCGGTGGTGCGGATACTGTGCAGGTCTTCCATCGTCATCCCGTACTTGGCGAACCACGGCGTCCCGGACTTCACGATGGCGTCGGTCTCCTTCACGCGGCGGACGCACTCCGTCTCGGCGAACTTCTGACGGTCGGCCGGGGTCGCGTAAGTGAAATACTCTTTCCAGAAGGCCCGGCCACCGAGAATGCCACTGGCGCCGGCCTTCATCGCCATCTCCACCTGCTTCTTGTACTTGTCGTAATCAACGCCCGCCGACAGAAGCACCCAGGGCTTCACGCAGGCGTCGTTCAACCGCTTGAGGTTGTCCACCAGTTGCGCGTCGCTCTCGACGCCGAGGGTGCCAGGGAACTCGGCCTTGTAGATGTCGCAGTACCGGCTGAGGTAGTGAGCGGTTTCGATCACCGTCCGGGCCTTGCGCTTCGCGACCGCCTCCTTCGACTCTTCAACCCCGTTGACCTTGTAGGCGAAGTGCAGCGGTTCGAGCAGGAAGAGGATGTCGTGTTCGATACATTGCTCGTGCATCTGCCGCGTGAACTCGAAGTTGCGTTCGGCGCTGTCGAGTTCGTCCGGCTCGAACTGTGCCAGGAGTTTGACGGCATCCGCGCCGCAACGCTTGATCTTGTCGACACCCCAGCCCGGTTCGACCTCGCCGCAGGGCGCGCCGGCCTCGTTCTTGTCGGCGCCCGACTTCTCCACGCGAATGAGCAACCCGGTGCTTGGCGGCACAGCATAGGCCGCGACAGTGCTTGCGTATCCGTAAAAGCCATCAACGAGAAGGCCGGAACAGTGCGGGGCCAGCGCCCGCGAGAGCATTACCTTCGCGTCGGCAATCTCCGCGTAGGTCGGCTCCTTTTTGGTGGCTTCCTTCATCATCTTGATCATCGAACTGTTCTGGTCGGTGGCGACCATCGTCAGCGTGCCGTTGGCGTTGCTGATCCGCTGCAGCCCGCGAAGTTTGCCAGGCGTGAGTCCCAGACCGTAAAGCCGTGTGATGGACGTGACTGCCATCGAGTAAATCTCCGTTGAAGCATGGTCGAGTGTTCGTGGTTCATCTTAGAGGTGAGACGGGTCACGGACAGCCTACGGGCCGTTGCAGGCTCCTGGGCCATTCGTCAGGTGTTGAAATGGGGCTGCGTGTCTCCAGTAATGGAACGTTTGTTCAGATTGTGAGCAGCCTTAACCACTGGTTGTCGCACCGGCGTAAGCCGGTGGGTTACTTCCGCCAGTAACGATGTCGTCCAGACAGTTCGCTTTCCCACGTCGGCGCGCTAGAATGAGTGAATGTCCGCGACTTTACCGATCATATCCACGACCGGGGATTTACCTTCCCCACTCGCCACGAACGCCAAGAGGGGTATCCTCGACGTTCCGACCACTGAGTTACGAGCGTGGCTCGCTGAGCATGGCCAGCCGCCAATGCGCGTGAACCAGATTCGCCGACAGGTCCTCGCGAACCGGACAGTTACGTTTGAAGAGATGTCTGACTTGCCGAAGACGCTGCGCGCCGAGTTGGCCGAAGCGTTCGACGTGTTCTCCACACGCGTCGAACGCCACCTCAGCGCGCACGACGGCACGCACAAACTCTTACTGCGGCTCGCTGACGGCGGCATGATTGAGTGCGTGTTGATTCAGGACGATGGCCGCGCGACCGCATGCGTCAGCACTCAGGTTGGCTGTGGGATGGGCTGTGTGTTCTGCGCCAGCGGTCTCAATGGGGTCGTGAGGAACTTAACTTCCGGTGAGATCGTCGAACAACTTGTGCGGCTGCGAAACCTCACTCAGTTGCCCGCACCCGTGGCAGGAAAGAGTTTGCCCAGACCGTTCGCTGTCACTGAGGGGTACGCAACAAGACTGACGCATATCGTCGTGATGGGAATGGGCGAGCCTCTGGCGAACCTGGAGAATCTGCTGGAGTCGCTGGCCGTTGCAGGCGACAAAAATGGGTTGGGGATCGGCGCTCGACATGTCACCATCTCGACCGTCGGGCTGCCTGCGAAGATTCGAACACTCGCGGAGTGTGGGAAACAGTATCACCTGGCGGTTTCGTTGCACGCACCCAACGACGAACTCCGCACGCGAATCGTTCCGACGAACAACAAGACCGGCCTCGATGCGATCCTGGCCGCAGCGGATGAGTTCTTCGACAAGACCAGCCGACAGGTGACCTACGAGTACGTCGTACTCGGCGGCCTGAACGACCGACCCGAACACGCCCGGCAACTCGCGGGCCTGTTGGCCGGCCGGAAGGCGCACGTCAACCTGATCCCGTGGAACGACGTGGAAGGACTCGCGTACAGCCGCCCGGCAGATGCCGATCTGCAATACCTGATCGACACGCTGCGCAAGAATGGTATCAGCGTGAAGGTTCGCAAGCGCAAGGGTTCCGAGATCGACGCTGCGTGCGGACAACTCCGCCGCCGCGCCGAGACGGAAACCAATAGCGAACACGGAACGGGTAGATAGAGTACCATCGAGTGATCGGCGGAGTAACGGCTGCGCACTCCGTGACCCGTTGCGTGAACGTAATGTCGTTGTGGTGAGTCCTCACTCCGGGTTTCGGCCGCATGTCCGTCGGTCATACCAGTTCCTTGATGGCTCTCCGCGACCCGGACATCCGATTGATGCTCCGTGTCCGCGATCAGGACGACACGTCCGCATTCTCGGAACTGGTCGAACGATTTCAGCACCGGCTTGTCGCCGTGATGCACCACCTCGTTGGCAGTCTGGACGAGGCGGAAGACCTCGCGCAGGAAGTGTTCCTGCGTGTTTACAGGACGCGCAGGAAGTACACGCCGAAGGCCAAGTTCTCCACCTGGCTCTTCACCATCGCGAACAATCTGGCACTCAACTCGCTGCGCGATCGGAAGCGCCGCCCCGTGCTCCCCCTGGAAGTGCGTGACTCCGGGCCGCTCGGCCCGCGACCCACCGAGGCACTCGCACCCACCCGCGACGCACCGCCGACACACAACCTCCAACAGGAGGAACTGGCGGAAGTCATTCGGCAAGCGCTCGATGGCCTCAATGAACGTCAGCGGGTCGCCATTGTGTTGAACAAGTTCGAAGACATGAACTACGCCGACATAGCGGAAGTGATGGGGCTGAGCACCAAGGCGGTGAAATCGCTGCTCAGCCGTGCCCGCTGCAAACTGCGAGAGGCTCTCCAGAGTTACATCTACATGGACAGCGAACCACCCCCGCCTGTCGAGGAAGAGTCCGAGGATCTGTGACGGCTGCCGAATCCGTGAGGCTCACGAAATGGCGAGCGAATTTCCCGCGCCCGACGACGGCCCCGCGCCCGACCCATTCGAGGCGGAATTGGTCGCGTATCTGGATGGCGAACTCGATACCACCGCCGCCCGCAACGTCGAAGCCCGACTCGCTCGCGATCCCGCCGCGCGCGCCCGCGCCGCTGAACTCAAGAAGTCGTTCGATCTACTCGATTACCTTCCCAAACCCGATCCTTCACCCACATTCACCACGCGAACACTCGACAAACTCCCCGCAGTCAAGCCGGGCGAGTCACCTCCACTTGAAGCCTCGGACAGCGATCGTCCGGCACGCCGTGCCTCAGTATCCACCTCGGTGCCAGTCCCACTTGATGAAGGCTCTGCGTCCGACGCGAGTCGCTCGCGCTCGCGAGTCGCGCTTGCGACGCCGCGCGCACGTCCACCGCTGGCGCGGGTCGGTGGGGCAGTGGCCGCGCTGCTCGCGTGTGCCGTCATCGGTTATGGTGCCAGTTCTGTTGCGTGGTCTTACTTCGGGGCAGCAACTCACAAGGAGCCAGGTACCGGGATTATACCCGAAGCGCGTGTCGTCGAACGATTGCCACTCTACGCAACGGCTGATGACATCGGCTTCATCGTGGAACTGGCGAAGCCAGACTACTTCGGAGCCGATCCGGCCGTGTCCTTCGATCCAACGTTGAAGGTTCCTCCGGCGGATGTTTCCGGCAAGCCAACGGCCCAGCAATTCGACATGCTCGCAAAGGCGTTCCACACACTGCCTGCCACGCGACAGGTCGAAATCGTCCGGCTGGATGAAGACCTCCAGGCGAAGGAACCGCGCGACCGCGATCGCCTCCTGCGTGTGCTCGAGGCATACTCCGCATGGCTGGCCCGCTTGCCTGAAGTGGAACGGCAGTCCGTACTTGCTGCGCCTGCGGCTTCCGAACGGCTGGCGGTAGTGAATGCACTGCGTGAGCGCCAGTGGATCGAGTCGCTTCCACCGCCGCAGAAGGCGAGACTCGGTGCTATCACCGATCCCGACAAGCGCGCCGAGCTGATCCGCCACTGGCGTGACGAAGAGGATGTCGGCCGCGACCGGTGGGCGGCGATCCGCCGACACGCAGAGTCGCTTGCAGCAGACAAAGCACCGTGGCCTTTCGACACCGAACATGGTCGCAAGGAAGTGATCGAGTTCGCCCGCCATGTCTTCAAAACCGACGAGCCGCGGAAGTGCCGCCTCTCACCTGCGGAGCTCGGGGAGTATCGCCGGACGCTCGATGCGGCACGCGCCGATCACGCCTGGGCCTGGTACGGCCTGACCGTGTACGAACTGAGCCGGCTGCATCCGTATCTGCCGGAGCCTGAGAATGCGAAGCAGATGTACACTGAGCCAAACCAACTCCCTGAGCCATACCACACGCGACTGAACGGGAAGAAGAGTTTCGGTCGGCGTCTGATTGCTGCCGGGAAGTGGCCGGAGTATCCGCTGGAAGTACTTCGAGTGATACCATTCTTTGGCAAGGCAGGGAACAACGCCCCGGCACTCGGCCCGGCACGCCTGAGTGAGTACAAACGACCCGTCCGTGAGTTCGCGGAACGGCAACTCTTCCCAAAGCTGAGTCGCGATGAGAAGCGCGATCTCGAGCGTTTCGAGGGGAAGTGGCCGGAACACCCACGCAAGCTGCTGCTGCTGGCGCACAAGCACGACCTGTCCGTGCCGGGTGTCACCCTCCCTGGCTCTCCGCACAAGTGGGAAGCCACCTACGACCTCCGCGCCGGGCGGAAGCCAGGCAAGGAGAAGTAGCGGCGTGTGCCCGTGCTTCACGCCACTGGATTGCTGAGCGTGCCGATGCCCGTGATGGAGATGCTCACGTCGTCGCCCTTCGCCAGGGTGAACTCGTCAGGGGGCACGATGCCGGTACCTGTCAGAAGCAAGGCACCATGCGGGAACTCGTTCTCGCGGAAGAGCCAGTCGGCGAGGCTCTCGACGGAGCGCGCCATCTGGGCCAGTGTGGTACTTCCCTCAAACGCGGGCTTCCCTGCGCGGCGGATGACCAGCTTGATCTCGACACCAGGCAAGGGCGGCATCGCGGCCACCGGCGTGATGAGTGGCCCGACCGAACACGACCCCTTGTAGACCTTTGCTTGCGGCAGGTAGAGCGGATTCTCTCCCTCAATGTCGCGCGAGCTTACGTCGTTCCCAACGGTGTAACCGACAATCTTCCCCGATGGCGAGATGACGAGTGTCAGTTCCGGTTCGGGCACGCTCCACGTTGCATCGGCGCGAATACGAACCGGGTCGCCAGGACTCACCACACGAGCAGTCGTGGCCTTCAGGAAGAGCTCGGGCCGGTCGGCAGTGTAGACCTTATCGTAGAACTGGGCCGCGCCCTGCGACTCTTCCTCTCGCGCCACCTTGCTCCGCTTGTATGTCACTCCCGCGGCCCAGACTTCCTGAGCGTCTACCGGGGCGAGGAACTGCTGGTTCTCCATACGTTCGGTGGTCAGCGTGGTGTCGATGAGCCGGTTCGCTGTCGCGATCGGATCGGGGGTGTGGAGCAGGTCCGCAAGCGTCCGTACGGCCGGGTCGCGATCCATGTTGAGCCAGAAGACATTGCCGCGGTCGATGGCAACAACCACACCCCCATCAGGCCGGCGCACCTTGGCAAATTGCATGTGTCACCCGATTAAGCCCGCGGTGCGGGCGAGTCAAGGAGAGTCGCGGTTGCGCGAATCGCGCGCGACAGTTCGTACCGTGGCACCAATGGAACGAAGCAGGGGCCGCAAGGCCCCTGCTCGTTCGCCAGTGCTATCGTATTGAGAATCTCAGGCCAGCTTGTAGAAGCCTGGCGTCGGAACTGGCGGCGTCGTGATCGGTGCGTCCCAGGCATAGGCCTTTGGCGCGATGTTCAGGTTCGATTTCAGCAGCGCCGCGGTGGTCAACCGCTTGCCGGTGTAGGCCGCTTCGCGTGCGAGGATCGCCATCAGTGTGCTGTGCGCGGCGTGTTCGCCGTCGTTGATGTGCTTGCCCGAGCGGATGCCGGCGAACAGTTCGTCGTGCTCCACCTGGTACATGTCCTTGACCTTCGCCTCGCTGCCGAATGCCCATTCCTTCCCGCCCGTGGGGCTGACCGTGTGATGCATCAGTTGCGCGGAACCCTTCGTGCCAATCACATGGTCGTTCACGTTGCCATCGCAGCGTTCCATCTGGCGGCAGAAGGAGAAGAGCTTGGCGCCGTTGTCGTATTCGAGCGCGACGGCGAAGTGGTCATAGATGTGCCCATACTTCGCGTTGCGGCGCTGCTGCCGGCCGCCGACACCTGTGGCCGCAATCGGCATCTTCTCGTTGAAGACCCAGCTTGCCTTGTCGAAGTTGTGGCAGTGCTGCTCGACGATGAAATCGCCTGAGAGCCAGGTGAAGTAGTACCAGTTCCGCATCTGATACTCCATCGGCGTCCATTTCGGATCGTTGCCGCGGTGCCAGATCGGGCCGGTGAGGTATGTGATGTGCATAGCCGACACATCACCGATCATCCCTTCGTGGATGCGCTTGACCGTTTCGCGCTTGGCGAGGTCGTATCGGTAGCAGAAGCCGGAGCAGAGGCTCACATTGTTAGTCTTCGCGAGCTTCGCCGTCTCGATCACCGATTTGACACCAGCGACATCCACCGCGACGGGCTTCTCACAGAAGACGTGTTTGCGTGCCTCGATGGCCGCCTTCAGGTGAATCGGTCGGAAGCCCGGAGGCGTGCAGAGTAGCACCACGTCGACCTGTTCGAGCAGCTTCTTGTAGCCGTCGAAGCCGTCGAATTTCCGATCCGGTGTCACGTCGATCTTCCCGGCGATGTCGCCGATGCTTTTCAGGCTCTTGAGGCTCCCTTCCAGCCGATCCACGAAGGCATCGCACATGGCGACGAGTTTCACCTTCGGATCGGCGCGCAAGGCTTGCTTGGCCGCACCCGTGCCACGCCCACCGCAGCCGACAAGGCCGATCCGGAGGGTATCGCTGCCGCCTGCGGCATGAGCACCAGGAAGAAGTGTGGCGCCGGCCGCGAGCGCGGCGGAAGTCTGGATGAACGTGCGGCGTGTCGTGTCGGACATTGGCGGCCTCTCGATTACAGGTTGAGGGCAGGGGAGGGATACAATTATTGTGCGCGAACTCATGGCGGAGAGCCAGAAGTCATTCCGCACAATGGCTCGAAGATCTCAAAGTCGGCGTGAGCGATTTCAACGCAGAAGGCAGTGCCAGGCGAACAGTCACTTCGCTTTCATGACTCCTGATTGTGGTCAAACCTCGTGTCCGTGCAACGTCCGATTCGCATAGTCTACGCGATCAGTTCCTTGATGATGTTCGCTTTCTCGACACCGGTCAGTTTCTGGTCGAGACCCTGGTAGCGGTAGGTGAACTTCTCGTGGTCGATTCCCAGCAGTCGCAGGATGGTGGCGTGCAGGTCGCGAACGTGGACAGGATCCTTCGTGATGTTGTAACTGAAGTCATCTGTCTCACCGTAAATCGTGCCGCCCTTCGTGCCGCCGCCGGCCATCCACATCGTGAAGCAGCGCGGATGGTGATCGCGGCCGTAGTTGGTCTTCGAGAGGCCGCCCTGGCTGTAAATCGTGCGGCCGAACTCGCCCCCCCAGATCACGAGCGTTTCCTCGAAGAGGCCGAGTCGCTTCAAGTCTTGGATGAGCGCATGGCACGGCTGGTCAACGTCCTTGCACTGATCGGGCATCCGGCCAGCGAGGTTGCCGTGGTGATCCCAGTTGTTGTGGTAGACCTGCACGAAGCGGACGCCGCGCTGCACCAGCCGCCGTGCCATGAGTGCCGTGTACGCGAAGCTGCCAGGCTTCTTGAGGTCCGGGCCGTACGAATCGAGTACCTTCTGCGGCTCCTTCGAGAGATCGGTCATTTCCGGCACGCTGGCCTGCATCCGATAGGCCATCTCGTACATGGCGATACGCGTCTTCGTTTCCGGATCACCCGTCCGGGTGAGGTTCAGTTCGTTGAGCTTGCTGAGTCCGTCGAGCGTTGTGCGGCGTACCTCGCCCGAAACTCCGGGTGGGTTATTGATGAAGAGGATCGGGTCGTTGGTCGCGCGGAACGTGACGGCCGCGTGTTCGCCCGGCAGATAGCCCGACTGCCACAGCCGCGCGGAGATGGCCTGCACCTGCTCCTGGTTGCTCGGCTTGGCGACCATCACGACGAAGGTCGGGAGGTTCTGGTTGAGTGTGCCTAGGCCGTAGCTGGTCCAGGCTCCGATGCACGGCCGACCGGTGACCATGTTACCGGTCTGCATGTGCGTAATGGCCGGTTCGTGGTTGATCGCCTCGGTGTGCATCGAGCGGATGAACACCATGTCGTCGGCCAGTTTCGACGTGTACGGAAGAAGCTCGTCGTTCATCCACATGCCGCACTTCCCCTTCTGCGCGAAGCGATACTTGCTTGGCGCGATCGGGAAGCGGGCCTGCCCGCTGGTCATGGTGGTGAGTCGCTGCCCTTTCCGGATCGTTTCGGGCAGATCCTTGTCGTAGAACTCGCGCATCCTCGGCTTGTAGTCGTACAGGTCGATCTGTGACGGGCCACCGACACAGTGCAGATAGATCACGTGCTTGCACTTTGTCGGGAAGTGCGTTCGAGGAAGCGTCGCGCCGATGCCGGTTTTGGTATCCGCTTCCGCAGCCTGACTCAGCAGCGACGAGAGCGCCATGCCGCCCACGGAAAGACCAGCAGATGCGAAGAAGTGCCTGCGTGTCAGTTCCAGCGCCGCGGAGTTATTGAAGAGGTTCATGAGAGTGCTCGTGTGAGATATTCTGCTGGATGAACTCGGACGGTTACCGCCGGAGTGGCCCGAATGGGAGTCGCCAGACGCGACCCCCCATTCGGACCTGGTACTTCACTTGTTCAACACCTCGTCGAGGTTGAGTAACTGATTGGCAAGCATCGTCCAGGCCGCGAGTTCGGTCGTGTCGAGCTTGGGATCGGCCTTCGACTCGCCGAAGGCGATGAGCTTCTTCGCGTCTTCGGGCCTGGCCTTGTAGTTCTCGCGGAGTGTCGCGAGGGTGCCCTGAACGATTGGCAGTTCGGGGTCGCGGAACGGACGCGCGAGCAGACGCCTGGCGAGGAAATCGAGCCGTGCCGCGTCCGTGCCGCCGCTCTTGAGCGTATGCTCGGCCAGCACGCGGGCCGCTTCCACGAACTGAACGTCATTCAACGTCAGCAGCGCCGCCAGTGGTGTGTTCGTGCGATCGCGGCGTACCGTGCAGGTCTCGCGGTTGGGCGCGTTGAGTACCTCCATTGCTGCCGGGGGCGCGGCGCGCTTCCAGAACGTGTACATGCTGCGGCGATAGAGCTTATCGCCATGATCCTGTCTGTAATCGCGCGTGTTCGAGCCGATCATTGCGACGGCTTCCCACACGCCCACTGGCTGATAGGGTCGCACGCTGGGGCCGCCGATCTTGTCCACGAGCAAGCCGCTGGCTGCCAGTGCGTAGTCGCGGACCATCTCGGCATCCATGCGGAAGCGCGGGCCGCGGCTCAGCAACCGGTTGTCGCGGTCCTGTTCCAGCTTCTCGGGCGTTGTCTGCGCGGCTTGCCGATACGTTGCCGAGGAGACCAGCAACCGGAAGAACTGTTTCACGTCCCATGGTTTGGGGTCGGCGCAGCAGAGGCCGGCTGTGGGGTCGCGGAACTCGACCGCCAGCCAGTCGAGCAACTCCGGATGGCTCGGCAATTCACCCGCGATGCCGAAGTCGCCGCTGGTGCGAACGATGCCGACGCCGAACAGTTCCTGCCAGAAGCGATTGACTGTAACACGGCTTGTCAGTGGGTGATCCTTTGAGACGAGCCATTTCGCCAGCCCCAGCCGGTTACGAGGCAGGTCTTTCGCCATGGGCGGCATCGAAAGCGGCGTGTTGGCCTTCACCGGGTCGCGGCGCTTGTCGTAGTCGCCGCGGTAGAGGATGAACGCGCCAGGTTCGCTTCCCTGGCGTTCGTTCATGACGTGGGCGATGGTGCCACGACTCTTGATCGCGGCCTCTTCCGCTTGCAGTTTCGCGATCTGGAGTTCCAGGTCGCGGGTGGGCGTGTCGAAGGTCACGAGCCACCAGCCGAACGCGGCTTCCACCTCGGCGGGGGTGCGGTTGGCCTTCGCGATCACGTCGGCCGCCGCGCCATAGCGCACTAGCTGATCGACCTCTGCGTGTGCGAGCTTGCGGCTATAGACGCGCGCATCCTCGATACTGGCGCCGATGAGTCGGTCCGCGCCGAATCGCTGACCGATGGTGAAGGGAACTTCCGTTCGGATTGTCTCCTTCAAGCTGTTGAAGGACGTGGTTGTTCCCTGCGGCTGGCCATTGACATAGATCGTGATGCCTTCGGGCCTGGCCGAACCGTCGTAGGTCGCGCAGACGTGAACCCACTTGTTCGTGGGAACGGGCGTGTTCGACACGACCTTGAGCGCCGTCTCTGGGAAGGCATTGATGACGTGCATGCCAATCTTGTTCCCCTCGACCCACAGGTCCCAACCGCGGTGCTTGTTGCGCGGGTCCATGCGGGCGAGAATCGCGCCGCCGGAGTTTCGCCGGCTGAGTTTCACCCATGCGGACGCAGTGAACGCCTGCTTCGTATCGAAGTTGCCAGCGTCAGAGATCGACGGCGGGTTGCTCACCCCCTTGGCGCGCACGGTGAATGCTTTCTCACCACGTTGCCCGTTCGCCCAGCCATATGCATCGCCGAAACTGGCTGCACGCACCTGTCCATCGGTTGTGAAGTGCGCTGCGGTACCGGTTCCGTCGGTGAGTGGGGCGTGTAGTCGTAGTCCCTCACGCGGGTTCGTTGCGAACACCGTCGCGGTGGTTGCGCCCTTGAGCCACTTCTCGAACTCCGGCTTCGCGGCACTCTTGCGGCTGGTCAGTTTGTCGCGCACTAACGTCAGTTCCTTGCCGATGGCGTCAAATCGCGGTCGGTCCTGCGCGAGGGGGACCGGGATGGTTGGCGGGGTATTCGGGATGTTCCCATCCATCGCGTTCTGCGTTGTGTTGTTGAAGAACGCGGACATCGAGTAGAAGTCACGCTGCGTGATCGGATCGTATTTGTGATCGTGGCAGACAGCACAACCGGTCGTCAGACCCATCCAGACTTCCGAGGTCGTTTCGGTGCGGTCGCGGGCATAGAGCACGACGTACTCTTCGGGAATCACACCGCCTTCGTTGGTCGTGATATTGCAACGGCTAAAGCCGGTAGCGATGCGCTGATCGAGCGTCGGGTTCGGCAGCAGGTCGCCGGCAATTTGTTCAATGGTGAACTGATCGAAGGGCTGATTCTTGTTGAAAGCGTTGATAACCCAGTCGCGGTATGCCCAAATTTCCCGGTAGTTGTCGAAGTGAATACCGTGGGTGTCGGCATAGCGAGCGTAATCGAGCCAGTAGCGACCACGATGCTCACCCCAGCGCGGCGATGCCATCAGCTTCTCGACATACTTCTCGTACCACACCTCCGACTTGTCGTTGACGAACGCCTCCACGTCGGCCGGTTCGGGCGGCAGGCCCGTCAAGTCGAGCGCCAGTCGG
The DNA here is from genome assembly GCA_964422915.1 of uncultured Frigoriglobus sp. Lineage (GTDB taxonomy): Bacteria > Planctomycetota > Planctomycetia > Gemmatales > Gemmataceae > Gemmata. The sequence continues at coordinate 209,066 of CAYRDG010000003.1, read as the reverse complement.
CGTGCGAGTGTGCGGCGGTCGGCTTCGGGAGCCGGCTTCAGCCCGGCGGCCTCCAGCTTGGAGAGGATGAAGTTGTCGATGGGGTTCCGGACCCATTTCTTGTCGCGCACCTGCGGCAACGCCGGGCGCTTCGGTGCGATGAATGACCAGTGCGGTTCGTACACGGCCCCGGCCGCGATCCACTTCTTGAGCAATTCCTTCTGGGCCGGTTTGAGCTTCTTGTTGCTTTTGGCCGGCGGCATCAACTCATGGGGATCGTCGGCGAGGATGCGACGGATCATCTCGCTGTCGGCAGGCTTGCCAGGCACGATGGCCTTGAGTTCAATCGCCGCGTCGCGCTGGTCGATGCGGAGGTCGGCCTTGCGTGCGGCGCTATCAGGACCGTGGCAGGGGAAGCAATTCTCTACGAGGATCGGCCGGATGTCGCGGTTGTATTCGATGCCGCTGGTATCAGGCTTCGTGGGTGCGGCAGGCGGCGCCGCGCTCGCATCCGGGGCGCGAAGCGGTGTTAGCATGACGCCAGCACCGAGCACACACGCGAGCAGGGGAAGGGGGGAGAGAAGTCGCGTCATGGCGGCGGCCTCTGTCGGTTCGGGGAAATCGCGAAGAAGCGTTAGGGGTGCGTGGCCACGTCCGAATGCATTGCGATTTACGGGACAGGCCAGCGGTTGCGGCGAGGTCGATCTATTCCCTTTATACTATGCAGAGATGGTTCCGCGAAATGGGGCTTTGCGGGAAAATCCGGCCAACAGTCCGATTCGGATCCGGTTGTACGTTCACGCGTTCACGAACAGGGAGCACGCGATGGCGCGCGCGACTGGCCTTCTACTCGTGTGTTTCTTGCTCACTGCGTTGCTGGTACGCGCGGATGAACCGAAGGCCGTCGCCATCCTCGGCAAGTGGGAACTGACCGAGGAGGCCGCGAAACTCCCAAAGGGGACGGTATTCGATTTCCGCGCCGGCGGCAAACTCGTGGTGACACTCATCACGGACGGCCAGAAGAAGACGTTCGACTGCATGTATGAATTGAAGATGAAAGAGATGCGTCTCGCGTTCACCGTCGGTAAGAAAACCGATACCACCACGATCGTGATACTTGATGAGAAAGAACTGGTCTGTCAGGACAACGACGGCACAACGCCACGTTTCCGGCGGGTGAAGTGAGTTGCTGCCACGTCCGACACACATCATCGCATTCTTCAGATTGTCGGAGTCGCAACAAGTTTTGATACCTCTGAAAGGTCCGGGGAAGAATGGTGTATAGTACCTTGGTCGCCTGCCGTTGAACCGCTGGGTTATGCCCATCCTGAGCCTTCCGCGTTCATCGATTCTTTTCTGAGGTCTGCGAATGAGCTGGTGTTCCCTCCTGCGCCTGCGGCGTCGTGCCGCGGCGCGAAATCCTCGTGCGTTTACGCTGATCGAACTTCTGGTTGTGATTGCGATTATCGCGATCCTGATTGGCTTGCTCTTACCAGCGGTACAGAAGGTACGTGAAGCTGCCGCACGCATGAAATGTAGCAACAACCTCAAGCAGATGGGTTTGGCGCTGCACGGCTACCACGATGCCAACAACGCGTTTCCTGGTGGTGGCTCCAACAACGTCGTCTACGGTGGGCAGACGTGGAGCGCTGGCGGTCTTTCAACGGCAGTTTCCGGGATGCCCCCGACATGGAACAGCCCCTACAGTGGTGGCTGGGCGTTCCAGATTCTCCCATATGAGGAGCAGACAAACGTCTACAACAGCACGAGCCAGCAGCTCATTTGTAGCACGCCGATTCCGATCTACTTCTGCCCTTCGCGCCGCTCGCCGCAACGCAATCCGGGTGGCCTGGCCACACTCGATTACTACGGCAACGCCTTCAACAGTTTCGGCAGCCAGGCCGGGAACGGGCTGATCCGGCCCTACAATCGGGGGCGGACAACGATGGTGGCGATCGTTGACGGTACGAGTAACACTATCGCCATCGCCGAGAAGAACCTGTGCATCCCCACGATGGGCAACGACTGCACCGACGGCCCAAGCTTCACCTGGGGCGTCGATTACGGTGGGTCGGGCAACTGGGACACGACCACGCTGACCAACAGCCACAGCTTCCAGCCAGTCCGCGACTTGCTCAACGGATGCAGTCAGGGGACCCACGGTTTCGGCTCGTCGCACACGAGCGGCTTTAACACGCTCTACGCCGACGGGTCGGTGCGAAGCATTCCGTTTTCGATTTCGATCACGACCCTGCAACTTCTCCTGAACGTGAACGACGGTCTACCGCTGCCGTCGAACGCGCCTTGAGGATCGCGCAAGTCACGACCGCGTGGAACCGGGCTGCTCGGGCATTCCGGTTCCATGCGGTCGCACGCCTGTACAATTTCGGCATGTCCATCCGCGTGTCCAATCTGCAGTTGCCAGTCGAGGAACCGGAGGCGGCGTTGCCGGCTCATCTGGCCCGCGCGCTGGGTGTATCGCACTCCGACTTGAACTGGTGGCGGATCGTCCGCAAGGCGCTCGATCTGCGCGACAAACGCCATCTCCGCTTCGTCTACAACTTCGAGGTGGATCTCCACGACAGTTGCCGCGTTACGCCCAGCAGTCGCGTTCAGGTGACGCGTGTCGAGGAACCGCCCTTCTCGATGCCACAACCAGGTAATGCACCCCTTGAACATCGACCGGTCGTGGTCGGTTCAGGTCCGGGTGGGCTGGTTTGCGCGTACTTTCTTGCGCACTTCGGTTATCGCCCCATTGTGATCGAGCGTGGTACGCGGGTGAACGATCGCATCCGCGATGTGAAGGGCTTCGACGAGGGCGGCCCGTTCCACCCGGAGAGCAACTATCTCTTCGGTGAGGGGGGCGCCGGAACCTTCTCGGATGGCAAACTCACCTGCCGCGGCACCGGGCCAGATGTACTTCGCGTTCTGGAACTCTTCGCCGAGTGCAAGGGGCAGCAACCCGGCAAGCCGAGCATTCTCTACTACCACCGGCCCCACCTCGGCAGCAACCGACTCCCGGCCGTCGTGAAAGCGATTCGCCAGCGCATCGAGCAACTCGGCGGTGAGGTGCGCTTCCTCACGCGCGTGGAAGACCTGCAGTTCACCGACGGTCGGCTCAGCGGAGTTCACACCTCTGGTGGCTTCGTACCCACATCGGTGGTGGTGCTCGCCATAGGCCACAGCGCCCGCGACACCTACCGGATGCTGGCGACACGCGGCGTACCGATGACGCCCAAGCCGTTTCAGTTTGGCGTGCGGATCGAGCATCGTCAGGAGGTGGTCAACGCCGTGCAGTTCGGCCCACGTCACGAGCGATACGAAGAACTACTCGGCAATGCCGACTATTCGCTCATCGCACACGGCAAGAACGACCTGTTCACCTTCTGTATGTGCGCGGGTGGCTACATCATTCCGAGTGTTTCACAGGAAGGTTACTTTGCGACCAACGGGATGAGTCTGAGCCGCCGCGATTCGCCCTTTGCCAACAGCGGGCTGGTGGTGACAGTGCCCGTCGAGGCGTTTGAAGGAACGGATGTTCTGGCGGGGATGCGCCTCCAGGAAAAGTACGAGGCGCGGGCGTTTGAACGTGGTGGCCGCAGTGAGTTCCGGGCGCCTGTACAGAGGGCGAGCGATTTCGTGGCCGGGCGTGTCTCCGCGTCTGTTCCGCAATCCAGCTACCCGCGCGGTGTGATTGGCTGCGACCTGCGCGAAGTGTTGCCGCCGCTGGTCGCGGAGGCGGTCGCGCACGGGTTGCCGCAGATGGATCGGCGCTGGCATGGGCGATTCCTGGCCGATGCGGTTATTGCCGGTCCTGAGACACGCGGGAGTTCGCCCGTGCGCATCGATCGAGACAACGACACGCGCGAATCGCCTGGTGTGCAAGGCCTGTACCCCGTTGGCGAGGGTGCAGGCTACGCAGGCGGAATCGTCTCGGCTGCGGTCGATGGACTGCGGACGGCGCGGGCGATTATCGCGAAGTATGCGCGAGTCCAGTAAATTATTCGAAAGCGTCGGGGAATTCACTTCCCTTTCCCAGACATTTCGGGTTAACTTAACCTATTGCCGTTGCCATTTTCTTTGGGTTATCAACGTCCGGAGTTGCCCATGTCTTCCACCTCGCGCCGATCGGGCTTCACACTGATCGAGTTGCTGGTTGTCATTGCGATCATCGCGATCCTGATAGGTCTGTTGCTGCCGGCAGTGCAGAAGGTCCGCGAGGCGGCCGCCCGCATGAAATGCAGCAACAATCTCAAGCAACTTGGCCTCGCGATGCACAACTTCGCGAACTCCAACGATAACAAGTTCCCGCCTTCGTACATCTTCGACCCCAGCAAGCCCAACGCGCATGCCTGGGGCGTGTACATGCTCCCCTATATCGAGCAGGATAACCTCTTCCGGATGTATAACCTGAACATCATCTTCGTCGCCGGGAGCAACCCCGCCGTCGTTCGGGTGCCGTTGAAGTCGTTCCAGTGCCCATCCAGTCCGGATACGGACAAGATCTACACATGTCCCACGGCGCTGGCCGGCGCCTACGGATTGCCTCCTTACCAGGCAGCCACCAGCGATTACCACGTCATTAGCGGTGTCATGGGTTCGCTGTGGAATATCGTGGTGGGTGGGCCGAGTGGCGGACGCGCTGGCGCACTGGAACCGAATACGATGACACCGATCCTTGGCGTCACCGATGGCACTTCGAATACGATTCTCCTGGCCGAGATCGCTGGCAAGAATGACCGGTGGGTTCGCGGTCAGAAACTCTCGACTGGCACCGAACAGGGGGGCGGCTGGGGCGACCCCTTCAGCGGCGAGAACTGGCTGAGCGGTTCCGACACAACCGGCTCCGTCTCGCCTGGGCCATGCCTGATCGGTTGCACCAACGGCCAGCCACTTGGCTCGACCGCACGGGGGCTTTACAGCTTCCATTCCACCGGAACCAACCTGCTGTTCTGCGACGGCAGCGTGCGGTTCGTCTCCAATGCTACCTCGCCGAGCGCCGTCTGCTTCCTGGTCACGCGAGCCGGGGGCGAGGTGATTCCGGGTAACTATTGAGAACGTATCTGCCCTCCCGCGATTCTTTCGGAGCATCGCTCGTGAATTGTCTGTGTCTTGCGCGAAGTAGCTGTCTTGTCGTGGCGGCCCTACTCACGCTCTCGGCCGCCTCCTGCGGCGGCCCCAAACGGAAGACAACGTACCCGACCGAAGGAAAGCTCCTGATCGGGGGCAAACCCTTCGGCGGGCTTACTGTCTTCTTCTATTCGACGGACACTGCCGAAACGGAACCGACGAAACCCTTCGCAACGACCAACGCCGACGGAACGTTCACTCTCACGACCACGGCTGCCAACGACGGCGCTCCGGCGGGCGAATATGTGGTCACCGTCATCTATGAACCGCTCGACTCACCTCTGGCACGCGCCAAGCGGGTCAAACCACCGCGATTCGACAAGAAGTACTCCGACCCGAAGACATCACCACTCCGGGCCAAAATCGAGAACAAGCCCAAGAACGTCCTTGAACCGTTCGATTTGAAGTAACGCACTCCGCGGCGTCATTACACACGGATTTCACGCCAGTCCGGCAGCGTGAGTGGCTATGCTTTCGGCATTGCCCCTTTTCTCCGCTGTCGGATCACTGCCATGAAACGATTCGCCTTCGGTCTGCTCACCGCCGCACTCGTCGCGGGTGTCGTCGCGCTGTCGCGATCTGGCTCGCAACTCGATGCTCGCTCTCCCTCGGAATCGGGCGATCTTAAGATTGAGAGTGGCGCGAAGAACCCGTGGACCACGCTGAGGCTCAACAACGACCCTGGCCAGTTCACCTTCGCGGTCGTCTCCGATCGCAGTGGCGGCCATCGCGGCAAGGTCTTCTCGCAGGCGGTCGCGCGGGTGAATCTCCTTCAACCGCAGTTCGTCATGTCCGTGGGCGATCTGATCGAGGGGTACACGACGAAGGATGAAACGATCAAGACGCAGTGGGACGAGTTCGACAGTTACGTCAAGAAGTTCGAGATGCCGTTCTTCTACACGCCCGGCAACCACGACCTCGCAAACAAAACGCTGGTGACCAGGTGGGGTGAACGCTACGGCAAAAAGCATTACTCCTTCACTTACAAGGGGGCACTCTTCCTCGTGCTCTGCTCGGAAAACCCACCAGACAACGCGAACACCATCGACAAGGAACAGCAGCAGTGGGTGGCACAGACACTCGCCGGACACAAGGATGCGAAGTGGACGTTCGTGTTCGTCCACCGACCGATCTGGACCGCGAAGGACCTCGAGAAGAACGGCTGGGCTGCTGTGGAATCGGCACTCGCTGGCCGTAAGTACACCGTCTTCTGCGGGCACCTCCACCGTTATCAGGTTTACCAGCGCAACGGCATGCAATACTACCAACTCGCTACCACTGGGGGCGTCAGCCGGATGCGTGGCGTGGAGTACGGCGAGTTCGACCACGTTGCCTGGGTCACGATGAAGAAGGACAGGCCATTGATCGCCAATGTCCTGCTCGACGGCATCCTTCCTTCAGACCTCAAGGTGCCTGAGAGCGATGAGAAGGGTGTGGAACGTAAGCTCAAGGCGACGTTCGCGGTCAACGGCAAGCTCACGCTCGACGGTCAACCGGTTGCCGGCGCGACTGTCGCCTTCCACACCTACAACGCCAAACAGAAGCGATACACGCGCGTGGCCGATGGGCGAACCGACGACATGGGCCGATTCACCGTGAGTACTTACACGAAGTTCGACGGGGCACCAGTCGGCGAATACGTCGTGTCGGCGGTGAAGATTGTGAAAATGCTGGGAAAGGATGGTACGAGCGTCGATCAGAACGAGTTGCCGGCTCGCTATGCGACTCCAGGCAAGTCACGACTGAGGGTCAGCATCACCGAGGGGAAGAACGACATTGCTCTGGAGTTGAAGACTCCCTGAGAGAGGTTGCGCACGCTGTTCCGGTGTCGGGTGAGTTACTCCGTCGCTTCGTAGGTGACGCATGTGGCGTTGTCCGCGTCAGGGAAGAACGTGATGAGCCACTGATTGCCGCATCGGTCGGCAGATGGCGGTGGTTTCACACCGCGATCCTGGACGTGAAGCAGATACGCCACATGCCCTCCCGGCGAAGACGCGCTGGGCTGCGAAACGACGATGCGTTCCGCTTGCGGAACGCGGATCGTCCGCGTCGCGGCGAGCGACTGCGGGCGGTTGCTAACCAGAAGGCCGACACACACACCCATCGCAAATACGACGAGTAGTCCGAACCACTTCATCTGACGACCCTCTGTGCGTTGTCTGGTCGTATGGCAGCACACATCGCGGGGCGACGGTATGCCGCCCCGCGATACGTGCTCACGGTGTTAGTGCTTCCCGCCGACCGGTGGCGGTGGAGGCGGAGGCGGTGGCGACGGCGTCTTCCCCTTGACTGCACCCTTACCGCCCACTGGTGGCGCGTCCTGCTTCGTTGGCTTCGAATCGCCGCACCCGATTACCAGTGCGAGCGCCAGTGCGGCGGCGACAAACCGTATCAATCGCATCATCGTCATTCCTGTGAGTCTGAAGAACCGGCCTCCAGGCCGATTCGGTTGGGGTTCACGGCTACCTTTTGGTGAACCGATTGCTCAATACTCGCCGTTGATGACCACTCCATCGGACATGCCGGAGAGGTAGACGAGCGTGTTCGTGTCGATACTACGGTTCAGGGAACGTACGGAACCGTCGCAGAAGCCGAACAGGACTCCACTCGTGTGGTGGCTGGCAAACTGATACCAGCCCGTGGTCTGACGGCCGTTGGTTGTGGAGGTTGGCCCGAGGCCCCAGGCGGTGGACATGCCACCCATTCCCATCCAGCTCGAAACGTAGTCGCGGCTGCCAGGGTCGGTCCCACCGAGGTATTCCCCGAAGCCGAGTGTGTTGGAGGTTCCGTCGGTGATTGTGGTGATCCGGGTCTTCGAGTCGGTAAAGTACGGGCCGCAGTATACGGGGTAACTCGATCCCATCCACCCGGCGTTCGGGGCATAGTTCGTCATGCCCAGACTCATGTAGTCGGGGGAGAAGGAAGCCCCATAGAGGCTGTAAGTGCCTGGTGTGAACGACGGGAAGACGTATGCCCAGATGCCCGAAGTCGGGGTGACCGAGTCGGAGCCGTCCGAAGGGCACTGGTAGGTCTTGATCTTGTTGTTGGCGGCAGTCCAACCGCCGCCCCACCACACGCCGCCCGTTGCCGGGATGGTCAGCAGTGACTGCGGAATCAGTTGGTAGACGTTGTTCTGTTCCACGTACGGAAGCAGATACGCCAGGCTGCCAACATAGCTGGTGCTGTTGCCTCCCGGCGGCAGCACACCATTGGCGCCCTCATAGTTGGCCGCGGCGAGGTTGAGTTGTTTGAGGTTATTCGAGCAACTCATGCGCGCGGCCGCTTCACGGACCTTTTGCACGGCCGGCAGCAACAGACCTATCAGGATCGCGATGATCGCAATGACGACCAGCAACTCGATCAGTGTGAAGGCTGAACGAGCAGAACGAACAGACATTGAAGACCTCTCAGAAGTAGTATCCATGACGCAGCACGCCGCCGAACAACTCTCGTTCGGAGAAACGGCGCCGCGATCCAGCGCAAGGCTGGACGCGGATCAGTGAGGGGGGCGAACCGGGGCGCCGTAGCAGGGCGGCCACCTCATGCGTGGCCGTGGGGGAGGGAATACGGCAGGTCGCGATCGTATCGCGTGCTCAGTGTAATGTTGCAGACGTATTGGACAATTGCAAATCGCTCCTGTCACGTTGGCGGTCAGTTCCCATGCGAACACACATACGCGATGCGGTCCACTTCAGTTTACCGCGTCGCGCCGAGAGCCTTTCACGCTGGAATCAAGATTGTCCCAACGAACCGAGATCATGAGACACAATCGACATTTGATACTTACTTCTCATTATTCGGAGTCACCCGCAGTTCCGCGAAGAGGAAGGCGAACACGTCTACTTTCGCCTCGATCCGTTCGGCGAGCGCGGTTCCCAGGCCGTGGCCGGAACTGGCGCTCGTGCGCAAGAGTGTCGTGCCATCGGGGTTGGCCGCTTGGAGAGCCGCGGTCATTTTCCGCGACTGCATCGGATCGACACGCGGATCATTCGCGCCTGTGAGGAACAGTACCGCAGGATACTTGACGCCATTCGTGACGTGGTGATACGGCGAATAGGCGTGTAGGGCCTGAAACTGTTCTCGATTCTTCACTGTGCCAAACTCCGGGATATTGAAGGCTCCGTTGGGTGAGAGTTCCACCCGCAGCATGTCGTAGATCCCCACGTGCGACACCACACACTTCACCAGTTCGGGGTGCTGTGTCATCGTTGCGCCCATGAGCAGACCGCCGTTGCTGCCGCCCTCGATGGCGAGTCGTTCCGGCGACGTGTATTTCTTGCGGATGAGGAACCTCAGTGCGGCGGTGAAGTCGTCGAAGACGTTCTGTTTCTTCGTGAGCATCCCGGCGCGGTGCCACTCCTCGCCATACTCGCCGCCGCCGCGCAGGTTTACCACAGCGACAACGAAGCCGTGATCGAACAGAACTCGCCAGGTGGGAACGAATGCCGGCTCGCGGTTGGAACCGTAGCCGCCGTAGCCTGTCGTCAGGCACGGGTTCTTGCCATCGAGTTTTGCGCCCCTGGGAATCAGGATGTTGACGGGCACCTTCGTTCCGTCCTTACTCACAGCGAAGTCGCGCACGACGCGGATGTCCGAGTAGTCCACGATAGGCGGTGATGTGAGCGGGAGTTTCTGCGTGTCGTTGCTCCTGGCGTGATAGAGGAACACGCCAGACGCCTGCGTGTATGAGTTGGCAGTAAAGATGACGTCGTCGACACCGGCGGGGGTCAGCCCGCGGACGGAGCCGACTTCCGGTTGCCTGGGCGCTGCAAGCGGCTTGCCCGCGTGGTTAAAGCAGCGGAATGCGCTTGGCCCACCAAGCTGATAGGTGACGTAGAGCCTGTTGGTGGTGGGCAGCACGGTCTGTCGGCTCGTGTAGCCGTAGAAATCGGTAACGATGGTGTCATCGCTGGCGGGGACGACCACTTCTGCTTTCGTCAGGTCCGGTTCGGCTGCCGAGAGCCGCAGAATCTTCCCCTTCGGCGCGTCCTGGCGCGACACGATGTATAGCTTGCCCTTCGGACCGAACGCCGCCTGCACCGCTGCGTCCTGGAAGGTGGCAAACTGCTTCCATTTCCCCTCCGACGAACGAATGAACTGCGCGAACTGGCCACTGTCGCCGTTCTGCACGCTGGCCAGTACGCGATTGGCGGCGCGGTCCACCGCGATCTTGATTTCGGCGATCCGGGGCAGATCTTTCCCGAGTTCGTAACGGTCCTTTTCACTCGGTGTGCCGAGTGCATGGAAATAGAGTTGTTGGTAGAAGTCTTGATCCGCGGCCGGACGCTCGCCGGCGCGTGGGTAGCGCGTGTAGTAGAAACCCTTGTTGTCCGTCGACCACGCGAGGTCGCCACCTGCGGTGCCACCATTGACGCGCGGCACGACTTCGCCAGTTGGCTTGCCAGTGACCACGTTGATGATGTGAACATCGCCCGATTCACTTCCGCCCTTCGAGAGCGAGACTGCGACAAGTTTTCCGTCCCACGACGGAACGTACCAGTCAATCGCGGTCGTCCCCTTCCTGTCAAGTTCGCCCGGATCGAGCAGTACCCGGGCGGCAGCGGGTTTGTCGGCGGCCGGCATCACCACGAGGAACGGTTGCTGTTTCGGCGGCTGACGGCGAAGCGCGAAAAGCTGCCCATTGCGTACCGCAAACCCGAAGTGGCTGGTTGTCCTGGCGGCCATGATCTTCGTGAGCCGTTTGCGGAGCGACTCGACGCAAGGGAGTTTGTCGAGCCTGGAGCGGGCGTACTGGTTCTGGCTCTCGCTCCAGGCTTGCACGGCCTTGTCGTTCCCGTTCTCCAGCCAGCGGTAGGCATCCTTGATTGCGATGCCGTGGTACGTGTCGGTGACAGGTTTCTTCAGCGTTTCTGGCGGCGCGGCGCTCACTGGTGCGACGACGGAGAACAGCGCGAGTGTGGCAACGATTCGCGTCATGGTGGGAACTCCGGGACGTCGGCAGCTGCGCGAATCCGATGCTTGCGCGCCGCGACTTGCCTATCGTATCCCTGTTCCCGCTGGCCGGCGCCACGGGCGAGCACTTTGGGAGGATGAAATGAGTCGAACATTCTCGTGCGTGGTCGTGGTGCTGGTGATGGCAGGAAGCGCGTGGAGCGCGGAACACACGACCGATTCCCTGGAGACCGTGAAGAAGAATGTGAAGGCCGGCAAGGCGGTGCTGGTGGATGTGCGCGAGGCAGACGAGTGGAAGGACGGTCACGTCAAAGGTGCGAAGCATCTGGCGCTGTCGGATCTGAAGAAGGGACTGCCCTCCGATGCGTTGAAGAAGGCGTTGCCAGCGAAGGGCGTCGTCTATCTCTACTGCGCTTCCGGGAAGCGGTGTCTGGCGGCCGCCGACATCCTCAAAGCGAAGGGCTACGACGTGCGGGCCATGAAGGAAGGCTTCCGGACGCTGGTCAAGAAGGGGTTCCCGCAGGAGAAGTGATCGGCGTTCTGCACGGTGCGACACGGAATCGGGCAGCCACACGGCTGCCCATTCCAGTCTCGGCGGACACTCAACCCTCAACCCGCGCGTCGCGAGCGTTCCTCTTCGTACTTGTGGAGCTTGTTGTAGAGCGTCTTGAGGCTGATACCGAGTTCGTCGCTTGTTTTCTGTTTGTTCATCCCGTTCTTTGCATAGACGTGCAGGATGTACTCCATTTCCACGTCGGCCAGCGACTTGGTGGGTGTGTTGGGGTCCGACGTTGGAGATGCGCCGACGAGTCCGCTCCCCACAGGCGCAGGGAAGGGGAGCGTGGGCGAACTGCCGTAGGAGGTCGTTGGCGGCGCCGTTACCGGCGTGCCGGATGGGAACGCCATCGGGATCGTCGCCTTCGGGTAAACCATGTCGCGCGGCAGGAAGTCTGGCGTGATCGGCTGCCCGCCGGAAATGATCCAGGCGTATTCCATCGCGTTGGATATCTCGCGAACATTCCCGGTGTAGCTGTGGTTCACCAGTACCTGAAGCGCCTCGGGCGTGAGGAGGTGCGCCACGGTTTCCGCCGGCCGCTTCGCATGGCGTGCCAGCAAGTGCGCCGCCAGCGCCGGGATATCCTCGCGGCGATCGCGCAGCGGCGGCAGGTGAACATGAAACATGTTGAGCCTATAGAGCAGGTCTTCGCGGAACTGCCCCTCCGCGATCATCTGCCGCAGGTCCTTGTTCGTGGCGCTGATGACACGCACATCAACATGGATCGGCTGGCTGTCACCGAGTCGCTGAATCTCTCCCGCTTCGAGGAAGCGGAGGAGTTTCACCTGAAGGTTCTTGTCGAGGTCGCCGAGTTCATCCAGGAAAACAGTGCCGCCGTTGGCGACCTCGAAGAAGCCCTTGTGGTCGCGATCGGCCCCGGTGAATGCACCTTTCTTGTGGCCGAAGAGTTGGCTCTCGGCGAGACTCTGCGTCAGCGCGCCGCAGTTGACTGGCACGAACGGCATGTCGGCGCGTTTGCTGATCGTGTAGAGCGATCGCGCCACCACGTCCTTGCCGGTGCCTGTCTCGCCCGTGATCAGCACGCGGCCGTCGGTCGGGCCGACACGCTCGATAAACTGAATCACCGGTTGCATCGCCTGGCTGTGCCCAATCAGGCCCGGCGGGCCTTCCATCTGCTGAACGCGGCTTTCGAGTGCGGCGGTCTTGTTCTTGAGCTTCCGCTTGTCCTGGATGCGGAGGAGGAGTGCCTCGATGTCGGTGAGTTTGCACGGCTTGGTGAGGTAATCGAACGCACCCAGACGCAGTGCCTCAACCGCGGTTTCGGTGCTGCCGTAGCCGGTCATGATGACGGCTTCGGTGTCGGGCGAAGCCTGCTTGAGCGCCGCGAGCACTTGCAACCCAGCCTTGTCGTGCTCCATCCGCATATCAAGAATCGCTGCGTCGAATGTCCCCTTCCGGGCCGTCTCGATGCCGCTCTTGCTATCCGGGCAGACGGTGACCTCGTGGCCGAGGCGTGGCAATTCCGCCCGCATGAACTCGCGCAGGTGGGCCTCGTCGTCGACGAAGAGGATTCGCAGTCGGTTTGCGGGTGTGGTAGCCACTCGCGATCTCCGTTTCACGTCTCTCTGAGCGGGGCGGCGGACTGTAGTCGCCGTTGCAGGAATTACAAGCCGAGTTCCTTCATTGCGTGTCGTTCACCATTGCAGTTGCACGGAACCCACAGCGAATCCGCATTTCAAGCGGCCTCGCGTTTCCCATTCGGGAACTGCAGCACGCGCGGGGCGTCGTCCTCCGGCGGGTTCGCTTCGCCCTGCGGAACTTGCAGCGGGATGCGCACCGTGAACGTACTCCCCCGACCAGGTCCGTCGCTCGTGGCCGTGATGGTCCCGCCGTGCTGATCGACAATCTGGTGGCTGATGAACAGACCCAGGCCCGTTCCCTTCCCGGTGCGACTCTTGGTGTAGAACGGCTCAAAGATGTTTTGCAGCACCTCCGAAGTCATCCCACAACCGCTATCGGTGAAGGCCATCTCCGCGTAGTCGGCACCAGTCGCGAGCGAGATGGCCAGCCGGCCGCCGTCCTCCATGCTGTCCAGGGCGTTTACCACGAGGTTCAGAATCACACTCTTGAGGTCCTGCGAGTTGACCGGAGCGACGACGTAGCCGCCTGGCTCGAAGGTCACATTCTTGCCGCGGCTCGATGGCAAGTGACGGGCAACCTCCAGTACGCCGCGAATTAGACCCGTGAGATCGGTCGGCTCCTTTCGCCGGTCGCTGGTGCGGCTGAAGTCGAGGAGTTTCTGCGTGATGTCCTTGCAGCGCAGCGCCTCCTGCTGAATCATCTTCAGATAACGTGCCAGAACCTCGGCTTCGGCTGGTGTGCTGGCAGTCGCTGGTGCGGCAATCGCTGCCATCACGTCGTGCAGCCGGCGTTCGAGAGCTTCCGAGCAGAAAAGAATGCTGGCCAGCGGGTTGTTGATCTCGTGTGCGACGCCGGCGGCGAGGAAGCCCACCGATACCATCCGTTCGCTGCGGACCAACTGGCGGCTACGCTCGTTCACCTGCCGTGCGAGATCGGCATGGACCGCATGCAACCGGGCGACCATCGCGTTGAACTCCTCGGCGAGTTCCTGCAACTCATCCTCATTGGTGAGCTGAATCGGCTGGGCGAAGTTCCCGGCGTGGACACGCTGCACCCCGGCGTGCAACTCGCGGATGGGCGCGAAGATCCATACCCGGAAGTAGTAGAACATCATGCCGACCAGCAAGATCGACCAGACGAGATCGAAGCCGACCAGCCAGATGGCCTGACGCAATGCGGCGATGGAACTGCGCCCACTGGCCTGGATGTCGGTGATGAGGGCGAGCCGGAGATGTTCCGCGATGTTCCGCAGCGTATTGAGCGAGTCCTTCAGTGCGCGACGGCCCACATCCGGGTTGTTGGTCGTGTCTGTAACCAGGCTTGTCCGAAGTTGTCGCGCCCGTTCCTCCACATCCTGAAGCTGGCGTTCCAGTTGTTCGGAGAGCTTGTCTTCATCCTCCCCCTGGTCGGGATCGTAGCCCGACTGCACCGTTCGCGCGTGTGATTCGCGGAATGAGGCGAGTTGCCCGCGGACAACCTGGAGTCGGAAGAGAAAGAGTTCGATGTCCTTGGGGTCGGATTCCAGACTGTTGATGGCGCCAATCAGCCGCGTGGTGGATTCCAGCTCGATCACCTTCTTGTCAGTGATCTTCACACTCCGATAGTTGGAGTAGAAGCCGTAACCGGCGCTGGCCGCCAAAAGCATGATGGCGGCGGCCACAACGGCCATACCCAGCATCAGCTTTTTGCGCATCAGTCGGCGAGCCACGACGCGGCCTCCAGCCCGTTCCCTGCCCGTCCCTGGGCAGGTCGCCCCATCGAAGGGCGGCGGAATCTACCAAGTGCGTTCTTACAAAACGAGAGCAAATTTTTCCGACGGCTCGTGAGGCCGCTCCCACGCACCGAATGCGGGATTTTCCAGAGAACTCCCCACGTTGAGGACTGCCGAGAGCAAAATCTGAACAGTCGAGGAATGCATCTCGCGTGCACAGAAAGTATGACCCAGGGGGCCGCAGCGAGCCACGGGCCGAACTGGACTTGCTAGCCGCGTGCCGCACCCGTTACACCTGCACTTGGCTCCGGCCCGCACATAACCTGAAGGGGAACAATCATGAGCGACACCCAGGCAGTACGAGTGGGGTCGTATCATGTCGGTAGCGACAACCCGTTACTGTGGATCTGCGGCCCGTGCGTGATCGAATCCCACGATCTGACGCTTCGGATCGCGGATGTGCTGTGTGGTCTGGCGGAGCGGTTCGATCTGCCGCTGGTGTTCAAGGCGTCATTCGATAAGGCCAACCGTTCCAGCGGGAAATCGTTCCGCGGTCCGGGACTCGAAGAAGGACTGAAAACACTTGACGCCGTGAAGCACGCAACCAATCTGCCAGTCACCACGGACGTTCACGAGTGCCATCAGGCCGCGGCGATTGCGCAGGTTTGCGAGGTGCTGCAAGTGCCAGCGTTCCTGGCCCGGCAGACGGACCTCCTCGAAGCCTGTGGGCGTACCGGGCGTGTGGTGAATGTGAAGAAGGGGCAGTTCATGGCCCCGTGGGACATGAAGAATGTCGTCACCAAGCTCGGCGAATGTGGCAACCGCAATGTGTTGCTCACCGAACGTGGGACAACCTTCGGTTACGGGATGCTGGTCAACGACATGCGGGCGGTGCCGTGGATGCAAGAAACTCGCGCACCGGTGATCTTCGACGCCACGCACAGCGTACAGATGCCAGGAGCGCTGGGTGACCGGACAGGTGGCGACCGCCGCATGGTGCCTGTACTGGCCCGCGCCGCAGTGGCCGCCGGTTGCGACGGCGTCTTTCTCGAAACGCATCCGCGACCCGATGAGGCCATGAGCGATGGCCCGAACATGGTCCCACTCAACGAACTGTCCGCGTTGATCGAATGCTGCCTGCGCATTCGTGACGCCGTGAAACCACCTGCTACCGCCCATGCCACACGAACCGACTCGCATGACACCTGCCACGCCTGACTCACGCTCCGCGCACTGGCCGCTAGCCGCATTCGCGCTGGCTGCAGCACTGGTCGGCACACTGGGTTGCAGCCGACCAGCGGGTAAACCGGTCGGCAACGACACAGCCACGCAGAAGGGCGATCCGTGGCAGGCAGCCGTCGCCCGACTGAAGAAGGACCCGGACATCACGACGGCCAAGCAGACGCTGGCCACTCTGAACAGTGACGTGGGACGGCACGGCAGCGAACGCTTCCCGGCGATCACGGCGGAACAACTCCAGTCGCTCGCCAGGTTGATACCACTCTCGCCAGCCGATCGAGAGGAACTCGGCGGCAACGCCTTCAGCGCGCACGATCCGGCTTACGTCGCCGATTGCCTCTACCTTCGCGACGCTGCCAGCGCACTGGGTGTAAGCGGTCTGCCGCCTGAAGAGCAGGCCCGCCTCGCGTTCGCCTGGGTCTGCCGGCAGGTCTACCTTCACCCGTGGGCGCGCAACGTTGGTACGCACACCGAGCCAACCGTGCTGCCGCCCACGGCCGTACTGAGACGTGGCTTCGGCTCCGGGATCGAGCGGATGTATGTCTTCCTCGGGTTGCTTCAACAGCTCGGGCTGGATGGCTGTCTGGTCGGTGGTCCTGGAGCGGCCGATGTTCAGTCGCGACAGGGACCCGCGCTGAACTACCCGACGATCCAGAAGTTCCGCGTCCCGCGCGGCCCCTTCTGGGCCTGCGGTGTGCGTGTCGGGAACGATGTGAGGCTCTTCGACCCGTTTCGCGGCATGCCGTATCCGGTCACGTTCCGCCAACTCAAGGCGAACCCGGAACAGGCAAAGGAATGGTTCGAGGACAAGACAAACATCACCGCCGCCACGCTCGACGATGCGAAACAGGCCACGCTCTATCTGGCCGTTCCCATCAATTCGTTGACGCCACGGATGGCTCTCTTCCAGGCAAAACTCGGTGCTGCACTGAATGTGAAGTTTGCATTCGATCTCAAGACTCTGGAGTCACTCCAGGGCGCGTTACCGCAGCCAAAGCCGGCCTTCTGGAATCCACCAATCGACGACTTTGCGTATGGCCGCGCGTCACGCTCTTACCTGCCGCTGGAACTCGGCGGGAATGACCGCGGTGTGAAGGATGCCTCGCGCCTTTACGAGATGTCGCTCACGGCCCAGATACCTCCCGAAGTATTCCGCGTCCGTGAGTATCAGCGCCTCGCCCCGGCTGCTGTTCAGCGTCTCGGTGCCAGTGCGGTTGAGAGGCTTGCCGTCGCATTCATTGAGGCACCCAACCCGCGCGAACGCATCCAGCGAGGCCACTTCCAGGATGCGGCCGTGGAACTCGTCTCCAAACAGGAAGCGTTCGCGGCCGGACTCGAACGACTTCGTGCCGCCGACACCGGTCAGCAAACAGAGGCGATTCGCGAGTGGGTGGCACGGACCAACCAACTCTACGACGACCTGACGCGGGCAGAGTCGATTACGAAGGACCCACAAGCTGCGGCCCATGTCCAAGAAGAGATCGGGAAGCAGTGGAGGCTCCGTCCGGCGCAACTGATCGTTGATCAGTTATCGGCGGAGGTTGGCCGTGCGGAGGCGGCGTACCTGCTGGCGCTCTGCAAGCACGAGCAGGCGGAACGCGCGCAGGTGCGTGTCGGGCAGACGGGTACGGATACGAATCGCGCGAAGACCGAAGCCCGCGCGGCCTGGCGGACCACACTCGGAGCCTGGCACACCTACGAGCAACTCGCCTCGGCGCACGAGGGCTTCCCTGGTCGTGCTGCTAACGCACGCGAACTGAGCCAGCGCGCCGCGAAGTTCATTGAGGCGGATGCCGGCAAGTGAAAGCCTGCGCGTATTCAGGAAGGCCAGTTGCCGACCGCTACGATGTGGTGATTCACGGATTGGTAAATATCTTGTTTCAGGAGCGAACTTCGGAGAGTGTTTCCGTCTCGCCGGGTGCGCGGATTGGAGGCTCTGTAACACGGTCACCGCTTTTCGTTCACATGCCGTTGAGCGCGTTGTGTGAAGGGTAGCGAGACTGCGGTATGGAATTGCCCAGACCGCGCAACCGTTCGGAGTGAACGCCCGGATGGTCCGGCGGTCGAACCCACTGCTGCACACTCAACCATCGCTTGTCCGAAGTCAGATATGGGAGTGATTCCGCCCGGCGTTCAGGAGGACGACCCGCGATGACCAGCCCCCACTTGCTTGCAACTCCGTGCGGTTTCGCCCGCCGGTCAGTCGGCTTTGCGTGCCTGACGGCGGCACTGTTCTGTGCCGTGATGCTCGCCGGGGCAGCCGACCCGCCGCCGACCAAGCCAAAGGAAACGCTCGTCGGCGGCCAACCACTCTTCGCCGGATGGCCGAACCAGAAGCCCGACGCCGTCATCGTGTTCAGCGGGCAGACCTTCGGTTACCTTCAGCCCTGCGGATGCAGCCGCCCGCAAACGGGCGGGCTGGAACGCCGCGCGGTTCTCATCAAGTCGCTGGAAGCGAAGGGATGGCCAGTGGCCGGCGTCGATCTCGGCGACCTCGCGGCCGACAAACCAACGTCGTATCGCCCTTCGCTCGCCGAGCAGACAAAGCTCAAGTACGTTGCGACGATGAACGCACTGCGCGACATGGGTTATCTCGGTGTCGGGGTGGGACGGAATGAACTGCAGGCCGATCTGTTCAACCTGCTGGCCAGTTACGCGCTCCAGAAGGAACAGCGTCCGTTCACACTGGCGGGCAATGCGGTTGGCCTTCAGAAGGGACCAGACGGAAAATCCGTCGTCAAACTCATCCCGCGTGAAGAAATGTTCTTTGCAGGAAAGGGGAAGCGCCCACTGATTGAAGCCGTTGAGGTGGGGAAGGTGGGTGAGGTGCTGGTGGGTGTGGTTGGTGTTGTCGGCAAGCAACTGGCCGAGGAGAACGAGAAGCAGAACTGGACCCCGATCATCGGCTTCCCCAACGCGAAGAAGGCGATCGAAAGCGCCGTCGCGTCGCTGGCGCGGCAGAAGACGCAACTCAATGTGCTGATTTATCAGGGGCCAATCAACGATGCGGCAAAGGTCGCGACCGACTTTCCCCAGTTCCAGGCGATCATTTGCCTGTCGGCCACCGACCTTCCGCCGCTACGACCAATCGCGATCAAGCGTAAGGACGGGCTGGAGACACAGATCATTCAGGTAGGCCACCGGGGGCAACATGTTGGCGTGCTTGGCGCGTTCGCGAAGCCGGGCGGCGGCTTCGACTTCAAGTATCAACTCGTGCCGCTGGGCGAGGAGTTCATCACGCCGGGCACGGACCGCGCGGCGATACGGAGTAACAAGGCACTCCAGGCACTGGAGGCATATGCAAAGGCGGTGAAGGCTGCGAATCTCCTGCCTCAATACCCACGCGTCTCGTCGCCAGAACAGATTCGCGCTGCGAGCCTCAAGCCGGCCGTGAATCTGAGCTATGTCGGCACCGAGGTCTGCAAGCGATGTCATGCGGCCGAGTATGCGAAGTGGGCTCAACACCCCCACAGCCACGCAATGGCCACGCTGGAGGACATTGCCACGCGGCCGAGCCTGCGACAGTTCGACGGCGAGTGTGTCGTCTGCCACACGGTCGGCTTCAACTACAAGACAGGCTATGTGGACGATACGAAGACCAAGCATCTCCGCGACGTGGGGTGCGAGAACTGCCACGGCCCAGGCAGCGGGCACGCGGCAGATCCCCAATCCAGGGATTTACACGCGTTGATGACACCGTGGAAGCAACCCGGCGCGACGCATCTCCCGGATGCCAAGTTTATGCAGGAGATGGCCGACACGCCGCCACAGGATCGCGGCAAGAAGGCCATCCCCGCAGCCCAGGTGCTCGTGATGCGGCGCGTCGAGGCAATGTGTATGCAGTGCCACGACCACGAGGCCGACCCGCGTTTCGATCTCTACAAGGCATGGCCCAAGGTGAACCACTCGGGTCTCGCCAAGCCCGGCGCGCAGCCGAAGAAGTGAGTCGAAGGCGCCAGCGTCTCGCATCACACGAGAAGCCCCCGACGGATGATCCGTCGGGGCTTCTCGTGTGATGCCGTGTGCAACAGGGCTGGAGTCTTTTCGCGCGACCCGCGAGCCTACCCTGGCCCTGCCAGTCGTGCGCGTGTCGCGGCGGTCAGGTCGATGCCGAGTTCCCGTATCTGCCGCTCGTCCACTGTGGCCGGCGCGCCGGTCATCAGGTCGCGGGCACGCTGGTTTTTGGGGAAGGCAATCACATCGCGGATGTTGGTAGTGCCTGCCAGGAGCATCGCCCAGCGGTCGAGACCCAGCGCGATGCCGCCATGTGGTGGAGCACCGCTCTTGAGCGCGTCGAGGAGGAAGCCGAAGCGAGCCTGCGCGTCGGCGGGTGTCATGCCGAAGATCTCAAAGACGCGGCTCTGCACCTCTTGCCGGTGAATACGGATGCTCCCGCCGCCGACCTCATAGCCGTTGAGCACCATGTCGTATGCCTTCGCCCGCACCTTGCCGAGCGACTCGTTCTGCTGGAAGTTCTCCAGGTCTTCATCCATCGGTGCGGTAAAAGGGTGGTGCATCGCGTCCCAGCGGTTCTCCTCCTCGTTCCACTGAAACATGGGGAAGTCGAGCACCCAGAGGAAGTGGAAGTGTTCTGGCCGCACCGTGAACGGCACAGGCGCGTAGCTCTCCTTCCGCTTCTTGGCCGCTTCGAGTTTCTTCTTCTCGGCCTCGTCGTGTTCGGCCTTCTCGTCCCACCAGTTTCGGTAGAGCTTGAGTGCGTTGGCCAGGTGGATGCGCAGCGCGCCGAGAGCGTCGCAGACCACCGCAGCGCTATCCGCAACAAATAGGAGCAAGTCGCCGTCGGCCGCGCCGAGTTGTGCAACCAGCTTTGCTTTCAGTTCGTCGCTGAAGAACTTCTCGATGGAACCCGTGAGTTTCCCGCCTTCCACCTTCATCCACGCCAGCCCCTTGGCCCGGTACGTCTCCACCACCTTTGGCAGTTCGCCGCCGGGCTTGAGCGCCGTGTTGCTGAACTTGCTCGCAGCTCCGTTCGCATTGATGGCGCGCACAACGCCGCCTGCGGCAATCGCATTCTTGAAGACGCCAAACTCGCTGGCCGCTGCGATATCCGTGACGTCCACGATTTCCAGGCCGAATCGCAAGTCGGGCTTGTCCGAGCCGTACTTCGCCATCACCTCGGCGTAGGAGTAGCGCGGGAAAGGTGTCTGGAGTTTCACCCCAAGGCACCGGTCAAACACCTCGACCGCGAGTTGCTCCATGACGCCGATCACGTCGTCGCGTTCGACGAACGACATTTCCACGTCGAGTTGCGTGAACTCGGGCTGCCGGTCGGCGCGCAGGTCCTCGTCGCGGAGGCAGCGGGCGATCTGGAAATAGCGATCGTAGCCCGCGATCATCAGGAGTTGCTTGTACAACTGCGGCGACTGCGGCAGTGCGAAGAACTCACCGTTGAACACACGACTGGGGACGAGGTAATCACGGGCGCCTTCGGGCGTGCTTTTGCCCAGGAGCGGCGTCTCGACTTCGAGGAAGTTCTGGGCATCCATGAAGTCGCGGATGACCTTGCAGAGTCGGTGACGCAGGATCAGTGTGCGCTGGAGCGTCCGGCGGCGCAGGTCGAGGTAGCGGTACTGGAGTCGCAGGTCTTCGTTGGCCAGTTCGGTACCGAACTCGTTAACCTGGAATGGCAACGGCGGGCATTCGTTGAGAATGCGCAGTACCTTCGCTTCCACTTCGACTGCGCCAGTCGAGATGTCGGCACGCTCCGCGCCGGGCAACCGCCGCCGCACGACACCCGTGACGGATAGAACCCACTCATCCTTCAGCGATTCAGCTTTCGCATACAATTCCGGGTTGTCAGACTCAAACACCACCTGCGTTAGCCCGTGGCGGTCGCGGAGGTCGATGAAGATTTGATTCCCGTACTTGCGGGCTGTCAGGACCCAACCATTGAGCGTGACGGTCTGCCCGACGTTGTCCGCGCGAAGCTCGTTGCAGGTCTGCGTTCGTTGCCACTCGGCCATTGACCTCTCCCGGCGAAACAGTCTGATGAAGCGTCAGTATAGGGATGGCGCGCGGTTGGGGTCGGGTTCACCCACACGGGCCGTTCCGCGCCGTGATGGACCGACCACCGGTTCCACGCACGTTTCACGTCTGCCTTGACGTATTGGCTCTGACCGTCGAAAATGCTGTATGACCGAACTCGCTCCGTGTACCCGCCCCAACCGGCTCTTCGCGGGGGTTCCCGCGGGGCTGTCTCTATTCCACCTGAGATCCGACACATGACCTTTCCAGGTGTCCGTGCTTCGCACATTCTTCCACTGGCACTGGTTGCAATCGCCTCATTCCCGCTGGCAGGCTGCGGCGGAACGGAAGGGGTAACGAAGTACGACGTTCCCAAAGATTTCAAAGGCGACAAGAAAGGCGAACCTGCTGCGGGCGAGTATCGGATGCTCGGCGCGATGATCCCCGCCGACGACCCGCAGTGGTTCTTCAAGTACTCCGACGCTGCCGACGTGGTTGCCAAAAACGCGACCGGCTTCGACGAGATGCTCAAGAGCGTGAAACTCAACAAGGGTGATGCCCCACCGGATTTCGAGGCGCCCAAGGAGTGGAAGAAAGAGAAGGGCCGTGATGGATTCGTGAAGGTATTCGCCATCGTCAAGCCGCCTGCGGGCCAGGGTGAAGTGACGCTCACGCAGTCGGGCGGCGGCGTGCCGGCGAATCTCTCGCGCTGGGTGGGTCAGGTCGGGTTGAAGCCCGGAAACGACGACGTGGCGAAGTTCACCAAGACGATTACCACCGCGAGCGGCGCGAAGGTTCTTCGTGTCGATCTGAAGGGGCCGAACAACCCTGCAACGAAGCGCGGCGGCCCCATGATGCCGCCAGGCCATCCGTAAGCAGCCCGGTTCACGCTTCTCTCGCAGCAACGCCGCCCATCACTCCGACCCGCACGCACCGCCGGACTCCGAGGATATGCGATGAGTTCCCCCACGACGACCGAGCCACACGCGAAGGGTGAGTTCGGTGAGCCGGCCCCGCGACCCAGCGACGGACCCGGCCTCTGGCACCAGGTCCGCAAGGTGCTGAAGGTCATCGGCTCCCTTCGGGCCACGGTCGTACTGTTTCTGCTGGGGATGGGCCTGATTTTCTTCGGCACCGTCGCGCAGCTCGACAACGGCATCTGGACCGTCGTGGGGAAATACTTCTGGTCGTGGAAGGTCGATGTCCCGCTCGATCTGTTCCGCAAGTTCCTCGGTGTGTTCTGTGAGGAACAGTTCCCCGCTGGCGGCACCTGGGAGGGAACGTTCCCGTTCCCTGGCGGCATCCTCATCGGGGTGTTGATGGTCATCAACCTGGTGGCCGCGCACCTCGTCCTCATTGGCGACCTCATCGCCGGGGCGATCCGGCAATCGGCACGCGGTGTGAGCCTGAAGAAGTCACTCGTCATGCCGCTCTTGAAGCGCACCGGCATCTATCTGATTCACGGCGGTCTTTTGCTCCTCTTTGCTGGCGAAGCCATCACGCGCGAATATGCCGTCGAACAACGCATGACGATCAACCAGGGGGAATCGACCAACTATACGGAAGATAATCGACACATCGAACTGGCCTATATCGACCATTCCGACTCCCAGGTGGATCATGTTGTTGTGATCCCGGCCAGCGTGCTCAAGGAGAAGCGGCGTGTGTCGTCCCCGGACCTGCCGTTCGATGTGGAGACACTTGAATACATGCCGAACTCGCTGCTGGTCCGGCGTGCCCAGGTCAGCGCGAAGAACCTCGCGGACAAGGGAGCCGGGCTGACGCTCAAAGCCGAGTCACGGCCTGAGGTGTCGGGTGTTGACCCGAACCAGCAGGTCGATCTCCCTTCCGCTTACATCCAGCTTTACAAGAAGGGCACCGATGAGAAACTCGGCAGCTACCTTGTCTCGTTGCACCTGAACTCCGATGAGGTGGAGGCGGGCGGCAAGCAGTATGAGATGTCGCTGCGGTTCAAGCGCTATTACAAGCCCTACCGCGTCTATCTGGAACAGTTCCGCTTCGACCGATTCACAGGCACCCAGAAGGCCCGGAACTACTCCAGCGACGTGAAGGTGTTCGATGAGAGCGGTAAGGAGATCATCCCGCATCAGCACATCGCGATGAATGAACCGCTTCGCTACAACGGCGAGACGTTCTACCAGAGCAGCTTCGACCCACGCACCGAGAAAACGACCATTCTCCAGGTGGTGCAGAACCCCGCGTGGATGCTCCCGTATGCCGCGTGTGTGGTGGTCAGCCTGGGGCTGGTGATCCACTTCCTCGTGGGGCTGATCAAGTTCCTGAAGCGGACGAGCGTGGTGCGTGCGGCACAATCCGTGACGGTTGCCGATGTCGTCACAGCCGCTGCTGCAGAACCACCGGCTATGCAATCGGGGAAGTTCGTTCGCGTCTTCCCCTGGGCCATGCTCGCCCTCACGGCGCTCTACCTCCTGTCGGTGACAGGGCGGATGACGCCGAAGAGTTCGTCGTTCGACTATGACACGGCAGCCCGGATGCGCGTACTCGATGGCGGTCGTGTCAAGCCACTCGATACGGTGGCGCGTGTCGCACTGCGGCTCATCAGCGGTCGCGAAGAGTTCATCGACCCTCAGGGGAACAAACAACCGGCGATCCGGTGGTATCTCGACACGATCACCAGTGGTAGCCCCGACCTGACGGAACGCGGCAAGGCGTTTGACTACCGAGTGATCCGCATCGACAACGAACAGGTACTCCTGGCACTGGGGCTGGAGAAACGCGAGGGCTACCGCTACTCGATGAAGGAAATCTGGCCGAAGATCAAGGTGCTCCAGGAACGTGTCGCGGTCCAGGGCAAGCCGGGCCAGAAACCCGATACCGACGCGCGGAAGTTCAAGGAAGCGGCGCACCGCGTCCAGTTGTATCTGAATGTCGTGTCGTTCGGTTCGCCCCCCAACGAGCAGGGGAAGTACGAAGGACTGCAACTGCTTCCGCCCGAAGGTAAGCAGGGGTGGCGTTCGTTGCGTGAGTATCGCGACACCGCGATGGCAACGAGCGTGATGGCCGGCGCCGAGCGCGTGCGGCAGAAGATCGCGCCGAAACTCTCGGAACTGGGTACGAAGGAAGTGAGTCAACTCCTCGGTGCGCTGGGGATGGACCCCGGGTCGCTGACACCTGATCAATTCGGCAAGGCGCGGGAGCGCCTGATTGAATTGCTCCAGACCGATCCCGAAGGTCTCCCGCCGCAGATGCGCCGACTCTGGCTCGATACCGCACTGACTCTCGTGTCCCCGGAGGAGCAGACGCAGATTCGCGCGGTGGAACGCGATGCCACACGCAAGCTGATGGCGGCCGACCCGGCGGCGAGCAGTTGGGAAGCGATGCTCGCTGCTTACCGCGATAACCGCCCCAACGACTTCGCCCGCGCCATCGCGGAATACGACGGCATCGTGGCCGCTGCTGGCGTCCCAGATCGCGTCGAGCCAAAGAGTAAGCTCGAATGGGCGCTCTTTGCCCCCTGGAATGCGCTGGGGCACAACCGCGTCGAGATCGTGTTCAACCGATTTGCCCCGTTCTATCAGTGTGCCGGGCTATATGTGATCGCGTTTGTGCTGGCACTGGCTGGCTTCACGCAGTTGGCCGCTGGGCGTCCCGCCTGGGCATCGGCATTTCGCCGCTCGGCGTTCCTCATCCTCATGCTTACCTTCCTCATCCACGCGGTGGCACTGTTCGCTCGCATGTACCTGATGGAGCGGCCGCTGGTCTTTGTCACGAATCTCTACTCCTCAGCCATTTTCATTGGGCTGGGGTGCGTGGGATTATGTTTGATCATCGAACGGATCTTCCCGCTGGGTGTGGGCAACGTGCTCGCAGCGATGCTCGGTCTGACGACCACGATTGTGGCGCACAACCTCGTTGCCGAGGACACGCTGGAGATGATGCAGGCGGTACTCGATACGAACTTCTGGCTGGCCACGCACGTCACGACCGTGACGCTGGGCTATACCGCAACCTTCGTCGCGGGTTTTC
Organism: uncultured Frigoriglobus sp.; assembly: GCA_964422915.1. Lineage (GTDB taxonomy): Bacteria > Planctomycetota > Planctomycetia > Gemmatales > Gemmataceae > Gemmata. Next base: position 182,943 of record CAYRDG010000003.1, on the reverse strand, counting down.
TGGGGGCGCTTTACGTCCTCCAGATGCTGGCGGCAGTGGTCCGCGATTCGTTCCAGAAGCCAGGTGAGCCAACCGTGGGCGATCTGCTGGCGTTCGGCACCGCATCGCTGGGCATCGTGGGCATCCCGTTGTTCTTCCTCCTGTTTCTGACCAATGCACTGACGACGTACGAACTGGTGCCGCGGTTACTGGCCATGTCGCTCTTCTTCGTGGTGGCCGCCGCGTGGTTGATGTACGCACTGGCACTGATGCTGTTGCGAGTCTTCTCACTGGGCACCAACGAACACGGCCGGCCTGTTGCAGGAGAAGTTCCTCGCATCGCAGCGCCAGTTGCGGCGCTCGCGCTGACGCCCGAACGGGGCAAGGTCTTTGGTCAGATGGTTTACGGGGTTGTCTGCTTCGCCACGCTGCTGAGTTTTGTTGGCACCGTGCTGGGTGGCATCTGGGCGGATCAATCGTGGGGCCGCTTCTGGGGATGGGACCCGAAGGAAAACGGTGCCGTTCTGATCGTGCTGTGGAACGCCCTGATTCTCCATGCGCGCTGGGCGGGGCTGGTGAAGGATCGCGGAGTAGCGGTGCTGGCGATCGTCGGGAATTGCATCACTGCCTGGAGTTGGTTCGGCACCAACCAGTTGCAGGTGGGGTTGCACGCGTACGGCTTCGATTCGCGACTGGCCGACGGTTGCTTCAATTTCTGGGCCAGCCAGTGCTTCATCCTGGCACTGGGATTGATCCCGCGGCATTTCTGGTCGCAAGCACCGGCCGCGGCGCTGGCAGCAGCGACCGACAACACTGCGGCGAGTCGCGGGCGCGGCGCACGGCGCGACCGACGGCGATAACGAATCGGCATCGTCAGTCGAGCTGATAAGGGCTGTGTGGGTCGGCTTCGTGGCGGATTTCGTCCACTGGTTCCTGCTTGAGCCAGCCGCCATAAAGGCGGTTGGCCGCATTGAAGACCCAGCCGTCCTTCGTGCCGACATTCTTGTAAGCGTGAACCACGCCTGCGGGCACTATCAGAGCGAATGGGGAATCCTCGCCCACATCGCGCACCTCCTTCTTGCCGAAGGTTGGCGACTCTTCGCGTGCATCCCAGAGATAAACACGGAACGTCGAGGGGCCAGTGAAGCAGAAGTAGTCGGCCTGTTCCGCGTGCTCGTGCGGGCCGCGAGCCACGCCTGGTCGGGTCATGGAGACGTATGCCATGACGGGGCGAAACTGCGGTGGCACGAGATCGTCGCGGAACAACTCGACGAGCCAGCCCCGCGGATCGGTGAAGAACTTCAGTGGCACCCACGCGACATCGTGAATCGGCCCACGCTCGACGTACTTCGGCAACGACACGTTCATGCTGGCTTCCGTGTTCCTCACAACGAGACTTCTGCCTTCTCCTCGATCTTACGAACGAACTCGGCTGCGGCTTCCAGGTGCTGCTGTGCCGGTTCCGCTTTCAGAACGGCACGTCTTCACTCTCGCCGAAGAGACTGGGGCCGCTGATCTGCGGTTTGAGTTTCGGCCGCCGGCGCGGCGCGGCCTCTGGCGGCGGAACGGACTCCGTCTTCCCGGCGGCGCTCGCCGAGGGTGCAGACGCCACCGCAGTCGGTAGCTCGTGCTGCTTCTCGAGCGTCTCCAGCACTGCGGTCGCACGCCTCAGGACGATTTCCGGGACACCCGCAAGCCGCGCGACGTGGATGCCATAGCTCCGTTCCGCGCTGCCTGGCGCGATCTTGTGGAGGAAGATAATCTCGTTTTCCATTTCGCGAACGAGCACGTTGTAGTTCCGCAGATGGGGCAGGGCACCGGCCAGTTGTGCAAGTTCGTGGTAGTGCGTGGCAAAGAGTGCGCGGCAGCCCATGTTGTGGAGATACTCGGTCATGGCCCACGCCAGCGACACACCGTCGTACGTGCTTGTGCCGCGGCCGATCTCGTCGAGAATCACGAGGCTTCGCGCCGTGGCGTTGTTGAGAATGTTCGCCGCTTCGGTCATCTCCACCATGAACGTACTCTGCCCGCGGCTCAGTTCGTCGCTGGCACCCACGCGCGTGAAGATGCGGTCGGTGAGGCCGATGGTGGCACTCCGGGCCGGCACGAAGCTGCCGAGTTGCGCCAGCAGTGTGATGAGTGCCACCTGACGCAGAAACGTGGACTTGCCGGCCATATTTGGCCCCGTGACGAGCCAGAACGTGCCCCCATCGGAGCCGAAGGTCGCATCATTGGGCACGAACGTGCCCGGTGGCAGAATCTGGTCGAGTACCGGGTGCCGGCCGTCTCGGATGTCAAGGACGGCTTCCTCCACGAGCACAGGGCGGACGTAGTTTCGCGCCGCGGCCAATTCGGCGAGTGCCGCGAGCAGGTCGAGTATCGCCAGCACGTCTGCGGTGTTCAGCAATCGCGAGGTCTGGGCTGCAACCTGATCGCGGATCGTGAGGAAGAGTTGCAACTCCAGTGCCTTGCTCTTGTCCTGCGCTGTGACGACCTTCTCCTCGTACTCGCGGAGGTCCGGTGTGTAGTAGCGTTTCGCGTTCTTCAGTGTCTTCTGATGCTTGTATTCTGCCGGTGTCTTTGTCTCATTCGCATTCGTGATTTCGAGATAGTAGCCGTCGATCTCGTTGTAACCCACCTTCAGGCTTGCGATACCCGTGCGTGTGATTTCCTGCGCCTGATAGCGGGCGATCCAGTTTTTCCCATCGGTGGCCAGCGAGCGGAGCTGATCGAGTTCGGCGCTGAAACCCGCGCGGATGACACCACCGTCCTTCGCGAGCTGTGGCGGGTCGTCCTCGATGGCCCTGTCGAGCAGTTCGCGGATGTCCGGGCAGAGTTCCAGACGCGCTTCGAGATCCTGCAGGAGTGCGGATCGACGACCGCCGAGCTTGGCCTTCACCGTCGGGAGCTTGCGGAGCGTGCGCGCGATCGCGCAGAGATCACGCGGGCTGGCCTTCGCCGTGGAGACGCGCGTGGTGAGTCGCTGAATGTCGGCGCATTGTTCCAGTTGATCGCGCAGCGCGCGGCGCAGTGCGTGGTCCTTCAGCAACTCTTCCACGGTATCGAGTCGGTGGTGAATTGCGGTCAGATCCGTGAGCGGTGCGAGAATGCTATCGTGAAGCAGCCGCGCGCCCATCGGTGTGACCGTACGATCGATCACGGCGAGCAGCGAACCTTCACGCTGGTTGTCCCGCAGCGTGCGTGTCAGTTCGAGGCTGCGCCGCGTCACCTCGTCGAGCGTGAGCAACGACTCCGGACGGTGTGGGCGAAGCCGGCGGATGTGTTGCAGGCTCGCCTTGAGCGTCTCTTGCAGGTAGATAATGACGGCGCCGGCCGCGACCAGGCACGGTTGATCGTCGGTGAAGCCGAAGCCCGTGAGCGTCCCGACGCTGAAGTGATTCCTCAACGCGGCCAGCACCGTGGATGATTCGAAGGTCCAGTCGGGACGTGAGACGCGACTCCGGGGCATCAGCGCCCCGGCTGCCTGTGCGACGTCGCTGGCAAGCGATTCGGCGTAGAGGCACTCCGTGGCGTTGAGTCGCGATAATTCGTCGGGCAGCCTGGCCGCGGGCACATCCGTTGCCGCGAATGCGCCCGTGGAGAGATCGACCCATGCCAGGCCGAATGTTCCAGGCTTTGGGGCTGCAATCGCGACGAGATGGTTGGGTGCTCGCGGATCGAGCAAACTATCGTCAGTGACTGTGCCTGGCGTGACGATCCGGTTCACCTCGCGATGGATGATCTTGCTCTTCTTCTCCTCGGCCTCTTCCATCTGCTCGCAGACCGCGACGCGGTGCCCTGCCCGCAGGAGAATCGCAAGGTAATGTTCGAGCTTGTGGACGGGCACGCCGGCCATCGGGATCTTGTCGTCGCGCTTGGTGAGCGTGATACCAAGTACCCGCGAGCCGAGCTCGGCATCATCTTCAAAGAGTTCGTAGAAGTCGCCGTTGCGAAACAGAACGATCATCCCGGGATGCTGGGCTTTCGCGTCGTGATACTGCTGCATCATGCGGGACATATCGTTTCCACTCCGGAAGTCGGAACGTCGGCGCGCTCGCGGACTGCGACAGAAGTGTATCGGAACGCGAATCGTGTGGGAATGAGCGCAGCGATCGATGAGCAACGGGGAGAGGCTCGGCGTCGTTCGACTGTACGAACTGCGACTACTGACCGGTTTCGCGGGTCTTCGCCATGCTAACGATGTTCCCCTTGCCGTGATACTCGACCTCGGTCATGAAGCCGCGCATCAGGAGCAATCCGCGGCCGCAGGGGCGTTCCAGGTTCTCGATGGCGGTGGGGTCGGGTACGTCTTCGGGGTTGAAGCCGATTCCCTCGTCGGTGATGCGAATCTCGAATCGCTCGGATGTGATCTTGTAAGTGACGAACACTTGCTTTTCGGGGTCAAGCTGGTTGCCATGCTTGATGGCGTTAACCAGAGCTTCCTCGAGCGCGAGCTTGATGGCGAATATCTCGTGCTCGGTGTATTGCGACGCCTGCAGCCCCTGCTCGATCTCTTCCTGGACGCGCCGCGCCTCGGCCAGATCGCTGGCAATCGTCAACTCGACAGGTTTCGGCAGGACACCCATGTAGCTCGGCCGGGAGAGACGGTGATGGGGGCGGGGCGCGGAAAGAGTCGCGCGCCCCGCGAATCAGGAGAACGCCTGAAGACCGGATTGCTCGTCGGCGGTGATGGTCAGAATCTTGTCGAGTTTGGTAATCTTGAACACGTCCAGGATGTCCTTGGCGATATTACAGAGCACGAGCTTGCCCTGCACGGCCTGGAGCTTGCGGTGCAGCGTAATGAGCTTGCCCAGTGCCGCACTGGACATGAACTCGACGTTGCCGAAGTTCAGAAGCACCTTCCGGCGGCCGAGTTCATCGACCAGGCGGAACAGATCGTCGCCAATCATCTGGATATTTTGTTCGTCGAGAATCTTCTTATCGACGAAGTTGACCACCGCGATATCTCCGATGTCCTCAACCTCAAGACGTTGGCGCATGTCACACCTGAGCGGAAATGAGTGCGGGGTCGGCCGGGCGTAGAGCACAGGCCATATTATCGTTTACGGAAATCATTCTGTGTCTGCACTGCTCTGTCAAGTAGGGCAGGCTTCATTTTAGAGCCGGTATGGGGGGAGAGGCCACCCCACTCATCCCTTTCTTTGGTGCGACCGGTTCCACGATGCTCATCGCGTTGCCTCTTCCGCACCCTTCCTACGGCAATGGGATCTCCTTCAACTCGAACGGGATGGCTGTCTCCACCAGGGGTGACGGTGTTTCATAAACGATGGACCATCCCTTTGCTGTAGGGTTGGTTAGCCCGCTCTTGGGGTTCTCCTTGAAACGGTAGACTGCACGCAAGGGGCGTGCGTTGTCGGGCGATGGCACCTCGTAGTCGTCGATCACGAACGACTTCCCATCCGGCGACCTAACGATCAGGCGATTGTCGCGGAGCCACCACTCACCCTGGAAGCTCTCGAACACGGGTTGCCTGGGTGGATACAGCGCCTCGACTTCCACCTCCCAGGTGTCGTCCTTCTTCTGCACACGCCGGAGCGATGCGGTCACGCGATCCTCGGTCTGCATCGTCGGGAGCTTTGCCGAAGAGTCGAATGCGAAAGCGAGCAGCCTGTCGGCGGCCGTAACGGTGAACGACCCGCTCAGTGTCGTGATGCGGGTGCTCGCGCGTGTGAGACCCGAAAGTCGGACTCGCATGTCGGAAGTTGCATTCAGTGGCAGAATCTGTGTGCCGCCGGCTTCTACCGCGATCGTTGAGCCAGCCGTATCCGTGACCTTCGTCACCTTCGGCGTGCTATCGATGCGGAAAACACGGACTCGTGGCTCCCAGTGAACCAGCAAACGGACTTCGTAGTACGTCACGCCCTGTTCGAGCAACGCCCGCCCGATCACTTCACTGGCAACGACCCGGAACGCTCCGCTGGTCGTCGCGACCTCGCGAGCGTGGCCGCGTGGCAGCAATTCCACCTTCCGCCCACCGCTGGAAAGCGCGATCCGCGTGCTGGTCCTGTCCGCGGTGGTCTGGAGCGCTTCCCAGAACGGAACGCCCTTGAGCGGTGGAAGCGAACACTTCGCTTTGAGTAGTGACCGGGGCACCTCGATCGGGATGCCAGAAGTACGGGCGAAGTGTCTGGCGGCTTCGCCCAGTACTGCGCCCGGTTTGTCCCAGGAAATTGCCGTTGGGGCGAGGGGCCGGCTCGGCTCGGCAGCCGGCAGCGCGCCCAGAATGCCGAGAATCAGGGTGGTAACTGCGAGGGATCGCATGGTATAGCCCGATGCGGCAGGTGGGGGTTTCTGTCCGTGTAGACGAGCGGAAAGCACGCACCTATCTTAACTTGACATACCGAGTCGGGCCAACTTCGGGCCGGACGGGGCGATTCGCAGATGCCTCCTGCCCCTCCCGCCCTCGAATCGCTCACTCACCGAGGATGCTGTCGATGCTCGTTACCCCCGATGTGTTGGCGAAAAGTCTCTCCCGGCTTCCCGAAGACGTTGATCCGCAGGAAACAGCCGAGTGGGTGGAGGCGCTGGAATCGGTCCTGAAGCATGGCGGATCGGAGCGAGCGAAGTTCCTGCTCGAAACCCTCGTTGCCGTTGCCGACCGTTCCGGCGCCAAGATGCACGGCGGCATCACCACCCCATACGTCAATACGATCCCCGTCGAGGAACAACCGCAGTTCCCCGGCGATCGTGCAGTTGAGCGAAGAATCAAGAGCGCGGTCCGCTGGAACGCGATGGCGATGGTGCTGAAGGCGAACAAAGGGACCAACGTCGGCGGCCACATTGCCACTTACTCCAGTGCCGCGACGCTCTACGAGATCGGCTTCAACCACTTCTTCCGCGGCAGTTCTGAAACACACCCTGGCGATGTGATCTTCTATCAGGGCCATGCCAGTCCGGGCATGTATGCACGTGCCTTCGTCGAAGGGCGACTCGACGAACAAACGCTCCAGAACTTCCGGCAGGAACTGAAGCCTGGTGGCGGTCTCTCCAGCTATCCGCACCCCTGGCTGATGCCAAACTTCTGGCAGTACCCGACCGTCTCGATGGGCCTCGGCCCGATCATGTCGATCTATCACGCGCGCTACAACCGCTACTTGCGCGATCGCGACCTGGCCCGCACCGAGAACGTGCGGGTCTGGGCTTTCCTCGGCGATGGCGAGTGCGACGAGCCAGAAACACTCGGGGCGATCGGTCATGCCGGCCGCGAGAAGCTCGATAACCTCACCTGGGTCATCAACTGCAATCTCCAGCGACTCGATGGTCCCGTTCGCGGTAACGGCAAGATTATCCAGGAGCTTGAGGGTATCTTCCGCGGCGCCGGCTGGAACGTCATCAAGGTCATCTGGGGAAGCGGCTGGGACGAGTTGCTCCGCAACGACCACACCGGAGCGCTTGCCCGTCGCATGATGGAGGTCGTGGACGGCGAGTATCAGGAGTATGTCGTCAAGGGCGGGGCATTCATCCGCGAGCACTTCTTCAACACACCGGAACTCAAGGCTCTTGTCGAACATCTCTCCGACGAACAGGTCGCCAACCTCCGGCGCGGTGGGCACGATCCCTTGAAGGTGTACGCGGCTTACAAGACTGCAGTGGAGCACAAGGGGCAACCGACTGTCATCCTGGTCAAGACCGTGAAGGGATACGGCATCCCAGGCGAGGGCGGTGAAGGGAAGAACACGACGCACCAGCTCAAGAAACTGGTTGTACGCCCCGAAAATGCCGAGACCGACTTGCCACAGGGCGAACGTGAGAAACGGGCGATGGTCGCGGCACTGAGGCTCTTCCGCGATCGCTTTGACCTGCCGTTCACCGATGGGCAACTCGCCGAACTCCCCTTCTATCGTCTGGCCGAAGACAGCACGGAGATGAAGTATCTCCGCGACCGCCGCAGTGCCCTCGGCGGCGCGCAGCCCTTCCGCAACAACCACTTTGTTCCCTGCAAGGCTCCGGAACGCAAGCCCTTCGAGCGGCTCTACGCCGCGACCGTGCAAGGGAAGGGGCAATCGACCACGCTGGCCTGGGTCAATCTCATGGCCCAGCTCATGCGCGATCCGGGCGTCGGCAAGCTGATCGTCCCCATCGTGCCCGACGAGGGGCAGACGTTCGGGATGCCGCCGATGTACAAGACCTTCGGCATCTACTCCTCTGTCGGTCAGCTTTACAACCCGGTGGATAAAGGCTCGCTGAGCGAATACAAGGAGAGCACCACCGGCCAGATCCTGCAGGAAGGGATCAACGAAGCCGGTGGCATGTGCTCGTACATCGCTGCAGGCACGGCCTACAGCACGCATCGCGTGAACACCATCCCGTTCTACATCTACTACTCGATGTTCGGCTTCCAGCGTATCGGTGATCTGGCCTGGGCCTCTGCCGATGCCCGGACGCGCGGCTTCCTCCTGGGCGCCACCGCCGGGCGAACTACCCTCAACGGCGAGGGGCTTCAGCACGAGGACGGCCATAGCCAACTGGTGGCCATGACCATTCCCAGCTGCCGTGCATACGATCCGGCCTACGCGTACGAACTCTCGGTGATCATCGAGGAAGGGATCAACGCGATGTACGTTCGCGGTGAGGAATGCTTCTACTACCTCACCGTTTACAACGAGAGCTACGACATGCCGGCGATGCCCGGTGAGAATGTCCGCGAGGGAATCATCCGCGGGCTGTACCCGGTCAAGACTGTGCGGCCCGAAGGCGCAAAGCTCGAAGTCCAACTCCTCGGCAGCGGCGTCATCATCAACGAGGTGCTTCGCGCCCAGCAGATCCTGGCAGAAAAGTACAACATCGCCAGCACGCTCTACAGTGCGACGAGTTACCAGATGCTCCGCGCCGATGCCATCTCCTGCGACCGCTACAACCGGCTGCACCCGGATGCCGCGCCGCGAGTTCCGTTCGTCCAGCAGGTTCTCGGCGGTACGAAGGGGCCTGTGGTGGCGACGAGCGACTACATGCGAGCCGTACCCGAAGTGATCGGCCAGTTCCTCGGTGGCCGATTCTGGGCGCTGGGAACAGACGGCTTCGGTCGCTCGGACACGCGCAAAGCGCTGCGGCGGTTCTTCGAGGTGGATGCCGAGAATGTCGTGGTCGCAGCGCTGTACTCGCTGTTCCAGGAGAAGCAACTCGATCCGGGAACGGTGAAGCAGGCCATCGCGGAGTTCGGCATCAATCCCGATTCGCCCGACCCGTGGACCGTCTGACGTTTTCGGAATGCCGATTCAAGACCGGCCGCGACTGCGGCCGTCGGGAGAGCCAATGGACTTTCGTCTGCCAAACCTGGGCGAGGGAATTGATAGCGGGACTGTCACCGCGGTGCTGGTGAAGCCCGGCGATGCGGTGCGCCTGGGGCAAGCGGTCCTCTCCATCGAGACGGACAAGGCTTCGATGGATGTGGAAGCCGATTCGGCGGGCACCGTGGAGCAGGTACTGGTGAACCGCGGTGATAAGGTGGCCGTTGGAGCGCCTGTGCTGCGATTCTCCGGCGCGCCTGCGGCGAAGAAGCCTGCGGAACCACAACCTGCGTCGCGACCCGTTGAAGCCGCGAAGCCGCCAGCGGCCTCACCTGCCGCCGGGGGCACGATCAGCGACTTCAAGCTGCCCAACCTGGGCGAAGGGATCGAGGGCGGGACGATCACCGCGGTGTTCGTGAAGCCTGGCGATTCGGTCAAGGCCGGGCAGAACGTCGTTTCGCTGGAAACGGACAAGGCCGCGATGGAGGTGGCCGCCGAGATCGACGGCACGGTGGAAGCAGTCCACGTCAAGGCCGGCGACAAGATCACGATCGGCGGGAAATTGCTCTCGTTGAAGTCGACGGGAGCGAACGCGGTCGCGCAACCGCCCGCGACAGGAAACACAGCGGCCGCGCCGCGGGCCACTTCTGCGAGCAACTCGGGAACCGACGTGCCGCGTGCCCCGCTTCACAGCAGCAACGGGAACGGCAGCGCCGCCGCACTGGCCATCGCTGCGAAGGTGGTAGACATTCCCGCCGGGCCAGCGACACGCAAGCTCGCACGCGAACTGGGTGTGGCTCTCGGCGAGGTGAAGGGAACGGGCCGCGGTGGACGAGTCACGCTCGACGACATCAAGGGCTTCGTGAAGGGCGAACGGCTACGGGCGCGAGAAGGCGGCGCGGGCGGTGGGGTCGGCGGGATCATCGTCAACGCCTTCACGCTGCCACCCTTACCGGACTTCTCGAAGTTCGGCCCGGTCGAGGTGTCCGAGGTTCCCACGATCCGGCAAACCATCGCCAAGAATCTCACCATTGGCTGGCGCACCATGCCGATGGTGACGCAGCAAGAACTGGCAGACATCACCGAACTGGAAGCAGGCCGCAAGCGGATCGTGGAATCTCTGCCCAAGGGCAGCCCGAAGGTTACGATGACGGTACTGGCGATCAAGGCCTGCGTTGCCGCGCTCAAAGAGTTTCCCCGCTTCAACAGCAGCTACGACATGAACGCGGGCAAGCTCGTACTGAAGAAATACTTCCATCTTGGTATCGCCGTGGATACCGAGCGCGGGCTGGTAGTCCCTGTCATCCGAGACGCCGACCGCAAGAGCATCCGTGATCTGGCCACGGAGGTAGCAACGCTGGCAGCGAAGGCACGCGACAACAAGCTCGCCATCGACGAGATGCGCGGTGGCACCTTCACCATCACGAACCTCGGCGGCATCGGCGGCACGGCGTTCACGCCCATCGTGAACTACCCCGAAGTCGCAATTCTGGGGCTGTCGAAGTCGAGCATGCAGCCGCTCGTCAAGGACGGGCAGATTGTGCCGCGACTCATGATGCCGCTCTCTCTCACCTACGATCACCGTGTCATCGACGGGGCCGATGGTTGCCGCTTCGCGGTGCGCCTGTCACAACTCTTCAGCGATCCTCTCCGGCTGTTGATGGAGACATGAGCATCCCGCCCGCGGCACCAACCCCGCGGGCTGTTGCTTCACTCCACCGAGTCCGGGATTTCCCCCTTGCATCGTTCGGCGAGTGTCGCTATGTGCTCGCCGCAAACGGTCTGAGTCGCGCGTGCTGTTCGGGGGAATCGGCCATGGCGCTGGGACGCATGGGGGTTGGCGTCGCACTACTATTCGCATTTGCCGGAGCGGCGCACGCGCAGCCGTTTCCGGGAGCGGCCGATGGTCCGGCTGCCGCCGGCATGCCGCCTGCGTTCATCCCACCTGCGGGGCCTGCGCTGCCGCCGCCGGTCGGGAAGATCACCGAGGATCACCCGGCGCTGCGCGAGCTTCCATCGGGATTGCCCGACCTGGTTCCACCGCCCGAACACGGCGGACACGGAATCGGGGGTGAGCATGAGATTCCCGGTTGGATGACGCCGTTCTACCCCGGTCATTCCGGCTGGTACACCAACGGTGAGTTCCTGCTCATGCGGGCACGGAACACCGACTTCGACTACGCCATCCGCGGCACAGGCGCCGCAACCAGTCTGGCCACCGTCGGACCAATTGACTCGCTGAAGTACGGCATGGGCACCGGCCTGCGGGTCGAGGTTGGCCGGCGGTTCGGCGACCGCGGCCTGTGGGATATCGGCTTCGGCTACACCTACTTTTCCACCAACGAGAACGGGAACACACAGCACGATGTTGCCCCGGATGGGGGTTACCTCTTCCCAACTCTGACGCGGCCAGGGCTGACCGACCGCGCCCTGACGGCACAGGCCAACGCCGACCTCGACTACCAACTCTACGACCTGGTGGTGGCCCGGCGCGTCCTGGTGGACGACAACTTCGCGGTGCGGGTGATCGGCGGCGGCCGCTTCGCCGATATCCGGCAATCGTTCAACGCCTTCTACAACGGTGTCGATGCACGCCAGGCTGCGGTTCATACTCGCTCCCGCTTCCAGGGTTTCGGCCCGACCATCGGTGCCGAGGCGGTGCTCGGTGGCTGGCGCGGCTTCCACCTCTATACGCGAGCAATGGGCGGACTGCTGACCGGCAACAGTACCAACCAACTGATCGAGACGAACGATGCCGGCGCGACGACCTATGTGAACACCACCTACAACGTGCGGAAAGTGGTGCCGATGGGAAGCATCGCCATCGGCGGCGGCTGGCAGTATCGGACGCTCTCGATTCGTGCCGGCTACCAGATTACCTGCTGGCAAGGGCTCTTCGAGCGACCGCGATTCGTGGACGACGTGTCGCAGGGGAAGGTCATCACCCGGCCGTCGAACCTCACGCTGGAAGGGTTGTTCCTCCAGGCAGCGTTGAGCTTCTGATTCAGAACCGCTGCATCGTACGATCACCGGGCGGCCCGCGGCTTCACGAAGCCGCAGGCCGCTCTTCTCATTTCGCCGTGGAACTGTGTCGGCCTGTGACGCCGACCGTTCCAGAGTGGGCTACACTGGAGTGCGAGCACGGTTGCTATCTGTCGCCGCAGTGCCGATAATGCCTGTACCACCCTCCTTGCGACCTGCGTTGCCCTCGAGAGCCTGATGCCTGCAGAACGTAACGAGCCGGAGGCAGGGCCGGCTGGCCACCCTGCCGACACTTCCAGTGTCGCACGCGATGAGTCGCTCTCTGCGTCAACTGAGGGGGGCACCTTGCGTCAGGAATCGCCGCCGGCCTGGGCGGTTGGCGATGGCACTTCCACTCGCTCTGGCAGCGAAGCGCAGAGTGGTCGCGAAATCTACGCGCTCGATCGGGAACTGGCGGCCAGCCAGGCCGCCGGGATGGAGGTTGCCGAAGGCTATATCCTCATCCGGAAACTCGGCACGGGCGCGTTTGGTGCGGTATGGGAAGCCGAGAACCGACTCACGCACGAACGTGTCGCCATCAAGTTCTTCACCGCAGGCGATGCCGACTGGGCCTCGCTCCTGGGTGAGGTGGGGTTGCTTCAGACGGTTGAGGGTTGCCGCGGGATTGTGCTGGTGAAAGAAGTGCGCCAGGGTGGCACGGATCACCGCCCGCACTATGTCATGCAACTGGCCAATGCCGGGTCGCTTGCCGACTGGCTGAAGGAAGCCGGAGCGTTACCGGCACGCGATCGCGTCCGAATCGCGGTCGGTTTCTTCACGCGCGTGGCCCGTGCGATGGCTGCCGTCCACCGTCGCGGGATTCACCACTGCGACCTGAAGCCCCACAACGTGCTGCTGCACGCTCCGGAACCCGGCGCGCCGCCGGAACCGCTGGTTGCCGACTTCGGACAGGCGCACTTCGCCACCGACGACACACCGGCGCTGGGCACATTCTTCTACATGCCGCCTGATCAGATCGACGCGGCCCAGGCGGGCACGCCCTCGGACACACGCTGGGATGTTTACGCGCTGGGTGCCATCGCTTACGAGATGCTGACGGGCGAACCGCCGCGGCGTTCACCGGAATTGGTGGAACGGATCAAGAAATCGCCGAAGAATCTCGCGGCGAAGATGACTGTCTACCGCGAAGGGATTCTGGCCGAACCTGTGCCAGTGGCACACCACAAGGTAGCCGATCACGCCCTGGCCCACGTCATCGATCGCTGTCTGAAGTTCAATCCCGCGGAACGCCCCACGTCCGCCGGGGCGGTTCTGGCTCTGCTCGACGCGCGTGCGCGCTGGCGTCGCACCCGGCCAGTGCTCGCCCTTGCGGCTGCGGCAATGGTGTTGCTATTCCTGCTGATGGTTGCTGCGGGCGCCTGGGTTGCGAACGATGTGCAACGCGAGAGCGAGCAGAATGTGACGGCAGAACTGGCTGGCAGCCTTGCCCGCACAGCAGGTTATAGCGTCCCGGCTCTGGAGCGTCGCCTCCAGTGGCACGTCAAGAAGCTCGAATCCACGGTCGAGAAGACTCCCGATAACGTGAAATCCGTGCTGGCGGAGCTTGCTCGCACTCCGCGCCCGGCGCGGATCGGGGAAGACGATCTCCCACTTGCGGCGAGGGAGAAAGCAGCAGAGTGGCTCAAGTTGATTGTCGAGGAACGCAAACGTGAGAGTCTGAGGTCTGATAGCATTGCTTCTATTACTCTCATGCTGGTATCGGCGTCTGCTGAGCCTGGACTGTCGCGTGGGTTCATCGTGGCCCGTGCCAACCCCAGTGGCAGTACCGAACACGCGACCAGCACGGACCGACCCGAAATTTTTGGTCGCGACTTCTCCTTCCGCGATTACTTTCACGGTCAGGGGGTCGGAATTGATGCGGATGAGCGTCCGCACCCGGTCATCCGGACCACACACATCTGCAATCCGTATCGCTCAGCGGGGCAAGATCAGTACCCCAATGGTGTGATCGTGACGCGCCCCTGGAAGGTGGTGATCGTCACACCGATCTGGGACAGGGACCACAAAGAAGCCGGGGCACGCATCATCGGCTTGTTGAGCTTCGGCCTCAACCTGGAACTCAACATCGTCCCGGCGCTGGAGCCGGCGAATCTGGGCGCGAAGGGGAGCGAGGAGTTCGACATCGCCAGCAAGGTGAAGGTGGTACTGATCGACGACCGCGATCAGTGGGTCTGGCACCCCGACGCCAAGGACCGCCTGAAGGAAGGGCAAGGCGGCCAGCGGTTACCACACGACTACTCGGAGCTGGCTCGCAAGTATGGCCGCGATCCGGATGTCGCGTTACCTTGGCGAACAATGCCCGAAGTCAAACCAGCAGGGCCAGGCGAACGGAAGTTTGCCTACGCCGAGGCGGGCGCGTATGTCGATCTCGTGGAAGCGGAACGTGAGAAGGATCCCGACCTCCAGCCCGAGATTGCCTGCTTCGCAGCCTTCCACCCATACGCGACCAGTCAGTACCAGGAGTCGCATTCCCGGCGTTGGGTGCTCGTTGCCCAGGTGGATCGCGCTGGTGCGCTCAGCCCGCTCAGCGACCTCCGGCACAAGATCGCCAGGATCGGCGCGGTAATCGGCGCAGTTCTCGTACTTCTCGCGGCCGGGCTGTGGCTTGGGCTGGTGTTTGTCCTCCGGCGGCAGGAGTTCGCCTCTCATGGCTGACCTCGAAGCACTCACGCGAATCGAAGCCTCATCCGGTCCTGGTGTCGCCCCCTCCGGGCAATACAGCTGGCGATATACGCTGCCATTGAGCAAGCTCGTCAAACTCGGCAGCGACCCGGTCGCCAGCGAGTGGGTGGTGCCCGAAGACAAGATGATCTCGCGCTTCCACGCCACCCTGGACTGGAACGGGAGTGTGCTCACGGTTGCACGCCGTGGCGTCATCCTGCCTGACTTTCCCAACAAGCCACAGAATCAGATTTGGTTTCGCAACAAGCCCGTCGATAGCTGCGAGGTTCGCTCGGGTGAATGGTTCGTCATCGGCCAGACGCGCTTCACACTTCACGATGGCAACGAGTCCGATCTCGATTGTCCCATTGATGGCACGCTTGTGCAGCGTCAGGAGGAGCGGACGCGCGCCGAACTCGAAAGCCTCCCCTTCTCCAATCCCTCGCTGCTCCTGAAGGCGATGGAGCAACTCCCGGCGTATCTGAAGATCGTCACCGATGAGCCGGGGTTGTTCCGCCAGATGTTGAAGGTGGCGCTTAACGCGATGCCCAAGTGCGACGCCGCCGCGGTGGTGCGAGTGCCGCCGGACTGCCCCGTCGGCGACCTGCGCATCACAGTCGTGGGACAACAGGTTCGTAATCCGGCAGTGGGAACGGCAGGCGAGTTCGTTCCGTCGCGCAAACTCGTGCGTCGGGTCGTTTGCCGCGAGGGGCGCGACCGCAAGAGCATCCTGCACGTCTGGTCGAGCGACCCCTCGGACTACACACAGGCCAACAGCGGTAACTCCGACTACAACCTCACGCTTGGTGCGATGCACCAGCAGGGCGCGACCCCCTGGGCCATCTGCACGCCGTTTCTCGATAGCCACTCGCCGTATGCCCTTTACGTCAGCGGTCGGCTCGCGGGTCGCGGCGATTCAAAGGCCGATCAGGCGCACCTTGTCGAGTATCAGAAGTTCATCGAAATCCTCGTCGGGCTTCTGGAAACGACGCGGCGCACGCTCCGCCTGACGCGGCAGTTGGCCGTGACGAAGGAGGCATGGCCCAGTAACGTCCGCAAGCACCTCGACGATCCTGAGAAGCTCGAAACGCTACTCAAGCCGCAGGAGAAAGACGTCACGATTCTCTTCTGCGATCTCCGCGGCTACAGCGGTTACGCCGAGGAGAAGGGCGAGACGCTCACAAGCGCGTGGGGGGAAATTCAGAAGGCGCTGGACACAATGAGTAGCGCCGTGACGGAGAAGGGCGGCATCGTTGCAGGCTTTCGCGGCGATGCGGTTCTCGGCTTCTGGGGCTGGCCGGACACCAGTGCCGATCAGATTGAACGCGCGGCCGAGGCCGCGTTACGCATCCTGGAGCGCATGTCCGGGCGGATGGTGCAACGCCGCTGCGGGCTGGGGCTGACACACGGCCGTGCCCTGGCCGGGCGATTGGGCGCGCACGATCTGGCTGTTGTGGATCTCTACGGGCCAGTGGTCAACCTCGCGTTCCGTCTGGAGGAGATGACAAAGGCATTCGGCATCGGGATCGTGGTCAGCGACGAGATTGCGAAGAAGTTGCGTGTCGCAGACCCGGCGAATCGGCGCTGGCGGCTGCGGTCGCTGGGCAGCGTCCGCCCGCGCGGGATGAAGGCGCCGCTGGTCGCCTACGACCTCTCCTCGACCGGCCCCATCCCTGGCTTCTCCACCTGGGTGAGCGGCGACAATTATGAAACGAGCCTCCCGCTCTGGGACGAGGTTCTCATGCTTTTCAGCAAGGGGGAATGGAACGAGGCCCGCGAGCGATTTGAGGACTTCTTCGCCGACGATCCCGCTGCCAAGTGCTACCTGCGTTACATGGCCAAGTACAAGGGGAACCGGCCGCCTGGCTGGGATGGTGCGTTCACACCGCGGCCGGAAGAGTAGGCGAGAATCACCGCGTCGCGAGCGCGCTTTTGTACGAACTTCACGCGCCCCGCTTCGGGAACTTCCCTTCCGGTTGCGCGCTTGCGGGCGTCTCGGGGATCGGTTCGCGGTTGGGCCACGGCAACGGCTGTTTTGTTGGTTGGGGCGGCGAGCCTGCGCTGCGACCGGCTTCCACCTGGCACGCGAATACCTTTCCCTCGTGCATGCTCACATTCGCCTCGGCCACGAGTGCGGTCAGGTCGTTGGCGTTGCCGCCGACCACCTCACCCGCGAACGCCCAGTGGAACGGCAATCCCACCTGATGCACCACACGACCTTCGACCAGTAACGGCCTCATGCGGCGTGTCACAAGCGCGCGACATTCGATCGCGCCGCGCGCCGAGCGCACCGTTACCCACTCGCCATTGGATACGCCGCGCGCCACAGCCAGTTCCGGACTCATCTCCACGAACATCTCCGGTTGCAGTTCGTTCAGCCATGAGTTGAATCGACTCATCGGGCCACTGAGATAGTGTTCCGTGAGTCGGAACGTGCAGGCTACCACCGGGAAGTCGTCGCTGGGCGTCGTTGTGAGTTGGTTCAACGGGCCAGGAAACGTGCGGATGGTGGGGCTGATCGCCTGCCGCGGATAGAGAAGGTTGCCAACGGGTGATTCGAGCGGTTCGTAGTGGCAAGGAAGGGGGCCATCCTTCGCGCCCCGCGGCGCGTAGAGCCAGCCGAGGCCATCGGTCTTCATGATGAATGGCCGGTCGCCGCCAATCGCCGCCATGCCTGTCGCGCCGGCAGGCGGCCGGTAATCGGGCGGCTTGGTCGGCTCGAAATCGGGTTCGTCGTGACCAGTCCAGCGGGCATTCTCCGCGTCCCACCAGATGGATTTCTTGCGTTCACTCCACGGCTTACCATCGGGATCGGCCGCAGCGCGGTTGTAAAGAATTCGGCGGTTGTGCGGCCACGCGAAGCCCCAGTTCGGTTCGATCGCGTTGCCGGGTGTGCGGTTCCGTTCGCGTGCGCGGTTGCGGCCTTCCTCGGGAAAGACACCGCTATAGACCCAGCACCCACAGGCTGTTGAGCCGTCGTCACGCAGTTCGGAGAAACTGCGCAGTTGCGCGCGACTACCGACATCGAATCCATTGATCTCACGAAGTACCTTGTGAATGTCGGGTTCGTCCACGATACGGCTTCTTGTACCGTCAGGTAATTCATACGCGTGCTTGGTGTCGTAATCCCATGTCAGTGAGATGAGTGGCGCGTCTTTTTGTTCGGCCGATCCAGCGTAAAGTTGTTTCAATCTCTTACCAAGATTGTAAACGAACCAGGCATCGGATCGCGCATCATCGGGTGGGTCGAGTGCCTTGTCGTGCCATTGAAGGAGTCGCTGCGTGTTGGTCAGCGTTCCTTCCTTCTCAACATGACTCGCCGCCGGGAGGAAGAAGACCTCCGTTTTCACCTCGTGGGACGGTGGCCCGTTCGGATCGGCCTTCCAGAACACAGCGCTTTCCGTTTCGAACCAGTCGGCGACCACAAGCCAGTCGAGGTTGCGGAGAGCCATACGTTGAAGCCCGGCGTTCATACCGCCACCGGCGGGGTTCTGGCCGAAGAGGAAGTAGCCCGTCAGTTCCCCCCGGGCCATGCGGTCGAAGGTGACGAGGTGCGAGTGATCAGCGTCCACGCGCGGGAGCCAGTCGAAGTGGAAGTCGTTCTCAGGCACAGCCACGTTGCCGTAATAGGCTTTCAGGAGTGAGACGATGAACGCGCGATAGTGCGCCCAGTACCCCGCGGATGTTCCTTCCTTCGCCACATAGCCGTCGAGGGTCGCATGCTCCGCGCTGGCCTTGGGTTGAGGCAAGTAACCAGGGAGAAGGTCGTAGAGTGTCGAAACGTCGGTGCTTCCCTGAATGCTGGAGTGGCCGCGCATCGCCATGATGCCTCCACCCGGACGGCCGATGTTGCCCAGGAGCAGTTGCAGAATGCCGGCGGTACGGATGATCTGCACGCCTGTGGTGTGCTGGGTCCAGCCGACCGCGTAGACGATTGCGCCTGTCCGCTCGCGGCCAGAACTGGCGCAGAGCAACTCCGCGACACGAACGATCGCTTCGGGCGTGCAACCGCAGACACTCGCCGCAATCTCAGGTGTATAACGAGCGAAATGGCGTTTGATTATCTGGAAGACACAACGGGGATGTTGGAGCGTCGGATCCAGCGCTGGTGAAGATCGCGCGTAGCCCCATTGACCGGCTTGCGGATCGTAACTGTGGCTCTCCGGGTGGTAACCACTGAACTGCCCCGCGAGGGTTTCGGCATCCTCGAAGCCCTCTTCGATGATCGTTGCCGCGTTCGTGTACGCGCGGACGTATTCGTCGAACCACTTCCCATTTGTCAGAATGTAATTCACAATGGCGCCGAGGAACGCGATGTCGGTCCCGGCGCGAATGCCAACGAACACGTCGCAGAGGGCCGATGTTCGTGAGAAGCGCGGGTCAACGTGGATCAGAGTTGCGCCGTTCTCTTTTGCCTTCATGGGCCAACGGAAGCCAACAGGGTGGGCTTCCGCCATATTCGAACCCATGATCAGGATGCAGTCACTGTTGGCAAGATCCTGCTGGAACGTCGTTGCCGCTCCTCGTCCGAATGAGGCACCCAGACCGGGCACCGAGGCGGAGTGTCATATCCGCGCCTGATTCTCGATCGGTAGCACACCCAGTCCGGCCGTGAACAGTTTCTTGATGAGGTAGTTCTCTTCCACATCGAGTGTTGCGCCGCCCAGCGTGCCAATGCTGCTGAAGCCATTGAGCATCTGGCCGTCGGGGGTATGCGTTCGGAAGTCGCGATCGCGAGCGGCTTTCACGCGATCGGCGATGCGGTCGAGTGCCCAGTCGAGGGGTCTTTGCTCCCAGTCGGCCGCGTGCGGCGCGCGATAGAGAACGCGCGTGACGCGGTGTGGATTGGTGGCAAGCTGAAAGGCGTTCGCTCCCTTCGGGCAGAGCGTTCCCTCGTTGATCGGGCTGCGTGGGTCGCCCTCGATGTCGATCAGTTGGCCGGCCTTCGTGTAGATCAGTTGGCCACAACCGACCGCGCAGTACGGGCAAACACCTGCGGTCACGGTAGCACCACGGAGTCGCGATTCCTTCGCCGCAGTCTGCGGGCTGAATGGCTGCGGCTTCGACCAGAGTGGTAGACGGAACACGGCACGCCCTCCTTACCGCGCATCGTAACAGGTTGGCGTGTTCGCAGCAGCAGGGAGTGAAAGGATTTGCTACAGGTCGCAATCACACCGGCAGTCAGGAATGAACATCACCGCGCAACAACGGAGTCGCTCGCCGAAAACCCGAAGAGTTGGTTGGCGCGCCTGCGGTGGAGCGTTCTAATGGCGGTATTGCCCTCCTCCGAAATCCCGCCAACGTGGGCCGTCTCGATGATCACGCGGCTCGTCACTCTCGCAACTGCGCTTCTCGCCGCTCCGCCGCTCTTCGCCGAGCCAGTGGACTACACGCGCGACATTAAACCGATCCTCAAGGAGCGCTGTTACGCTTGCCACGGCGCGCTGAAGCAGAAGGGGAAACTCCGACTCGACACCGCGGCGCTGGCGGCAACAGGTGGTCGCAACGGGCCTGCAATCACGCCAGGGAAACCTGCCGAAAGCCTGCTCCTGGAACGTGTTAGCGACACCGACGACAAGAGCCGCATGCCGCCCGAAGGCAAGCCGCTCACCGCGGATCAGATCGCGCGATTCAAACGGTGGATCGATGAAGGTGCGAAGGCACCGAAGGGAGAACAACCGGAGGTTGACCCGAAGAAGCACTGGGCATTCCAGCCCATTCGCCGACCCGCGATTCCGCGACCGCTCAACCCCATCGATGCGTTTCTCGCGGCAGAGTGGGAGAAGCACGGTCTGACACCGACGAGCGAAACCGACCGCGCGACACTTCTGCGCCGCGTCTACCTCGATCTCATCGGCATCCCGCCCACACGCGACCAACTCCATGCCTTCCTGAAAGACGATTCGCCCAACGCTTACGAAAAGGTGGTCGATGTGTTGCTCGCATCACCGCTGTACGGGGAACGCTGGGGGCGCCACTGGCTGGATGTGTGGCGTTACTCCGACTGGTACGGACGACGCTCCGTTCCGGATGTGCTCAACAGCTACGGCCAGATCTGGCGATGGCGCGACTGGACCGTTCGCTCGATCAATGCCGATCGCCCTTACGATCAGATGGTACGCATGATGATCGCGGCCGATGAACTGGCCCCGACCAACCTGAATGATAGTGTTGCTACTGGTTTCATCGTGCGAAACTTCTTCCGATGGAACTACAATAACTGGATGCGCGACAATGTCGAGCACACCGCGAAAGCGTTCCTCGGACTCACGCTCAACTGCTGCCACTGCCACGACCACAAGTACGACCCGATCACACAGGAGGAGTACTTCAAGTTCCGCGCGATCTTTGAACCGCTCGAAATCCGTCACGACCGCTGGCCCGGCGAACCCGATCCGGGCGCGTATCCGAAATACAGCTACGGAGCCGCATACAAACCGATCACCAGTGGCATGGTCCGCGCGATGGACGAGAAACTCGACGCCAAAACGCTCTTCTACACTGGCGGCGACGAGCGAAACGTGTCGAAGGATCGGCCGCCTGTGCCGCCGGGTGTACCAGCCTCGCTGGGTGGGACGTTCACGGTTGTGCCAGTGAAACTTCCGCCGGCGGCGTGGTATCCCGGGCTGCAAGACTTCGTGCGGAAGGAGGAGGTGGACCGGCGTGAAACCGCGGTCCAGAGTGCCTTCGCCGCACTCGAAGCGGCGATGCGAAAGGGGACAGTTCGCGCGGTGATTGTGGCCGAGGCGAAGTATCTCGCGGCCCGCGCCGAACGCACCGCGATTCAGGCCCGCATCACGGCTGACGATGTGAAATACCGGGGCGCACCAGGCGACGCGACGCACGCTGCCGAGGCAGCGAACAAGGCTGAACACCGGGCCGCACTCGCCGCCGCCCGCGTCCAACTGATTCAGGCAGAAGCGGCACTCGCCACGGCGAAAACGCCGGCCACTCAGAAAGCCGTGATCAGCGCGAAAGCCAGGGTTGCGGCCGCGACAAAGGCACTCGACACGACTGCCACGAACTACACGCCTCTCTCGCCGATCTACCCGCGAACCAGCACCGGTCGTCGGGCCGCGCTGGCGAGGTGGATCACCTCCAAGGAGAACCCGCTCACGGCGCGCGTCGCCGCGAATTACATCTGGATGGGGCACTTCGGCCGCCCACTCGTGGAAACGACCAGTAACTTCGGACGAAGCGGCAGGATTCCAAGTCACCCGGAGTTGCTCGACTGGCTCGCGAGCGAGCTGATGTACCCCACCGGCACGGATGCCTGGCGCATGAAACATCTTCACAAGCTCATTGTGACCAGTCGCGCGTTTCGGCTCTCTTCAAAGGGGACAGACGCGCGGAACACGAAGATTGACGCGGACGATGTGTACCTCTGGCGTTACCCCACCAACCGGCTCGAAGCGGAGGCGGTGCGCGATAGCCTGCTGGCCGTCGCCGGGGAACTCGACCTCACAACCGGCGGTCCGGAAATACCACAGACTCAAGCGTTGACCTCACGCCGGCGCAGCCTCTATGTCGCACATCATGGTGAGGCTCGCGCAGAGTTCCTCAATATCTTCGATGCAGCCAATCCCTGCGATGCTTACCGGCGCACGGCGTCGGTTCTGCCGCAGCAGGCCCTGGCGCTGACCAACAGCGAACTGGCGTTACGCCTCAGCCGCGTTCTCGCAGGCAAACTTTCCGCGACCGCGGCCGACGATGTGGCCTTCATCCGCGCGGCGTTCGAGCAGGTGCTGTCGCGGCCGCCGCGCGTCGCGGAAGTCGAAGTGAGTGCGCGATTCCTGACGAAACAGCGCGGAGTGTTCGCATCGAAGGTGGCAGAATTGAAGGCCACGGCAAAGGGCGGCGCATCTGCCGAGCCTGCGCAGCGCGCCCGCGAGAATCTGATTCTCGCACTCTTCAGCCACTCGGATTTCGTGACGGTACGATGAAATGCAAAGATGTGCAGGTTGAGATTTTGGGCATAGTGATTAATCGGCTGCGTGTGCGATTATATGTGTTAAAGGTTATATAGTCATATAATTCACTGATATATTCGCCGGGTGATTACATGAATCGCCGTACATTCCTCGCCGACGTGGGATTGGGCTTCACCGGGCTTGCGCTCGGAGCCATGCTCCAACAGGAGGGCCTGGCGTCGCAGGTGAAGTGGTCGCCACCCGACGGCAAGCCGCATCACCCGCCGAAGGCGAAGTCGATTATCTGGGTCTTCCTGTCCGGTGGCTTGAGCCATCTGGAGAGCTTCGACCCCAAGCCAGCACTGACTCGATATGCGGGGATGAGCTTCGCCCAGACGCCGTTTCCGGATCCGCTCAAGTCGCCGCTCTTTGCCAAACACTCACGCGATGTGGTGGGAGGAACTCGGCCGTATCCCAAAATCTTTCCGTTGCAGATCGGTTTCAAGCGACGCGGCCAACTGGGTATTGATGTCGCCGACTGGTTCCCACACATCGGGAGTGTCGCGGACGAACTGGCATTCGTACGCTCGATGTACACCACCGACAACGACCACGGCGCCGAGTTCCAGATGCACACCGGCCGCCACCAGCTTGACGAGCAACAGCCGAGCATCGGCTCGTGGGCCAGCTACGGCCTCGGCACGCTCAACGAAAATCTTCCGAGTTTTGTCTTCCTCGGCCAGTACAAGGATGTTCGCGTCAAGAAAGACTTCGCGGCCGATTATCTTGGCCCACGTCACTGCGGGGTGGAGTTATCGCTCGATCCTACCAATCCGTTGCCGTTTGGTTCGCGCGGCAAGGGAGTCCTGGCGAAGGAGCAGGAGGGAATCTTTAACCTCGCGGGCGAGTTGAACGGACTGGCCGCAGCCGAGTATCCCGATGACGAACAGGCGAAGGCCCGTATCAAGGCGTACGAACTGGCATTTCGCATGCAGAAGGCCGCGCCGGAGGTGCTCGATCTCCGACACGAGACGGAGAAAGTCCAGGCGCTTTACGGCATCGACAACCCTGTGACGGCCGTGTACGGTCGGCGCCTCCTTGCGGCACGACGACTCGCCGAGCGTGGTGTTCGCTTCTCGCTTGTTTATCTCAGTGACTACGGTGAATGGGATTCGCACAATGATTTGCGAAACTTGCATGCCCGCAGTGCCGCGCGCGTGGATAAACCGTTGGCCGGTCTGATTAAAGACCTGAAGCGAACGGGCCTCGACAAGGATGTGCTGGTCGTCTGTTGCACGGAGTTCGGCCGCACACCCGGTCTTGAGACGCGCGATGCGTACAAGATGCCGACCGGGCGCGACCACCACCCACATGGCTTCACCGTGTGGCTATACGGAGCTGGCATCAAGCGCGGCGTGATCCACGGCGCGACCGATGAACTCGGCTTCCATGCGGTCGAGTCGCCGCATTACGTCACCGATATCCATGCGACGGTACTCGATCGGCTCGGTCTCGACGGCCGGCGGTTGGTTGTCCCGGGTCGCAAACGCCTCGACATCGACCACGGCAACGTCATCCGAGACATCTGCAGTTGAACGTGAGCGGCTCGCTTCCGAATCCGTCGCGCGAAGTGGCTGAAATGGAACGAGCGCCTCAACCTGCTGCGGAGCGACTTCACCCTTGCCACTCTCCGCCCCGACGCGCAAGCTGGATTCATCGTTCGCTGCGTGGAGACATCCGTGACTGCCGACACCCCGCCCGACCCATCACCTGTCCTCGATCTGCTCACAGCGTTTCGCCGCTCCAAGACGATGTTCGCCGCAGTCTCGCTGGGCGTCTTCGACACGCTGGCCGCCGGGCCGAAGGAGGCGACCACGCTGGCGACGGAGCTTCGCGCCAACCACGATGCGATCACGCGTTTGCTCGACGCGTGCGTCGGGCTGCGACTGCTCCGCCGCGAGGGAGCCGCCTATGCCAACACGCCCACCGCCAGTGCCTACCTGACGCACGCCAGCCCCAGACGCATGACCGGTTACCTGGCGTTTACGGATCAGATTCTGTGGAAGCTCTGGGCCGACCTGGAAGGCGCGATCCGCGAGGGCGGCCCGGGCTGGAAGCGGAGTTTCGGCTGGGACGGACCGGTGTTCGCCAACATCTTCCACACGCCGGAGCTGCGCCGTGAGTTCCTCATGGGGATGCACGGCTTCGGGCTGATCTCCTCGCCACGAGTTGTGGAGGCATTCGACCTGTCACGTTTCCGGCGGCTGGTCGATCTGGGGGGTGCGACCGGGCACATGGCTGTGGCAGCATGTCGGCGCTATCCCGAGTTGCGCGCGGTGGTACTCGATCTGCCGGAAGTGGTGC
Source organism: uncultured Frigoriglobus sp. (assembly GCA_964422915.1). Lineage (GTDB taxonomy): Bacteria > Planctomycetota > Planctomycetia > Gemmatales > Gemmataceae > Gemmata. Next base: position 157,739 of record CAYRDG010000003.1, on the reverse strand, counting down.
CAGTGGCGAAGGAACTCGTGGCTGCCACCGAGGTGGCCGACCGTGTCGAAGTGGCGGCAGGCGACTTCTTCGCCGATCCGCTCCCGCAGGCCGATCTTTACACACTGGGCCGCATCCTGCATGACTGGTCGGAAGAAAAGATCGGGGCGCTGCTGCGAAAGGCACACGCGGCACTACCCACCGGCGGCGCGGTGCTGGTGGCTGAGAAACTCATCGCCGCCGACCGCACCGGACCAGACTGGGCGCAGATGCAAGACCTGAACATGATGCTCGTGACCGAAGGGCGCGAGCGGACGCTCGCTGAATATGCGAACCTGCTGAAACATGCCGGCTTCGCGGAAGTGGAAGGCTGCACCACCAACGCACCCGTGGACGCGGTACTCGCGGTGAAGCGGTAGACGCTCAGACGTAGAATATCCTCGCCATGAGTCACTCCGCGCAGACGCTTTACGACCCCCGCAACGGCGGCGCCGCCCTGACGGTCACCGCACTCGCCGCGTCTGCCGGTGAAGGCGCGTGGTCACGCACCAACTGTTTCACGGTGCTGCATCTGCAAACGGGCGGCGGCGTGTTCTGGGTGGATGATGCGTGCCACGTTTTCGCCGCGCCGTGCCTGCTCTTCTTCTCGCCCTATCAGCGACTTCGACTGGATTGCGACACGCCTCTGCGCGGTACCTGCGTCCGCTTTCACGCGAACTTCCTTTGCATTGAAACACACCATCACGAGGTCGGTTGCGACGGTGTGTTGTTCAACGATCCATACGGAGTTCCGGCCGTGTCGCTGGACGAGGTGGCCGATGAGGAAGTTGCCGGACTGGTGGGTCAGATGCGCCGGGAACTCGATGAGGCCGGTCTGGCGCACTCCGAGGTGCTCGTGTCATTCCTGAAGATCCTTCTCGTACGCGCCGCGCGACTCAAAACACTTCAACAACGCACAGATACCGCGCCTACCGCCGGTCGGCGTCCGGCGATACTCGATGAGTTACGCGCACTCATCGAGGCAAATTACCGTACGATTCATTATCCGTCTGACTACGCCGAGCGGCTCCATTCTACGCCCAAGGCACTCGGTCGCGTGGTGAAGGAGCATCTGGGCAAGACACTGACCGCGCTCATTCGCGAGCGCGTGTTGAAGCACGCGAAATGGGAACTCCTGCACACGTTGCGTGCCGTGAAGGAAATCGCACGCGAGGTGGGATTCGACGACGAACTCTACTTTAGCCGGATGTTCAAGAAAGCCACGGGCCGTTCACCCACCGAGTTTCGCGAGTATGAGACGGCCGTGCGCGGCGGGCGAAATCTGTCCATGCTTTCGGCCGGTGCGTCCATTCACTCTCCGCCTGGCACTGGGCAAAATGCCCACACGTCCGCGAGCGATCCTCGATAAGAGAGACGCTTCCGCGGCGAGCCACTGTGCGGGAGCGAACGATGCAACTCATTCTGAATCTGTTCCGACTTGCGGCACGCGCCGATCGTCTGGGTGTGGCGGTTACGCGGCTTGGGCTGGTGATCGTGCTGGTGTGGATCGGCGGGTTGAAGGTGTTTCACTATGAAGCTGACGGCATCGCGCCGTTTGTCGCCAACAGCCCGTTCATGAAGTTCTTCTACGCGGATGGCGCGAACTACAAATCGCATATGAACGTCGAGGGCGCAGTGGTGCCAGCAAACCGCGCGTGGCACGAGGAGAACGGCACGTACCCGTTTGCACTTGGTCTTGGCTCGATCATTGTGCTCTACGGGTTGTTGATCGCGCTGCATCCGGTGTTGCCGCAAGTTGCCACGCTTGGCAGTTTTCTCGTGGTGGTGATGTCGTTTGTGACACTCTCATTTCTGGTGACAACACCGGAGACCTGGGTTGCCAACCGCGGCGGGCCGGAACATGGATTCCCGCTCCTGTCCGGTGCCGGCCGACTGGTGGTGAAGGACGCGATCATGATGGGGGCGGCGATTGTCACGATGGCCGACTCGGCGAAGATGTATCTCCGGCGGCGTGAGTCGCGGCGCGCGAAGGTCGAACGCCCGGTGGAAGCGCTGGCAGTGTAGAGCGGTTATCCCTCGGGGTCGAGCGCCTCGAGCCAGACGCGGAGGTCGTTACTGTACTCGCTGGCGAGGTCGCTCATGACGAGTTGTCGATGGAAGGCCGCAGCTCCCTTGCGGCCGAGGTCGGCGGCCTCCGCGCCTGGGAACCGTTTGGTCGGGTCGGCTGCCACCAGTTGCCGGCAGAGGCTAATCAGTAGTTCGCTGCCTGCCACTTCCGCCGGGAGTAGCGACGCCAGGCGGTGTTCCAGATTTCGTTTCGCCTTCAGCAGGCCGCTGATGCCTTCGGTGATGTCGAAGGGGGGCCGCCCGGCGAGCATCTCCACCAGAACGTAGCCGAGGCTCGCGAGGTCGGACTGTGGCGTGATCGGTGCCCCTTCGAGCACTTCCGGCGCGGCGTACAGCGGCGACCACGCGCGACGACCTTCGGCGGAACGCAGATCGGCCGCCGAGCCGATGTCCACCACTTTCGCCAGCCCTGTCCGTTTGAGCATCACATTGGAGGGCTTCAGGTCGCCGTGTGTGATGCCGTCGCGGTGGAGCGCGGCAAGCGCTGCCAGGCAATCACGCAGTATGTGAATCGCCATTCCGGGCTTCAACCGTGGTTGAACCGGACCCGGCGCGAGGATCACATCTTCCACAAATCGCAGGTGGCCCGGTTCAAGCCGTGCCCGGGTGCGTGTCAGTGTCTCTGGCAACAGGACTTGCCGCAGGTCGAGACCATCGACCCATTCCAGCGTCATGATGCGCACGCCGGCATGGGTGAAGAAATCGTGGACCGCGACCAGGTTCTCGTGCTGTACCTCCGCGACGCTCGCCGCGACGGCGGCAATGCGAGTCATGTCTTCGGCGTAAGCTGTGGCGGTGCGGTAGGGTTCTGGCGAGAAGACTTTCAGCGCGACGGGCATGACGAAGCCGTCGGCGCCATCGCGTCGCGCGAAGAAGACGACACCCTGACCGCCGCGGCCGACGAGTCGGAAGTCGCGGCAATTCGGTGCCCAGTCCAGTTCACCTCCCGCCAGGACCGTGCGGTAACGCGCGACGAGTTCGCCGTCGGTGGGGCCGGTTCGCGGAGCGGGTGTATCAGGTGATGGGCCGTGGTGTGAGCGGGTCGACTCCATATCGCTCCGTGTGTGCGGGCGTCGCCATCGTGGCGTTGGGGTCATTATAGCGGTGACAGACCCGGTCGGACTACAGCAGTCGGTAGTGTGGGTGAACGTCAAAAAGCCTCGCACGTCCGGGTGGACGCGCGAGGCTCTGAGTTAAGAGGCCTCGGGCGGATTCGAACCGCCGAATGACGGTTTTGCAAACCGTTGCCTTACCACTTGGCTACGAGGCCGGCTCCGATTCCTACGGCACCGGCACGCTGACCTGGGAATGTTATCGAGCGGCGTGGCCGAAGTCAATTCCTCGCAGTTATCGGATGGCTGCCGCCTGCGACTTCAGCTTCTTTCCCAGCTCGTCCATCCGGCGCTTGCACTCGTCGCGAGCCGTCACGAACCCCTTCACGCTCACGCTGCCGGCACGCAGGTATTCGAGTACCACCGATTCGGCATCCATGAAACCGGCGCAGCCGTCGGCCGTCAGTTCCGCCAGTTCAATCGGGATCGTTGTGACGCCGTTGCGGTCGCCGTGCAGGAGGTCGCCTGGGTTTACCCAGACACCACCCACGCGGACGGGCACTTCCAGTTCCACAATCTGTGTGTAGCCGTGCGACGGCATCGTACCGGCGGTGAAGCAGGGGAACTTCAGCGGTTCCACCTGGTCGAGGTCGCGGCCAGAGCCACTGGTGATGAGGCCGACGCAGCCGAATGCTTTGTAGGTGGTACACATGATCTCGCCGAAGGTCGCGGCGACGGGCGGGTCGTCGAGGTCCTGGAAGACGACTACCTTTGGCCCTTCGAGAGCCGCGATGCGATCCACTTGCCCGCCGAGGCCGATATAGGTGTCGCCGCCCTTGGGCGGAGCGCCGGCGCGGAAGGTTGCGGTGGTCGCGAAGCCCACCATCGGCGGCAGTGCCGGGTAGCAGGCTTGAATGCGGGAGTCCATGTAGCCGGTGTTGCGCGGCCGCACCTCGAACAGTTCCAGCACATTGCAGACGGTCGGCGTGTCGTACTTGCGGAGACGGTCGAGTATGGCCGTGGTAACAGGAGTCGCAGGCATGGTGCTGCCTCGGAGTAGGTGTGCGTGAGCTTTATCGTATGGAGGCGGGTCGCCGCGCGTGGCGGAGCGATCAGGGCTTGTATCCTTGCACGGGCGGCGGGCGCCACTGCGTTCCTTGTGTCGGAGGGAGTGGCGGCTTCGCGCTGGAGGCCGGAGGCCAGTCGGGGCGGTAGCTCGGGGCGACTGGCGCGCCCTTCAGCCCGGCACTCGGATTGATCGCGCCGCCAATGCCGATCAGTTCCGGGCGGCGTGCGATCTTGTCGGAGAAGACTTCCAGGTCGCGCGTAATCTTTTCGGCTCGCGCCAGCACGCGCGCCAGCGACACGGAAGCATCGTCGATATTGCGGTAGATGGCCGGATCGGTGATGAGCTTCTGAATCGTGCCGTCTTCGCGAGCGAAGGCCCGGACCACGCCGCGAATCTCCACGAGCATCTTGCTCAGTTCGTCGGCCGATTCCGCGACCGCCTTCACGGTTCCCTCGGCGCGCGCGGCGAAGGGCCGCGTGATAGCCCGCACATCACCCAGCACCAGCCCTGCGCTCGATACTTGCGTGTCGATATTCTTGATCGCTTTCTCGGCCTGATCCAGCACCCCGGTGAGTGAGTCGGTGAACTTGATGATGTGCGTGGACGTTACGTTGAGGTTCTTCAGCAGGTCCGCGATCTGTTTGCGATTCTCGGGCGAGACAATCTCGCTGGTTCCCTCGAATGTCTGGCGCGCGCTGCGGGCGGCGCCGATCAACTCCGGTTCGAGGCGGCGAAGCGTGGCGCGGACTTCTTCGACGGCCGGGCGCACCGAACGCAGCGTCTCCTGAATATCCCGAATCAAGGCGCGCATGGTGCCCTCATTCCCGGCAATGGCGGGAGGCTGGGCGGACGTAAGGATAAAGCTCGCAGGCACGACCGGAGCGGGCCGTGCCGGGCCATCGGAGCCGATCAATTCCTGGAGCCGCTGGTTGGTCTTGCGCAGTTCCGGCATAAAGGACCGGGCATCCTTGAACAGTTCTGCCGCCTCGCTTGCGGCACGCTCGAACTTCGGCACGGCCTGTTCGACCGATTCAAAGGTGCGTGTGATCTTGTCGAGAGATTGCTGCGCGTTGACCAGTGCGCTGGCAGCGGGGTTGAGGATGCTCCGCGGCGTGAGCGGCGGTCGGCCCACGATCTCGCTGGCGGGTGGCCAGACATCGCCCGGCGGCAATGGCTGATTGTCCGCGGAGAGTTGTGGGAGAAGATCAATCGCCGTGTCCCCGCTGAGCAACCCGCGTGTGATGTCGGGGGCTTCCGTTTTACGCGGCAGATACTTGGGGTCCACTTCGATATGGACACGCACCTGGCCGGTATTCGGGTCCAGCTCCAGTGAAGTGACCTGCCCGATTCGCACCCCCGACTTGCGGACGGGCGTCCCTGTCGCCACTCCTGGCGCTTCAGGAAAGATGACCGTGTACTTCACATCGGTCGAGAACAGCCGCGGTGCGCCACCGAACATGACGATGAGGCCCGCGAGCGCGATCAACGACGCGCTCATGAACAGACCCAGCCTCAGACGTAGTGCCCGTTCGGCCATCTGGTTCTTTTTCGCAGTGGGCAATGAGCCGTGGAACTCCAGCCGGGCTGGAATCGTGCTTCAATCGCCCAGTTTCCCCCATCCCCGCCACACATTCACTGACATTCGCGAATCCGGCTCAGCAATACCTGCTCAAAGGTGTAATCGCGGCCGACCTTGAACCAGCCGCGTTCGTTGATGGAACTGGGGCTGATGATCTCCACGGATCGGTCAACCGTCTGTGGTTCCTGAAACACCGCATCGCCCACCAGCGACCGCGACGGCCGCGGCACGTCCTCCAGTTCTTTCTCCACGACCAGATAGACAAGATAGCCGCCACGTTCGCCGGAGCGGATCTCGATCGTGGCGGTTTGCCGCACGCTCTGGAGTGTCGCGAAGAGTCGCTGGCGCGGGTCCGGGTTGCCCGCTTTCCAGAACTGCTCATAGCCCGGGGCGATCCGCGGCTTCGTCACGATCCGCCCATCGTACGGGTTGGGTGGGAGTAGCTCGAAGTAGTCGTCGAGCACATCCACGCACTTCTCGAAGACCTCGCGGTACGACGCTGGCGTCGGCTGACCGGGTGAAACCAGCACGGGGTTCTCGACGGAACCGGCCGGCCGGCGGATCAACACCGGATTGTCCACCGGCGGTGACGACAGGCAGCCAATCGCAGGCACTGTGGCGCACGCGAGCGCGCCAGCAGCCCTGAGCCTGCGCGATACTGCCTGGCACAATTTCATGCCCTGGCCCCCACCCCCACAGATTGGTTTCTGCACGCCCTATGCCAGCGACATTGCCGCGCGTCAAGTCGGGAGGAAATTACCTTCCCTGTGCCGCGGGGGGCTGCGTAGAGTAGGGGGTATCGGTTTCGCCTCCCGCCGGAGAATCGTCATGCGCCGCACTGGAGTTTCGTTCCTGCTCGCACTCCCGCTGGCCGCGTTCTGGCTGGTTCCCGCTCCTGCACAGCCGGCCCGTATCCTGCCCGTGAGGCGTCCACCCATCATCCGGCCCGCGCCGGTACCCGACCGGTCGTCACCGGTTCTCAGCGATGATCAAGCGCTCAAACAAGCCGGGTTGAATCCGAGCGACCCCAACGCCCTGATCGACTACCTCAAGGCCCGAACCCTCACGGATGTGGATCAGACGACCATCAGCGAGATGATCAAGAAGTTCGGCACGGACGACTTCGAGGTACGGCTGAAGGCGACTCTGGATGTGGAGAAGTTCGGCCCTGCGGCCATCGGGCCGCTCAAGCGTGCCGAGAAGGACCCCGACCCGGAGATTGCGTATCGCGCCCGCGAAGCGCTGCGGCGCATGGAGAAGGTGCCGCATTCGCAGGTCGCAGCGGCAGCGGCGCGAGCGCTCGTGAAGCTCAAGCCGAAGGGGGCCGCCGCGGCGCTGCTTGGCTTTCTCCCGATGGCTGATAGCGACGACGTGACCGAGGAAATCCGCGCGGCACTCGTGGAACTGGCCGTGGTAGACGGCAAACCCGAACCTGCGCTGGTCGCGGCGCTCTCGGACAAACTCGTCATTCGCCGAACGACTGCCTACATCGCACTGACGGATGGCGGCCGAGTTAAGGAAGCCTTGCCACTGGTGAAGGCCGCGGTAAGCAAGGAATCCGACACCGATGCACGCTTCGTCGGTCTGTGGTCGCTCCTGATGATCACCCACGAGAAGGAGTTCGTCCCGGACCTCATCACCCTGATTCCCAAATTGCCGCGTGGCCGCATCTGGCAACTCGAGGAATACCTTCTGCAACTCGCAGGCAAGGACAAGCCCAATGCCCTTTTCGGCAAGAGCGAGCAATCCTTGCTGAAGGCGAAGGAGGCGTGGGAAGGGTGGTGGAAAAAGAAGGGCGAGTCGCTCGATCTGGCGATGTTCGACTTCAAACCGCGTATCACGGGCTACACGGACATCATCGAACTCGACTACCGCTATGGACAGCAGTACCACGTTCTCACACTCGGACCGGACCTCAAGGTGAAGGCGCGCGTCGGCGGCACTGGCGTCCAGATGCTCAACTACCCCTCCGATGTGAAGAAACTCCCTGGCGGCACCTACCTGGTCGCCGAACAGAATGGCAACCGGATTACCGAACGTGATTCCACCGGGCGCATCCTCAAGACCACGCACGTCATCATGCCCCTGGGAATCGAACTCCTACCCGACGGCGGAATGATCGTGATCTCCCGCAATCAGGTGGCTCAGTTCGACAAGGACATGAAGACTCTCTGGACGCATACGCGTCTGGTGAATCGCCAGCAGATCTACGACATCATGGGCGGCACCCGCTTGCCGGGCGGCGATGTGGTCTACGTTACCAACACATTCCAGGGGCCAAACTGCTTCCGATTGAAGGTGAAGGAGATCGAGAAGGATGGCAAGAAGACATGGGAGGTGAAGGAGGACGGCAAACCGATGACACTGGGCCGGATGCAGCAGTTCCAGACCGTCGATGCACTCAGCGATGATAAGATTATTGTTTGCGAGTATAATCGCGTGGCCGAGTACGACATCAAGGCGGATGGCAAGGGGAACGGGAAGGGAAAGGAACTCTGGCACTACCAGACGAACAATCCCACGTCGGCTCAACGATTGCCCAACGGAAACACGCTGATCGCCGTGCTCAACGCGCCGCCCAACGGCAAAGTACTGGAGGTGGCTCCCACGGGTGAGGTTGTCTGGGAATACGAATCGAAGGATGGCCTGCGCCCGGCCCGCGCTTTCCGGCGGTAGCGTCATGCGAGCAGCGGCCGTGGCGGAGCAGGTGTGCCGATCACGGTTGCTCAGTCCCAGGCATGATCCAGTTCTGTCGGAACTGATACACGCGCACGCGCAAGCGTGGGTGGTCGCGTCCGGCCACTGGGTTCGCGCCGCCATAAAAGTTCGGCACCGTTCGCGCCGAGAGCCAGTCGTCCCACATCAACTCCGTAACGACAGCCCCATGCCGCGTGGGTTCAACTGGTACAAAGCCAGCGTATGGGCGATGGAAGCCCGCGGCCGGATACACGGGCAGTACCAGAAAATCGCCGGCTCGCACCACCGATACTCCAGGGACCAGCGGTTCCATCCCGGCGCGCGCACAGTAATACTGAAAGCCCCAGTGCCCCACAAACCACACGGTTGAAGCGGTTGGACGATCGCGGACCACATCGGCCGCCTGCGAGGCGCACACCTTCTCCGGGAAGGCGTCGAGCGTGTCGATGCCCGCGACCGCCAACCCGGCCGCGATTCCTGCTGCGAGTGCCCAGCGCGGCGGCCGGCGCTGCGATTTCGCGCGCGAGACACGGCGCGCGGCCCGCGCTGCTACCAGTCCGGCGACGAGTGTGATACCGATCACGCGCCGCGCTGCGGGGAACGGAGTGATGGCGAGCGTCGTGGCGATTTCCAGCACGAGCCAGCCAACCAGGAACCACGAATCGGCACCGAGTCGTAGCGAGAGTCCTTTCCGCACTCGGAAAAGCAGCACAGCGGCACACCCTGCCACTGTTACCAGCCAGCACCAACCGCTGGCCTGCCAGAATGCCGTTGTCGCGCTCACTTCACCGGAAACGACGGTCCGGCGATGCGGCAGCAGACACACCAGGGCGAAGCCGGTTCCCCACGCGATTCCCACCGCCACAAGCCACCTTCGCGGGATGCGCAGCACCGAACCGGCAAGCAAACCGACCCCCACCGCCAGCCCCCCGAGTTGGCCCACGAGCGGCGGGATGAGATCGAGCTTGCCACGAATCGCCTCCGTGACGCGCGCGGCCCCTGAGGGCGGCGCACCTCCCGCACCACGCGCGTGGAAGAGAAAGTGCGAGTGCCCATACGCCTGTGCGACAAACGCTTCCCAGGAGACGACCACGCCGACACACACGCCCACTGCAACGGCGGCGTGAAACAATCGCCTATGCGTCAGACCGTACCACGCGAACACTACCGGCACGACCAGCGCTGTGTACTTCGCCTGAATAGCCAGGGCAGCCAGACCACCGGCGAAGATGGCATGCATGAGAGCAGTCACGGTCGCGTTGCGAGGCTCTCGAATGAACAGCGCCACCGCCGCGAGTGCCAGCGCGACGGCCGGGATGTCGAGCATGAGATTCACGGTCGGCAGCACTGCGGGCGAGAGCATGAGTAACGGCAATGCATACACTTCCGCGCCGCGTGCGAATCGATGCAGGATCGCGCGCAGCGCGTGTGCCAGCAGCCACACGAACGGGAAAAGCCACAGCTTCAACAGGGCTGGGGAATCGCCGAACAGTCGGATGCCCAGTGCCAGCCAGTAAGGGACAACTGGCGGGCAGAGTACCTGCATCGCCGGCTCCGGGTGCGACCACCAGAACACGCGAAAGCCGTACGGATCGGCCGGCTGTTCGGCGATGTGACGCGCGTAAAGCAGGTATGCGGTGTCGTCCACCGTCACCGGCTTGACGACATTAGCGAGTGTGACCATCGCGGCCACCACGAACGAGCTACTGAAGAAGCGAGACAAAGGTTACGTCCGTAGGGTGGTGCGCGTGCGGCGAGACATCCTTCCCCGGCGACTCTCGGAACTCCATCTGGGTGATGTCAGGTATGAGTGGTAAAATACCGTGGACTACTCTGTTTTCCACACATGGGAGTTTGTGTGACCGAGCGACCGGATGAGTTTGAATACGCGCCGCCGCGCCTGCTGGCTGCGTACCTGCTCGGCGGCCTCGACTTCGACGCCATCGTTGCGCTCCAGCGTCGGCTCGCATACGATGTGTCTGGCGATCGCGATACGGCAGCACTCATTCTCTTCGACCACCCCACGGGCATCACCATCGGCCGTGAGGGGAGCGCGACACACATCCGCCCCAATCCGCAGAACCTTGCGGCGCGCGGCTGGCCGGTGCGATACCTCGCCCGGGGTGGTGGTGCGATGCTCCATGTGTCGGGGCAAGTCGCCTGCTATCCGGTCTTCCCACTCGACGCACTCGGCCTCACGCCCGGCCGATTCGTGAATGAACTGGAAGCAGTCGGCCTCGACTTGTTGCGCGATTTCGGCATACCAGGAACTGTGGATGCGCGCCGGCCCGGCGTACGCGCGGCCGGCCGGCGCGTGCTCCACATCGGCGTTGCAGTACGGAGCTGGGTCAGCAGCTTCGGCCTGGTTGTGAACGTGAACCCGGACCTCGCCCAGTTCCGCGAAGTCCACTGCGACGGCGATCCCTTGCCGATGACATCACTGGCACGCGAGAGCGAACAGCGCGTGCGTGTCACAGGTGTCCGGCAGCGGCTCGTCGAACTGATTACCGCGCGGTTCGGCTTCGACCGCGTTTCTGTCTTCCACACGCACCCCGCGGCGCTCCCGCGGCCCACACGACATGCGATCTCTTAACGTGCTCGAATCGCCGCAGGCCCGTCCGTCGGGCGGCAGGCTGCCGGCGTGGCTCAAGCGGCCGTTGCCCGTGGGCAATGGCAACAACTTCACCGCGCGCCTCATCGAGGACTTGCGGCTGGAAACCGTCTGCGAGAGCGCCCGCTGCCCGAACCGCCCCGAGTGCTGGTCGCACCGCACTGCGACATTCATGATCATGGGTAACCTCTGCACCCGGACGTGCAGTTTCTGTTCGGTTCCAAAGGGCGAACCGGAGTCGCTGGAAGATGACGAACCCCAGCGCCTCGCGGAAGCAGCCGCACGGCTGGGCCTCAAACACATCGTCATCACCTCAGTGACACGCGACGATCTTCCTGATGGCGGCGCGAATCACTTCGTTCGCTGCATCGCGGCCGTGCGTGAGCGATTGCCCGGCGCTGCAGTGGAAGTGCTCACGCCTGACTTCATGGGTGACGCTGCCGCCATCGACGCCGTGACCGACGCCACCCCCGAAGTCTTCAACCATAACATCGAGACTGTCCCGCGGCTGCACCGCATCGTGCGCGGGCGCGCACTCTATGCCCGGTCGCTCGCACTGCTCAACCGCGTGAAAAAACGCGCCCCGCACATGATCACGAAGGCAGGGCTGATGCTCGGCATCGGCGAAACCGTGGACGAGCTTTTTGAAGTATTCGCCGATCTTCGTTCGATTCAATGCGACGTGCTGACTCTCGGTCAGTATCTCGCCCCAACGGCGAAGCACATTCCGGTACAACGGTTCGTACCGCCTGAGGAGTTCGACTCGCTCGCGGCACTGGCGCGGCTCATGGGCTTCCGGCAGGTGGTGGCCGGGCCGTTTGTTCGATCGAGTTACCATGCCTCGGAAATGGTGCCAGCGCGTGACGCAATCCCGGCGAATACCGATCATCGTGCCTGAACTCGGCTCGGCGAACATCATGTTCAGCCTGTGGCACGCGGCCGCGGGCGACCGTGTGACCATGGGCGACCGCGTTGCGGAGTTGCTCACGCCTGGCGTACTCTTCGATGTGCCGGCGCCTGCAACGGGCGCACTCGTGGAACGCATCGCCCAGCCTGGCGATTCGCTGTGCGTGAGTCGTGTGATCGGCTTCGTGGAAGAACCACTAACCTCCGAGGCAGGGTGAAGATTCGCGCGAACGATCGAACAATCGCCGTTCGGCTTCACCCAGGATTGACCCATGCCACGTTCGGCGTTCATTTCGCTCGACGGTCTGGACGGCACGGGCAAATCGACCCAGTGTCGGTTGCTCATCGAGTGGCTCAGCGCCCAGAAAATCCCTGTCGCTTCCTGCACCGATCCGGGTGGAACGGCGCTGGGGCAGGAATTGCGGAAACTCCTGCTGTTCGGCCGTGAACATCGCATTGCGACGACGACGGAGGCGATGCTTTTCATGGCGTCGCGCGCGCAGCTTGTGGACGAAATGATCAGGCCTGCACTCGAACGTGGCGAGGTGGTCCTCTCGGATCGCTTCCTCTTGGCGAACGTGGTCTATCAGGGGCACGCAGGCAGCCTCAAGCCGGAAGAGTTGTGGACGGTGGGTCGGTTCGTTACTGGCGGGCTGGAACCCGACCTGACGCTCATCCTCGACCTGCCAACTGACATTGCTCTGACACGTCGAAACCGCGAGGCTGACCGGATGGAAGAACGCGGCGAGGAGTATCTCGCCCGCGTTCGCAGCGGCTTCCTCTACGAGGCCGGGATGCGCCCCGACCGCTTCTGCCTCATCGACGCGGCGAAGGATGTGGAAGCGGTTCAGCGCGTCATTCGTCAACACGTCGCACGACTGTTGAACGATCGCGGCTGGAACGTGCAGGAGTAGGTCGTTCGTGAAACGAGCAACTGTCTTCAGGACAAGCGATGGCATGGGAGCAGATTCGTGGGCAGGATGCGGCACGGCGGACGTTCCTCGCGGCGTTCGAGCACCGGCGTCTGGGGCAGTCATACTTGCTCGCCGGGCCGGAGGGAATCGGCAAACGACTCTTCGCGAAGGAACTGGCGAAAGCGATCCTCTGCGATCGACCCCCTGCACCCTTGAGTGCTTGCGACACATGCCCATCGTGTGCGCAGGTTGAGGCCGGCTCGCACCCGGACGTTCTTTCGCTGCGAACACCGGAAGGAAAACACGAACTCCCTGTCGATGCGATGCGCGAGTTTTGCTCGCGGCTGGCACTGAAGGCTGTTCGCGGCGCGCGCAAGATTGGCATTGTGGAAGACGCGGACGACTTCAACGAGGAATCGGCCAACTCGTTTCTCAAGACCCTGGAAGAACCGCCGCAGGGGGCACTCCTCTTGCTCATCGCCACCGATGCGGATCGCCAGCTCGCAACAATCCTCTCACGCTGTCAGGTGGTCCGTTTCGCGCCACTCTCGGACGCCGACGTTGCCGCTGTTCTCGAATCGCGCCATCTCGATCCGGCGAAGTGTGCGCGCCTGGCACGACTGTCGTCTGGGAGTGTTGGCCGCGCGCTGGCGCTCGACGACGACACAATCGCGGAGGTGCGTCGAAAACTCGTCGACGGACTGACTTCGCCACGCCCCGACTTTCGCAGCCTCGCGGAGGTGTGGACGAAGTTCCACGAGGACGCACCGAAGGACCGCGAAAACAAGAACACCGCGGCGCAGCGAGCGCGGGCCTCACTCGTGCTGAAGTTCCTCGTGGAAACCGTGCAACAAGCACTTCGGCTTTCGCTTGGCAGTGCCGCCGTGGGTGTTGAAGCGGGCGAAATTCAACGACTGCAAGCGTTCGCCGATCGGGTAGGGACTGATGGACTGGTGGAACTGCTCGACCGCTGCGTGGAGGCGGACTTCCATGTTGACCGCCGTGTGCAACTGCTTCTCGTGGTGGAGTCGGTGATCGAGAAGTTCACGGCGTACCGCGCGAAGTAGAACCGCGCGTTTCAAACTGCTCTTGGCGGGCACTTCACCAGTTGTTATCTGCGTGGCATGCGACGCACGCTTTCGCTACTGGTGCTTTCGTTCGCGGCAACTGGCTGCAGCAATGCTCCCATCGCGGGCTTTCTGGACAACTGCTTCCCCAGTCACGCGAAATCCAGCAACGAATCGGCTCCAGCGCCGCAGTCGGGCGTTGATGTGCGACCCCAGGCTGCGAGCGATCCGCTCCGACCTGTCCCGCGACTGACGGCTCCCGATCCGAATCCTGGCCCAATCCCACCGCCGGCCAGCGTGGCGCCGTAGTCCCGTAATCACATGTTCGTACTGATCTATTTGCCGTACAACTCTGCGACTCGCGCGGCCTGCTGACGTTCCGCGAGCCAGTCCGCCACTTCGTTTGTTTCCGCAATGAGCGAATCGACTTGCTTCCGCTCGTCCTGAATGGCCGCGGCCACCTCGCCGGGTATCGGCAGGTAAGCGCGGTCGAGTTCCTCCGCGATGCGTGTGCCGAGATGGCGTCGGAACTCGCTGCGGATCGCCGGCCAGCGCACCGGCAATAGCAGTACGATCAGCATGTGAAGGACGACGATGACCACGAGCGGGATGATGACGACCAGCGACATTCGAAAGAGGTCCGGCGTCTGGCCGTGAACGAAGAAGTTCCACAGCAACACGCCCGCCGTCGCCACGAGCGACACTTCAGGCAACGTGTTCGCCAGCAGGCTCAGCGTGCCACGGACGAGCCTCCGCCAGCCAGTTGGGTGCGTGGCCTGACGCTCCACCTCGGCGAGCGCGTCGATCACGGCGCGACTGGTGCGCTCGCGCCAGTCGAGTCGGCCTGCGGCGCTGGTTCCTTCCGTGAGGAGGGCGAGCGGGAAGCCTCTGGCATCGGCACCCACGAGGAGGCGATTCAGTAGCGCCGCGGTGCGCTGATCGAGAACGCGCTCGCCTGCGGTGCGTGTACATTCCTGCACGAATGCGCCGAGGTTCCACTCCACCGGCGTTTCGACCTTTCCGCCCAGCAATCGCCCCTTCAGTCCTGCCAGCGGGAGCCGGTCGCGAAGGCTGCTGCCGGCGTATCGCAATCGCGTCGTGATGCGCAGATACGCGGCCATCAGTCCGCGAAAGCGCGACTGATCCTCCACGCTGAAATGGTGCTCCACCTCGGTCTGGTATGGCTCCAGTGTGCCGACGAGTACGTCGGCCTGCACGTCGGCTTCTTCGGCGAGCAGATTCTCCCACACACTCCTCACACGGTCGGCCTCGACCGCGAGGACCGGTGGGCGCACACCCTCGGCTGTGTGGATGAATTGCGTGAGCAGTTGCCCGACGCCGCGAGCTTTCACGGCCTCGATCTCCAGTCGGGTGAGACCGAGCTCGAGCCAGTTCCGCAGCAGCACGAACTGTTCTCCGTCCGGCAGGTCCACCGGCTTCGGCGGTAGCGTGTTGCCGCCATGCTCCTTCGCGGCGTCGAGCCAGAGTTGTGCCGTGGTGCGGAACAGAAGGGGATTGTCGAAGCCCTCGGCCCTGAGGTCGGTGAGCAAGTCTTCGTCCGGTCGGAGTCCGCTCTCGCCTGTGATGCAGCGATCCCACTTGTTCAGCACGAAGGCGAATGCCCGGCGGCGACGCTGTTCCTTGAAGAGGTCCCAGCCGAGCCGGTCGTGATACTTCTCCTGCGAGCCGACATACAGCACAATGTCGGCCACGGGGAGCAATGCCAGCAACTTGTCGCGATTGGCGAGATCATTGGAATCGAGGTCGGGTGTATCGACGATGACCTTCTGTTCCAGTCCTGGTCGATCGTGCTGCGCGAGCCGGCAAAGTCGCAGTGCCGGGTCGAGCCGCTCGGTCTTCACCGAACTGTGAAAGTAGACTACCGGGTCGCGCGTGGTGGGCCGCGTGAACGATGCCTGTGCGATCGGGCTGCCGGCCAGCGCATTGAGTAGCGTGGATTTGCCCACGCCGGTGCCGCCCATCAGCATGACAACGAGGAGCGGTTTCTCCACGTCGAGCGCCTCGGCCTGGCGGCGGAGATCTTCGGCCATCCCTTCGAGTTCGGCGCGAGCGATCATCGGCAGCGGGAAACGCCGGCGACCGTCGATCCACGCGCGGAGTTGTTTCTCCAGGCCGCGCAGGAGCGGTGCGAGCGTCCGCAGAAGTGGTGGCACGGGTTGCGCAATCGCCGGCTGCGTGAGCAACGGTTCATCAGTGGGTTGTGAGGAATCGTTGGTCATGCGTCGTTGCCTCCGGGGCCTGCGAGGTTTGACCCCGGAACTTGTGGCGCTGCTGGTGCCGCGGTTGTACGCATGTCGGCGACCTTTGCGCGCACGCGATATTCCAACTGACGGATCCGTTCTGGCACGCGGCGGAGCACCTGTTGGAGTTTCTCGAACGATGTGCCGCTGGTCGTGGGCCAGTCGGTGAGCCATTCGGCCAGTGGTTGCGTCAGGGTCGTGGTCACGAGCGTTTCGCGATGCGAACGGACCCGTCCGCGTGCGCCTTCGGCCACACCACGCGCGGCGAGTTCCGCGAACTGGTGCGTTGCGGAGATGCCCAGAGGCGCGACCAGGAGATACCACGCCGATGCTTGCACCCAGGCGAGATACGCCACGCCACCCATGGTGACCACATCCACGATGAGCTTGCCGCCGCGGAGTGTGTAGAGGAGTGTGGGGTTGTTCTCGACGTTCGACACGAGCGCCTGCCCGGCCTGTTCCAGGTCGGCTGTCTCCTTCAGTTCGAACGCGCGATACTCTGTGTCGAACCGTTCGCGTGCCTGTGGTGCCAGTTCCGCGTCGAAGCGTGCGGCGATCTGCTTCCACAACGCGTGGGTGTCTGACTTCCGCAGCGATTCGGCTTGCAGTGCGTCGAGCCAGCCCTTGAGCGCGTCGTTGAGGACGGTGTGTTCGGGGATATTGATCGCCCCAGGGCGTGCGAGGAGGCCGTAGACATAGTTGCGGGTCCAGCGGTACGGCGTGCGGAGCGCCCAGAACAACCCGCCGACCACGCGCCCGGCGCCGGGCAACTCCAGAAGATCCGTGAGGCGGTCGCTGTATGTATCAAACCGGCGGAACTGCTCCCCGGAAAGATACTCGCGCCGGTAGCGATCCTCAAACGCATCCTTGCTCGTACTGACAACAGTTTTCCACGAGTCGAGTTCCGCGAGGTCGCGTCGGGCCACGTCGAGTAGTCCATTACCCGCCGTGCTCAGATAGAGCGAAGCATTGGTCACAGTGCTGGTGCGCGTGGCCTCGTTCGATTCACTCTGCACGAGAATTTGATTCAGCAGCGGGACGCGATGCTTCGCCCCTGTGCCGCCCGGGTCGGCGCGCTCGGCCTGTGTCATCTGCGGAAGCGCCACCACGGGCACCGCGGGTGCCTCACCGGTGGGGAGTTTCGGCAACCGACCGAGGATTTCCTGGCGGAAGTGCTCGATGAAGGACGGCGCGTCGTCTGGCTTCATCTTCGTGAGCACGACCACGACCGCCTTGCCGGCCTTGACCAGCAGGTGAAGGAACTGCGTCGGCACCTCGTCGTTGTAGCGTTCGTCGCTGGCGACATAAACGAGAACATCGGCGAGGGCCGCGATTTCCATGAGCCGACCGGTGTAATGCTCCGCGGTCCACGTTGTCATGTCCGGGCAATCCCAGATGACGAAGTCTGCCAGTGGGTGCGCCGTGTCCGCGTTCGGCCCAGGCGGAATTCTCTTCACCTGGTACACGTCCTCATCCGTGCTGGCGGGTTTTCCTTCTACCAGACGGTGTAACGATCCGAGGAAGCCGATGTATGTGGGCCACGCGAAGCCTGGACCTGGCGGCAGAAACGCGGTGGGGTGTCGCGTGAAGCCCGCTTGAGGATTGGATTCCGCGACAACGCTTCCGGCAAGGAAGTTGACGACGGTACTCTTCCCGGCGCCAGCTCCGCCCACGACTGCGATGTGCAGCGGCCGCGCGGGCTGCCCTTCGAGAAAGGGGCCGATCACGTTGCGCGTCAGTGCCGAGGAAAGCCGCAGTGTGCCTGCATGCGCGGCCAGTTCCGGCTGCCGCCGGCAGTGATCCTCCAGCCAGCGCAAATCGTCGGCCAGTTGGCCGACTGCCGAGCGGTGTTCGGTCGGTTGCATGGGGGCTATTATTACGGGAAATGTATGAGTTTCGAGTTCAACTTGTCGGCTCACAGCGATCCACGTTAACTTCGGAACGCCTGCTTCAGATTCAGATCCGGAAGACGATTGAGCGCGAACGCCTCCAGCGGTACGCACGTCGGCTGGCCCGTGAGTAGCTCCGCGATCGCCTGGGCTGTTCCAACGGAAAGCTGCACGCCCGCGCGGAAATGTCCGGACGCCACGAACGCATTCTCCCATCCGGGCACGACTCCGATATACGGCAATCCGTCGGGAGAACCGGGCCGTAACCCGCTCCAGAATTTCACCACTTCCGCACTCCCCAGCCGCGTGACGGTCTGTCGAGCAAACGCCAGTAAGTCCGATACACCATCGGCTGTGTTACCCTTCTCGAACCAGCCGGGATTATCCTCTGTCGATCCAACAAGCACATGCCCATCGCCGCGCGGCACGAGGTAGCGTTTCCCCACCATGACCACGCCGCGCAGCAGCGACGGTTCCGTTTTCAGCAACACGATCTGCCCGCGAACCGGATACACCCACGAGGTGCCGTGCTCCGAATCCCAGACGATGAACTGCGACGACTCGTATGGGGGAGTGGCACTTGCAGCCAGGGAATCGAGGAAGTCGGCGCTCCACGCACCGGCGGCGATGAGGAAGCGCCCGGCGCGGCAGATGCCCTGTTCGCTCGTGCTGCGCGCAACGCGAAGCCCCGTGATACGGTTGCCGTTCGTCTCGAAGCCGGCAGCCTCGATGTGCGGGTAGAGTTTCACCCCGATCTTGCCGCACGCGGCCACGAGTGCGCGCATGTGCCAGGGGTTGCGGACCTGTGCGCATCCGGGGAGGTGATAGGGAATGCCCCACACGGGTGAGACCGCTGGTTCCACTTCTGCGTAACGCTTCGCGTCGAGGAGTTCGTATTTGATCCCCTCATCGCGCCACAGGTCGAGTACGTCGGCTTCGTGTGCCTGGAGGAACTCGATGGCACCGCAGTGGCGGTAGCCGTTGTCGATGCCAGTGAGATCGCGGAGTTCGTCGCTCAGTTCCGGGAATCGAATCGAGCCGATTGCGCGGAGTTTGTCGATGGGTGTTGCGGCCCGTTCCGGGTTTCCAGGCGGGAGGATGCCTGCACCAGCCCACGAGGCTTCGGTGCCGAAGTCGGTACGGTCGAACACCGATACCGAGAGTCCGGCTCTGGCGAGGTAATACGCCGAGGAAAGGCCGATGATACCGCCGCCGATGATCGCAACGTCTGGGTGCGAGGTCATGGAGGGAATTGTAGCTGAAGTGGGCCGCGTGGATGGAACTCTCACGCCGCCTTCTTGGTCTTCCGGACTTCTCCGAACACGTCGAGAAGTGCGCGATAGTGCTGCTCGAAGGTCCACTTTGCGCTACACTGGCGCGCCGCGGCGCTGGCTTCCGCGCGCACCTTGCGGTCGGTGAAATGCGTCATCGCGGCCCCAAGCGATTGTGCATCGTGTGGGTCGTCGATCACGATACCGTCGGTCGGCGGTGCGAGGAGTTCGCTTGCGCCGTTGTACTTCGACGTGATGACGGGTAGCCCACATGCCAGCGCCTCGAGCGCGACGAGTGAACACGGATCGTAGAAGGTGGGATGAACGAGGAAGTCGGCACCGAAGTAGCAGTCGCGCGGGTCGTCGCGGTGGCCGAGAAAACGCACGCGGTCATCGACCTTCAGTTGCTCCGCGATTTTCTGGTAGCGTCGGAAGTTCGGATGCCCGACCACGACGAGTGTGAATGGCCGGTCGCGTGGCACGAATCTCAGCGCATGCAACAGCGGTGCAAGCCCCTTGAGCCGGTAGTTCATCGCAACGAACAGCCCAACGGTCTCTTCCGGGAAGACCATCCACCGGCCGCGTTCGGCATGGCGGCGCTTGAAGCGATCGTCGGCGACGAAACGGGCCGGATCGATCGCGCTCCGCACCACGCGAATCGCCTCGGACGGTATGCCGTAGTAGTACTCGAAGTGGCCACGGACCATGTTGCTGTTGACCACAACCAGCGGTCGCTGCGGACCGAGGTACTGCTTGCGTTCCAGGCGTGCAAACGACCACGCCGCCGGATCGAGCCACTTGCCAGCCTTCGCCAGCGTGCGCGAAAACGCATCCGGGAACTTCAGCAAATTGTGTGCTGCACTCGCGGTGTGCAAACCTCCTTGCGGATAGAGCACGTCCTGCCCCCACGTCTTGTCGAATCCGATGCTGACATCGTGACGGGCATGCGCCAGGGCTTCCTCACATGCCGCGGCGAAGCGCCAGGGGCGAAGGAACCGCGGACCACGAATCGGATCGATACGGTGAAAGTGCGTGGCGGCCGGCAACGAACTGGCATCCCAGCGCGATGCGTAGAGGTGAACGGCGTGACCATCGCGCGCCAGTCGACGTGCGAGGTCGCCGATGTACGTTTCCGCGCCGCCGCGGGCCGGCAGTACGCTTTCGTAGCACAGCGCGATATCCATATCGCCGCACCCCGCCTCTTCCAGATGGTCCGCCCGTTCCGCGAACGGCGTGATTCACGTCCGGGTCGACCGGTTCGTCATGCACTCACGCAGCGTTCCGGGCGCGATCGTAAGGGACACTCAACGGCTTGCGCGCGTTGTGTCCGCGATACAGTGCCCACTTCCACTTCACCAGCGGCACGAGCCACTGGCCCGGGGCGCGGCCCGGCCACTGCTGCCGGTAGAGTTTCCAGAAGCGGACCCGATCGCGTGCCGTCACGCCTTCCACTTCGGAAGAGAACAGCAACTGTGCGAGGTCTTTTACCTGCCACGCCGCGCGCGTGAGTGTGTGATGCGCGAGTCGGTGGAGATCGATCATTACCACGCGATGCTCCCAGTCGGCGGGGACGCTTCGCGTCAGCGCTTCCGGGATATAGAAGTGGCAGAAGTAGAGGTCTTTGTGGAAGACGTTGCGGCGATGGAGTTCGCGTGCCAGACGCGCCAGTTCGGCCGTGAGACGGCGTTTCCACCGGTCGAAGGCGCGCGGATCGAGCGTGCGTGCGGCCAACGGTATCGCCTCGTGCAGCGGCAGCATGCCGTGCAGTTCTTCGATCGCGATGAAGCCATGCAACCGGCCCCACGGCCCCACGAATTGCCCGGCCGCCACCGCGCGCGGCACCGCAAAGCCATTCGCCTTCGCCCAGTTCAGCCGTTGCCATTCCTGCATTCCGGGCGACCACGCGCGCTCCGGGAAGAGCGTGGCCAGCAGCCCTGTGAATCGCGACAGCCGGAAGTGACGCTTGAGATAAATGCTGAGCCGGTCTGACCCGTCGACGAAGATCTTGC
This sequence comes from uncultured Frigoriglobus sp., assembly GCA_964422915.1. Taxonomy (GTDB): domain Bacteria; phylum Planctomycetota; class Planctomycetia; order Gemmatales; family Gemmataceae; genus Gemmata. Next base: position 136,308 of record CAYRDG010000003.1, on the reverse strand, counting down.
GGCCGATGGAGCGGCCCTGTTTGTGGTGCTCGCGGTCTGTCAGTGGGATCTGCATGATGCGTTCGGGCCAGCCATCACCGGCAAAGCGATCCCAGTCGGCCTGTCGGCGGAACAGTCGCACGCCGCGGCGGAGCCGCGCCCAGAGCGACGATACCGGATCGTGGCCGAGAGGGACCAGTCGCGTCAGGCTCACGGCAGTGTCGCGTCGAGCGCTCATTTCCCATCCAGAAGTCGAGTCGCGGCGCGGAGATCGCGTCGCCGCGCGGAATCCGTCACACGTCGGACGATTTGCACCGCGCGTGGATCGGCGACGAGCACACGCCCGCCGTGGACCGCCAGGGCCAGCCCCACATCGGTCAGCACGCAGCCAGCATCGTGCAACCTCCGCACACACGCCGTCAGCGACGGCACAAGTGCGCGACGTAACTCCGGCGGCGCGGTCCGCTGCCAGCGACGCAATAGCACGCCAGGCGGTTCCTCGTAAAGGGCGAACCACTCGCTTTCGGCACGGTTCGTGGACCGCTGCCCGAACGCGAAAAGCCGCGGCGCAGGCACGCCATATCGCTCCAGGTGGAAAAGGACGCGGCCCATCGTCACGCCCGGCGAGCGCCACGGCGTTGCGTGGAGCCATGCGCGGAGGTGGCCGAGCGGTGCTGCCGTGCGACCACGAATGAGGATGGCATCCCGATTCGCGAAGCGGAGGAAAGAAACTCCTGGCACACAATCGTAGAAGGGTGGCGCGACCACAGGCCGCGGCCATTCGGACGCGATTTCCGGGATTGCGCACACGGCTTCACCCGCTAGCCATACAAGCCGCTGGGCGTTTCCCGTTGCGGGCTGAAGCTGATCGCGAACCGAACGGCGATTCGCATGCCGGGCTGCGGCGTGAAACACATCTTCTTTCGAGATTGCGGAATGCGCGTAGGACTGGAACGCACGCCGACGCTCGCGCGGTGCCGCCAGCGCATGGGCCAGCGAGGCATGGAGCGCGCCGAGGGTCTCCGTGCGAGCCGAATCGCTCACAACGCCGCGCGCCGCTGTCTGCCAGTCGAGGAACGTCACGGCGAGCGTGTGAGGGTTCACCAGGATGTGCTTCGCGGTCAGGTCGGGTGTGGTGAAACCAGCCGCGTGAACTGCGGCGACCGCGCGGCCGAGCGTCTCCGCGAGGCGGAGTCGTTCTTCGTATGACAGTCTGTTGTCACTCAGAAGTTGCCGCAATTCGATCGCTTCGGGTACTTCCTCCACGAGAAGAAACGCCTGCGAGGCCATGCTGCCGAACGCCGCCCACTGTGGTGCCGGGAGTTCCGCGTCTGAGAGTTGCTGAAGGAGAATCGCCTCGCGTTCGCAGCGCGAAACAGAACCGAAGCCGGCAACGCGATTCCGCAACCGCTCGCGCCAGCCAACGACATGCTGACGCTTCAGGTAGAACGCGCGTGTCGTTCCGGGGAACTCCACACGAACGACATGCCGGTCGGGATGTCCACTCACCACCTCGCCGGGCAGATCGAGGAACGCCTTCGCGGAACGGAGATTGAGGCGCTCGAAGAGTTCCGCGAACGCCGGGTGCATGGCGAGCGTGCCGGCGGTCTCGGCGCGTACGAGGAACCGCTGCGAGGAGCGGGCGCCCGATGTGGCGAGCAACTCAGGCAGCACGCGGCACCTCCGGGAGCGGCAGTGGGAACCGCATGAGCAGTCGTGCGGCTGCGTCGAACACTTCGCGTGGGCTGAGTTCACGCATGCAGCGGTGGTGGCCGAGTGGGCAGACGCGCTGCTGACACGGCCCGCAGGGGACCTTCTTTTGCAGGCAAATTTCCTTCGCGAAGTATGTTTGCGTCCACTCGATGTGGGTGGGACCAAACAGCGAGACGACAGGCCGATTGAACGCTGCCGCGAAGTGCCGTGGCCCGCTATCGGTTGTGACGAGCAAGTCGGCGCGTTTCACGATCGCTTTCGTGAGGCCAAGTGACAGCGGCCTGTCACTGATCGAGTAGACGTGCGGGCTACGGCTCTCCGCCGCAATCTGCTGAGCCATCGCGCGCTCACTGGGGCCGCAGAGCACCAGCACACCGCAACCGAGGTGCGCAGTGAGCATCCGGGCGAGTTCCGCGAAGTGGTCGCAGCCCCAGTGCTTTGCTGCCCCGAATGCCGCTCCCGGATTGAGTGCGACCACGCGCGGATAGCGACCGAGGCCGAATTGCTCCCAGACGCCAGCGGCCGCAACTTCATCGGATGCCGTTGTGAACAACTCCATCCGGTGCCCTGGGTTGTGCGTACCGAGCGCGGAAGCAAGCCGGTTGTAATCGTCGATCACGGGCGAGGGGACGAATCGCCCGCGCGCATCTGTTTTCGCGCGCAATCGGTTTGTGAGCATCCATCCGCGGCAGTAACGTGCGAAGCCAACGATGCGGCTTGCACCGGCGAGGTAGGCTGCCAGTGCCGGGCGAAACGAGTTGGGGAAGAGCAGGGCGGCGTCGATCTTCCACGCGCGCAGATCGCGCGCGACAGCGACAAGACGCCGCTCGCGTGGACCACGTTTATCGAGGAAGACCATGCGTGTGAACCACGGCGAACCGGCGAGTACGTCCGCGACATAGGGCTTGCACACCGCGGCCAGTTCCGAGGTCGGGAACGCATCGCGCACTGCCCGCACAGCGGGCGTGGCCATCACCACGTCGCCGATCCAGTTCGGCAGGAAGATCGCGATGCGCGTCATTGTGTCTCGCGGGTTGGCGGCTCGCGTCGCGAGTCACCGTTCGTGCTTCAGATAGAACTCACGCGTGCGGCCGGGGAATCGGTCACGCGGCCTTCATCCGTTCAATCAGGTTTGTCGTTGAGAACCCGGCGCGGAGATCGGCGAGATGAACCCTGCCGCCGTAGCTCTCCACGAACGCCGCGCCCACCACTTCCGATTTCGCGTAGTCCGCGCCCTTCACCAGTACATCGGGACGCACCGCGGCGATTACATTCGCGGGCGTCGTCTCGGAGAAGATCGTGACGTAATCGACATCCTGCAACCCGGCGAGGACCAGTGCCCGGGCTTCCACTGGGTTGAGGGGGCGTTCCGGCCCCTTCAGCAGACGCACGCTCTCGTCGCTATTGAGGCCGACGACGAGACAGCCAGCCTGCCGGCGGGCCTCGGCGAGATACTGAACGTGCCCGGCATGGAGAACATCGAAGCAACCGTTGGTGAATGCGACTGTCTGCCCTGTCCGCCGACGTGATTCCAGTTCGCGCGTGAGCGACTGCGTGTCCAGCACCTTCGCCGCGCCAGGCACACGCTCGGCGATGCGGAATGGTGCGTGCAGCAGGTCGGCGAGGATCTCGTCTCGTGTGACAGTGGCGACGCCAATCTTTTCCACTTCCAGGCCGCCGGCAACATTCGCTAACCGGATCGCCGGATCGTAATCGGCCCCTGCCGCAAGCGCTAGCCCAAGCGTGGCCATAACCATGTCGCCTGCGCCGGTGATGTCGTAAACCTGGCGTGGCCGGGTGGGGAAGATCGCGCGGCGGCCGTCGCGGTGGGCGAGCGCGATTCCGTCCTTGTCGAGTGTGACGAGGCCTGCTTCCAATCCCAGATCGACCCTCAACTGGTCGGCGGACGCCAGTGCGTCGTCGTCCGTGTGAATCTCGCGACCGGTAGCGAGGCTCGCTTCCAGGCGGTTGGGGGTCATGCTCGAGCAACCGCGATACTTCGTGTAGTCGCCGCCGCGAGTGGGGTCGGCGATGATGCGAACGCCGCGTGCCTTGCCAATCTCCACCGCGGCCTGGAGCAAGCCGGGTGTGCAGATCCCTTTGTCGTAGTCGCTCACCAGAATAATGTCGGCCTCGCGAACCTTCGTTGCGAGCAACGCGGCGAGTTGCCGTTCGACCGATTCGCTGATGGCCTCGCGGCTTTCGTAATCGACGCGGATCATCTGTTGCGGATGGCGAGCCTGTGCGCGACCGATGTAACGTTCCTTCACGGTGGTCGGGCGGTCGGGATCGGACACGACCCCTTCCGCGTCGATGCCGAGGTCCGTCAGAATGCGGCGTGCGTGGAAGCCGTCGCCATCTGTGCCAACGACGCCAACGACACTCGTCTTCGCACCGAGCGCCTGCAACATGGTGGCAACACTGCTCGCGCCGCCGAGTCGTTCCTCGCGGCGGTCGGCGCGGAGCAATATGACGGGTGCTTCCTGGCTGATGCGTTCGGCATTGCCCCACACGTAGCGATCGAGCATCACGTCGCCGAGAACGAGTACGCGCGGCGATCCGAGGCGCCCAACGAGTTCGACGAGGTCAGTCATTGTGACAGTCCGTTGTCACTCGTAGCAATGTCGCAGGCTGTGAGAATCCCGGCCTCGCGCTACGAATGCGAGACCCGTTCCAGTACTGTTCCAAAATCCGTTTCGCCATCCCGGAAAGCCAGGCCGATGCGCACAGCCCACAGCGGGCGGCCGGCAAGCGAATTCACACGGAGTTTCACCCAGTCCTTCTGTGTCGTGGCGATGATCGCATCGGCCGGTAACTGGTTCGCCCAGCGATTCAGTTCGTCCATGTCGGCACGCGAATAGCCGTGGTGGTCCGGGAAGGCGCGGAACTCCGTCACTTTCGCCTGCAGCGATTCCAGCGTGCGGCGGAACGCGGCGGGGTTGCCGATTCCGCAGAACGCGCCCACGGGTCGCCCTGCGAGCATCTCCACCGGTTCCGCCTCGCCTTCGCCGCGCACCAGCGACACCGGTCGGTGTTCGGTCATCGCGACGGTTGTGTGTGGCCATCGTCGCGCCAGCCACGCGCGAATCGTCTCCAGTTCCGCTGTCGGCACCTGATCGCATCGCGTCAGCAGGATCGCGCCGGCCCGGCGTAACCCCTTCGCGGATTCGCGGAGCGTGCCACGCGGGAAGAGGGAGTCACGCGCGGGTGGTTGTGTGGCGTCGATCAGCACAATGTCGAGGTCGCGGTGCAACTGTCGGTGCTGGAAGCCGTCGTCGAGTACAACCATTTCGCTTTCGAGTTCCTCCACCGCGCGTCGAGCGGCTGCAAAGCGGTCGGGGTCTTGCAGGTGCGGCACGTCCGGGAGGTTTTCTTCCAGCACCATCGCCTCGTCGTTGCGTCCCGTGCTGGCTCCATACCCACGACTGACAATCGCCACTTGCACACCGCGATCACGATAGAACCGGGCCACCCATTCCACACAGGGTGTCTTACCCGTGCCGCCGAGCGTGAGATTTCCGACGCTCACCACGGGCACCGCAGCGCGATGGATCTGCCTCCCGCCGAAATCGAAGAGGCGGTTGCGCGTCCACGAACCGAGTCCATAAGGCCAGCTCGCCAGCCGCAACCCAGCGCGGGCGACCATCGCGAACGGCGTTCGTCGCTCGCCGCGGATCAGCGCGTACCACGTTTCCGGGTTAATCCTCGCACCTCTGCCAACTTCGGGCTGCGGACTGTAGCAACGGCGAACGGGGTGTGTCAACGCGAAGCGGGAACGAAGGCAGGGCCGTGCGCGAAAAAAATGCGTCAAAGTACTTGACAAACGATCATATACGGTACATACTTACAGTATTGCGGTCGGAACCGTATCGCATGTCGATCCTCACTTCCCCAGGTGTATCATGTCCGCATCCACAGACAGAATCGACTACAGTCACCCCGACGCACACGAAGCACTCCCGCTGGATCTGCTCAAGGATGCAGCGGAACTGCGCGCCGCTGGCCACGACTGGGCAGAAGTTGGCGCGGAACTGGGTCGAAACGCCGTCCATCTGCGGCTTGCGTGCCGCCGCGACCCGCGCTTCGAGTTGGAACTGGATGCCGCGCATCGCGCCGTGTTGCGTGAGGCGGAAGCCGAGGTGCTCCGAAAGCTCCGCGCACGACTGCGCGACACCGACGTGGCCGCGAGTGTGCGTGCCGCGGAGTGCCTGGCGAAGTATCTGACAGCACGGCGCACCTCTGAGGCACGCGTGCAGGTGGAGGAAATCAAGATGGATGCGAAACTCGGTGCCGAACAGATGAAGGTTGAAGCGAAGTGCGCGCCACGCGACCCGCGCCCGGAGGACAGCTCACCCACGCGCGAGAGCGAGTGCGAACAACTTCGGACAATCGGCAAGACACTGCGTGAGATTCGGATGTTCCGGCGGCAGGTCGCAGACGAACAGGGACGGGTGACGCGTCACGCTGATGCCCGCGAGTCCAGAGAGCAACCTGGCAGTGCGACCGGGCGCGCAGGCTGAGGGGTTCCTCACGATGACGGCGCGTTGCCGCACGAGGCTCACCCGATATTCACATCGTGGTCAGTGGGTGCTTGCGGTTCTTCAGCGGAAGCTCAACCGGGCGTTCCAGCCTGTGCGATTCGTAAACCGCGAGGATCATCTCAAGCGATGCGCGGCCATCTTCGAGGTTGTCGAGCGGCGCGCGGTCCTTCTCGATGGCGTCAATCAGGTCGTTGACGATCAGGATGTTGCCGTTACCCAGTGTCTTCGCGGTCAGCGGTTCCGCTTTCCCCACCCCGGCCGATGTGATCTCCTTCCACATGGCCTTGCTCTTGCCGAAGAACCCGCTGGGGTCTTCGCACAGATACGCCGGAGGAAGGATTCCGAAACCGAGTTGAATCACACCTTTCGTGCCGCAGATTTCGAGCCAGTAGCGCGAACCGGCGCCGGCTCTTGCGACGTGCGTGAAGAAGTGGCCAACGGGTAACCCCTGGAAGCCGTATGTCGCTGCGATCTGGTCGCCCACGATCGGGCCGATCTGCTCGCCGCCCTTACGCACGTCGCCAGCCACGGTCTTCCGTCCGCCCTGCTTGATGCGCGCAAAACACCATTTCGCATCACCGGCGAGGTGGCGCATCAGGTCGAAACTGTGTGTGCCGAGCACCATGAGGTCTTCGCCGCCGCCGCGACGGTCTTCCTTGCCGTGGCCGCGAAGCTCCATCACATCGCCGATCTTCCCTTCGCGAATCAAGTCCTTCACAACCTTCACGCGCGGGCTGTACGCGGTCTGATGCGCGATTGCGCACTTGACGTGATGCTTCTCGCATGCGGCGACCATCTCATCGGCCTGCTGGAGCGTCTGGGCCGCGGGCTTCTCCAGGAAGATACTCGCGCCGTGTTCGGCACACGCAATCACCATGTCGCGGTGACAGTCTGGCCAGCGGTCAGCCACACTCACGATCTGTGGCTTCTCCTTGTCGAGCATCTGTCGATAGTCGGCATACGCGGCTTTCGCTCCCAGTCGCTTGGCGGCAGCGGCGCGGCCGTTCGCGTTCTCGTCAGCAACTGCGACAATCTCTGCCTTGTCGCACGCGAGCCAGACGGTATCGAGTGAATGGCCGTAATTCCCCTTCCCGGTGCGACCGATCACGGCAACGCGATACTGGGGCATGTGGTTTCTCCCGATCTCGATTGAAGGGCGGAAAGCCGCGCGTGGCTCCGCCCGATTCTCGCTTCGCATGCGATGGTCCGCAAGCACTCCTCAGGAGTATGATGAACATACCACGAGGGAGCAACGATGACGGTTCGGCACCTGAGATTGCTACTGGGGTTGTTCCTGTTGATCGCCGGAGCCGGACTACTGGTGTTGCGTTTCGCAGCGCCAGACATTGCGGCGCGATTGAATGCTCCAACACGACTCACCATCGCCGGCCTGCTGGGGATCGTACTCGGCGCGCTGAACCTCGTGCGATGGTATGCGAGTATGCTCGATTTCCAGCGACGCGCCACTCCCGTCCGAAAGCCACTCCAGCGAAGCCCCGACCCGGTGCGTGACGAAGCACCGAACCCGGACTTCGGCTTTCGGAAGGACGACGATCGCTGAACCGCGAAGCCGTTCGCGGCGTTGCAGGTGTATACTGACTTTATGAACGATGTGGCACCAGAACTGAGCGCGGAACTCGTGCAGAAACGCGATCGTCTGCTCGCCGTGCTGGCCGAACTGCCAGGCGTGGCGGTCGCGTTCAGCGGTGGCATTGATAGCACGGTTGTGGCGAAGGCCGCGCAACTGGCTCTCAACGAGCACGCCGTTGCAGTCACAGCCGATAGCGCGAGTGTCGCCCGAAGGGAACTCGACGATGCCCGCGAGTTGGCGAAACAGATCGGTATCCGGCACGTCATCGTGAAGACCGCCGAGTTCGACAATCCGGATTACCTGAAGAACGATGGCTCGCGCTGCTACCACTGCAAGACCGAACTGTACACAACCGTCGAGAAATTCCTGCCGGAACTGGGCGTGCCCGTGGTCGTCAGCGGAGCCAACCTCGACGATCGTGGCGACTATCGGCCAGGGCTGATCGCAGCGGCCGAGCATGCAGTACGGCACCCGCTTCAGGAGGCAGGATTCACGAAGGCCGACGTACGGGCGCTGGCGCGGCACTGGCAACTACCAACATGGGACAAACCTGCGGCACCCTGCCTCTCCAGCCGCATGGCGCCAGGGCTTGCAGTCACGCCCGAACGCACCCGGCGCGTGGAGGAAGCCGAGACGTTACTACGCACGCTGGGCCTCCGCGAATGCCGCGTGCGCTATCACGAAGGCGACCTCGCGCGCATCGAGGTGCCACTGGGGGAAGTGACGAAACTCGCCGCCGAACCCGTCCGTAGCGAACTGACGAAGTCGCTGCACGCACTGGGCTTCAAGTTCGTGACCCTCGATCTCGATGGCTTCCGCAGCGGCAGCCTCAATGAACTGGTGCCGCTCGAACTCAAGCGGCGGTTCGACTCCAATGAGCGATGAATGCATTGAATATGAGAATTATTCACGGAGCCAACACATGACGCCCCTATCTGCCGAACGTGTCCTCGAACAGTCGTTCCTGGAAGCACGCAGCCGACTGCTGGACGTGGCCGCGGTGTTCGACCGCCTGGATCGTGGCGAGGGTGCGGGGCTGGCAGCAACCGACCCACGCGCCCAGAAGTTGCGGCAAGCAGTCGAAGTTCTGATGAGTGGGGCGACGAACAAAGCCGAATTGCTCCAGCAATTGTTCTCACTGCCTTACGATGCTCAATGGCAGCGACCGAAGCCGCGATTCTGAGAGTAAGACGCTTCAATGTTCGTTATAACTGGGACGATCGGCCAGCGTTCCCAGATTTTCCCCGTTTCCAGGGTTCCGCCACGTCGCGCCGCGATTTACCATCTCTAGCGATAGATACAGTCCACCCACCAGTTCATACTGTCTCGCGGAGTCATGCCATGCCGATCACGCTCGGTTGCCCCTCGTGTGGGAAGAAGTTCCGCGCGCGTGACGAGTCGGCCGGGAAGAAGGTGAAATGCCCGTACTGCCAATCGGCGGTTCAGGTATCCGCGCCGGATGGTGCTGGCGCGGCCAGCGAGTCCGACGTTGCTCCACCCGCACCGGCCGTCGCATCGCCAGCCGATTGGGGTACGGCCGCACCTGCGGCATCTTCCTTGCCGCTCTCGCCTCCGCCTGCACCGTCACCGATACCAGAACCTCGTCGTGAGCCAGAGCCAGCCCGACAGTCGGCACCGCATCGCGACGAAGTGCCCAAGCCGCGGCCCCGACCGGCGGCGAACTGGAACGGGAAAGCCGACGAGACCCCCGAAAAGGTTCTCGCCGCCGGCTGGAAACGCGCACGTCGCGGACTGTTTTGGGTTCAGTTCGCGCTTTGCTGGTTCATGCTGATTGGTTTTGTGGAATTCGGCAAGTCGATCTACGAGCGCCAGGTGGGGCCGTTACCGAAGGGCGACGGTGCCGGCTGGGTTACCATCGATGGGTTCATCAACAGTGGCGGACAGGATGCGATTCCCGTGCAGAAGGAGGAGATGATCAACCTCGCGGCATACGGCATTCCGGGCGTGCTTGGGCTGTTGCTGGCAGCGTTCGGTCGGCTCGTGGCCAGCGGCGCTCCGCGTCGCAGTGGTGCTTGTGGGCTGTTCAGCGCCAGCAGTCTCTTCACGTTGCTCGCACTCATCGCTCTTGCTGCAGCGGCAGTATTCTCCACGTCATTCAAGGAACTGTCGCTTCAGGGGCAGAAGGCGTTCATCCTTCTCGTTCCACTCACGGAGTTCCTCTTCCTCGTTGGGCTGGTGTGCTGCGGAATGGCATTGAACCACCCCGGCACCGCCAGAACGGTGGGCTTCCTCGCAGTTCTGCTCACCGGCATGATCGCTACGCGCGAGTTCGGCTGGAGTTATATCGAAGCGGAACTGCAGAAGTCATTGCCGCAAGCACAGGCCCCCGCACCTGTACCAGGAGCCGGCAAGGGTCCCGCACCGAAAGGACCAGGAGCCGGCAAGGGTCCGGCACCGAAAGGGCCAGGAGCCGGCAAGGGTCCCGCACCGAAAGGACCAGGAGCCGTGCCTGTGCCTCAACCGCTAGGTGAACAAGCGCCTGCACCAGTCGTCGTTACGCCTTCACCAGAGCTGAAGCTCTACAGGCAAGGCGCGTTCGCTGCTTGCTGGTTCTTGGTCATATTCGTCTACTGGTTGGCTATTCGTGGCGTACGCCGCAGTGCGCGTGAGTTTATTGAAGCCGCGACAGACCGCACGTGACGCGATCGCCAGCCCAAGATCACCAGTGCGCCGTAAAACGACGTGATGACACCTGCCATCATCTGGGACGTGGACGGCACACTGGTGGACACGGCGGAACAGCACTTCCGCGCGTGGGTGAAGCTCGCCGCGGAGATCGGCCAACCGTTCTCCCGCGCCGACTTCGCCGCCACGTTCGGGATGCGCAATCCCGAAATTCTCCGCAAACTCTTCGAACCAGAAGCCGATGACGCACGCTGCACCGCCCTCGGCAACCGTAAGGAAGACCTTTACCGCGCGTCGGTGCGCGAGGAGGGCGTGCAACTCCTGCCGGGTGTGGCGACGTTGCTCGCAGCGTTCGCCCATGCCGGCTGGCCACAGGCAGTTGGCTCATCGGCCCCGCCGGGCAACGTCGAGTTGCTTCTCGGCGCAACAGTGACAAGCCGCTACTTCCAGCAGGTGGTCACTGGCGACGATGTGAAGTACGGAAAACCGAACCCGGAAGTGTTCCTGACAGCGGCAACGAAACTGAACGTCGAACCGTCACGCTGCGTGGTCTTTGAAGACGCGGTTGCTGGTGTGGAGGCCGCGAAGGCGGCTGGCATGCGTTGTGTGGCCGTGACGTTCGTGGGTCATCACTCCGCGGAGAAGTTGCAGGCCGCCGGCGCGGACATCATCGTGGCATCGCTGGAAGAAGTGACACTCTCGCAGGTCGCGGCGCTGGTGAAGTGACTTGCATGTGGAAGGCACTCGCAGTGTGAATTCACGATCACATAAATGCCCATCTCTGTGTCAATCATTACACACCATCGCATAATTGCGATACCAGCTTCGCCAGATCGGTAGGGTCGGCAGGCTTGAGCAGAACCTCGGACGCGCCGGCGGCCTTCGCCGCGAGCCGTATGGCCGGCCGGGTATGACCTGTGACGACAACCACGGCAGGCGGTACTGGAAGCCGTCGCACACGCCGAATCAGTGTGCAGCCATCGCCATCGCCATCGGGCAGATCAAGGTTCAGGTCCAGCACGACGACAGCCGGGCGAGTTTCACTCACTGCGTCCATCACGGCCTCGGCCGTGCGTGCTTCGCAAGCATCGAACCCATTAAGTCGCAGCACAGCAGTAAGCGCGGCGCAGTCGTCGGGGTCGTCCGCTGCGACAAGTACCCGCGCACCGCCGAGTGGGCGGCGGGCGAAGTCTGTAGCGGTCATGCGTTCCGTACCTCCTGGCAGCACCTGACTATATGCGTGAGCAAGGGCGCAGTTCAATCCGAAACATGACGCGAAGTTCGACAGTGATAGTCGCACGGTGCAGATGCGGCAGGAAACGGAGTGCCCACCACCTTGCCGAATTCGCGCTGCACAACTGAGCTACATTTTTTCTGAACAAGTGAATACATTCCTCAAGCGGCCACGGAACTCATGTCGATGAGGTACGTGGGTATACTTTTCACTCGAGAGACGAGTATGCCGCATCTCTTCAACTCGATTCGGAGCAACGATGCGAAAGTTCCTGATCCCTGGTCTGATGGTCATCGCTCTCTCCACCGGCGCACGCGCCGATGACAAGGCCGCGCACGCGGGGCTGGAGCGCATGAAGAAACTCGCGGGCACATGGGTGGAGGCCGACAAGGATGGCAAGCCGACCGACAAGGTGGTGTCGGTGATCCGCGTGACGGCAGCCGGCACAACCGTTCACGAGACGATCTTCCCAGGTCAGCCGATGGAGATGGTCTCGATCTACCACCTCGACAAGGGCGAACTGGTGATGACCCACTACTGCTCCCTGGGCAACCAGCCGCGCATGAAGGCCGATCTGAAATCGGCGCCGAACCAGATCAAGTGGGTTTTCGCCGGTGGTACGAACTTCGACCCGGCCAAGGACATGCACATGCACGGAGCAACACTCACGTTCATCGACAACGATCATATCCAGTTGGTTGGCGAGGCGTGGGAAGGTGGCAAACCAGTGGAGACTCACTGCGGCACGATGAAGCTCATCCGGAAGAAGTAACGGTTGGATGGGTTATACGCGACCGCGATGGGGCAGACGGATTCCGCCGGTTCCGTCGCGGTTTGCTGGCGCGATGCGATGCAGGCGAGCGGAGCGCGTGCTACACTCATACGGTAGCCTTTCGCCCGCGGATCGATTATGCCACTGCTTATCTCGTGCCCCAGTTGCGGTACAGGCGGCCGCGTGCCAGATCACGTTCCTGGTGGGATGCTGGGGTGTCCGCGCTGCGGAGTCCGCTTCCCACTTCCTGGGGCTGCGGTCGAATCGCCGCCTCCCGGTGAAGACCTGAGCGTAAGTAACGCGCACACGGTTCCCGCGCCGGCGGAACCACTCCCCACGCAAGGCGTCTGGATCGGTTCCTCTACCTCGGCCGATACACCTCTACCAACACGCAACCTCACCTCGATTCCTTACACAATTCAGCCACCACCTGGCGCTGCTCGTGTGCCGGTGGGCCTTACACCAGACGATGCTGCCGCGCAACTCGACTGGCTCCGCCATGAGATCGACCGCTTCAACTTCTATGTGACGAAGCAGATGACGGGCATTCAGCGGTCGCGCGAGGAACTGGCTGAGGCATCGGCCCGCGCTGAGGCCGAGTTCGTGACCCGCGAACAGGACTTCAATCGCCGTCAGGCGGCGGTGCTGGCGCGCGCCGATGCACTCGCACGACAGCGAGAAGAAGAACTCGCCCGGCAACGCGCCGAGGTGGAACGACGTGTGGCCGAGGTCGAACGGATGGAAGCTGCGGTACGCAGACGGATGGCCGAAGCGGAACAGATCGAGGAAGAATTGCGCGCCGACATGCAGGAGCAGGAACGGGAACTGATCCTTCGCAGCCGCGCAGTCGAAGAAGTTGTGCGCCCTGCACCTGTCACACCAATACTCCCCCCATCGCAGCGCGAAGAACCCACGGACACGGTAGACTTCACTTACTGGGGCTGACCAGGCCAGCGCGCGCTTCCTGCGATGTCGCGTCCGTATGCTTCTGGCCAGTTGTGGCAGCACCGGAAACGCACCCATTCAGAGTTCCCCTGAGTCAGACCCCGGCGCACCTGGCTGTTGACAGGAGTTGACAGCGGTCTTCTCTCCGGATGAAAACCGCGCCGGTTTAGCACTGACAGTTGAATATGGGCAGACAATAACGGACGAAGTTGGCCGACTCGGGTTGATCGCGCTTGCAAAGCTGTTACCGTGACATCTCTGCTACGAACGGGAACCATTCTCTCATCGCGTTCCTCGCTTCGGACCAGTTCGCCCGTCACCCCTTCTGACGGCAACCGTGCGCGGGGGTTTGCCCACACCCTTCACACGGTCCCCACCTTGTGGTGTGCATCCTTGAGGTGCCCGTAATGGTTCTCGCCCAACTGTTCGGATCGATGCGTTACATTGTTTTCACGCAATCGCCGCTCGTCACTCTGAACGCAGTACTGGGTGCGATTCCTCCCAGTTCCTGAACCGCAGACGCTGCTGCCACTGGCCCTGAAACTCCCCTCTGATATCGACCCGAATCGTTTGGGCCGTGAGTACCGTATTCACTTCTAACCCGAGTGTGCCCTATGTGTGGCATAGTGGGATACGTTGGACAGCGGGAAGCGGAACCGCTGCTCGTCGCGGGTCTGCAGCGGTTGGAGTATCGCGGTTACGACAGCGCCGGGGTCGCGACCATCACCGGGCCAGGGGGTCTGCATCTCCGCAAGCGTGCCGGGCGGCTCGCGGTTCTCGCGGACTTCCTCCACGATCATCCCTCTCCTGGTTGCCTTGGTATCAGCCACACGCGCTGGGCCACACACGGGCCGGCCAACGACACGAACGCACATCCGCATCTCAGTTCGTGTGGCCGAGTGGCCGTGGTTCACAATGGCGTTATCGAGAACTATTCGGCGCTCAAGCGGCACCTTCAGGAGCAGGGCATCGCCTTTCACAGCGACACCGACACGGAGGTTGTTGCCCAGCTCGTCGCATACCACTTCGATGGCGACCTGATGGAAGCCGTTTGTCGCACACTTCCACTGTTGAAGGGAACCTACGGGCTGGCGGTAGTTAGCCCCGACGAACCTGACACGATCATTGGCGCCCGACTCGGCAGCCCACTGGTGCTCGGCATCGGGCACGATGGCCATTTCCTCGCCAGCGATCCCTCGGCGATCATCGGTCAGACGCGCGAGGTCGTTTATCTGCAGGATCATCAGGTATGCCGGCTGACACGCGACGAGTGGCATATCTACGACCGCGAGCAGAACCGCGTCGCGGCCTGCGTCTCGCAGATCGACTGGGAGGAAGGCGATACCGACAAGGGCACGTTTGAGCATCACATGCTCAAGGAGATTCACGAGCAACCGCAGACACTCGCGAACGCTATGCGTGGCCGCCTCTCCGAACCCGAGGCCAGCGCCCACTTCGGCGGCCTGAATGTGGATGTCCAGCAACTCCGGCGTGCAAATCGCATCATCCTCACTGCGTGCGGCACGAGTTTTCACGCGGCACAGGTGGGTGAATACCTGATCGAGGAGTTCGCCCGCGTTCCGGTGGAAGTTGAGTACGCCAGTGAGTTCCGTTACCGCAACCCACCAGTGGACGACAACACCATCGTCATCGCCATCAGTCAGTCTGGCGAAACGGCCGACACGCTCGCAGCGCTCCGCGAGTCGAAACGGAAGGGACATCTGACTCTCGCCATCTGTAACGTGGTCGGTAGCACGATCGCTCGCGAGGCCGATGGCGGTATCTATCTGCACGCTGGCCCGGAGATCGGTGTCGCAAGCACCAAGGCATTCACCAGCCAGGTCATCACTCTGGCGATGCTGGCACTGCAACTCGGCCGTCTCCGGCATCTCTCGGCGTTGCAGGGCGCGCGTATGGTCGAGGAGATGCGCGAACTGCCTGCTCGGGTAGAACGCGCACTGGCGTGCGACGCGCAGGTACGCCGCATCGCCAGGAAGTATGCCCACTGCACGAGCTTCCTTTATCTGGGTCGGCAGTACCTCTATCCGGTAGCGCTCGAAGGCGCGCTGAAGCTCAAGGAGATCAGCTACGCACATGCCGAGGGTTACCCGGCGGCCGAGATGAAGCATGGCCCCATCGCACTCATCGACGCTCAAACACCATCGGTATTCCTGGCTCTCAAAGGCGCGATTCACGAGAAGGCGATGAGCAACCTCGAAGAGGTGAAGGCACGCCGCGGGCCAATCATTGCCATCGCGACCGAGGGTGACGATACCGTAGCGGCGAAGGCCGACGACGTGATTTACGTTCCCGACACGCCAGACTACCTACAGCCCCTCGTCGCAGTGATTCCGCTGCAACTGCTCGCGTATCACGTCGCACGCATTCGCGGCTGCGATGTGGACAAGCCTCGCAATCTCGCCAAGAGCGTGACCGTTGAGTGATGAAACCCGGCTCGCTTTCCGCCCTCAAGCAACTGTCCGGAGATGGATGATGAAGGAAACGCTCGAAGACCGTGTGCGACTGCTGACTGCCGAGTCGGAGTTGGTGAGGGCGGTCGAGTCTGTTCGTACTGATGGAGGAATCGCTCTCGCGCTTGGCGATACTCCGTTGCGGCTGCTTTTCAACTCGGAGATTGCCCAGCTCGAATCGCTCGGCAACCGGGCGCAGGACTGGTACCGCGTGCGGGTCGCCGAGAGCTTCAGCCCGCGTCGCGTTCACAACTGCGAGTTCCGTGGGAACGTCGTGCTGGGTGCCTTTGACGAGGCGATTGAACTGGCCGGCGGGGTCGAGGTCGAAACGGGCCTGTCGAATAGCACGCTGGTCGATTGCGTTGTCGGGAACAATGCCACGGTTCGAGATGTGCGACTGCTCGCGAATTGCGTTGTCTGCGAGGGGGCGGTGGTTGCCGACTGCGGTCGGGTGACTTGCTCGCCTGGCGTGACGTTCGGCAATGGCGCGCGCGTGCCTGTGGCGCTGGAGGGAGGAGGGCGCGATCTCGCGATCTTCGCCGAATTGACTGTCTCGCTGGCATCGAGTGTCGCCCGGCCTGGCGCTCTGCGATCGGAACTCGAGGGCTACCGACGCGCGGTGGCCGACTATCAGGCGAAGGTCACGTCCAAGCGTGGTGTGATCGGTGCGCGCGCCTGGCTCTGGAGTGTGGCCCGGATCGAAGATTCGTTCGTCGGGCCTGGTACGCGAATCGACGGTGCGGCCTGTGTTGTTCGCAGTACGCTGTTGGGCACGATCGAGGAACCCGTGGTGGTGGAGTCCGGGGCACAGGTCACGGATTCTCTGCTGCAGTGGGGTTGCCGCGCGACAGGCGCCGCCATTGTGGAACGATCTGTGTTGATCGAGCAGGCGCGCGTTGAGCGACAGGGCAAGGTGCAGTGCAGCGTGCTGGGGCCGAATACCGATGTCGCCGCGGGCGAGGTCTGTTCGTGCCTGCTGGGGCCGTTCGTTGGCTGCCATCATCAGTCGTTACTGATTTCAACACTCTGGCCAGCCGGCCGTGGGAACATCGGTTACGGCGCGAACGTCGGCTCGAATCACACGTCGCGCGCCCCTGACCAGGAGTTCTGGGCCGCGGAGGGGCTGTTCATCGGCCTCGGTGTGAACGTGAAGTTTCCCTGCGACTTCAGCCGCGCCCCGTATACGGTCATCGCCTGCGGCACCGACCTCGCACCGCAGAAAGTGACGTTCCCCTTCTCGCTGGTCGCCCCGCCGCAAGAGCGGTTCGAGGGTTTGCCGCCGTCGTTCAACCAGATCAGCCCCGCGTGGATGTTACGCGAGAACATCTATGCCCTGAAGCGGAATGAGACGAAGTTCCGCGCCCGCAATCGTGCCCGCCGCAACCGATTCGACTTCGCCGTGTTCCGCCGCGACACCGTCGAACAGATGCGCGCCGCCGCATGGCAGCTTTCCGAGGTCCGCGAACAGAAACCCGTGTACACCGAGCGCGACATTCCGGGTCTGGGCAAGAACGTGATGACCGAACGCGACCGCGTGCGGGCCATCGAAGCGTATCGCTTCTACACTTGCTTCCACTCGCTGCTGGCGCTGCGCGATCAGGTTCGCGTGGCGCTGGAGGATGGGCGAGATGCCACCGAAATACTGGAGAGACCGACGGCATGTGACGACTGGGAGCAACAGCGACACATCCTCGTGCAGGACTTCGGCATCGATGACGTTGTGGCGGGGCTACGCCTACTGCCACAGATGGTGATGCAGGTGGCGAAGGAGTGCGAACGCGCCCGCGAGAAGGACGACACGCGAGGCGTGCGTGTGATTGACGATTACCCCGATGTGCATCCGGTTGCGGATCGCGATCCGATTGTGCGTGAGGCCTGGGAGGAGGCAGATCGACTTTACGACGAGGTTGATGGCTTCCTGAAACGTCTGACATCGAGGGGCACGCCCGCAGTCCTGCGACTCGGTTTCACGATGAATGAAGGGGCTGTGTCAGTGTTGCGAGGCTGAGTGAGCCTATCGCGTCATGTGCGCGGACCGGATCGAGTCTTCGCTTTTCTGGTTTGGAGGCTTCCGGTTTTTCGAATCACAGAGTATGGTGTTGTTACTCCGCCATCGGCGCTTTGACAGGCAGGAAGCCCTTCCGCGATTTTCCTTGCGACCTCCCTTCGTGCTCCGTTCCGGGAGGGGGATGGGTATCTTGTCTGCCACATCGTCTGATCCATCGAACGTAACACTCAGCCCCCGCCGCGACCTGCTCACACGCCTCCTCGCTTTGCCCATCGTAATCGCTTACCATCTGGCGGTAACACTCCTCCGCATCGTCTGGCGTTTGCGGGGTTAGAAACTCTGGCTCCTGCTGGAGCGTTTTTGATAACCGCTAAACTTCTCCACTTTCATCTCTGTCTGTCTAAATTGTACTAGACTACTGCCGGCAACTTCCGCATTGCGGCTCTCCCCCCTGCGCCGGCCTGGCGCGATGTCAAGCTTTCGGATCGCCCATGACAGCAGCGTCGCATCCCACTTCCGGTACAGATCCGGATACCGCGCACATCCTGGCCGACGCAGTTCCGCACCTGGTCTGGCTGGCAACGCCCGATGGCACGGTGGAATATCTCAACCGCGCATGCCGCGAGTTTCTCGGGCGGCCGAATGACGACCTGCCGGGCGGAGACTGGCGACGTGCTGTTCACCCGGAGGATCTGCCTCGGACGGCGGAACTGTGGGAAGCTGCGATCCGCGCCGGCACCGAGTTCGAGGCCGAGTACCGGTTGCGGCGACACGACGGCGAGTATCGCTGGCATCTCGGTCGCGCGCGGCCGCAGCGCGCGGCAAATGGCAGCGTGGCACGCTGGTTCGGGACCTATACCGATGTGCATGATCGCAAAGCTGCTGAGGACGCGCTGCGTCGGAGTGAAGCACGGCTTCGCGCCATCGTTGAGAAGAGTTTCGAGGCGGTTGAACTGATCACTCCGGACGGCACGGTGCTTTATGCAAGTCGGTCGGTGATAAACATTGGTGGTCGCGGAGTTGACGAATTGCAGGGTCGCAATGCCTTCGAGTGGTGTCATCCGGACGATGCCGCGGAGATCGCATCGGCTTACGAACGCCTGGTCCGTGAGCCTGGTGCGTCGCACAGCGGTGAGTATCGCTACCTCCACAAGGATGGCTCGTGGCGCTGGGCGGAGGCGGCTTGCACCAACCTGATCCACGATCCGGATGTGGGTGCGATCGTGGTGAACATTCACGACGTGACCGAACGCAAGGAAGCAGAGGCCGCACGGCGGCGAGCGGAAACGACCATGCGACTCGTGTGGGAACACGCTGCCGACGGCATTCGCATGACCGACGCGGCCGGCGTTGTTGTGGCGGCAAACCCCGCGTACTGCCGACTCGCCGCTCGCCCGCGTGAGGAGATCGAACGGCGATCGATGGCCGAGGTCTACGCGCCGGCGCGCCGACCCCAGACGCTCGCCGATTACGATCACCGGTTCGCGACGCGTTCCATCGAGCCGAAGTTTGAGGCCGAGGTCGAGATGTGGGATGGCCGCCGCATGTGGTTCGAGGTGACCAACGAACACTTCGATTCACCAGGTGAACCGCCGCTTCTCCTTTCCATCTTCCGCGACGTGACCGACCGCAAGCGCGATGAGACAGCACTGCGCGAACGCGAATCGCTCTTCCGCGGCATCCTCGATAACATCCCCTGCGGGGTCTTCTGGAAGGATCGCGATTCGAGTTTCCTCGGCTGCAACGAACTCTTCGCGCGCGATCATGGGTTGGAGTCGCCGGAGTCTGTCGTCGGACGGACAGACCTCACGCTCGGCACGCCGATCGCGCAGGGAGAACTGTTCCGCATGCGCGATCGTGCTGTCGTCGAGTCGGGGTTGCCGCAAACCAACGTCGAGGAACCACTGACGCTCCCAGGTGGTACGGCGGTCACACTTCTCACCAGCAAGGTGCCGCTCCGCGATGCGTCCGGTGCGGTGGTCGGCGTGCTCGGCATCTATCAGGACATCACTTCACGGAAGCGACTGGAGGAACAACTCAGGCAGAGTCAGAAGATGGAAGCGGTCGGACGACTCGCAGGAGGAATCGCCCACGACTTCAACAATCTCCTGACGGTTATCAACGGCTATTCCGAGGTCGTCGCCGCGACACTCCATGAACTCGACCCGGCACGGCCGATGGTGGACGAGATCCGCAAGGCTGGTGAGCGCGCTGCGGCACTGACGAAGCAACTACTTGCGTTCGGCCGCAAACAATTGCTTCGGCACACGGTACTCGATCTCAATGTTGTGGTCAGTGAGATCGCCAGCCTGCTTCGCCGACTCATCGGTGAAGACGTGGAATTAACCGTTCGCGCGGCCGATCTGCTTCCGCGAGTGAAAGCCGATTCGGGACAGGTTGAGCAGGTGATTCTCAACCTCGCGGTCAATGCCCGCGATGCGATGCCCAGGGGTGGCCGCCTCACCATCGAGACGTGTGCCGCAACCCTTGCCGATGGGCAAGCCGAAGACGGCTCAGAGATTCGCGCCGGCCACTACGCGATGGTTCAGGTGACAGATACTGGGTGCGGGATGACCGACGACGTACGCGCGCACGTCTTCGAACCATTCTACACCACCAAGGGGCAAGGGAAGGGGACTGGACTGGGACTTGCGACGGTCTACGGCATCGTCAAGCAAAGCGATGGGCATATTGAAGTCGAGAGCACGCCAGGACACGGGGCGATCTTCCGTATCTACTTGCCGGCCATCGCTTCATCCGGTTCTCAGGAGCGTGCGCCAGTTGATATGACACTGCCACGCGGAAGCGAGACCGTGCTGATTGTGGAAGATGAAGACGGTGTCCGCGGGTTGGCCGAACTCGTACTGCGTCACCTGGGCTATTCGGTTCTGGTCGCCGGCGGAGGCGAGGAAGCCACAGCGATTGCGCGTGGCGTGGAACAACTCGATCTGCTACTGACGGATGTCGTCATGCCTGGGATCGGCGGACGCGAACTGGTCGAGCGATTATTGAAGGAACGCCCAGGTCTGCGAGTACTGTACACGACAGGCCACACCGAGGATGCTACAGTGCGACATGGTGTGGAACACGAAGAGGTGGACCTGCTTCCCAAGCCGTTCACCACGGCTACTCTGGCTCGCAAGGTGCGGGAAGTGCTGGACCGGAAGAAATAGCTACCGCCAGCGGACGACAAACTCATTCCCGGCAACTTCCAGTTCGCGTTCCTCGAAGCCGTTGTTCTCCAGCCAGTCGAGCAGTTGCTCCACCGCGAAGAGGTCCGTCAGGATTTCGCTGCTCCACTGCGAGTTGCGTTCGGGTGTTGGCTTCGCGGCGAGCGGTCCCAGTGCTCGCTTCACGGCCGTGAGGCCAGTGTAGGTTTTGGTGTCCATCACGATGCCACCTCAGATTGGGCGAGGCGGGCGTCACACCTCAGAATACACGCAACAGGCGCGCCGAAATAGTTGCCATGCGAATAATCTTCAAGATTTCAGAATCGGTGGACGGGTGGTAACGAGTGGGCTGACAACTCTCAGCGCTCAGCTAGGAGTCATGGCCTGGTCGTGGAAGGCGGGTCTTCGATTCTCGGGTCGCGGCGTTGTTCCGTTCCACTGAGTGAGGGCCGTTCGCGCTCCCATCGGGCGGATACGCGGTGCGCGCTGCGTGCCGGTAGACTTCGGACCGTCGGTGCGCGAGCATATGGTGACCGGCGCGGCGTTCGCGTTCGGCGCGGAGTGCAGCGATGTCCACAGGGGCCACCACGATCTTCTCACCTGGACCTGGATCGGCCTGCGCCAGAAGCCGCCCATCGTAATCGACAACCATGCTTCCCCCGGGCCAGGAGAACGGCGGATAGTGTGTTGCGCTCGCGCCCTGGTTCGCGGCTACGACGAACGCGGTGTTCTCGATGGCCCGGCAACGGTTCACCACCGTCCACCAGTCCATCGGTGGTGTCGCGCCCCACGGGTCCATGTATGCCGAGACGCGGATGAGTACCTCGGCGCCCTGCAAAGCCAGCTCCCGAGTCGCTTCAGGAAAGAGCCAGTCGTAGCAGATCGCGCAGCCCAGCACGCCAATCTCGGTACTGGCAACGGGGAAGGGATTCTCGTTGTAGCTGGGAATGTCGTGCGGGCTGGCGTGGACTTCCCACGGAAGCCACGGATGTACCTTGCGGTACTTGGAAAGCAACCCATCCGGGCCGATGAGGCATGTCGTGTTGAACACGCAGCCGGGATACTTCGTGTCCACTTCCAGGAATGTGCCGGTCTGGATGTAGATGCCCAGGTCGCGCGCCTTCTGGTGGTAACGGTCGGTGTGTTCGTTCGGGACAGGCACGGCGAGCCGGTCGGCCAGTTCTTCGACCGTCTCGTAAATGGGGGCGCTGTGTGCGAACTCCGGAAAGACCACAAGTTTCACATCGCCAAACGGTTGATAGCCAATCACGGCGCGGTCGATCATCGTGAGCATGTGGCGAACACGCTCAGGGATCACCGCGCAAGTGGTGGGATTGGCGAAGTCCGTCTGACACGCAGCAGCCAGATAACGAAGCATGGGGGTTTCCGTTGGCGGATTCCGTTGAACGCGGCAGAGCCTGAGTAGAGCGCCGCGCATGTCGAGACCAGTTCGGAATCGCTACAGTTACGGCGTTCGCTTCCCTTGTGGCACGCGTACCCTTCACGACGGACACCAGCATGTCGGCACTACCGCCCGTACCGCCTGCCTCGCGCCGCTGGCCTTTCCTGGCGATAACGATGCTGCTCTTGATTCTGATACTCCTCGCCGGTGCGAGCGCGTACTTCGCCTGGTTCCGCCCGGCGGTACCGCAACCGAGCCAGGACCCGAGCCAGGACATGGACACGGCCCTGACCGCCAATCTTCGCGGTGTCGGGTTGATGGAACAATACAGGTACGCCGCCGCTCAGAAGGAGTTCGAGGAGGCACGACGGCTGGCACCCCACTGGCTCACGGCCCAGATCAACCTCGGCATTGCGATGCTCAACCAGCAATCGCCCGACACGAAGATACTCGGCGAGCAGGTGAAGAAGTCGAAGGACATATTCCGCGGCGTTCTGGAACGCGACCCGAACAACCCCTACGCACACTACTGCCTCGGCATGCTCGACCTCTATGTCGGCAACCGTGCCGAGGCGTATCCGCACTTCGCTGTCGTGAACAAGGCTGATCCCAACGACGCCATGACATGGCTGCGGCTTGGTGTCACGCATCCTGATGGTGAGCATTCTCCTGCGGCGAAAGCGTGCTTCGAGAAGGCACTCGCTCTCGATCCGTATTTGAATGAGGCAATCTATCGCCTTCAGGCGTTCTACCGCGAAACCGATCCGAACCGCCAACAGACCATGCTGGAGGAACACGAAGCACTGAAGAAACTCGATCAGGCCACTGAATCGAAAATCGAATACTCCACGATGGGGAAGTATGCCGATGTGATCGGCCGCGATGCGAAACTCGCAGGCAAAGCGGTGGTCGGGCCGTTACCGATCTTCGAGCCACTCGCGGGTTTCCAGGTGAAACTCGCGAGCGGCTCGAAGTGGGCCACCACAGCCGATCTCGACGCGACTCGCAAGGCTGTGCGCGAACGATTCGGCGGCACCATCGTACTCTTCGACTATAACGGCGACGGCAAGCCCGACGTGTTCCTCACCTCCGCAGTGATCGATAAGGGGAAGCCCCGCGATCTCCTTCTGCGAAACGACGGCGGCGGCTCCTTCACTGACGTGACAGCAGCAGCGGGGCTTGCGCTGCCGCGACCGAGCCTCGGCGCCGCCGCGGCCGACTACGACAACGACGGCAAGCCGGATCTGATTGTCACAGGCGCGGGCGAACAGCATCTCTTCCGCAATGTCGAAGGCAAGTCGTTCGAGGATGTCTCTGCGAAGGCGGGGCTGAACACGATCGGGGGTGTCTGCCTCGGTTGTGGCTGGCTCGACATCGACCAGGACGGAGATCTTGACCTGTTACTTTGCAAGTATGCTGATGGCGATACCAGCGCGTTGCCGGCGAAGGAGGGGGTGGGCACGGTTTATCTGTTTGAGAATGTCGGTATCGCACCGCCGGGCCACAAAAATGATCCATTGCCGCTCACCACGGCTTTCCGACCTAGCGAGACGTTCGCACGGTTAGTGCCGGCCGGCGCGTATACGACGTTCGTGGGAACCGATTTCGACGCCGACCACGACGCGGACCTGCTCCTGTTCGCTGACAGCGCGGAACCGGTGGCGATTCAGAACAACCGGCTCCTGCGCTTTCAGAAAGTCACGCCAGGTTGGCTTGCGAAACTGGCTGGCCCGTGGAACGGCGGGCTGGTCCTCGATGCCAACCACGACGAGCGTTCGGACCTGTTCCTGGTGCGAAGTGGAAAGCCACCGCTGTTGCTGCTGTCGAAGGGGAGGCAGGATTTCACACAGGGTAAGATCACCGCGCCGGAACTGAAGCAGGCAGTCCGCGCGGACATCGATATGGATAGCTGGCCGGATGTGGTCGGCCTCGGCAGAGATGGCAAGCCGGTGCTGCTTCACAATCAGTCCGATGGGCGACTTGTGGCAGCGCCGAACGCCTTCGGCTTTCCCGGCGCGGCATACGCGGTTGCAGTTGCCGACCTTGATGGCGATGGTGTTCCTGATGTGGTTTTCGGGACCGAAGCGGGCATGCAACTTCGTCGCAACCGTGGCAATGGCAACGCGGCTATCCTGATCGCGCCCACGGGTCGCCAGACTCATGGCCCAACGAACTATCAGCACACCAATAGCGACGGCCTCGGCGCATGGATTACAGCACAGGCCGGAACTCGCTGGAGCGGCGGGGAACGGACCACAACCTCGGCCGGGCTGGGGCAGTCGCTGCTTCCCACTGTGCTGGGGATTGGGAAACACGATCGCGCCGATCTCGTGCGTATCCTCTGGCCCGATCTCGTGCTTCAGGCCGAGTTGGGGGTGCCAGCCAGCCGCATCACAACCATCGCGGAAACCAATCGTAAGAGTACCTCGTGCCCGGTGCTGCTCGCGTGGAACGGCGAGCGGTTCGTGTTCGTGACAGACTGCCTCGGGGCCGGGTCGATGGGCGAATCTGGGCCAGATGGAACCACGCGCCCTCCACGCGGTGAGGAGTCAGTGAAGATCGAATCGAACCAACTCGCACCGAGGGATGGCCAGTACCTCGTCAAGCTCGGCGAACCGATGGACGAGGTGCTCTACCTCGACCATCTCCGCCTCATGGTGATCGACCACCCGACCGGGGTGCGTGTCTTCCCAGATGAACGATTCGTGACGGGCGGCCCACCAGCGAGTCAGAAACTCCTCGCCTTCCGCGAACAGCACTTCCCGCGCTCGGCCGCCGACGGCCACGGTCGCGATGTGATGGCGCTGCTCCGGGAGCGTGACCGCCGCGCGGTGGATCGCTTCCCGCTGTGCTCCTGGCTGGGGTATGCGGCGGAGCATTCGCTCGTACTCGACTTCCCCGAACTGCCGGCGGGGAAGTGGTACATGGTGCTGGCGGGTTGGACCGAATACCCCTATCCCGATTCGATTTTCGCCGCGACGCGCGCCGGCGTGGAATTGAAGGAGCCGAAGCTGGAGAAGTCCGTGGGTGGCCAGTGGCAGCCGGTGTGCGATCTCGGCTTCCCGGCCGGCCTGCCGCGCGTCATGACGCGCGAACTACCGCCCAGTTTCCGTGGCGGCAAGTTCCGCATCCGCACGAACATGCAACTCTTCTGGGATCAGCTTTACCTCGCCCGCGCTGAGGAAGCGGAGAAGACCGGAACGGTGACCGCGCTCGACGTGACGCGTGCCGATCTCGCCGCGCGTGGGTTCATGCAGGAGGTCTACCCGGACGGCCGGCGACCCATCGGCTATGACGACGCCCGAACCGAACCAGTGGCGGTTACCCGATGGAAGGGGAAACGGACTCGGCTGGGCGAAGTCACGGAACTACTCCGCGCCGCAGACGACCGATTCGTGATTTGCGGCCCTGGCGACGAAATCACCGTGCGTTTCGATGCGAGGTCGCTGCCAGCACTGTCTGCTGGCTGGAAGCGATCGTTTGTGCTGCGGACACGCGGTTACTGCAAGGACGTCGCCGCGACCACAGTCACCGGTGGTCAGATTGAACCACTGCCATTCCGCGCGATGCGCAACTACCCGAACTTCGGGGGGGTAACGCCGCCCGTTACCGATGCAGCACGATGGCACACTCGCCCGGCCGGAGGGCGTTAAAACAGAGCAGAAACCCCTGTATGAGATTGAAGATGCGTCCAGGACATGTACACTTCCGATCCGTTCGAGAAATTCTCATTTTCGCGCTTGACGCACACCGCAGAATTCGTGATAAGGAGGGTGGAGTGCTTCTCTCTCTATTTTCTCGCATCCCCATACCGGGGTCATCATGACCACTCGCACGCTCCGTCCGCGCTCGAAAGGCTTCACACTGATCGAGCTACTCGTGGTGATCGCAATTATCGCGATCCTCATCGGCCTGTTACTACCTGCGGTGCAGAAGGTGCGCGAAGCCGCTGCCCGTATGAGTAGCCAGAACAACCTCAAGCAGATTGGTCTCTCTCTGCACAGCTGCCACGACGCGAACCAGATTCTGCCCTCAACATGCGGCGCGTTCCCAACAGACGCCAATAGCATTGGCTGGGGTGGTCAAACACCGGCCCGCTTTGGTACGCAGCCGTACTTCCTTCTCCCTTACATGGAACAGGACAACGTGTTCCGGATTACAACCGGTAACTCGTACACGTCTGCGGCCGTGATCAAGACGTTCCTCTCGCCCAGTGACCCGACCATGCCCGCAGGTGGTAAGACCTGGAGCAACCGTGGTGCGACGAGCTACGCCCCGAACTGGTATGCCTTTGGTGGTGGCTGGGGCGAGGACTGGCAAGTCGGTGGCAAGGCGCGTATTCCGGCGAGCTTCCCGGACGGTACCAGCCTGACAATCGCCTACGCAGAATGGTACGCTGTTTGTGGCAATCCCAGCAGCACAACAGGCACGAGCTACGTCGAACACATCTGGGGTGAAGACGGCCAGAACGCTGGCCCGATCGCCCAGAAGTACAACCAGAACGTCAGCTTCGGCCCGGCTTTCTGGAATGGTGCTCCTTCATCCATCGGGCCAGGGCCAGGGTCCGAGGCCAACGACCTCGACCGCGTTAACAACTGTCTGCTCTACATGCCGCTGTTCCAGGTGAAGCCACAACAGAACGCCTGCATCCCGGGTCGACTCCAGTCGCACTCGGCAGCTGGTCTCAGCGTCCTGATGATGGACGGCAGCGTGCGTCTGGTCAATTCCTCCGTATCTCAGCCCACCTGGGCACGAGCCGTGTGTCCGAACGACGGCCTGGTCATGGGCAACGACTGGTAAGTCTTGCCGAACGGTCGATTCGCAGGTTTTTCGCCAGGTTTTCCTGGCGAAAAACTTGCTTTCTCATTTACTCCCCGCCGTTTCCTCTCACACCATTTTCCGAGGGTCACCATGACGCCACGCATTGCATCGGCCACGGTACTCGTTGCGTTGCTCATCCCAATTGCGGGCTGCGGCACGAAGAAAACAACCGGCTCCAGCCTCAGTGGCAAAGTCACTCTCAACGGGCAACCCGTCAAGGGTGGAACGCTTCAGTTCTATTCGGAGGCTGGTGCGTACACCGCCTCGATTGACGGCGATGGGAACTACAACCTGCCTGACGTTCCAGTGGGAGAGATGACAGTGACGGTCGATAACGAGACTCTCAACCCGAAGAACAAGCCTCCTGTGTATACCGGTGGGCAAACCAGCGGAGGCGCAAGCGGGTTCAAGGGAGCAGCCGGGAATCCGATGGCCGGGATGTACAAGAAATCGATGGGCGGCAAGTCGGCCGCGCCTAGCTACAAGGGGCCTGGGGTCAAGGTCGGCGACGCGCCCGAAGGCACCGAGATCGTCAAGGAAGGGACGTATGTGCCGATCCCTGCGGTCTACCGGAAGAAGGAAACCTCAACGCTGAAGGTCAAGATCGAAGCTGGGTCCAACAAGAAGGACCTGGAAATGACTGGTAAGTAGTCGCGCATTCCCGGCACTTTTGCATCGAACCCCAAGTACAATACATCTGTACTTGGGGTTCGCTTCATCTCCCCTATTCAATGGGCGGAACCTCTGCCGTGTTCGGATGGCCCGGAGGTTGAGTTGGCGCGGTTCGCTGTACGTCTGGTACATGGGCTGGGGTGGGGCTTTCGAGCCGCGCGCCATCGACCTCGGTCCGCGCTACTCGCACTGATGGCCGTTGCGTGCGCGCTGGTGCTGGGAGGCGTGTCATACGTTCGGTCGCAGTGGCGAGCCGCCGAGGTGGACATCGAAGCCGATCGACCAGCCGACGCCCGCGCCCGGCTCGACCGCTGCCTGCAACTCTGGCCCTGGAGCAGCGAGTCGCACCGACTTGCCGGGCGCGCCGCACGCATGGCCGGCGATCTGCCCAGCGCGGAGAGCCATCTCCAGCGCGCTCTCAAACTTCGTGGTGAAGCCACGGAGGCGCTTCAGATCGAGTTCCTGCTCCTGCGCGCCCAGTCTGGGCAACTTGATGAGGTGGTGCCGGTTCTGAGTGAAGCGGTTGACAACGGCCATCCCGACTCACCCATGATTCTGGAGACGGTCACGCGAATCTACATGGTCCAGTTGCGGTATCGGCCGGCGTACATCTGCCTCACGAAGTGGATCGCACTTCGTCCGCACATTGCCCGCGCGTATCAGTGGCGCGGGTGGGTCACCGAGAGGCTCGATAACCACTCGCTCGCCGCACAGGACTATCTCCGCGCTCTGGAATGCGATCCCGAACTGGTTCCGCCACGATTGCGACTGGCGGAGATGTATCTCGAGGATAAGCAACTACCCGAAGCGCTTCCCCATCTGGAGCGGCTGGCACGCCAGGCACCACACGACCCGCGCGTTCAGTCGCGGCTGGGGCTATGTCGATTCCTGCAGGGCGACCGCGCCGAGGCGCGGCGGTTAATGGAAGAGGCTCTTCCCCGATTGCCCTTCGACCCAACGATCCTCATCACGCTCGCGCGGCTGGATCTTCAGGAAGGGCTGTATGAGCAGGCCGAGAAGCGACTCCAGGAAGTATTCGCGCACGATCCTTCCGACAACGAGGCTCGATACACGCTCATTTCGGTCTATCAACTCCAGGGGCGGCGCGAGGATGCCGATCGCGCGCTGCGCGAATATGAGATGTACAAGGCACAGGTGGCGCATGTGAATGCGCTCCTGAAGGACGTTGTGGAACGTCCTTCGGCCGGGCCGGATGACTTCGCGGAAGTGGCGGAATTACTCCTGCTCTCCGGCCGGCGCGAAACCGCACGATACTGGCTGGAGAAGGCGCTGGAACGTGACCCAAATCATCAGCGATCCCTCCGGGCAATGGTGACGTATTACGAGCAGAAAGGGAACGCCGCGGCTGCCGAGGCGCACCGGCGGAGACTTCATGCCCCCTAGTTGGCCGTCGCGTCCTCGCCGGAATGGCCAGAGTCAGGAGTATGCCATGCGCGGGCGTCGAGTCAGGGTCTGGGGTCTGGCTTTTGCACTGGCGTCTGGTGTGGTATTGGGAATCGCCTGTCAGCGCGGCGGTGAACCAACCGCGCCGGGCGCCTCACCTCTTGTCGCGGTGCCGCCGCAGCCGGCTGTGTTCGCGGATGTCACTGCGACCAGCGGTATTCGCTTCACATACCGGAACGGCGAGGAAGTGACCCCGCCGCATCTATCGATCCTGGAATCGCTCGGCGGTGGCGGCAGTGTCCTCGACTACGATGGCGATGGCTTGCTCGATCTGTTCCTGACTGGTGGTGGGTACTTCGGCGGCAAGGACAAGAAGCAGATCCTCGGCAACCCCTGCCGGCTTTACCGCAATCTAGGCGGAATGAAGTTTGAGGACGTGACCACCGCAGTAGGTCTGGAGAAACTCGCGGGCGGCGCGCCGTGGTTCTACACGCATGGTACCACAGTTGGCGACTACGACCGTGATGGCTGGCCCGACCTGCTTGTGACCGGGTGGGGGCGCGTCGCCCTGTTCCGCAATGTGCCAGATGGCAAGAATGGGCGCAAGTTCGAGGATGTGAGCGCCGCGGCTGGCCTGGACACGGGCATCACCTGGGCGACGAGCGCGGCGTTCGCCGATCTCGATGGTGATGGTTACCCCGATTTGTACGTATGCCAGTACGTTGATTGGTCGTTCACCAACAATCCACCATGTAACTACGATGGCAAAACGCCGGATGTCTGTCCGCCCAAGAAGTTCAAGGGGCTTCCTGGCAAGGTGTATCGGAACACAGGCCAGGGGGCGTTTGTCGATGTGACAACGGAAGCTGGACTCCTTCCCGGCGGGCAGAATCAGAGCAAGTCGCTGGGCGTACTGGCGGCAGATCTCAACCTCGATGGAAAGCCTGACATTTACGTGGCCAACGACACGGTCGCGAACTTCCTCTATCTCAACCACTCCGAGAAAAACAAAATTCGGTTTGACGAGAAAGGCATGATCGTTGGCGTTGCGTTGGATGGAGGCGGTCAGCCCAACGGGAGTATGGGGGTTGACGCCGGCGACCCGGAAGGGAATGGGAAGCCCGCCATCTGGGTAACGAACTACGAGAACGAGTATCACGCCCTCTACCGAAATCTCTCGGCACCTGGGCGAACGAGTTTCCTCTTCGCCACAGATGCGGTGGGGATTGCGGCCATCGGTCAGAAGTTCGTCGGGTGGGGAACCTCGCTCGTGGACTTCGACCACGACGGTTGGGAAGACGTGTTCGTTTCCAACGGGCACGCCATTCGATTCCCCACAGGCGCACCGCGGCGTCAGAAGCCCGTGCTGCTCATGAACACTCGCGGACGATTTTCTGACCAGGGCAGCCGTGGCGGTGAATACTTCTCACAACCACATCTCGGCCGCGGAGTGGTGTTCGCGGACCTCGATAACGACGGTCGAATCGATGTCGTCCTTTGCAACATGAACGAGCCAACCGCGGTACTTCACAATGTTGCTCCCGCGGGTAATCACTGGCTGGGGGTCGAACTCGTCGGCAAGGGTCACGCCGATGTGGTGGGAGCGCGTATCATCGTTGACGCGGGCGGACGCACGCAGACACGGTTCGCGAAGGGCGGCGGGAGTTACGCTTCGTCCGCGGATCGCCGTGCCGTGTTCGGTCTGGGTGCCGCCGACACGGTTTCCCGGCTCACGGTTGTCTGGCCAGACGGCTCACGCCAGGAGTGGACGAACGTGAAAGTCGATCAGTATCACCGCGCGGTGGCTGGTGTGAAGGAACTGGCTGCACCTGGTAAACCCTCTCGCTGAGCAACGGAGCCACCGTGGGAGGTGGAATGACGCACTCACGACAGATCCGCCGGCTGTGGCGACTCGGCGCGCTGGTGGCAGTCGTTCTGGGGGTGGGGTGCGCGACGTGGTTCTGGCTGGCCAGCCGTGATCGGCCCGGACCGCGCGAAGAGGTACAACACGACCCGCCGCCGCCTGATCCACGGCTCACTTTCGAGACACCGTTTCGCAATGTCCGGCCCGATGTGCGTTACGTTGGCGATTCCACCTGTGCCGACTGCCACGCGGACGTGT
The DNA here is from genome assembly GCA_964422915.1 of uncultured Frigoriglobus sp. Classification (GTDB taxonomy): domain Bacteria; phylum Planctomycetota; class Planctomycetia; order Gemmatales; family Gemmataceae; genus Gemmata. The sequence goes on along the minus strand of CAYRDG010000003.1, from coordinate 104,817 downwards.
GCGACCACTACAAGACTCACCCGATGTCGCGATCGGCCGCGTGGGTCACGGGGCGCGACGCGCATCCGGATGCGTCGAACAACCCCGTGCGCGCGGGGCTGTTCGAGTTGAGCGTTCTCGAGCGTGGGGGGAGCGTATTTCACTCGCTCGCGGTGCCGCACCTGCCCGGCGCTGAGCTACCAGCGTATTCCGTACCGGTACATCTGGTCATTGGGTCGGGGCGGCAGGGGCAATCGTATGTGACACTCGATCGCGGCGCGGCGTGGCAGTCTCCCTTGAGCTGGTTCCGGCGCGGCCAGCGATGGGATGTGTCGCCGGGCTTCTCACTCGGTGCCGCCAGTCGTCGGGCTGTCCTGCCGGGTTGCCTGTTCTGCCACACAAACCCGGTGACTTCGGTTGAACAGACGCTGAACCGATACCGCGAGCCACTCTGCCAGTTTCAGCCTGCGATTGGCTGCGAACGCTGCCACGGGCCAGGATCGCTTCACGTTGCTGATCGTATTGCCGGACCTGCTCCAGACGGGCCAGACTATTCCATCGTCAATCCCAAACATCTCGCACCGGAACTCAAGGCCGACATCTGCCGACAGTGCCACTTGCAGGGTGCGGAACGCGTTGAGCGTCGTGGTCGCACAACGGAGGAATATCGTCCGGGCCTCCCCTTCGAGCAATTCGTATCTGTGTTTGTCTCGCATCCAAATCGCGCTGATAATCGAAAATCTGTTGGTCAGTTCGAGCAAATGGAGCAAAGCCGCTGTTACATTGGTAGTGACGGACAGATGAGCTGCACGAGTTGCCACGATCCGCACGCCGCGCCCCTTTCTGCAGCGAAGCACTATCGAGAGCGCTGTCTTCGTTGCCATGAGAAGCAGGGCTGTTCGGCTTCGCAGGCGGAGCGAAGGGCGCGCGGAGACAGCTGTGTGGCGTGCCACATGCCCGCGAGCGAAAGCTCGAACATCATTCATGCCGCTGTCACCGATCACCGCGTCCCGCGGCGACCTGGTGCTGGGGCTTCTGCGTCTGGCGAGTTGCCGTCTGCGTCTCAACTGCTGCTACCGTACCGCCCTGGCCCACATGCTCCTCCCGTCGCGGAGCGCGAACGGGACTGGGCGGTTGTGTACGCACGCGAGGTGTCGCGCGCTGCTGCTTCCGGTAAGGCGCCACCGGAGTTGGCGCGACTCGTTCAGACTCGTCTTCAGTCCGCCCTGACCCACTGGCCGGGTGATGCCATCTGCTGGTCGGCAGCAGCGGGAGTTGCGCTGGCGCGAGGCGAAGCGAGTGAAGCGGTTGCCGCTGCACGACGAGCAGCCGCGCTGGCTCCGGATTCGGAGGCCGCCCAGACACGGTTGGCGGAGGTCGCCGATGCCACTGGTGACTTCGCACGAATGGCCGAAGCGGGGCAGCGACTCGTGGCGATAAACCCCACCTCGGCGGATTACCATGTCACGCTCGCCAGCGCGCTGGCAAATCAGAAGCAGTGGGAAGCGGCCGAGACCGAGGCCCGAGCGGCGTTGGAGATTCACCCATTGCACCCCATGGCGCGGTTGATTCTCGGCGCATGTCGCGCCAGTCGTGGCGACAAGCGTGCGGGCCGCGTGGAACTGGAAACGGCGCTGCGACTGGCACCTTCACCCGATCGCCGCACGAAGATGTCGGACTGGTATCTCCAGATAACCCGTTAAGCCGCGATGAGCGATTGCGCTAGTGGTGCGATCCGCCGGTGAGCCATCCCAGCGCGGTGAAGGCCAGCGGTTGGGCGGGGAACGAGAAGCCACGCTGCGCGTTGGGCGAGGAGAATTCGAGCGACTCGCGGAATTCCTGACGTGCACGGTCCACGTCGCCCGCTTCCAGATCGAGTAATCCGCGCGTCGCCGATAGATTGCACTGAGAGGCCACGGCTTCTCGGAGCGTGAGCGACTCGGCCTGAAAGTCGTTCTCGACGAGCGCACGCCAGAGAAGAGCAGGTGGTCCCACAGGGATGGCATTACTGTTGAGAACTGCTTTCCCTGCGAATCCCCCCACGATGACGCCAGCTCTGGCTGGGGTCAACGGCGCACCAGCCACCGTTGCGAGTTCCTCCTGCGCGGCAATGTAATCGCCGCGTGAGAGGTGAGCCTGGGCACGAAGCCAGTGGAAGGTTTCTGCGCCCAGGGGGTTGCGCAGTTCCGGTGTTGCCCACTTCAGCAAGTCCGCGACACGCCCCGTCTTCAAGAGCAGGTCCAGTTCGAGCCGCATTCCAGGTGTGCCGAAGGCGGAGACATCGGACCCCAGGAGCAACCGGAGCGCCTCACCCGCCAGACCGCGACGCGCTGCCATCTGCGCGCGTTCTGCAACGGGCACGCGTGCCGCCTCTTCATCGAGCGCTTGCCGGTGACGAGCGAGCAACTGCTTCAGGTGCTCCATCACTTCGTCTGAGGCGCGTGGGTCCGGGGTACGTCGGGCGCGGGCCACGAGATCGCGGTACGCACGCATGTGAGTCACGGCCAGGTCACCGCAACTCATTCGCCGGTAGAGCAGGGCCAGTTCCAGTTGTGCGGGTTCCAGCGCCGGATCGAGTGTAACTGCGCGGTTGAGCGCCGCGCTGGCCTGGCTCTGGCGAAGTTGTCCGAGCAAGGGGAACCGCACGGCCCAGAGTCGCTCACTCGTGGAATCCAGGAGGCGAAGATAACACTGGCCAAGGGTGAGGTATGCCCCCGCGTCTGCCGGATCGACGGCCACGGCGCGACGGCCGGCGCGGATCGCGGCATAGAGCAGACCGGGTGACACGTCGCCTCGCGCTGTCACGAAGGCACGCTGAACCTCGAAGGCTGTCTGCGTGATCCGGGGGAATTCGCCCTTTGCGTTCGGCGGTGGCGGCGCGCCGAGCGTCAGTCGCAGGGCGAGCGTGGCGGGGTTGGGCGCAGGTATCGCCGCGCATCCACCAACGACAGTGGCCGCCTGCCACCCTTCCCAGGCTCGTGCGTGCCGCAGTGGCGCGGAGATGCGTTCAGCCTCGGCCTTGAGCAGCAATAGCCGGGCCTCGTCACGATCTGGGGAGCGACCCGGCGGCGACCGCCAGAACGCCTCCCACCAGCGCCCGGCGGTGAATACGGGTGGGCCAGTGAGCGGGGCTTTCTCTTCGTCGGTGGGGTGGAATGCCAGGCGATCGAAGTTCATCACGCGCGTGGCGAATGGGTCTTCGCTCCTGGTTCGCGCCGGGTCGCGCCAGCCGAAGATTGCGACACCCCCGGCGACATGGAGTAATGGCCATTCGTCAGGAGCCGTGAGGAACTGCTCTAGTAATGCGGCGGCGTGTGTGTGGTCGGCCAACGGCACCACAGCGCGTGACACACCCGCGGCGCGGAGTTGATCGCGTGGCGGGGCGGCACGCGGATCGGCGAGCGCCGCGATCAGTGTGCCGTCGAAGAGTCCGGCATCGGTTGGCCCAAACCATGCGAACACCTCGGCGATTTCGCGCGAGGTATGCAATGTTCGGCTTCCTGCAGGTGAAAGACCCTGCGTGTGCCAGCGATCGAGAACAGCGGCCGCACCTTCAATCGCCACAGGCCGCTCCACCGTCCAGCGTCGTGGGCCATATGGTGGGCCTTGAAGCCAGCCTGGCCACGCGCAGATCAGCAGCGCCGTGACGGCCAACGCACACGTGAACAGTGTCGCCCGGCGAACCCTTTGCAGCGCAGGCCAGCGTGCAAGTGCGCCGGCCACGTTCCATGCCAGCACCGGCCCCGCGATCACTGCGAACAGCGGTACTGCTCGCGCCTGGAACGCGCTGACGGTAGCAAGCGCCAGCCAGGGGAGGAAGCGTTCCCACCGTCGGTCTTTGCGCGCGAGGAGGAAGGAGAGACCGCTGAGGGCGAGCAGAACGTAATACGCTCGGGCCGCTGGGATGCCTCGGAACGCGGCGAGGTACGCATGCCCGAATGGTGACGTGGGCGTCGTGGGGCTGGCATCATCCGCCCGAACGAACAGGCTCACGATTTCTTCCGGAGGGAGAAGCGATCGCACATGCGAAGGTGAAGCGGCGCAGGCGATGACCAGAATCGCCAGACCGGCCAGCCCAGGACGCGCACGGCTGCGCGTGATGCCGTCCAGGTAGCGGCCGAGCCAGATCAGCCCGACGAGGATCACCCCAACAATCGCCCAGCGGTCGGTATTCGTCCAGATGAGGAACAGCGAGACGAGGCCCCATCCGGGCCACCATGCGGCGTGCTGTTGCCTGTCGGGTTGCACGGCGAGCCACATGGCCAACGCCAGTAGCAGATACGAAACGGTCACAGGCTGAAGCGGCAGCCGGGTAGAGAGTGCGAGGAGTGTGAGTGCAGTCGCGATAGTGGCGAGAGCCAGACCCGCACCAAGGCGCGCGAGACGCAACACGATCAGACCGACTGCCGCAACGACAACCGACTTGACAACGGCCAGCAACGGGCCGCCGCCGATCTGGTAGAGGAGGTAACAGGCCACGTCGTAGAGCCAGGTCCGGTTCAGCGCCGCGATGTTGCCTGCGATGGCAGCTCGCCCGGCTGCCAGGTGACTCCAGAGATCGAGGTTTCTGGCGGGGAACGACGCAAGAAGGAACGCGAGGGCGGCGACGTACAGCCGTGGCGCAATCCCGGCGAGTGCGGCTCTCCATCGGGAGGGTGGCGCGGAAACCGGGTCTGATTCCATGTGTCCTGGCTGGAAGAGAGAACTGTGCCGCGAGCCTGCTATGCGAGTCGTGATGCGGCGGAATTACGGCATTCGGAACGTGGGTATGATAGCGTGACCGTGGCGAGATGGCATGGCTTCGTCTGGCAGGAATACCCATGACACCGCGAACAGACACCACAGCCCTGGAAGTTGCCGTCACGCCCGGTGAGTTCGGCCGGGGTGCGTCACACGCCGAGAGTCGTTCCGTCTTCCTCCGTCGGTGCTGACACGTCTCGTTGAATGCTGGTGGCGCTCGGGTGACGGTTGGCTGCTAGTTGAGAATCGCTTTGATTACATTCCCGTGAACGTCTGTCAGTCGGTAATCACGGCCCTGAGAGCGGAACGTGAGCCGCGTGTGATCGAAGCCAAGTTGATGGAGCAGCGTCGCGTTGAGATCGTGGACGTGGACGGGATTTTCGGCGACATCGAAGCCGAGTTCGTCCGTCGCGCCGTGAACGTGACCGGCCTTGAATCCGCCGCCAGCCAGCCAGATGGTGAAACTTCGGAGGTGATGGTCGCGACCGTCGTTACCGCCCTGTACCATCGGCGTACGACCGAACTCGCCACCCCAGATCACGATTGTGTCGTCGAGCAACCCCTTGCGCTTGAGGTCCGTCACGAGCGCGGCGCTGGCGCGGTCGGTGTCGCGGGTGTTCTGCTGAAGTCCCTTCACGAGGTTCCCGTGCTGGTCCCATGCCTCGTGGAAGAGTTGTACGAAACGCACGCCGCGTTCGATCAACCGCCGCGCGAGGAGACAGTTTCGGGCATAGCTCGCCTCGTTCGGGTTCTTGATGCCGTACTGTTCGAGCACCTCCTTCGGCTCGTTGCCGAGGTTCATCAGGTTCGGCGCGCTTGTCTGCATCCGGAAGGCCATTTCGTAACTCTGGATGCGCGCGCTGATCTCCGGGTCGTGGCTCTTTTCATATGCGAGTTGGTTGAGCTGGTTGAGCGTGTCGAGCGATGTGCGCTGTGTCGTGCCGTCGATTCCCGCCGGGTTCGACAGATAGAGAACGGGGTCGCCGGCCGAGCGGAACGGGACGCCGCTGTAGATCGTGGGGAGGAATCCGCATCCGTAGTTGCTGGCGCCGCCGCTTGTCCCCTTCGCGCTCGTGAGGACCACGAAGCCCGGCAGGTCCGCGGATTCGCTCCCGAGGCCGTAAAGCGTCCAGGCGCCGAAGCTCGGCCGGCCGAACTGCTGCGACCCGGTGTTCATGAGAATCTGGGCCGGTGCATGATTCACTGCGTCCGTCTGTAAGGACCGTACCATGCAGATGTCGTCCGCGATGCGTGCAGTGTGTGGCAACAGTTCGCTGAAGGGCATCGCGGCCCGACCGTGCTTCTGGAACTTGAACCGTGGGCCGAGGAGCGCGGATTTGGGGTTGATGAATGCGGCGCGATAGCCCTTGAGTAGTTCCGCGGGCGGGAGCTGGCCGTCTCGTTTCGCGAGCTCGGGTTTGTGGTCGAAGAGATCCAGATGGCTCGGGCCACCGGCCATGAACAGGTAGATCACGCGCTTCGCCTTTGCCGCGAAGTGTGGCTTCCTGGGAGCAAGCGGATTGACGGGCTTGGGAGTCGGGGTGTCGGCCGCCAGGAGAGATTGTGCGGCCACCGCGCCCAGTCCGATTCCGCACTGTTGCAGGAACCAGCGTCGGGCGACCGGACTCGCGGCAGGTAACCAATGGGAACGCATGATTCGGTCTCCGTGTCGTGCGCACGACGATCAGTTCTTCGTGATGGTTTCGTCCAGATTGAGTAATACACGCGCGGCGAGTGTCCAGGCCGCTGCGTCCTGGGGAGTCGTTCCTTTGGGGAGTGTCGGGAGCTTCGTGGGGTCGCCGGTGGTGATCTCGCGGATATTCAGCCATCCATCCGCAAGCTGTTTCCGGTTCTCCGTGAGCATCTTCAGCACGACAGTACGCTCGTCGGCAGTTGGTTTCCGCGCAGTACAGAGCAGGAATGCGCGATCGATGCGTTGCTCGTCGCTATTCCCGCCTTCCTTGAGAACTCGCAGAGCCAGCGCCCGCGCGGCCTCAACGAAGATCGGTTCATTCCAGGCGGTGAGGGCCGCGAGCGGTGTGTTCGACCGTACGCGCCGGGCGCAGGAGAAGTCGCCGTTGGGGCTATCGAACGTCGAGAGGGCGGGGTCGGGCATGGAGCGCTTGCGGAAGACATAGAGCGATCGCCGGTAGCGTTCCGGACCCGTGGTGGGAATCCAGTAGCTCGGATAGGTGTAGTTGTATTCCAGCACGTTCTTCGGCACTGGTGGGAGGATCGATGGGCCTCCGAGCCTGTTCGTCAGCAGGCCGGACACACCAAGTGTGATATCTCGCACCACTTCGGCATCGACGCGGAAGCGCGGCCCGCGTGCCAGGAGACGATTACGTGGGTCAATCTCCAGTTGCTTGAGTGTCGCTACGGAAGACTGCTGGTATGTCGCGCTCGAAATGATGGTGCGAATGAGATGTTTGCGGCTCCAGCCATGCTCCATGAAGTCCACGGCCAGCCAGTCGAGGAGCCTGGGATACGTTGGCAGTGCCGTCCGGACGCCGAAGTCGTCTGGCGCTTCAATAAACCCTGCCCCGAAGATTGCTTGCCATGTCTGGTTCACCACAACGCGCGCCGCCAGTGGCGAGCGTCGATCCACGAGCCACCGCGCGAAACCGAGGCGATTCCGCGGTGCCTCGGCCGGGAACGGATGGAGCGCCGCCGGTGTTCCCGGTGGAACGATCTCACCCGGTTTGTCCCACTCGCCACGGGTGAGCATGTGCGTTGGTCGTGGGTCCGTGGGCTTCCGCACGGCCAGATGCAGGACAGTTGTGGGGGCCGTCGGGAATGATCGATAGAGCTTGTCGATCTCGTGATTCAATGGCTGAAGTCTGGCGACCGTCCGGCTCCACGCTGTGAAGATCGCTGCGCGATCTGCGGGCGTGCGAAGCTCTTCGGGGAGCTGAAGCGCGAGGACGGCCGCATGATCGACAGGCGGCGCTTTGGGGCTGGGCGACGCTGTGAGGCTGATTCGCGCGCAGCCGATCATATCGCCCATGCGCAGCGAGACCTTCATCTGCGTCCCGGTGGGATATGTCAGTGGTTGCGCGAACTGCACCACGGCAACGCTCGGTTGATTTCGCCGGCCCGTTCCGCGATCCGCGATCCAGACGGTGTTGTCTTTGCCGTCGATGATGTTCGCGACTCCGTTCTTGGCGTCTGGTCCGGCGAAGTCGGCCGTGGCGTTCGTGAGCTTTAACTTCTCCCACACCTTGCTGCCGGGCTTTTTGATCAACACATCGACCCCCTTCATCGCCCACATGCCGTTATGGTTGCGGCCGGGGCCGGTATGGGGAAGGTCGCCGTGTGTGAGGATCTCCAGTTGCAGCCCGGTGACACTCTGGAGTGTGGGAACAGCGATGATGAACGCCTCGTCGCTCGCGTGACCCTTCATCAGTAACGACTTGTCCGACTCCTGTGTTGGGTGGTTCAAACCGCTCACGCTGCCGAGTTCGATCGCGGTGATGGGCGTCCAGTTCGCCAGCTTCGCCTTCACCTCTGCCGCCCACGCGGCCGTCTCGGCCTTGTGGTTCGGCACCTCTGCTCGCATGCGATCTTCCAGCGTGCGGACGTTCTTGCGTATCGTTCCGATCTGAGTGATCTGGTCGGGCATATAGGCCCACGATTGAGCTTCGTATGTGTTGTTGAGGAAGGCGAACATGCCATAATACTCCCGCTGGGTGAGCGGGTCGAACTTGTGCGTGTGGCACTGTGCGCACTGGGCAGTCATGCCGAGAACGGCCTTGCCCAGGCAGTCCATACGGTCGAACATCTCGAACATCCGATACTGTTCCGGGACGATCGCTCCTTCCTCGTTGATCATGCTGTTTCGCAGAAATCCGGTCGCCACACGCTGCCGCTGGGTGGCGTTGGGGAGCAAGTCGCCCGCAATCTGTTCGATGATAAACCGGTCGTAGGGCATGTCGTCGTTCAGCGCCGAGACGACCCAGTCGCGCCACACCCACATCTCGCGGCGGAGATCTTTCTCGTATCCGTTGGTGTCGGAATAGCGGGCGAGATCGAGCCACTGTCGCGCCCACTTCTCACCGAAGCGTTTGCTGGCCAGTAGTCGCTCGATCGTCTTCTCGACGCCCTCTTTCTCGAACGCAGCCAGTTCCTCGGGCGAGGGGGGGAGGCCGATCAGGTCGAGATAGAGCCGACGGCAGAGCGTGTGGGTTGCGGCCGGCGGCGCTGCCGATCTTCGGTCGGCCTTGAGCCTGGCTCTCACGAAGGCATCGATCGGCGATTTCTCCCCCACAGCGGGAAGGGGGCTTTTCTTCGGTGGGACAAAGGCCCAGTGTGTTTCGTACTTCGCGCCTTCGGTGATCCATTGCTTGATGATGCGTTGTTGAGCCTCCGTCAGAGGTTTTTTCTCCTTCGGTGGTGGCATCACCAGGTCGGTGTCGTGCGACGTGATCCGCAGATACAACTCACTCGTGCCAGGCTTGCCAGGCACGATGGACGGTCCGGACCTGCCGCCTTCCAGCGCACCGTCGCGGGTATCCAGCCTCAGTTTCGCCTTCCGCGTCTTGGGATCGACCCCGTGGCAGTGTGAGCAATGCTCCGACAGGATCGGTTGCACATCGCGCTGGAAGTCCACGGGCGGCGCAGCGAAACTGTTTGATCCCGTGGCGATCAGGAGCATCAGTGGGCGGATGAACTGGTGGATCCGTAGCATCGGATTTCCCGGAAGGGCGGGCGTGGAAGGTTCGCGTGCGGGCCGCTCTCCGAGCGGAAGCGAACCGGAGGGTTTCGTACGGCTGCGGTTCGTGCCGCAGAGTCAGCGAGTCGCCGTTCAGCACTCGGCGACGTTGACGGCGATCTGGAGGGCCAACCCTCCCTCGGCCGTTTCCTTGTACTTGGTGTTCATGTCCTGGGCGGTTTCCCACATCGAGCGAATCACTGCGTCGAGCGACACCTTTGCCGCTGTCGGGTCGCCGGCCAGCGCAAGCTGGGCCGCAGTGATCGCCTTGATTGCTCCCATCGTGTTGCGCTCGATGCACGGCACCTGAACCAACCCGCCGACTGGGTCGCAGGTCAGGCCGAGATGATGCTCCATCGCAATCTCGGCGGCCATGAGTGACTGCCCGGCAGTGCCGCCCAGGCACTGAGCCAGTCCGGCGGCCGCCATCGCGCTCGATACCCCGATCTCGGCCTGACACCCACCCAGCGCGGCAGAGATGGTCGCACCTTGCTTGAAGAGGCCACCCACCACGCCGGCCGTCAGCAGGAATTCTTCGGCATGCTGACCGCGCGGATTCGCGAAGCAGTCCAGATACAGGAGTACCGCCGGGATCACTCCTGCCGCGCCGTTTGTCGGGGCCGTGACCACGCGGCCGAACGCGGCGTTTTCCTCGTTCACGGCCAGGGCGAAGCAACTCACCCAGTCGAGTATCTCGCGGAATCCGCTACTGGAACGGCTGACCGCTGTCAGCCAGTCGCCCACCGTCGCGCACGGTCGCTCGCCGAGTCGCGCGCGGCTGATACGTCCGGCGCGACGTACCACATTCAGGCCGCCAGGCAGAATCCCATCGACTTGACACCCGCGAAAGGCACACGCGCGCATCTCGTCGGCGAGTCGGATCAGCCCCTCGGATATCTGGCTCTCCGTGCGCCACGCCCGTTCATTCCGGCGGATCAGTTCCGGGATCGTGAGGCGTTGTTCGCGGCAGTGGCGGAGCAAGTCTGCTGAAGTCTCGATTGGGAACGGCGGGACAGCTACTGACCGGTTCTCGTTGACCGCCGCTTCCTGAACCACGAAGCCACCCCCGACCGAGTAGTACGTCTCGGCAAACTCGCTCAGATCATCGAGGGTCGCGGTGAATGTCAGTCCGTTGGGATGAAAGGGGAGCGTGGTGTGTGTGTGGAAGACAATATCGCGGGCCGGGTGAAAAGCGACAACCTTCCCATCGCCAAGCGCGATGCGGCCCGAGGTCCGAACGGCTTCCACCTTGGTATGAAGTTGGGTGGTATCACAGGTCACAGGGTCTTCACCCGCGAGGCCAAGCACCACCGCCAGATCGGTCCCGTGCCCGTGACCGGTCTTGGCCAGCGAGCCGAACAGATCGACCTGAACACGAGTTACGCGATTGAGCAACTCCCGCACATTCAACTGATTGACGAACTGCTCCGCCGCTCGCCACGGGCCGAGCGTGTGTGAACTCGACGGGCCGACGCCGATCTTGAAGATGTCGAACGTGCTGATCGGTTCCACCGAGATTGCCTCCCGTACCTCGCCGCCTCCACGTTATCTTACCGGCATGTCGGCGATTTCCCCAGACAAGTCCGCGATCGTGGAATGCCATTGTGCCCAGTACTGCTTCGATCAGGAGACGCTGCACGAGGCGCCATGAAGGCGTGTATCGTTACTCCTTCGTGCCACAGCCTCCATTTCGGCAGCCGCCCGTGACGTTATCCGTGAGCACAGGCAGAGACGCTTTCCCTGATGCTGTGGCCACGATCTTCGCCCACTGTGAGCCGCCGTGTTCGGGGAGTAGTTCGGGGCGGCCGGTCGCCTGCGCGTAAACACCTTTCGACAGAACGTACCAGCAGAAGTAGCAGTGGTTGCTGGTCGCGCCGGGAAGCGCATCGGGCTGTTCCGCGAGAATCTCATCACGAAGCGCGCTGAGCCCTTTGCGAAAGATCGTTCCGACCACCGGATGCTTGCGGGCGAAGTCGATGACTTCGTCCACTGTATCGGTGTGGATGTTGCCGATGGTGAGCTGGTCGAGGTCCGAGGCAAATCCGCAGCAGGGCTTCACCTCACCCTTCGGATTGACGATGAGTGCCTGCCCTGGCCCCTCGCAATAGTCTTCCACGAACCACTTACCATCCCACGGATTGCCCGGCAAACCCTCCGCGCGTTCGACTGTCGCCAGGTGATTCCAGCACGCCGTCATCGTCAGGTCGTCGCTCACGAGCATGTAGCGGCCGAGCATGTCCGACCATGTGACCACGCCATCGAGTGCCACCGCCAGCCGTCGAATCGGCTCCAGACCCTTGTCGGGAGCGCGGCTCGCGTAGCTCAGTGACAGGATGGTGTCGCGTGCGAAGACCGCGCGCGCGACGCGGCAGAACTCCGCGAGCTTCGCGATGTCCATGCCGTGGAATTTATCGACCGAGAGGCCGAGTTTTCCGCTGAAGCCGGCCTCCTGGAGTTGTGTCAGCACGGCGCGGGCCTGTTCCGCGTCCTGGTGCCAGAGGCCGTTGGTCATCAGCTTGTCGAAGCGGAAGCCGAGAGCGGCGGCACGTCGGGTCAGTGCAGTGAGGAACTCCGGGTAGAGGAATGGCTCGCCGCCAGTGAAGCCGAGCATCTCGATTCCGGCCTCGTGTGCCTGTTCGAGAAATCGGATCGCCGTTGGGATGTCGAGGCGGTCGGGCCATTCAATGGGCACACAGCAATGCGGGCAGTTCAGGTTGCACTGATACGTTCCGGCGAAGGAGAGATAGTTGGGGCGGAACGTGCGGGTCCGCCGCTTCACTGGGCGTGTGTCGCCGCGCGACAGCGGTGGGAGTTGCTCGGCCATCGTGCAAACGCTCGGCTGGGGTGGTGTGTCTCTGTATTAATGTATCAGGGTGCGGTTAGCATGATCGGTGCTACTCGTCGTAAAGTATTCAGTGTGCCGAACCTTCGGCAGGCTGTGCGGTTGTGAGGCGGCCGCCCATCGCGGTGCGCAACGGAGGAAGGATTTCTCCTTGTGGGTAAGTCAGAGAGTTGACAGAATCTGTAAGGTCCGACCGTTGTTTCGCAAGGTGGGAACTGCCATGCGTGGCGTCAAAGTTCGGTTACTCTCCTGCGCGTTGCTTGCAGGTGGGGTTGCGTGGGCGATCAGCGTCAGCGACCAACTCATGGCGCAGAAGTTCGGCGCAGTCCCGCCGTTGCCTGGTCAGAAAGGCGTTGGCAAGGATAAGGACGGCAAGGAGAAGGAGGAACGTTCCGCGCTCGATGAGAATCTCCCCTTCGCTGTTCCCTACGACCGCGATTCCAAGCGGCAGTTGGAAGCCGTTCAGGTCTATCTCAAGTACAAGGATCAGACCAAGATACCCTGGGGCGATGTGTGCAACCTCCTCCAGCGCATCCTCGACTCCAAAAGCGACTCGTTCTTCGATGTGAAGTACAAGGTGGGTGCGGCCACGCGCATCAACCGTATCAGCGTCAAGACCGAGGCCAACCACATCATCGCGACTTTCTCCCCGGAGGGGCTGCAATTCTACCAGCAAACCGAAGGGCAGAAGGCCGCCACGCTGCTCGATGACGCCATCAAGGCTCACTACGACCTGGCGATGCTCTCGGACCTCTCGCAGCGATATTTCCACACCAAGAGCGGCGCGCAGGGCACCATCCTGCTCGGCACGATCTATCTGGAACGCGGCAACTTCCTCGAAGCGGCTTATGCGTTCGAACGTCTTCTACCTCGCAAGGACATCGACGATCTCTTCACGCCGATGACGCTCTTCAAGGCGTGCCTCGCATTTAAGCGCAGTGGCGACCCGCGTCACGGTGAGTTGTACCGCGCGACGGTGAACAAGCTCGACAAGGCGGCTCGCAACGGGGTCCAGATTGGCCGCACGCTTTACACACCGGAGAAACTCCGCGCCGAACTCGACCGACCCGTCGAGTTGCTCCAGGTGTCGGAACTGGTGGGCGAGTGGCCGATGCGCGGGGGCAGCCCGGCGCGTGTCGCAGTGGTGGCCGGCGGGCCGCCGTTCCTCACGCCGATCTTCAAGGCGTCGCTCTTCCCGCCCGATGAACCGGAGACCACTCTCGAAGCCAACAACTGGATCCGGGGTGAACTCGACAAACTCTTCGCGCGCAACAGCAAGCTGATGGGGAAGGGAGCCGCGCCACTGCCAGGCACGTTCCCCATTACCACGCACGATCTCGTGATTTTCCGCGGGTACGATGGCGTTTACGGTGTCGCCACGCACGATGTCGCGGTCAATGGCGAGGTGGTCCGCGCCGGCAGCATTCGCTGGCGCTCCAAGACAACGGCTGGTCTGCACCAACTGCAAGAAACCGACCCGGAGGATGTGGATCAGAAACGCGACACGCAGAACTGGTGGAACACCTATTCCAGCCGGACGGTGAACGTCTCCAGCATCCTTTACGAGAACCCGCTGATCGGTGCGCTCTCGCACGACGGCCAGAACGTCTACTTTGTGGATGACGTGGCGATCACGCCGCCGCCGGTGTTCAACAACCCGAACTTCGGTATTGTGGGGCCGCAGTTCCGCCACAGCGGCGCGTTGGCCGACAAGGTCCGCGCCGGGCGGCTCGCCGCCATCGACATGCGGAGCGGGATGCTCAAGTGGGAACTCGGCCGCGTCCAACTCTTCGACGGCGCACCGCCGCTGCCACCGGCTCTCAATGAAGAAGAGGCCGACAAGACGACCGATGCCTTCCGCCTCTGCCTCGACGCGGTCTTCCTCGGCGCTCCGTTGCCGCTCAATGGCAAGCTCTATGTGCTGGTCGAACAGGCCGGCGTTGTCCGGTTGCTCTGCCTCGATCCGAAGAACCTCGTGCAGGTGCCGGGCCAGACGCGCAAGCCCGCGCTGGTCTGGAGTCAGAAGCTGGGCAAGCCGAACGACACCCTGCCGCAAGATTCCGTGAGGCGATACCAGGGGACCAATCTCGCCGCGAGCGAGGGAATCCTCGTCTGCCCCACGAACTGCGGAGTTGTCGTTGCCGTGAACATCATGTCACGCAGCCTCCTGTGGGCATACGGCTACCGACAGTTAGATAACGAGGCCATACCGCGGAACAACCGCCGGCCCGGAATGCAAGTGATGACGCAGCAACTCCCCAACGATCGCTGGCGTTCGGCTGGGCCGATCATCAGCAACGGCCGCGTGATTCTCACAGCATACGATTCTCGAATGCTGGAATGTCTCGACCTCCGATCCGGCAAGGTACTCTGGCAGGTCCCCCAGGACCCCAACGACCTCTACGTCGGCGGTGTGACGAACGATCGCGTCCTTGTGGTCGGCAAGAACTCGGTCAAGGCGTTTCACCTGACCGGAGAAGACAAGGCCACACAGCGGCCGAAGTTGGCGTGGGAAACCAGCGGTATCCCCACGCCCACGGGCCACGGCGCGCTCAGTCGCGATGCGTACTACGTACCGGTTCGCCAGGAGAACGCCGGGAAAGACCCTGGCGTTCCGGCAGGGGAAATCTGGGCGATCAAGATCGCCGATGGGCAGATCGTTTCGAAGACATCCGCTCGTAAACGCAACGATACCGCGGAACTGGCCAAGTATGGCATCGGTAACCTTGTGTTCCAGGATGGCATGGTTTTTGCGCAGTCGCCGTGGGAGGTTGCCTGCTATCCGCAACTGGAACAGAAGATCGCCGAGATGAACAAACTCCTCGCGGCCAACCCAAAGGACCCACTGGGCCTGCTGGCGCGTGGCGAGTTGCGACTCGACGATGGCAAACTCAAACAGGCTGTCGCGGACTTCAAGGAGGCTCAGAAGAACAATCTGCCACCCGAAAAGCAACCGGTGTTGCGCGAGAAACTCTACATCGCGTACACCGAGATGCTCCGCGCGGACTTCAATTCGTCCGAGGACATTCTCAAGGAGTATGAAGCGCTGTGCGATATCCCGGCCGAGCCGGGAGAAGCTCCTGAGGATAAGGCGCGCCGCGATGACGAAATCCATCGCCGGAAGCGGCAGTATCAGTACCTGCTGGCCCGTGGCCGCGAGGCCCAGGGTCGACTCGGCGAGGCATTCGACCATTACCTCGCACTGGCCAACCTCGGTGAAGGAAAGCAACTCATCGACATGCCCGATGAGCCAAACGTGAAGATGCGGCCCGACGTGTGGGCACGCGGCCGCATCGAGTCGATGATTCGCCGCGCGGCCACCGAGGAGGCGAAGAAATCACTGGAAGTTCGCGTAAACAAGGAGTGGGCGCAGGTCAGCGGCGGCAACGATCTGAAGCAACTCCGCGAGTTCGTCGCGGTCTTCGGGCCGTTCTTCGACGCCGGTCGTGAAGCTCAGTTCAAACTGGCCGACGTGCTGCTTTCCACCAGGAACGCTGCCGACGCTCGCGAAGCCCAGACGCACCTCTCGCAGTTGCGCGTCAGCGCCGAGGACCCCACCATCCGCGCACGCGCCACCGAGGCACTGGCCCGGTTGATGATCGACAGTCGTATGATGGCCGACGCCGTGGGCCTCTATCTGCAACTCGGCAAGGAATACGCCAACGTTGTGGTCCGCGACGGCAAGACGGGTCTCGACTACCTCAACGGCCTGCTCACCGACAAGCGATTGCTGCCGTATCTGGAACCGGCCCGCTATCCACTGCCGACGCGCGTGAAGGCCGAACAGAAGTCGCCGATCGCCGGTGTCAATCTCGGCGCGCAGTTCGAGATGGAATCGCCGCCGGACCTCTTCCCGGCGTTCCGCCAGTATCGCTTTGTGCTCGACCAGTACCGGTCGGGCAACGGTTCATGGACGCTCATCGGCTACGACCGTGCCACGGGTAGCGAGAAGTGCCGTTTCCCGAACATGATCGCGCCGAATCTCTATACCCGAAACGGTTACCCGATCCCGTACTCGAAGTTCATCCAGGGCACAGGCCACATTCTCATGGTACAACTGGGGATGTGGGTCCACTGTCTCGATCTCGCCGAGAAAAAGGAACTCTGGAGCCGCAACCTGCTGGGCGAGAATCCGCCCGTGGTCCAGCCCGGAATGAACCCCAACCCGCCAGTTGAGGTGCTTGCCAACGGCGCGTGCGTGGTCAAGTTCGCTGATGGTTACACGGTCACGCTCGGCCGATCGACGGTCGTGCAACCTGGATTCATCGCGGTTCTCACTCGCGATGGACTGGAATGCGTCGAGCCAATCACGCGCCGCACGCTCTGGACACGCACCGGGATCGGCGATCGGACCGAGATCGTTGGCGATGGCCGCTACATCGTGCTAATTGAGAACGACGACAAGTCCAAGCCCGTCTCCACGAAACTGCTTCGCGCGGTGGATGGCGTGGTGGTCGAGAAGTCGCCCGATTCCGGCGCTGTCTTGGGTCGCGCGCAATCGTTCCTCCTCTTCGGACGCCATGCCCTGGTGCAGACGGGCACTGAAGATGAAAAACGCGCGTTGCGACTCTACGACCTGGCCACGGGCAAGGACGTGTGGAAGAAAGAGTTCGACGCGAAGTCGGTGCCCCTCGATTCGCCGCTGAATCCGCAATGGACCGGCGTTGTCACACCCGATGGGACAGCCGAAATTCTCTCGGTCCGCACGGGCGCGGTCGTTGCGAAGCTGCAGATCGACGCGAAGAACGTCGACGCGCACGTCAAGCCGGCCGTCAGTGCTCACCTGCTGGTTGATGCCGAGAAGTACTACCTCATACTCAACCGCGACCCGAACGCGCAGGGGCCAAACGGCACGCGGCGGGCCCCGATCTACAACAACCACATGCTCCGTTCGGAAAAGGTGAACGGACCGATCTACGCCTTCAGTCGTGCTACCAACAAGCGGTTATGGTTCTATGCCGACCTGCTGGAACATCAGTGGATCGTGCTGGAGCAGTTCGCCGATCTGCCAGTCATCATCGCGTCTGCACCAGTCATCAACCAAAACAATGTACACACGCATCCGGTAGTGGTGATCGAGAAGGAACGCGGCCGATTGGTGTTCAACCGTTCCGTACAATACAACGGAAACTTCTTCATGAGCCTGACGGTGGATCAAAAGAACGGCACAATCAGCATGAACCGCTACGACACGCGGATCCTGATTTCGCCAGATGAGGTCAAAAAGTAGCCATTCGGACCACGAATCCGGCTACATTGCGTTCGGCTTTCCCTGCCGTGGTGGTCAACCGGCGCCCACGGCTGTTATTTTTTTGCCCCCGCTTCGTCTCTTTCCTAGACCCCGCCATTCCGGCCGTGATGGCCTGTCGCGGGGCATTCTCCCGGAGAGAACACATGCCCCGGAGTTTGCTGCTGGCGGCGCTGGCGATTGTCGCTGCGGTCGCACTGGTTGCCGCTCCTGGCCCGCGCCCGGCGCAAGCCGCCGACGACAAGGCCGACAAGGTCCGTCGCAAGGCCGTTGAACAGGCCGTTGAGAAGGGACTGGAGTATCTCAAGAAGCAGCAGGCGAAGGATGGGCACTTCTCCGCGCAGAATGGCCAGTACCCCACCACAATGACCGCCCTGGCCGGGATGTGCTTCCTGATGGAAGGGAGCACACTCAAGGAAGGGAAATACTCCGACCAGATCACCAACGCCGTGAAGTGGTTCCTTTCACCGGCACGCCAGCAACCCAACGGCATGATCGGCGACGTGCGAAACCCGAGCGAATCGACCCGATACATGTATGGCCAGGGCTTCGGCACACTCTTCCTCGCCAGCGTTTACGGCGAGGAAGAGGACAAGGAACAGCGTGAGAAGCTCGAAAAACTCCTCAAAAAGTCGGTGGACTTCATCTGCAAGGCCCAGACCGAGAAGGATCACCGCAAGCCCGAAGGCAAGACGGTCAAGATCGGAGGCTGGGGCTACGTCAGCGCGCAGGACGGCAACAACTTCGACGAAGGATCGGTCACGATCACCGCCCTGCAGGGGTTACGCGCCGCGAAGAACGCAGGCATTCCGGTGCCGAAGGAGAGCATCGACAAGGCTCTGGCATACCTGGAAGCCTGCACCACGCCCGACGGCGGCATCATTTACAGCTATGCGGGCGGCGGCGGCGGCGCGCTTCGCGGTCAGGGTCGCCCGCCGCTAACGGCAGCGGCAATCTGTTGCGGCTTCTCCGCGGGTCAGTACAAGGGAGACCTGCCCAAGAAGTGGATCAAGTATTGCAAGGATAACGAAAACACCTACATGTCGAAGGGGCGGCAGGCCCACGATGAGTACCAGACATACTACTTCGCACAGGCGATGTACGCACTGGGCGACGCCAAGTATGGCGAGATGTTCCCGGATAGCCCCAAGGAATCTCGGCTGACGTGGAGCAAGTTCAAGGACGTCCACTTCCAGCCCATTCTGGACAACCAGGACAAGACCTCGGGTGGCTGGAGCCAGGGCTACATCGGGCCGATCTTCGTCACCAGCGTCAATCTGACAATCCTCCAACTGGAGAAGGGGATCCTCCCGTTCTACCAGCGGTAGTGCCTGGCGCGTTCCGGCGGGCGGGGTTGTAACGACCCTGCCCGCCTTTAGCGTTGCCAGATCCGCAAAATCGACGATTCGCGTGCGGCACGGCCGCCTCATTCGTCTATCTCTATCCCTACACTTACCCCCACTTACCCACTTTCCAAGAGCCGACCGCGATGAGTAACCAGGGACAGATGGCTCAGTCCGACATCGACGCCATCCAGAAACTGAAGACCGCATTCGACAATATCAAAAAGCAACTGACCCGCGTCATCGTCGGTCAGGATCAGGTCATCGAAGAGTTGCTCATTGGCCTCTTCAGCAAGGGCCACTGCATGCTTGAAGGCGTGCCTGGGCTGGCGAAGACGTTGATGATCAGCACGCTGTCGCGCTGCCTTTCGCTGGAGTTCAGCCGCATTCAGTTCACCCCGGACCTGATGCCCGCGGACATCACCGGCACGGACTTCATCGAGAAGAATCCCGCTTCAGGTTCCTTCGAGCTGCTGTTCCGTCCAGGGCCGCTCTTCGCGAACATGGTGCTCGCCGACGAAATCAACCGCACGCCGCCCCGCACGCAGGCCGCCTTGCTGGAAGCGATGCAGGAACGGCAGGTGTCGGTCGGTCGCGTCCGCCACAAGCTCGCGAATCCGTTCTTCGTGCTGGCAACGCAGAACCCCATCGAGCAGGAAGGTACATACCCGCTGCCCGAAGCACAGCAAGACCGCTTCATGTTCAAGGTGTACGTCAAGTACCCGAAGTTCAACGAGGAGTTCGAGATCGCCCGGCGAACAACGGGTGTCCAGTCCGATGACATCACCCCGGTCCTCAACGGCGAGCAGATTCAGGAGATTCAGACACTCGTCCGCAAGGTGCCTGTAACGGATCACGTCATCCATTATGCGCTGGCTCTGGTGCGCCAGACCCGCGTGGGCGAGAAGGGCGTGCCGAAGTTCATCAAGGACTGGCTCTCGTGGGGTGCTGGCCCCCGCGCGGTGCAGAATCTGATTCTGGGTGGTAAGGCCCGCGCGCTTCTCTACGGCCGCGCTCACGTGACCACCGAAGACATCCGCGAACTGGCGTACCCGGTCCTGCGGCACCGCATCCTCACGAACTTCACGGCGGCTTCCGAGGGCGTGACCACCGATGACGTGGTGAAGAAGATCATCGAGGAGACGCCCGAAAAGGAAGGGCAACTTCTCAACGACCCCCGGTTCCAGAATATCTTCGCCTCGTGATGTCCGGTTCCTGTGCCCGTGTTCCCCGTTCCAAGTTGGGAACACGGGATAACTGCCGCGACTTCTAACTTGGAACCATCACACCTGGATGCTGGAATCTCTCGAATGGCCAGGCGCGACGAATCCGATCCGCGGCGGTTCCTCGATCCCAAAGTGATCGCGCGTATCTCGCAACTCGACTTGCGGGCACGCCAGGTGGTCGAGGGTTTCCTGTCTGGGATGCACAAGAGTCCGGTCTACGGGCAGAGTGTGGAGTTCGTACAGCACCGGGAATACATGCCCGGCGACGACCTCCGCCGCATCGACTGGAAGGTGTGGCAACGATCCGACAAGTTCGTCATCAAGCAGTATGAAGCCGAGACGAATCTTCGGTCGTATGTCGTCGTGGACGCGAGCGAGTCCATGATGTATGGACGCGACAAGCACCATCGCGCCGGGACCATGGACAAGTACGAGTATGTCGCCACAGCGGCGGCGTGCCTCTCGTACCTGACCGTGAAGCAACAAGACTCCTGCGGCCTCATCACCTTCGACTCCGACGTGCGTGAATCGATTCCGCCGCGCTCGTCGCAAAAGCACATGGATGCCGTGACGCGGGCGCTCCACGTCTCGAAGCCACGCGAGAAAACCGACATCCTGAAGATCATGCGGCAGGTGGCCGAGAGCATGCCCAGCCGCGGCCTCGTACTTCTCTTTTCCGATCTCCTGTGCGACCGTGAGCCGCTGTTCAAGGGGCTGGAGATGCTCCGGCACCGGCGGCACGATGTGATGGTCTTCCACGTTCTTGACGATGACGAACTCCTCTTCCCATTCTCCGGGATGACGAAGTTCGAGGGGCTCGAAGAACTCCCCGACCTGCTCTGCGATCCGCGTGCCCTCCGCGAAGGCTACCTGGCAGAACTGGAAGAGTATCTCACGGAGGTCCGACGCGGTTGCACCCGCATCGGCGTCGATTACACGCTCCTGCGGACCAGCGACTACATGGACGCCGTACTGTCGAAGTTCCTCTTCCAGCGGATGTCCATACGAGCCGCTCCCGCGCGGCGCTAGGAAACGCTGGGTGGCGCAAGGCTTCGTGCCGAACCGCCGTGCGAATACTGGTGGGGCCGAGCCACGCCTTCCCCGCCTCACAAGAACGCTCATGCCGAGAGACATGCACCGATGATGTCGTTCTTTCTGAACCCCTGGACGTTTGTTGCCGGCGCGCTTCTGGTAAGCCTGCCGATCATCATCCACCTCATCAACCGGATTCGCTTCCGGCGCGTGAAGTGGGCGGCGATGGAGTTCCTCCTCAAGGCGCAGAAACGGATGCGCCGGCGGAAGATCCTCGAACAACTCCTGCTGCTGCTTCTGCGATGCCTCATGGTCTTCTTCGTTGGCGTACTCTTCGCCCGCTATATCGGCGGCTGTGGCGGCACCAATACCGCTGCGGAAACGAGGCCAACCACACACGTCGTCATTCTGGACGATACGCCCAGTATGGCCGACGGCTGGCGCCGCGACGATGGCAACTCGACCACTGCATTCGACGAAGCCAAGCGCCTCATTGCCGAGAAACTCATGCCGGCCACCGCCGAGGCCACAACCCCCCAGACGATGCACATTCTGCCTCTATCGAACCCGGATGATTCGTTCCCCTCGCGAACAAAAGAGGTGGACGGCAAGCGCGTGCCGCGGAACCAGGGCGACCAGCGCGATGAGGCTCGCGTGGGCGCAGGGAGCATCGCTGCGGCTGGCGACTACCTCAAGGCTCTGCAACTCTCCACCATTCACCGCGGACTCCCCAACGGCCTGCGCCGTGCCAAGGAGCAACTCGACCAGACTCCCGCCGGCGATGCGCGGGTTGTTCACGTCGTCTCGGATCTCCGCGCCGTGGACTGGACTGCCGATGGCCCGGCGATCTCCGACTTGCTGCGCGAGTTGAAGGAGGGCGGCGCCACCGTTCACTTCATCGACGTGGGCAATCCCGCTCGCAAGCCCGATCGCAAATCGCCGGCCTTCAGTGATAATCTCGCAATCGTCGAGTTCAAACCGCGGAATCGTGTTGTCTCCGCCAATCAGCAGGTCGAGATGGAGGTGCGCGTGAAGAACTTCGGCGCCACCGATGTGAAGGACGTGCGCATCGACTTCTACCTCAATGGCGCCCCGGACTTCCCATTCCAGTCGGCACTCATCGCAACACTGCCATCCAACCAGGAAGTTACCCGAACCGTGCAAGGAACGCTGACACGCGGCGGCACGAAGGAACGCCCCCTCGACCGCTTCAACCTCATCACAGCGGCCATCGCCACGCCCGAACCAGGCGGCCTCCCGATCGACAACGCCCGCCACGCGGTCGTGGAGGTGCGCGACACGGTGAAGGTGCTCATCGTGGACGGCCGAACGGTCGAGGGCGGGGTCGACCTTCGCACGAAGTCCGAAGGCGACAGTTACTACCTTCGGACACTCTTCCAGACCAAGGCGCAGGAACTGGGCAACATCGAGGTCGTCAATGGCGACTACGGCAAGCTCGACAAGCTCGATCTCCGGCCGTTCTCCACCGTGTATCTGATGAACGTGCCGGCACTCAACGACGCGGCCGTGAAGAATCTGGAAAAGTACGTCGCCGGGGGCGGCGGCGTCGGCGTCTTCCTCGGCCCGAACGTCAATCCGTCGGACTACAACACCAAGTTCTATCGCGGCACGGCCGGCTTCTTCCCGGTGCCACTTCAGGACAAACCGAAGGTCACCACGCTGGAGCAGTTCCTGCTTCGCGGCGCGGCACTCACCAAGCGATTGCTGCTCCGTACCCCGGCGAATCGGTTCCACGCGGCACTGCGTCGCATCTACCTCGACGACCGGGGCGAACTCCTCAAGAACGATGGCGTCGAGCCGTTCTTCAACGTCGTCAACATTGATGCACACTGGCCGGTGTCGCGCCGCGGCGCATGGCGCGATGACAAGTCGGTACAGGAACTCTACTGCCTCCAGAACGAAGCCCCCATCGCCGAGTTCGAGGGGAAGACCGTTGAACTCGTGAACCTCATTCGGAAGCAGTACAACGAGCCGAAGTTCGAGAAGGCACGCAAATATCTCGACGGGCCAGACGGATTGCTCGAACGCATCCGCCGTGTGACCGGCGCCAACGCCGGCGCACCTCTGGCCGAACTCGCCCGCTTGCTCGATGCGTTACTCTGCGACCAGATCAATACCGGCGACGAGAGCGAACCAGTACTTCGCGAGTTCTGGACGCAGCCCGAGCTGGTGGAAGCCAAACGGCAAGCGACACTGTTGCGCGACGAGGCGAAGTACGGCGACCCGCTTTACATCGTGAAACAGTTCGGTCGCGGTCGCGTTGCCGTGATGACCACCGATGCCGGCGGCACGCACGCCGAGAAGAAGCAGTGGAACGACTGGCCCTCACTCAAGGGAAGTCCAGGCTGGGTCGTGATTGTGGGCGAGATGCAGAAATATCTCTCTGGTGGTGGCGACGATGCCAACCGCTCGGTCGGCGACCGCCTCGTCGCCGAGTTCGACTACGCCCGTTATGAACCGACTGTCACCGTCCACCGAATGACCGCCGATGCCACGAAACCGCCTGCCAACCGGCACATGCCTGTGATCCTGAAAGATCTGGGCAAGGTGACGATGAACTCGCCCGATCCGCCCAAGGAAGCACCGGTGGATGCGCCACGCCCACCGTTCCAGTTGAATTTCGCCGACGCCCAGCTACCAGGCGCGTACCTGTTCACACTCACACGCAAAAAGGAAACGGCACCAGCAACGCCTGGCGCTCCGCCGGCGGTCCTCGATCAGTTCAGTGATGTGGACTTCCTTGGCGTCGCCTTCAATGTGAACGCCATGCACGAGGGCGACTTGCACCGCGCCAATAGCGACGACATCGCCCAGCTCACGAGCAAGGCGCCACTGCACAATGCCGAGGATCTCTCGTGGATCGACGAACTCAAGCAGAAGCCGTCGGACCTCTCCAGCCGCCGGTGGATCTACCTGCTGCTGCTCCTGCTCCTGATCGCAGAGCAGGCCTGGGCCGTGCGGATCAGCTATCACACCAAGCCCGACGACCTGGACGCCCTCGCGCCCTCGGCCGCGGCCGCATACGCCCCGCGAGCAAGCGTGATGCAGACAGCCAGTGCAGCAGCATCTGAGACAACAGCGGCGAATCCCTCGTAACCCGGCTCCGAGAGTGTCGAACCGAGTTGCGGTGAGCGAACACGAAGCACTTAACACCACACGGCACGATGAGCGACAGCACGAAGAAAAGTGAGTTTGTGTTTCGGCGACTGGGCGACTCGTTCGACCAGTTCTCGTCGGATGCCGCCAGCGTCGTCCTGTCGGCATGGTGGATTCTCGCCGCGCTGGCGGCGGTGATCGTCGCGCGGAATGTCTATCGGTATGCGAATCCGGCCGGGCGCAGTTCCGCGGGTCGCGATGCGACCGTGAGCGGCCTTGTGTGGGGCACGATCTTCTCGTTGCTCGCGTATGGAGCCATTCACGAAGCGATCGTCGCCGTGAACTCGCTGGCGGGAAGCGCACCGATTGCGAATGCGCGGTTGATCGCTTCGCTCGCCGCGCTGGGTATCTGCGGCGCCGGCGCGTTCGCCATTCTGATTGTGGGAGCCAGAGGAGCGTTCCGTTATGTCACCGCGTACCGGGCGACTCTCAGTCACGCGCCTGGAGCAAGCAACCCGCTCGCGCTTGGCCTCGCGTGGGCCAATGGTTTGCTCCTCGGCCTCTTCGGAGTGTGGTGCTTCATCTCGTACTACTTCGTGGAAGCCGCGCAGAAGCCCGAAGGGATCGCTACTGTCACCTCAGGCAACGCGGTGAAGTGGTACGCGCTGACCATCGGTATCTATGTTCTCGGGTCGCTGTTCGTTGCCTTCATGTATGTCAAGGACGCGCGCTCGGTACGATGGTACTGGGCGGCTCCGCTGGCGCTGCTGCGTATGGCCGTGTATGCGATACTCTGTCTCGTGTTCTTGCTGCCTTCGGTGCAAACATGGGAAGAGACGAACAAACAATCGCGCGTTGTGATCCTGCTCGATATCTCGCCCAGCGTCGCAACCGTGACCGACGAGATTGGCAGCGGGCCCAAGCGCAAGCCCAAGACACGAATGGACCATGTCATCGAGTTCCTTTCCGATGATAACGTGGCCTTTCTCAAGCGATTACTGGAGAAGAACCCGGTGGCGGTGTACGCCTTCGGCACGCGGCTCGACGAGTCGCCGCAGTTGATCGAACAGGGGCAACCGGCGTGGTCGAAGGGCGACTGGGAAGCGTTCGCACGCTACGACTTCAAGCCGTTCCTCCTGCGTGGCCTCTCGGATGGGGGCAAGGAGGAACTGAAGAAGTCGCCGGAGTGGAATGGCAGCGCGCCGGGCACGCCCGACTGGGCCTCGGCGTGGTTCAAGCGCAAGGCCGAGGCCGATTTGCAGAAGACCCTCGGCATCACTTCACCCACCGACTTTGAGAAACTTTCGAAGAACCTCGAACAACTCGACAAGCGCATCGACGTGGCCCGCACCATCGCGGCTGGAACCAACGTCGCCGACTCGGTCACAGCCGCCGTCAACCGCGAATCGGCCAACATGGTGCAAGGGATCGTCGTCTTCTCCGACGGCCGCAGTAACCTCGGCTCCGACGTGGGCTACCTCGAGCTACGCGAGCGTGCGTCACGCGAGAAGATTCCCGTCTTCACCGTGGCCGTGGGCGAGGACCGGCAAACAGCGGCCATCGCTATTACTGAAGTGAGCGCCCCGGAGAGCGCGCCCATTGATGAAGCCTGGAAACTGATTGTCGAAGCCGACGGCGTGAACATGGCGAACAAGGAAGTGGAGGTCTTCCTCGACCTCTGGATGCCTGACCACGACATGAAGACGGCACCGGCCGATCACACGCTCATGGAGAAGCTCACCTTCAGTCCTGGCGACCCGCCGCATGGCCAGGCGGAGTTCGTCATCGACCCTGCCAAGCTACCGGAAAAGCTCACGGTGGAGTCAAAGGATGCGGCCATCAAGAAACGCGTGCTGCCAGAAGGGAAATGGAATGCGCGTGTCCGCATCGCGAAGGACGCAGGCGAGGCGTTCGCCGAAGCCGAGCACGTCCGCGAGCGGCCGAACATCAATGTCGTGCGGCAGAAGCTCCGCATTCTGCTGGTCACGGATGCTCCTGGTCGCGAGTTCACCTTCCTGCGCACACTGCTCGTGCGTGAGGTACAGGATCAGCGAGCAGCGCTGGCAACATACGTCCAGAACGATGCGGGTAAGGGTGGGCACCTCACCCCGGAAAAGGATGAGACTGTGCTGCGGCGTTTCCCCACGCGACTCGACCTGACCAACAAGGACCTCGGCGCCGAGGAAAAGCCCTACAACCTGAACGAATACGACCTGATCATCGCCTTCGACCCCGATTGGAGCGAACTGACCCAGCCTCAATCGGAGGCACTCTCTCGGTGGGTGAAGGAGGGCGGCGGCGGTCTCATCCTGGTGGCAGGCCCGATCAATACCTACCAGCTCGCGCGTGTGGAGGAAGGAAGCGGCCGCCTCGTCAAGATTCTCGAAGTGCTCCCTGTGTTGCCGGCGGACATCGTGGCGCAGCGCATCAAGCCAATTCCCAAGGTTCCGCGCCGACTGAAGCTCTATCCAGAGCGCATCATTGGCTCCGAGTTGCTCAAACTCGACGACAAGGTTCCCAACGATCCGGTCGCCGGCTGGGAGCCGTTCTTCACCGATCGCGACAAGTACGCACCCAGTGCCGACCTCAAGGAAGAGCTATTCCCACGTCGTGGCTTCTTCTCGGCCTATCCCGTGAAGGAAGTGAAGCCCGGCAGCGCGGTACTGGCAGAGTTCATTGATCAAGGCGACACAGGCGGACCCGCACCAACGCCGTGGATCGTGACCAATAACCCGTCCGCCTCGTACCGAACAGCCTTCCTGGCGTCGGCGGAACTCTATCGGCTGCGTTCCTTCGATCCGGGCAACAGCACTGGCAAGGAATACTTCGAGCGATTCTGGTTCAAGCTGATGAAGTACATGGCCGCGAAGCGGAACATCAAGGCGCCGCGCGGCCGCGTACTCGTCAGCAAGGAGGGCGTTTCGGGCGCCCCGTTGCGGGTGCAGGCTCGCATTCTCAACGAGAACGCCGAACCCTACACCCGGGATGTTGGCGCGAAGTTCCGCATCGTCCGGCAGAAGGCCGGTTCGACGCGGCCCGAGGACGCCCGCGAGTTCGGCCCGTATTCGCTCGCCGAGAAGAAGAGCGCCGCCGGGGTGTTCGATGGCTACTACACAGGGCAGGTGCAACTCGATCCGAAGCAGTTTCCGCCGGGCGACTTCGTCTATCGCGTTGCCATCGACGTGCCGGATTCGCCAGGTGAAACGCTCTCGGGTGAGTTCCGCGTTCGCGCGTCGAATCCCGAGATGGATAACACCCGGCCCGACTTCGCGGCGCTGCTGAAGATGGCCAGCGATTTCGACGCCGACTACCGCAAGAAGCTCCCCGATCGGGTCCAGACGGAGTTCGGCAATCGGCTGCCGAAGGAAGCCGGGATGCCGCGGCTGGCATTCAAGCTCACCGACCGCGAGTTGCTCCGGCTCATCCCGGACTGCATTCGGGCCGAGAAATCGGTGCTGCAGAACCGCGGGCCGACGCAAGACCTGTGGGATACGCCCGTCCGTCTCGACGCGACACGCGCGCCGATACTCAGTGGGCTGGCATGGCTGGCCGGGGCGGCGTTCCTGCTACTCGCGCTCCGCGGACTGTGGTCGGCGGTGAGCCATTCGGTGCCGGATGCCGGGCGCATCACCCTGACCGTGCTGGCAATTGTCGCGGGTCTAGCTGCGATCGTGGCATCGGGTCTGGCAGTGATTGACTCTGTGCCGGCCTACGGCATTCACTGGGTACTGGGCAGTGGCCTGCTGATTCTGTCTCTCGTCGCGTTCCGCGCCGAAACACGGCCAGGGCTGATCATGCTCGGTGGGGTCGCGGTCGTGGCCGGCGGAGCAGCGATCGGCGTTGCGGCTTCAGATTACACCGGGGCAGTGATTCCCATTGCCATCGGACTGACGGTTGTCGTGGCGCTCCTCTGCGTTGAATGGAGCGCGCGAAAGTTGCTGCGGCTGGCATGACGTGCCGCACGGATTCAGAATAACTCCCGGAGTGGAACAGTGATGCCGGTAACATGCGGCATCACGGGAAGCGATCGGGGCGAGTCTCACGAGCGATTCAATCTGAGTGACACCCTATGTCCACAGTGGAAAAGCCGCGGGTAGCAGGAACCGAACGGGCCGAGCGCGAGCGCGACCCGAAGATGTATCACCCGCTCGATCAACTTCGCGGCATCATCCGACGTTATGTCGTGATCGAGGGAACGCTCACGGCGATTCTCTTCGTCGCGCTCTGGTTCAGCGTCGGCCTTGTGCTCGATTACGGCCTCTTCAAGACACTGGGCTGGGACTGGGTCCACGATGGCTCGTGGTGGGTCCGTGCGCTCACGCTGGCAGCGTCCGCGGCGCTCCTCGCGGGCATCGTCGTCTTCCGGATCGCGCGCCGGCTCACCACGGAGTTCTCCTACGCCGCGCTTGCACTTGTTCTGGAAAGGCGCTTCCCGAAGCTCCTGGGCGACCGGCTCATCACGGCAGTTGAAATGGCCGACGTGGATGCAATGGAGAAGTACGGCTACTCGAAGGAGATGCTCCGGGCGACTATCGACGAGGCACGCGACCGCGTGGAGAAGGTGCCCGTTTCCGAGGTGTTCAACTGGCGTCGGTTGTGGCGTCTCGGCTTCCTGACGGTCGGCCTGCTGGTTGTCACAGTAGTGGTCGCGTTCACGAGCTTTGCCATAGCCACGCGTTCCGCAAACGTGGGTCGATTCGGGTGGAAGTTCGCGCATGTCACTGGCATCTTTCTGGAACGAAATGTCGCACTGGCCAGCACACCCTGGCCGCGACGGGTTCACCTGGAACTGGTCGGCTTCCCGGCCGATGGGGAACTGAATATCGGCCGCGAGGTGAAACCGAAGATCACCGCGCGCGCCTATCGCTGGGTGATTGCGGATCGCAACGAGTATTTCGGCTGGCGCCCGCTGCGCTGGAGCGATGTGACATCGGAGCTCGTCGGGCGTCCCGTTCCAGAACTGAAGGGGGCACTCGCCTCGATAGACCTGCAGGGCGGCGCACCCACAGTGGACGCGGTTGAGCGACTCGGCCGCGACACGGGCGCGGAACTCTCCGCGGATGAAGCGAAGGAACGTGATGCAGTAAAAAAGGCGATGGGGAGCAGCTATGAGGAACTGCAAGGGGTGTTCCAGTCGCTGACCGCGAAGGCCGAAGAACCGTCGATGGGGCGCACGCTCCGCCGGCTCGACGTACCGACTGCCGTCTCGTACAAGTTCCGCGGCCGACAGACAGCCGGCAGCGGCGACCTTGCACCCGAGAAGGGCGATGCGTTTGCCGGTGAGATTGTCGGTCTGAAGGAGGACGTGGAGTTCGTCATCCGCGCGGCCGACTTCGCCACACCCGCCAAACGCATTCGCCTCATTCCCCCACCGCAGCTACGTCGCCTCGGCCGCGAACAGGCGGAACCGGCCTACCTGCACCACGCGCCGCCCGCCAACGAAAGCTACACCGCGCTCAAGGGACGACTGCAGAAGGTCGGAGCCAAGGACCCCAGTCTGACCGGTGAAGCGACTGTCTTCGCGGTTCCGGCCGGCACCGAACTGACACTCTTCGGCGAGACGTACACCGCCGACGATGGGAGCATCTCGCCCAACGACCGCATCGCCAGCGCGTTCGCCAAACCCATCACCGGACGCTTCCCTGGAACGATCCTCGACAAGGACGGCAAACCGACACAGACTCTCGTTCCACTGGAGATTACCGGCAACGGCGAGGGCTTCCGAATCGTGTTCAAAAACCAGTCGGCCGAAGGGAAGGGTGACTTCCGACTGATGGATAACGTGAAGTTCGAGCTGATGTTCACGAACAAGTACAACATCACGGCGCGCCGCACGATCACGATTCAGGTGGGGCAGGATCAGCCGCCAACGGTGGAAGTCGCGGTGGATGTGATCCGCAAGGTCGGCAATGTCTATCTCGTCACGCCGCGGGCGCGCATTCCGTTCACCTCCGACAGCTTCGTGAAGGACGACCACGGGTTGAGCAAGGTAGAATATACGTTCAATTACTATGCCGAAGACTCCGACATCGTCCGCGCGTATCGCGTGAAGTATGCGTTGCGTTCGCTCCTGACGCCGCCGTTGCCAGGTACGCCCGGCGCACCGCTGGCGCTCAAGCAACTGGATAACTTCCAGTTCCTCGACAAGGCCGACGATCGCCGCGAGTCGAACCTCTTCGAGGTCAGCGCGTTCAACGAACAGATGAACAAACTCCGGCGCGACACACGCGAACAGCTCGAGAAGACCCTGGCGAACCCGAGGGCCGAAGACGCTGCGGCACAGGCTGTACTCCAGATTGACCTGAACGATACCCGCCGCGACTTCATCGACCTCGACGTGCGCGACCGTTTCGGCAATCGCGTGTTCGATCTGTTGCCCAAGGGCGATGGCGTGCAGACGATCTATCGCATGGATGTGAACGTGCAGGCCACGGATAACAACGTGGACAACGCGGGTGGCCCGCGCGTCACTCGCAACGTCGATCCCATCCGCTTGCGGATCGTCTCGGAGGGCGACCTGCTCATCGAGATCGGCAAGGATCAGGAGCAACTCGCCACGCGACTCGACGAGGCGCTGAACAAACTCGCCGCCGCGCGCGGTAAATACGATTTCGTCCGCAGTACCAACGGCTTCAAGGATCAGATCCCCGAGCACGTTGATGCCGTGAAGGTCCGGGCGCAGGACGCACTGGGCGATGTGGAGAAGTCACGCGACATCGTGGCATCCGTGGTTCGTGAACTGCGCCGCATCCAGCGCGAGTGCGAGGTGAACAGGATCAACGAGGGGGCACTCAACGTGTACCGGCAACTCACGGAACGCCTCAACTCCGTGCTGTCCGAGTCTCCCGATGCGCCGCTGGCAACCTTTGCCAAGTCGCTGGTGCTTCTGAATCAGGTTCAGAATCCCTTGAACGCCGGTCAATGGGCACCGCAATCAGTGGTCGCAGACGCTCAGAACTCCCTGTACGCGCTTGAGGAATTACTCAAACGGATTCGCGATGAGTTCGGCAAGGTACAAACGAAGGAGAAACTCAAGAACGACCTCATCAAGATTCGCGAGAGTCAGACGCGCATTCGCCAGGAGGTCGTCAAGTGGCAGGACTACCTGCGCGGTCAGCTTCTGAAGGATTACCCGACCTATGGTGAGGTCGGCATCGTCTCGCTGACGAAGGGTGAGTCGAAGATGGTCAGCCAGACAATCCAGTGGAACCAGTACAAGGCCGACGACATCCACGTGAAACTCGCGGTGATCGACGCCACGGGCAACACCGTGACGGATGCACTCATGGTTCCGTCGGAACTGAAACTGAACTTCGAGCAGCATCAGTTCCGGTTCAGCTATGAGGTGAAGTCGCTCAACCGCGAGGGGACCTTCAAACTACGATTAACGCCGGCCGTCGGCCCGCCGAAGGAGATTCAGGTGATCGTGAAGTGACGCCGGAGCCACGCCAGGAGGCCCGAAATCGCAGTCGACGTAACCTGATTCGTAACAGAGTGTAACATTCTGCCTGGAGTCGTCGGATTTCACCCGGTTCGCTGTTGGCGGCTCGCCGGCAGTTCGTCACAATGGCAGTCGATTGACCACATGGCGCCACGGCCCGACCGCGGCGCCTCCTGGAGGGAGGCTATCATGTTCCGCCGGCTGCCGACATTCCTGGCGTCCACCTTCGCCGCGACCGTCGGTCTGTTCGTCCTCACGTCAGTCCTCACGGCCCAGCCGCCGCTTCCCAAGGAACCGGTGGTTCCCAGCCCCGTCCCCATCGACGGCGGCGCCATCAAGCGCAGTGAGGAAGAAACCCGCAAGCTGTTTGCCCAGTTCCAGGAGCAGGTGCTGCGCCTGGCCCAACGCTGGGAGAAGAGCGATACCCCCGAGGACAAGGATCGGGCCAAGTCGCTCCGCGCCGTGCTCAAGATCATCGAGGAAAAGGGCGTCGAAAAGACGTTCAGCGAACTGATCGAAGGGCTGGGGAAGAAATCTCCCACCGGCGGCGACTTCAACAGCATCCTGGGCAAAGACAAGAAGCTCATGGAGGCCCTCGAGCAGATTCTCGAAGTCCTCAATACCGAAAGCGAACTGGAACGCCTGAAGAAAGAAATCGCCGACCTCAAGAAGGCCATCGAGGCGATTCAGAAGCTGAAGCGCGAACAGGAGAACATTCGCGCGCGCACCGACATCGGCAAGACCGATCCCAGCAAGATCGCGAAGGAACAGCGCGACCTCGCCAAGGAGACTCAGCACACCGCCGACGCGCTCGACAAGAAGAATCAGGACCCCAAGGCTGGCGACGGGCAGGCGAGCGAAAAGCCTCAACCAAAGGCGGAATCGAAGTCCGAGGCCAAGCCAGGCGATAACTCCGCCGAGAACAAGCCCGACACGAAGGAAAGCAAGAGCGAGTCGAAGGATGGCGATGGGATGGGCAGCCCGAAGGCTGGCGACATGAAGCCCGCCGGCGACCCGAAAGCTGGCGAACCCAAGAACGGTGGCGACAAGCCCTCCGACCCGAAGGCCGGTGAGCCAAAGGCCGGTGAACCGAAGGCTGGGGAGCCTAAGGCCGGGTCACCAATGGGCGGCGACCCGATGAAGCCCGGCGCCGAATCCAAGCCCACCAGTGCCGACAACAAGTCGCAGGGTGAGGGGAAGGGTCAGAGCAAGCCTTCCGCTGGCCAAAAGGGCGGCGAGGCCAAGCCGATGCCTGGCGGCATGGGCAGCCCGATGGGTGGCATGGGTCAGCCCAGCCCTGGTTCCCCCAAGAGCGGCGGTCAGAAGGGTGGTAAGTCTGGCCAGCAAAGCCCGAAACAAGACCCCGCGGCGCAGCAGGTGCAGGAAGCGGTCCCTCAGCAGCAGGAAGCCGAGGAGGACATCAAGAAGGGCGACAAGAACGAGGCGTCCAAGAAGCAGGACGTGGCCATCGACAAGCTCCAGAAGGCGCTCGACGAACTGGAGAAGCGCCTCAAGCAACTCCGGGAGAAGGAACTGGCCAAGCTGCTTCAAAACCTGGAAGAGCGCGTCGCCAAGATGCTCCGCATGCAGATGGAAGTGAAGGCCAACACGGAAGTGATTCACAAGACGATTCAGTCACTCGGCGGCAAGCCCGGTGTGGCCGACTTCCAGAAGAGTCAGGCGCAGGCAGACAAGGAAGGGCAGATCGTGGGCGAAGCCGAGAAGACACTCAAGCTCATGGAAGGCGAGGGGACGGCCGTCGTGTTCGCCGGCGTGCTCACGCAGGTCAAGGGCGACATGGAAGCCATCCAGAAGCGACTCAACGAGGCGCGCGTGGCCCAGGACACACAGCAGATCGAACAGGATGTGATCGACCAGCTCAAGATGATGCAGGAGGCCCTCAAGAAGGCCCGGCAGGAGCTGGAAAACAAGCCCAGCGATCCCAAGCCCAGTGATCCGAATGCGAAGAAGCAGGACAAGAAGCTCATCGACCTGTTGAACGAACTGAAACTGGTCAAGTCGCTTCAGGAACAGGTGAACAAGCGGACGATCATGTACAACAACCAGGACCCCGGCGAACAGGCGAAGGACCCGCTTGTGCAGAATGAACTGAAGCAACTCTCCGACCGACAGAAGGTGCTTCAGGATATGATCCACAAGATCGCCACCCAGGCAAACCAGTAAACCGGCCCGGATGAGTGAGTGAAAAATGAAGGATCGCGTGGCCGGGTAACAGACCATTGTGCCCGGCCCGCGAAATGGACTAGACTGATGTTAATTGGCGTTGGAATTGCACGCGCAGATCGTCAAAGCTATTGACGGACTGCACCTCGCGCCACGAGATTTTCCGGTTCATACCCCAAACTCAGGAGCCTTGCCGTGAAGATTCGTAGGTTGTTCGCGGCAGCCGCCATCGCTGCGGGTATCTCCGTCGCGACATCGGCTTCCGCCGCCGAACCGGCCCGGAAACCAACATTCGGCTTCAGCGCAATGAAGGCCACCACACCCGATGCCGCCAAGGCAAAGGTGGCCGCATGGCTCAAGTCGATCGGAAAATACAACGAGGTCGAGTTCAACAAGGTCTGGGATAAGACCCACCGTTCCGTCCTCGATCGCACCGCCGATTCGCTGGCACTCGGTAACACCGAGGCCCAGTCGCTGCTGAGCAGCGCCCGCAACATGGGCGGAATGCCGCCAGCGGAAGTCCCAGGATTCCTCAAGGACGACAAGCAAGACGGCTTCTTCCGCGCCAACGTGGCCCTGGCCTTCGCGAAGGCTGCGGCAAACAAGATGGCCTACGAGGAGGCGGTCGAGGCCCTCAAGAGCGTCAAGGCCGAGCAAACCGTCGACCCGGCCACATACTTCTTCTTCAAGGCCGTGTCGGAACACGCCACCATGAAGAAAGAAGCGGCCGTCGGCGACATCGTGAAACTGCTAGACGACGTGACCGACTCACCGGCACGCTACACGATGGTCGCCACGCTCATGTTCTTCGACATGCAGAACTGGGCGCCGGACCCCAAGGACCTCTCGAACATCGAAAAGCTGATGGACAACAGCGGTCGCCGGCTCGATCTGGCTCGTGGCGGCGAAAAGACCCAGGACATCCAGAAGAAGATCGTCTTCCGGTTGGATGAACTGATCAAGGAGATGGAGAACAAGAACAAGCCCGGCGATGGGCAGTCCAATGGCGGCAACTGCCCGGGCGGTGGCCAGAAGCCTGGCAACCAGCCTGGCAGCACGATCAATCCGAGCCAGCACGCCCAGGACAGCATGATCATGGGAGGCAGCGGCAAGGGCGGGGTGGATCAGAAGGTGCTCAAGCAATACGCGGAGCAGTGGGGCAGCATGCCTGCCGCCGAGCGTGCGAAGGTGGTGCAGGAAATCACCCGTGATCTGCCAGCGAAGTTCGAGCCGATCATCAAGAACTACTTTGAAGCGCTTGACAAGGTCCACGGTTACAAGAAGTGAGCCGCCCGGACCATTCGTAACAACCGGGTAACCTGGGCGGTGGCCGCGCTAACCCCGGCCACCGCCTTCTCTGTTGGGCAGGCTACCCCCTAGAATGCTTCCATCCCCACACTCACGCCCACATCGTCCGGCACGACCATGAGACTCCCCATGCGAACCTGCCGCCGGGCTGTCATGCCCCTCGCATTCGCCCTGGCCATCTGCACTGGCTCCGCCTGGGCCGACGATGTAACGACCACCGCCGGCAAGAAGATCAACGGGAAACTCGTCGCTGTGGACGCGAAGGGCGTCACGCTCGCTTCCGGCTCCGCGAAGGCCACGGTCCCAGCCCGCGAGATCGTTGTCGTGACCTTCGGGCACGACGTACGCCAGACGCCAAAGGATCCGTTCTCCGAGATCGAATTGACCGACGGTTCCACATTCCGCGTCGCGAAGTATGCGCTCAAGGGGAAGAAACTCGCGACGGAGCAACTACCGTTGCCCGCAGGCGAAACGGCCCCCACATTCGACCTCCCGGCGCGCGCGGTCTTCGCCGTGATGAAGAAAGCCCACGACGCCAAGCAACGCGAGGCGTGGAAGAAAATGCTCGCGACTCGCGGCAAGCGCGACCTCTACGTCATTGAACGCGAAGAGGGACTCACTTACGTGCAGGGAACCATTCACTCCGGCAGCGAGAATGGGCAGACGGTGGACTTTGAGCCGGAAGGAGGCGGCGCGCGCGAGGAACTGCGTCAGTCGCGCGCGGCCGGGCTGGTCTTCTATCAGCCGCAACCGGCCACAATTTCCCCGACGCTCTGTCGCGTCCTCGATGTTTACGGCAACTCACTGAACGCCGCAGTGATTGCCGTGGAGGAGAACGGGACTGTTGTCGTGACGACCGTGGCCGGCGCGACGATCAAGTATCCTTCCACTGCGGCGATCTCGAAGTTTGACTACAACCTCGGCAACGTGGCGTATATCTCCGACCTGCAGCCGCAGATCGACCGCCCGCAACTGCCGCCGGAAGAAGTGAACCTGAACCCTGCGGTGGCGTATCTCAAGGATCGGTCACTCTCCAACGACGCGATCAAGCTGGAGAACGTCGCGTATAGCAAGGGCCTGTGCGTCGCACCGGATACCGCGCTGACATTCACCATCGGTGGCGACTACGCGCAATTCAAAGCAACCGTGGGCATTGACGAAAACGGAGCCAATGCCACAAGCGCCGCGAAACTCACCATTGAGGGCGATGGGCAAGTGCTCTTTACGGGCACACTCAACCGGAAGGACAAACCCAAGGGGTTGGTTTTGTCGGTCAAGGGCGTCAAACAGTTGAAGCTAATTGTCGAGGCCGACACGCCGTTCAACGGCAACTATGTCACGCTGGCCGACGCACGCGTGCAGAAATAAGTGTGTGGCCCGCTCCCTTCGCGAGTGAGCCATTCGAACAGCCGAACAACACGCCGAGATTCACCTATGTCGCGCTTGCCATCGCTTCTGTCCCGCATCGCTGCAGTGAGCGGCAGCGCCCTAGTGGTAATCCTCGCCACGGTTACTCCTGAGGCTCCGGCCGCGCCCGTAGACAAATCTGTGCTGGACGCCCAGAAGGAACGCATCCTCGCCATCAAGAAAGTCCACCCGGCTGTTGTCGCCGTGTGTATGCAGGGCGGGCAGGGTGTCGGTTCGGGTGTCATCATCGACCCGACTGGCTACGCGCTGACCAACTTCCACGTCGTTCAGCCAACTGGCCCGTTCATGCAAGCCGGACTGGCCGATGGAAACCTCTACGATGCGGTACTGTGCGGGTTCGACAAGGTCGGCGACGTGGCCCTCATCAAACTCCTGCCGAAGGAGAAAGGGAAACCATTCCCGTTCGTGCAGATGGGCGACAGCGATAAGGTGAAGGCCGGTGACTGGTCGCTGGCAATGGGCAACCCGTTCTCGCTGGCAATGGACTTCACACCCACCGTGACGTACGGAATCGTGAGTGGTGTGAATCGTTACCAGCCACCCGAAGGCAAGGGGTTGCTGGAATACACCGACTGCATTCAGATCGAGACCTCGATCAACCCCGGTAACTCCGGTGGGCCGCTGTTCAACATGAGCGGCGAATTGATCGGGATCAACGGCCGCGGCTCGTTCGAGAAGCGCGGGCGGGTCAATTCTGGTGTTGGATACGCCATCTCGATCAACCAGATCAAGAACTTCCTGGGCCACCTGAAGGCGGGCATCGACTGCGACCACGCCACGCTCGGCGCGAGTGTTGGAACTGCCAGTGAGGATGCGTCGCTCACCCAGATGGTGGTGCGGCAAATCCTGGAGGAGAGCGATGCATTTCGCCGCGGGTTGCGGGAAGGCGATCAGTTGCTCTCATTCGCGGGCCGCCGGGTCACGAGTACCAACCAGTACAAGAATATCCTCGGAATCTACCCGAAGGAATGGCGGCTGCCTCTGACCATCCGCCGTCAGAACAAACAGCACGAGTTGCTCGTGCGGTTGATGGGGAATCAGGCGCAAGTGATCGAGAAGCCGCCAGGCCAGGGTGGCCCACCGCGTCCGCGGCCGGTTCCCAAGGGGCCAAAGCCTGCGATCAGCGGTGAGCGTGCCAAGATGTACGAGGCGCGAAAGGGGTACGCGAACTGGTATTTTAACACACTGGAACGCGACAAACTCCTCGCGAACTTCAAGAAGAACGCAGGCGAGTTCTCCGCTGCTCCCGTGAAACTGGCGTTCGCCGGCGCCTTCGAGATGGCCGACCGCAAGGGGCCGATGACTGCGGAAGTTGTTCCGAGCGCAGACGGCACGCGCGTCAAGCTGAAGCTGAATATCGAAACGTCGCTCGAACCACTCAAGCAAACCGACCTGGCGGTGCAGCAGGAACCGATCGGCAGTGGTGGCCTCATGATGGCGCTCTACCACTACCATCGCTTCCTGACGATGGGCCCGAAGGGCTTCGAGGGCCTCTTCGCTCACGGTGGGAACGAGCCTTACTATGTCTTCCCAACCGATGGGACCGCGCCGAAGTCGCTTGCCTCGCTCCGCGTCGATTGCGCGGTCGTCAACACCAAACACGGTTCGGTGATCTGCAAGTGGTTCTTCTCACAGAAGGACGGGAACCTCCTGGGATTCGAGACATTCCTCGCGAAGGAAGGCGAGAATCTCGACGACCGCGATCCCTGCGAGGTCTCGTTCTCTGACTACAAGATTGTGGATGGCCACAAACTGCCGCACCGGATGGATGTTCGCTACCGCGATCGGCCCTACGCGGTTCTCAAGATCGCCGGATACACGCTCGGTAAGTAACGCCTCGCGCGCCGACATCTGCGTTGGCGCCGCGCATTCCCCCACACTCGGTACGGCACCGCACGATCATGCTCACGCGACGCACGCTTCCCTGGCTGACCGCCATCGCCATCGCGGTTGTATCGCCGTCCTTCGCCCCTGCCGCCGATCCGCTGGTGGATGTGGTCAAGGATGCGAACAAGAAGATGGTGAAACTCTTCGGGGCGGGTGGCTTCTCACGCCTCAACAATTACGGCAGCGGCATCATCATCACGAAGGATGGCTACGTCCTGACGGTTGCGAGCCAACTTCTCGACACCGCCGATCTGGTTGTCCATCTCTACGACGGCACACGACACCACGCCAAGGTGATCGTGACGGAACCGGAACTCGATGTGGCACTCCTGAAGATTCAGGAAAAGGACCTCGATCTCGACCACTTCGATTTCTTCGCAGCGGCGAAGCGCCCGCATGCGCAACCAGGCGACTGGGTCGTCGCGTTGTCGAACACGTTCGAGA
This sequence comes from uncultured Frigoriglobus sp., assembly GCA_964422915.1. Lineage (GTDB taxonomy): Bacteria > Planctomycetota > Planctomycetia > Gemmatales > Gemmataceae > Gemmata. Next base: position 65,887 of record CAYRDG010000003.1, on the reverse strand, counting down.
TCGCGCTCCGCGATGAGCCGCTCTCCGCACAGCGAGGTGTGGTTTCCGCGTACACCAAGATGGCCGGTCGTCGCGGCGTTTTCGAGTTCCCTTACACCGGCGATGTGTATGTTGTGGATGCCATCACCAACAACCCCGGCGCGGCCGGCGGCGCGCTCCTGACACGCAAGGGTGAATTGATCGGCATTGTGGGCCGCGAGATCAAGAACTCGCTGAGCGAGACGTGGATGAACTACGCGATCCCGGTCACGGCAAAGTCGGAAGTGCGGTTCAAGGAAATCGTGAAGGACAAGGACGGCAAGGAGGTTGAGCAGGAGAAGACTGTAGTCGTTTCGATGCCTGAGTTCGTCACGCTGGCGATGCAAGGGAAGTACAAGCCGATCAAGAAGCCGGCCATCATCGGTGGCGAGGGCGGCTACCATGGCATCATCTTCGTGCCCGACGTGCTGGATCGAACGCCGGCTTACATCGAAGACGTGGTGCCCAACTCGCCCGCCGAGAAGGCCAAGCTGCGGCCTGACGATCTCGTCAGTTTCATCGACGGCGAACCTGTCATCAGCATCAAGTCGTTCCGCGACTACATCAAGAAGAACACGCGCGCCGGCAGTGTGATCCGCCTGGAGGTACGCCGTGGCGAGACACTGGAGACAGTCGAACTGACTCTCGGTGCCCCACCCGCCCGGGTGAAACCGCCGACCCCGAAGACCCCACCGAAGAAGTAAGCGGAGTCGTGGACCGTGTGCCGCTGCGAAGCACGCGGCACGCATCGTGTGTCGCCTACTCCGAGCAACCCAACGAAAGATCACCGATGACACTCTCACTCTGGAATCCTTCGCGCTGGGTCGCGGCGGTGGCTCTGCTGAGCCTCATGGCCGCGCACGCTGCCGCGCAGCCCACCTCGGACGTGAACGAGGCCACCGAAAAGGCGATGAAAGCCGCTGTGGCGAAGGTCGCTCCGACTGTCGTGAAGATCGAGACCACAGGCGGGACCGAGGTCGTTGGTGGCGGGAAGAAGAAGAAGAAAGGCGGCGGCTTCCGCAAGGGAACCGGACCCACGACTGGCCTCGTCGTCTCGGCAGATGGACTGGTCATTTCCAGCAGCTTCAACTTTGCCAACAAGCCCGCGAGCATCTACGTCACGATCCCTGGGAAGGGTCGGTTCGTGTACGAGGAAGTGGCACACGACCGCACGCGGATGCTCACACTCTTGCGTCCTGCGTCGAAGGAGAAAAAGCCCGAAAACCTACAGGTGCCTGAACTGTTTCCCAAGAAGGACGTTGTCGTTGGGCAGTGGAGTCTGTCGCTGGGCCGCACACTCGATAACAACGTCGATCACCCACCCTCCATGTCGGTGGGCATCGTGAGCGCCACCAATCGCATCTGGGGCAAAGCGATTCAGACCGACGCGAAAACGTCGCCGGTGAATTACGGCGGGCCACTGATTGCCATTGATGGCCGCGTCTATGGCGTGATCGTCCCGGCGGCGAACCGCTCCGAAGGCGAGACGGCCGGCGTCGAGTGGTACGATGGCGGTATCGGCTTTGCAATCCCACTTGAAGACATTTTCGCGGCACTTCCCCGATTGAAGGAGGGGAAAGATCTCCGCCGCGGACTGCTGGGCGTCTCCCCGCAAGGAACGGACGTTTACAACGCACCGCCAGTGATCGGAGCGATTCAGCCCGATTCCGCCGCGGCCCGCGCGGGCCTCAAGATTGGCGACAAGATCGTGGAGATCAACGGCAGGAAGGTCGTCAACTACTCTACGCTTCAGCATGTCCTGGGGCCACTCTACGATGGCGACCAAATCGCAGTGAAAGTCGAACGGGCCGGCAAGCTGGTCGAGTTCAAGTCGGTCCAGCTCTCGGCCGTCGTGACGGCTTACGTTAACGCCTTCTTCGGCGTCTTGCCGATGCGCGACGACCCCGGACCAGGCGTCGTGGTCCGTTACGTTTACCCCAAAAGCCCCGCGGACGAGGCGGGTATCAAGGTCGGCGACAGGATCATGAAGTTCGGCCCTGGAAACCCCACGGTCATCCAGAATCGTGCCTCGCTCCTGACCATCATGCAGAGGCTCGCACCAGGTGCGGACGTGAAGGCTGAGTTGAAGCGCAAAGAGGGCGGCAAGGTTGAGACGGTTTCCGCCAAGCTCGTCGCTGCTCCTCCAGCATTGCCAGACAAGCTCCCACTCCCATCGTCGGCAGGCAAGGCACTGGAAGGGAAGCCCAAGCCGAAAGACCCAGGCGATCCGTTCCCGCCCAAGGATCCGTTCCCGCCCAAGAAGAGCGGTCTGAGCTTCGCACGAGCCGCGACAGACACGGCCGACGACAAGAAAGAAGAGCCAAAGGAGAAGGACAAGCCGAAGGTTGAGACCGGTTACATGACCCGGACGAACCAGTCGCTGGGGCGTGAATACTGGCTATTCGTGCCGGACAACTACGACGCCAACGTGTCGCATGGACTGATCGTGTGGTTCCATGCCGCAGGGCAGGGCGGCAAGGATGGCGAGAAGATGATGAAGACCTTCCGCGACTTCGCGGAGGAGAATCACTTCATCATCATGGGGCCGAAGTCTGCCAGTAAAGATGGCTGGGTCGCCAGCGAGACGGACCTCGTCATGCGCGACGTGAAGGCGGTGATGGGTCAGTACACCATCGACCCGACACGCGTTGTCGCGCACGGGCTAGGTAACGGCGGGCAGATGGCCTATTACGTCGGGTTCAATTCCCGCAGCGTTTTTCGTGGTGTGGCAGTTGTGGGAGCAACACTCGGCACGCAACCGAAGGACAACATCGCGAATCAGCCGTTATCGTTCTTTGTGTGTGCCGGCGACAAGGACCCGCTTTTGAAAGACATCGTTGCCAGCAAGGACTTGCTCGCCGAGAAGCGGTTCCCGGTGGTCTTTCGCGAGATGAAGGAGAGCGGCAAGGAATACTTCGATCTGAAGACCTTCACCGACTTCCTCGCGTGGTTAGACTCGCTCGACCGGATTTGAGCGATCTTCGATCACGCGGCGAAACTCAGAAGCCCACTCCATTCGGAGTGGGCTTCTGGCGTCTCACGGTGCCTTCTGGCTCTACTTCAGTTCGACATTCCAGTAGGCATTGTCGATGAACGACTGCCACGACTCGTACTTCTTCTGCGAGAGCTTGAGGTTCAGCATCGGGCTGCGCTTGGGCTTCTCCGGCTTGCGGATCAGTTTCAGGTTAGCCTGCCGCGGCGTGCGTCCGCCCTTGCGGACGTTGCAGTCCACGCACGCGCACACGATGTTGTCCCAGGTGGTCGCTCCGCCCTGGCTTCGTGGGATCACGTGGTCCAGTGACAGTTCCGTGGTGGGGAACCGCTTGCCGCAATACTGGCACTGGTTATGATCTCGAGCGAAGATGTTTCGCCGGTTGAACTTCACCGTCTGCTTGGGCAACTTGTCATAGCTCAGCAGGCGGATGACTCGCGGTGAGAGGATCTCGGATGTTGGGGTGCGGACCCAATCGTCCTCCTCACGACGGAAGTTGGCGGCGCGGAAGCTACTCAGTTCGGCCCACGAGGTGAAGTCGTAGGTCGCGAACTGACCGTCCTCCAGGCTGACCACCTCGGCGAGGTCCTTGCACAACAGGCAGAATGCTCGGCGGACCGAGATCACATGGATGGCCATGAACGTCTTGTTCAGCACCAACACGCTCGCATCCAGGGCCGAGTACGAACCGACATTCATGGCGGTGCGGCCTTTCCATACGGGGGCGACACTGGCCGACCGGTAACGCACCGGGCAGACCGTTCATCAAGCCTAGAGACGCGAGCGTAGCAAGAGGTTCAACCCAACACATCATACATGCTGCATTTTCATCGCCGCAAGTCCCGGCAAGAGGTTCTTGCGCCTAAGACTTGCCAGACATTCACTTTCCCACGGAGCAGACCGCATTTTCGGCACGGTTGGACATGTGGGCGGCTCATTTACGCCGGAGTGAGCGAACGAGTTTTGCAACCGAGGCCGCCAACTCGTCGGCGTGGCCCACAACACGGAGCCGGTGACGCGACACGCGCACGCGACCGTCTGGAGTGTGAGAGTGCGAACAACCATCTGCGCGACCTGGATACACGAGGCCGACACGCGGAGCGCCGGTCGCGGCTGCATAGGCGAGAATCTGGTGCAGATCCGCAGCCTCGACCGCGCCAGGACGCTTCCACTTGGCGTCCAGCACAACCGCGGGTGTGCCGTGATAGCGCATGAGAATATCGGGCTGGAGGTCGGTTCCGCCGACTGGGAATGTGGGGTGCGGTTCCGCGTGCCAGCCGGGTGTCACCGCCAGTTCGTGCGCAAGCGAGTCGAAGAGATAGCGCTCGAAGGCCTTCCCCAGGTCGACGAGGAACGCCGCGCCGAAACTGCCGAACGGGTCGGCAGTCTGGAAGCCGTTGAGGATCAGTCGGCACACTACCAGGAGCGGCCGATAGCCTGCGGCGCGTGGCTCGGCCAGTGATGCCTTGTAGTCTGCTGCCGTCGCAGGCGAATCCGGCAAGGTAGCGAATACTTGTGTCAGGCCCTCGATCTGCTGTCGCAGCGTTCGCGGAAGTTCACGGCGGAGCAGGTGACATGCGGTGGCCTTCGCGATGCGATGCCAGGGGGTGTTCAGGTCGAAGTTGGGTTCTTCAATATGGAAGCGATCCGGGAACGCGCCGGCTGCGGCATCGCGAATCTGCCGCGCGATGTGCAACTTGCCGCGAAGGAAGGGTGAATGCGATTGTGCGATGCCATGGCAGGCGATTAGCCCCGTGCGTGTGACAGCATCGAGGCGGGCAGCATACTCCTCGGCCAGCGCCGCGAGTAATCCCCCTTCGGCGCCCACGGACGCGCCTGAGACGTCCTCCGCGAGGCCGAGGATCAGCCGGAGATTCGGCCACGGAATCTTCGGATTGATCGCGTAGCGCACCGTGGGGCCATCGAGGAAGCCGACGAAGCCGCGCGGGGTAAGGCGGTAGGTGCCGCGCTCGAATGCCGGTATCACATCGAGGACATGCCGCGCGTGGGTGAGAAGAAAGTCCGCCTCGTCGCGCGGCAGGCGAACCCGGCGCGTCCGGCGCTCAACCAAAGTGACAACACGGCGGCTCACGGGTCGGATTTCTCCTCCGGTTGTTCCGTGGATCGGTCTCATGGCTCGATTGGATCGGGCACTTCGGCTTGCGGTTTCGGAAGTGGCGGCAGGCCGCGTTGCGCGGGGTCGTAGAGTGGGTAGCCGAGTTCCGCGCCGCCGAGCGGATTCGTGAGGCGGTTCTGGTCGAGGCCCGGCATATCCTTCGGCGGCAGCGAGTACACCGCGATGCCATCAGGAAGGCGCGAGAACAGGAGTGATGCGCCGGTGAAGGGGTCGGTAGGGATCGCCGGGAGGATGTCCTTCGGAATCTCCGCAAGCGACCCGGGCCACTTGCCACGCGCAAGTCGAAATCGCTCACAGGCGATGAGCGTTACTGTCGCGAGCAGGACGGCGCGGTGCCGGTGGCTGGCCTCGGTCCCTTTTATCATCGGCAGCTGCATCAAAACGTGCCACGTATACCGGATGTCCCTGTTGGCTCGGAGTTCCTCCTCGATCCGCTTTATTGTCGTCACTTGTTCGGCATACGGTTTCTTGCTGCTTTCGATGACTTCAGACAGGATCGCGAGGTAGCGGCGCTGATCTTCGGGCAAGAAGGCATTCAGGAAATACCTCACGATCCGGTGCTCGGCGCTCGGCTGCATATCGGCCATCCGCGCCATCTGGTCAGCGCTGATCCTTCCACTAATCACACCGTCATAAAAGCGACTCATGATCGCGCGTTCACCGCGAAGTCCATTGCGTAGGATCGGCTCACTGGCCTCAGCAAGCAACTCCGCTTGCAGTAGAATCAACTCCGGCAGCGCATCTTTCGCGTTCGTGAGCGCCAACACGCGAATCGTGGATTCGGCAGCGATCAACCCGCACGCGAATCGAACCAACGAGGAAACCAACGTGGGTTCGTCACCGATGGACCGCCCGACGTTGAGGATGGCCCGCGCGGCGCGAACGGCGCGGACCGGGTCGCCACGTTGAGTCGCAAGAAGAGCATCCACTTTCATCAGGTGCGCGACATGACGCGCATCTTGCGTCTCCGCCAGCGACTCCAGGAAGGGCAGATCGCCCACGGTCACCATGTGGTAACCGCGCGGGTAGTTTCGTAGCACCTGGCCCCGGTCGCGCGCGCTTTGGGTCGCGTCCATCAGATGCTGGTCGCGTGTCAGATCCGCGAGCGGGATTAGCCGATTCAGTGGCGCAGGCTTCTCGTCCTTCGGCTGGTCTGGGCGCGCTACCCATTCCTTCCATTCGTCCGGCATCAGCGCTCGAACCTCGCGCACGATGACCGCCGAATTCTCCGCATCGGGCGGTGCAGTCTTATCTCGGGCCGTCGCTATATCATCCCATCGCCAGCCGGGGTCTACCGCGTCAAGCCGGGCTTTCTCCGCTTCGAGTCCGCGTACCCCGGTCGAGCGGAAATACGCGCGCCCGCCGAACAGAGCCACGACGAAGACGCCGAACAGCACCACCGAGGCGATGAGCAGTCGGCGCGTCCACTTCCACCACCGGGGCCGCGGCGACTTGAAGGAGTGCGCTGACATGGGTTCCAGACGAGGCCTGTCGTTCATCCGTTACTCACCCGTGGGTGCGGGTTTGGGCTTGCGGCGTTTTTCGTAGTCGAAGAGGCGTTCGGGGGCGTAGTCGCGGAGGCGGTCTTCACGGCCGCCGAGGTAGTCGAGCAAGTGGGGGCGGATGTGATGATCCCATACGGCGCGGAGTTTGTCAGCGGTCAAGTCCGGCACCATGAAGAAGCTGTGTCCGACTTGCTTCTCCGGGCCGAGGTCGCGTGCGAGACGGCGGTTGAGTTCCTCGAAGAGCAGCACCACGCGCGGGCCGAAGGTTTCGTCGCCTGGTTCCGCTGGCGGATGCGCTTCCAGCCACGAGGCGAGAATCGCGGCGTCGGCGGGCATATCCATGAAGGAGAAACGCCGACGCAGTGCCTGATCGAGTGCCAGGGCGGAGCGGTCGAGCGGATTCATCGTCGCCAGCAGGAAGAGGTTGTCTGGCAGGCGGAAGGGGCGCTTCGAGTATGGCAGCGTCAGCGCCTGCTCGCGGTATTCGAGCAAGTACAGCAATTCGCCGAAGATGCGTGGGAGGTTGCCGCGGTTCAGTTCGTCGATCACGAGCACATGTGGCTCACTGGGGCGTTTCGCTGCCTGTTCCGCGAACGCGCACAGCACGCCGTCTTCCACCGGAAATGCCATCTCGCGCTTGCCGTTCACCTCGATACCGCGCGCACGGATACCCTCCACGAACTCCTCGTAACTGTACGCAGGGTGGAACTGCACTAGTCGCGCGCAGTCGGGTCGATCGTGAGTCAGTAACCGTGCGAGGCAACGCGCGACATGCGTTTTTCCTGTGCCTGGCACGCCTTGAAGGACGAGTTGCTTCTTCAGCCGGAGAAGTTCCCAGACGCGATCGAGCCAGACTTCTGAGAGGTACGTTTCGCGATGGAACGACGCGGGGTCGTAACGCGGCTCACCCTGCGGAGTGCCCGCACGACGTGACAGTAGCGGCAGCGGGTCGGCTTCCACAGCCGCGGCGAAACAGGGTAGGAGTCGGTCGAAGGTGAGGAGGATATCGCCTGTCAGTTCGTCGCGACGCAGCACGGGCGAATCGGGTGTGAGTCGCTTGCCGACTGCAATACTCTTGTGAACCGCCCAGGCACGCAGGTCGGCGGCGTTCTTCACGGATACTTCCGTTGCGAGGTCGTCGCCCGTCCAGAAATGGCATTCCGAAAGGACGCTGCCAGCCTGAATCGCGCGGAAGATCGATTCGCCATGCTCCTGAATGTTCTTGCGAAATTGCTTGCCGGCATCACGCGCCGTGCGGCCAAGATGGAAGCCATAGCGCACCCCATCCGCCGCGATGCGGACAAAGAGTTGTGCGTCGGCGCGCTTGTTCGACATCGACCGTCGGTAAAACGTGATCCATTGCACTGGCTGATACGGCCCACTGCGGCCGAAATCGTTCTTGCAGATGCTCGTCACCGCGCGGCCGGGCCGGGCATCGCACTCGATGTCCCAGCCATACTCGCGATTGAGCACCGGACGGATGTAGCGTTCGGCCACCGATTCACACAGTTCCATCAGCGGTTCGCGCAACACAAAAAGATACCGTTCGCGATTCTCGGTCATCCACTCCTTCGCATTGGTCGTGGCGAGTTCCGCGAGGAAGGCAAAGCTATCGGTGCAGAAGCCGCCGAAGTCGCCAGCCGTGCGTTCGAGTTGCGGCACGCGCGCGACGGTGAGGACCACATCGGCCAGCTCCAGCGGATGGATGCGGAACCGCTCGCGCAGCACGCCGGCCGCTTCGCACCAGAGGCGCGCGCGGTCCCGCTCGGTGAGTGCCGGTGAAAAAGCGTCGTCCAGTGTGGGGAGCGCGCCTTCCCAGCGTGTATCCGGGAAGGCCTCGCGGAATGCGGCGAAAGCAACTTCCCAGTCGCTCGACTTCGTGGCCGACTGGAACCGCGCCATCGCTGCAGCTTGTGCGTCGGTGGTGGAACGGATTCGCTTCCGCAGCGGCACGACCGAGCGCACTTCACGCACGGCCTGTTCGACGACGCCTGGCGTGGCTCCCCAGGCAAACGCGCCAGCTTCGCCTGGAATTGTGGGTAACTCGCGTCCAGTCATGCGGGCAACGCGCTCGAGGAAGTCATCAACATCGGCTGCGTTCAGGTCGGGGGCGTGTTCGCGAATCACTTCGTAGCCCAGACCAACTGCCGCGAAACGGGATCGCGTTTCAGTCGCCACCTCGCGGATGATGCCCAGTCGCAGCAGGCCGCGTTCGACCGCCGGGCACCAGCGCGGTACGCGTCCCACATCGACGGCCGCAGCCAGTACCGACCAGATGCCTGGCCCCATTCCCGGAATGAAGTACGCCTCGCCTGGCGTCACGCATCGCGCGAGTCGATCCTGGAGCGTATCTTGCCCGCGGACGAGATGGTTAAGCCCGTGCCGCAGGAACCGCACGCGCTCGGCGACCACACCCAGGTGGAAGTTCACCGGCAGGTGAAGCGTGGCAAGATGGGAAACGTGCGAGGCGAGTTGCTCATCCGTGGCCGTATCGAGAACTTCGGCGCTGAGGGATGGCGGGGAAACGGTCGCAGTAGCGCGTGCGGCGCGGAACGCCGAAAGCAGCGGCATGAGTGGCAGGTTGCACGAACGGTGAGACATCAGCCCGCATCCCGCGTGAGCAGCAGAAAGCCCCGTGCTGATCGTATCAGATTCGCTGGAAATACCGACAGGAGAGTTGGGAGAAGTTGTGGTCGGTGTGAACTTGAGATGTGAGCAGAAAAAACAAAAATCCCGCCGGAGACTGCTGCGGCGTCGCCCATTCACCGCAGTCGCCAACCGGCGGGACAGTGGAATAGTAGACCGCCATCGCGCAAGAAGCAACCGATGTGTCCGTTTTTCCTCTTGGGAATTGGAAGCAGCGTCCGGATTTCCGACAAAGGTATCCTATATCCCGAATTTCACACGAGTTGCGGCGGCAGTCAGTCGTGCAGCACGGATCAGGAATCTTCCGGAAAAGTTGCGACGTTGTGGCTTTCGCATCACGGACACCGCGCCGTGTTGGGCAACGGTGTCCGGGTTCAACGGTTCCTCATTCACCGTTACTCGGACTCACGCGGGACTGCTGGAACATCAGGCACCACGGGTCGGGTCGGATCAATCGCCAGCCACGACAGCACACCGATGCCGTAGACCACAGCATACATGATGAAGCAGATCACAAAGCCGCTCGGTTCCACGACCTCTTTCCCATCGGTGGGCGATTTGATGGTGTGAGCCGCCAGAATCTGGCCAGTCACGAAGATGCCCAGCGCCGCACCGAGGTTGCCGATCATGTTCATCATCCCGGAGATGATCGCGGCGTAGCGCCGTCCGATGTCCTGCGCGGTGGCCCATGCCGGTCCCATGATGAGATCGTTGAAGAAGCCGACCAGGAGCAGGCAACCCGCGAAGACCCAGAGTGAGGCATTGGTGGAGGCAGCAGCCGCGGCGTAGCAGCAACCGGCCAGTCCGTAGCCGAGCATGGCATAGATACGGCGACCCCATTTCCGATCACCCGTGCGGCGGATGTAGCTGTCCGAGAGCAAGCCGCCGATCAGGCATCCGGCCATGCCGACAAGCAGCGGTGAACCCGCCAGCAACCCAAGCAGCAACTTTCCACCGTTGCTCTGGTTCCACTCCGGGAACTGCGACTTGAGAGTCCCTGGGAGGTAGTACATCAGGAAGTACCAGTTGAAGTTCGTCACGGTGTACATCAGGCAGAGCGACCAGACGTTGCGACTGCCGAAGATGCGGCCCCAGGGAACTGCTTCGCGAACGCGCGTCGCGCCCTTGCCCGCATTAATCAGGTCGCACTCGGCGGTATTGGTGGCAGGATGCTCTTCCGGATGGTTGCGGAACCTGGCGTAGAACACCACACACCACACGGCCGCAGCACCGGCGAACACCCACAGTGCCTCACGCCATTGCAGCCCCAGAATCGTGACCAGCAACACCCAGACGAACGGCGTCAGGCCGCCCATGAGTCGGGCCGCCATCCACACAGTTCCCTTCGCGCTGCCGCGCTGATTCTCCGGGAACCAGTTGTAAATGGCCTTTGAGATATTGGGAAACGCACCGGCTTCGCCGATGCCGAAGAGGAACTGCATCCCAACCAGCACACCGTAGCTGATGACAATGATCTCGGTGCCTGGCATCTTTGTGCCGGCGAATGCCGTGAGCGCGACGAACAGCGAGAACCAAGCGACGACACGCAGGAGTGTGATCCGCGGACCGAACCGGTCGCCCATCCAGCCAGCGGGAATCTCGAAGACGGCGTATGCCACCTGGAACGCGACCAGCACCCAGAAGAAGTTCTTCTCAGGCTGACCCACCGCGGCCATGAGATCGCCCTTCGCGCTGCCATACATGGCGCGATCGAGGTACGTAATCATGGCGAGCAGGCAGAGCAGAAACAGCATCGAGAAGCGGACGCGCGTCGGCGCGGCCACGGAGTGCGGAGGAGCAGCATTCATATGGGAGGAATCCGATAGAGTCGTGCGGTAGGTGCAGCTAATCTATCCGAGTCCCTGAGCGTTCGGGAATGGAAAACCGATCCGCAACCCAAAGCGGGGAGCCGACTTGTTCAAGAAGTGACCACACCGAAGCGGCCTGCTACGGTTCGGATTCCACAGAGTGTCATCTTGCTAATTGCGAGAACGCCAACGGTTTTGGAAATGTGGCAGTCGCTCATCCCGTTACGGTTGCTTACTGGCGCGGACAATCACACGATTCTGCACGAGTGTGACAGAAAAGGCTTGCTTGGCGGCACGACAATCGAGTGAATTGCTCCAGGCGGGCTTGTTCGGCACCGTGGCGTCATAGACGTCGAAGTTCTTCGTGCCCGAGGTGGTCTGGAACTCGCGGAACGATTCACCCGGCCGGAGTTTGTACGGCTTGCCGCATATCTTCCGCCCCTTCGCAATCACATACTCCTGAACGACCACGGCCTTGTTGGTATCGTTTCGGAACGTCACCCACCCGGCCTCTGCCTCGCTCGCAGTCGCGATTGCAGGCAGAACAGCCAGCGCGAACCACAGGGATCGGAATCGGGGAAGCATGACGTTGGTTTTTTGGGGTCCTGTAAGGGTACATCGCCCGCAGCAGTATTCGCATTACTGTCCTTGAAATGCGCGTGCGCGCAAGACTTGCGCGCGAAAACGGCTGCGCGAACGAACTCGCGCAGCCCGTTCCACGTCAACACAACTTACGCTGCAGTACGGGGTTCCGGCTTCACCTGGCGAGCGGTCTGCTCGAACGCTTTCACTGCGTCCACAGCGAACGGAATCGCCGGGCCAGTCCAGTCGCTGAGGTTCGCGGTATACCCCGCCTTCACCCCGGCCTGTGTGACGTGTGCGAGCAGCGCCCCGCGCTGACAGAGTTTCTGCGAAGCAAGTTTGGCGTCATACTCCTGCAAGCGGCGGTGGAGTTCCTGGCCGTTGCTCGGCAAGGTTGTCGGCTTCGCTTCAGGTCGGGGCGCTTCGGTCGGCACCGGCTCGACCTTCAGCGCCTCAACCTTCACCGGGGGCGCAACTGCTGTGCTGGAAGCGGGGGCTTTCGCTTGCGTTCCCTTCCCTTTTGGAATGGCGAATGCCGGAAGTTGCGGCGGCGCGACAATCTGCTTCTTAACTGGATCGTAATCGACCCAGGCTGCCGGTAAGCGATAGAGATAGCGGCCGATGCCGAACTTCACGGCCGCGCGCTTGAGCGCATCCGAGAATGCCGCCTTGAGTCGATCGCCTCCGTCGGGTTGTTCGCTGGGGCTGCCCACGTCGGTCTTCGTGATCCACTGGTCGCCGAGTTTGCAGCGGAGCCGGCACATGACCGAGCCGTCTGGGAGAATCTTGTAGGCATCTTCCCAGTGCTCGACGCCGAGTACATCGTCGAGGCGGTCCTGGATGAGTCGAGCGTCGATGTAGGCCATTGCCAGGCAGCGATTGTTCTTCACAATCTGCGGCTTGAACTTGATCTCCTTCGGCTCGAACGGCATGGCGAGCGCGCGGGTGAGCGCTTGAACGTGTGAGTCGCGGGTCATCGTCGCTTCGACACTCATGAGACTACCTCCGGTGGGGTGGGTATCACAAGTTTAGTGTACATGTGTTTTGAGTGCATGCGATGTCAGTAGTCGGTATTTGGTCGAAGTTGGTGGCCGAATCCAACGCAAAACCGCTTGTCGCTTCGCGACAAGCGGTTCAATCGACAACTCGGGCGCGGTTTCACCTGCTGAGCTTGTCAGCACCAGGTGCGGGTGTCTGGCCGATGGTGGCCAGCGCGTGTGTGAGAAAATCCGTCGCGATTCGCTGCACACGCGTGTCGATAGCGGCACAGTTGCTTTCCCACGCGGCCTGCGGGGTGCCTGCCTTCAACGGTTCGCCGTTCACTTCGAGGTACGCCTTCGCCTTCGGTTCCGTGCCACTGGGTCGCAGACAGACTTTCCCATGAACGCCATCGCCCGCGAGTCGGAAGATGAGGAAGTTTCGCGCCGCGCGGTCGGTTTCACCCTTGAATGGCCCCATTCGCCCGTTCGTATCCCGCAAGTCTTCGAAACTGACCACGGGAAGCCCGCCAATCTGACTGGGCGGGTTCTTGCGGAGAGCATCGAGCATCCGCCCCATGTTGACCTTTCCTTCGAGACCCGTCAGCACGATATTCAGTAACTCGTTGCGGTAGTAACCGAACTGCCGGTTGAGGTCGTCGAGGTAATCGACGAGCGTGCGTCCTTGTCGCTTCTGGTAGAGCGCGGCTTCGGCCAGAAGAAGCGCCGCGGCAGCCGAGTCCTTGTCGCGCACCCCGGCCGTGGCCATGATGCCGTGGCTTTCCTCGGTGGCGATGACAAAATCGCTCACGGAGCCGCGGACATCACCATACTGCCCGGTTGATTCGATCTGCCAGAGTACATCTGCGTGATACTTGAAGCCGACGAGGATGTCGTTGACCACCTGGGCGCCGAACTGCCTGCCGATCCTGCTGATTTGCCCGGTTGTCACCTCGGTGGTGATGACGATGGGCGAGGTTGGCAGTGAACCGGCTCGTGCCAGTTGCGACATCTTGAAGTGCGTCAGAAGCGATGCAATCTCGTTGCCCGTGATGAAGCGGAAGGAGCCTTTGCCATCGGGCGAGCGATTCGCCATGCCGCCGAGGCGGTCGGCGTCGGGATCGGTGGAGACAACTAGATCGGCGTGCTTCTCCAGGGCGAGTCGCTCCGCCCTGTCCATGCACTCCGGCACTTCGGGGTTCGGCGTCTTGGTAACGCCAGGGAACTGGCCGTCCGGTGTTGATTGTTCGGGTGGCACAATGGGGCGGAAGCCGGCAGCTTCCAGCACCTCGCCGGCGCAGAACCATCCGCAGCCGTTCAGTGGTGTGTAAACAAGGCGGAACTCATCTACCTTCGGCGGCGGGATGAGGCTTTCGCGTCGGCAGAGATCGATGTAGGCTCGGTGTGGTTCATCGGTGAGGAACTGCACTTTCCCGCCACGCACCGCATCGGCGAACGGTACGAGTCGGATCGACTGCACCTGATCGACCATCTCGCTCATCAACTGATCTTCCGGCGGCACGAGCTGGCTGCCACGTTCGTCGTAGAACTTGCTGCCGTTATCGTCGGGCGGGTTGTGGCTGGCAGTCATGTTCAGCCCGCCTTGCGCGTTCCGAAAACGAATCGTGAACGACAGCTCGGGCGTGGTAACGTAGCGTTTGCTCTCCGATGGCAGGATGAGTGAGCGAACACCGTTAGCGGCGTAAACGCATGCGGCGTGCTGGCAGAACTCACGGCTGGTCAGGTGCAGGACGGGGTTGGGCAACGCCGGATCGTAGACGCCGCGCCGGTCCTCGAACTGCCGCACGTCGAAGGCCAGCACAACCTGGAGCGCTGCTCCTGGGAAGCGCTGACGAAGATATTCGCAGTGCCCCTGCACGCTGGCGCCGAGCGACCACAGGTTCATTCGGTTTGGGCCAATGCCAACCGCGCCGCGTCGGCCGCCCGTGCCGAATGGCATGACCTGATAGAAGGAATCCAGCAGGACTGACCACGCGGCCTTCTGGACGAGCCGTTCGATCTGCGGGCGGTATGCCGCGAAGTCTGGGTCGGTGAGCCACTTCTCCAGGTTTGTCAGCGCGTGGTCTTTGAGGGTGGCGTCGGCGTCGATACTGGCGAACCCGGCGCGAGCCTGATCGATCAAGTTCATGTGCGAGTCCTTCTGGCAATGATGGCGACTGCCCATCGGCATGACTACAGGATTCGCGAAGCGCGAGAAGAGGCAACGCGATCGAGCCTGCTATGATGAGGAGATTGTTTGTATCAGGAATGCGAGAAGGAACTGTGAGCGCGCTGAGTTTTCATTTCGATGTCGTCGTGGTGGGAGCCGGACATGCAGGCACCGAGGCCGCGATGGCCGCGGCGCGGCTCGGCCTGAAAACGTGCCTCCTGTCCATGAACGCCGACGCCGTGGCACAGATGAGCTGCAACCCGGCGATCGGCGGTGTTGCGAAGGGACAACTCGTCCGTGAGATCGACGCACTCGGCGGCGTGATGGGAAAGTGCATCGACGCCAGCGGCATTCAGTTTCGGATGCTCAACGCCTCGAAGGGGCCCGCGATGCACTCGCCGCGCGCCCAGGCCGACAAAAAGCTCTACCAGTTCACCATGAAACGCTGGGTCGAGGATCAGGATAACCTGACGCTCCGGCAGGAACTCGTGGAAGGGCTGTTGCTGGATGAGGGCGGCAGCGAAGTCGGCCCAGCGGAAGGCAATTCTCGTGTGCGTGTTCGAGGCGTCGTCGCCCGGGGCGACACACACTACCTCGCCCCGGCCGTGATTCTCACAACCGGCACGTTCCTGAAAGCCATCATGCATACAGGTGAGGCGAAGACCATCGGCGGACGCGCCGGGGATGCCTCAGCCGAAGGAATGAGCGGAAGCCTCGCCTCCGCCGGCTTCGAACTGGCCCGGTTCAAGACCGGGACACCTTGCCGACTCAACGGCCGCACCATCGACTTCAGCCAGTGTCAGCTCCAGCCTGGCGACGAGACACCGCGGCCCTTCAGCTTCAGCACGGAGAAGATCACTGTCCCACAGATACCCTGCCACAGCACCGAGACGACCGCCGAGGTCCACGATATTATCCGCGCGAACCTTCACCGCGCCCCGATGTACAGCGGCCAGATTTGCAGCCGCGGCCCGCGCTATTGCCCAAGCATCGAAGACAAGGTGGTGCGCTTCGCCGACAAGCCCTCCCACCTGATCTTTCTGGAACCGGAAGGGCTGAACACGCGCGAATACTACTGCAACGGCATCAGCACGAGTCTCCCAAAGGACGTGCAGGCCGAAATGCTTCGGCGCATTCCGGGGCTGGAACATGCGGAAGTGATGCGCTGGGGCTACGCCGTCGAGTACGACTACACCCCACCAACCCAGCTTCACACGACGCTCGAAACCAAGCCAGTCCGCGGACTATACTTCGCCGGCCAGATCAATGGCACCACGGGTTACGAGGAGGCCGCGGCACAGGGCCTCGTTGCCGGTCTCAACGCCGCCCTCAAGCTGAAGCAGGAGCCGCCGCTCGTTCTCGATCGCAGTCAGGCGTACATCGGCGTGCTGATCGACGATCTGGTGACAAAGGGTGTGGACGAGCCATATCGGATGTTCACGTCGCGCGCGGAATATCGGCTGCTGCTCCGCCACGACAACGCCGACCGCCGATTGACTCGCGTCGGCCGCCGCGTCGGCAGTGTGAGTGATGCGGAGTGGGACCGCTTCGACCGGAAAGAGCAGGGGATCGCGGCCCTTCAGGAAGAATTGCAGAAGACACGGAGCGAGGGCGATAGCCTGGCAACGTGGCTGCGCCGAACCGGCGTGGAATGGATGAATCTCTGCGCGCGTCACCCAACTTTGCGCATGTGGGACGCGCAGCCAGATGTGGTTGAACAGGTGGTGCTGGAAGCGAAGTACAGCGGCTATATCGACCGGCAATCGCTGGAAGTTGAGCGTTTCCAAAGGCAGGAAAATCGCCGCATTCCTGCTCATTTCGACTATTCTGCCGTGCCGCAGCTTCGTCAGGAAGCGCGTGAGAAACTGAGCCGGGTTCGGCCATCAAGTCTGGGTCAGGCGGGCCGTATCAGCGGCATCACCCCCGCAGACCTCGCAATGCTGTTGCTTTATCTGGAATGAGTGGTTATGGGCCGCTTGCCCGTTGGGGAGAAGCCGGGTAACCGGCAGTGCCCGCGGGATCGGCTGCGGCTGAGTCATCATCCGCGTCCGCACGTTCGACACGGTTCTCGGCGCTTGCCGCCGTGGGATGGAAAAACCGTGTAGTTTGCGCGGGCTAGGGAAGACGATGAGAGCCGTGACCGAGTCGGCAGGAGCCAGAGTGGTTGAGTGACAGGACGGTTGAACCAGCCGCGAGCAGCGGACGGCGTAAACCGGGCAAGGTGTTGCGGTCGTGCGGACGGAATCTGGGTCGGGTCTGACAGTAGCCCCAACCAGGCAAGTCTGGCGCATTGATCGGACATCGCGCCGCGGTATGATGGGATGAAGCGGTCGAATCCGCTCCATCTTGTAACGCCAGCCAATGCTTCTCAACGTGGCCAGTTCTACCAGGCTCCGCATCTTGTGGTGCGAAGTCTTGCGCTGCGAGGTGCGCCTGTGTGCGGCAACCAGTTGGCATTCGTGATTCCAGGGATGGATTTTCGGTCCGCAGCCCGGCTCGGTCGTTCGGCCGTGCGCGGATCTCCTTCAGATGAGCCGGCTGAGCCGGCCAGGTGGATGCGCGTATGAAGACGGTGTTCACAACCGGCGAAGCGGCCAAGATCTGCAAGGTCTCCCAGCAGACCATCATCCGCTGTTTCGACAACGGTCAACTCAAGGGGTTCCGGGTGCCTGGAAGCAAGTTCCGGCGTATCCCGCGTGAGGCTCTCTACAGGTTCATGAAGGACAACGGCATTCCGACCGATGCGCTGGAAAGCGGCAAGCGGAAGGTGCTGCTGGTAGACGATGAGCCGGACCTGGTCGAGACGGTCAATGCGGCGCTCCAGGCCGATGGCCGCTTCGAGGTCCGCATCGCATCGAATGGCTTCGACGCCGGCATGATGGTCAAGGACTACCACCCGGACCTCATCATCCTCGATGTGATGCTGCCGGACATCAACGGCAAGGAGGTCTGCCATCGTGTCCGGGCCGACCCCTCGATGGAGGATGTGCGGATCATCTGCATCTCCGGCCTGATCGAGGAAGACAAGATTCAGGAACTGAAGCTCGCCGGCGCCGACGAGTTCATCCGCAAACCGTTCGACGTGGACCACCTCATCGAACAGATGTGCGTCCAACTGGATATCGAAACTGGTGTCCTGGCCTGAAGTCACAGTGTGTCGAGGGCAGTAAAGAGTGAGCGAAACGGTAGCGGTCGCTGTCTGTTTCTTCACGGCTAACTGCCCGCGGCTCACTCACCACTGAGGTTTTCATGTCAGGGAAGGCGGTGGGCCGGACCGCGGCTGCGTTGCCGTGGCTGTGCCCGAACACGGACGGGCTGATTCGCCTCGCCGAAGCCCCGGCGACGCTCGCGCGCCCGTGTGGCCTCGACATGGCGTTGCTCGCGTTCCTCCTGCGGTTCGTGCCCGCAAGCACGCAACCCGCAGACGGGCTGTTCTGCCCATCCGCGCTCTCTGGCTCGTCTCTCCCGGAAGCCGCTGTCGCTTACCTGACCGCGACCCGCGACGGCTGGATTCCCACCAACTCGGAAGTCGCGAAACGCTGCCGCAGGCTGACTGGCGCCGCAGTGCCGTTTGCGCGTCGACTGGCCAGTCACACACGCCGTACCTGCCCCGCCCGGGTCGCCGCGGTCGTGGAACTGTCGACTCTCGGCTGGATCGCAGTCACGGCCGTGGATGCGGGGCTTGCGGCCGCGCCACTGCACGACCCTGAAGCGCGAACATTCGCGCCGCTCCAGATTGAGTTGTGGGGACTGGATCAGAATGCCATCGCGCGCCGTCTGGCGAGTCGCTGGCGCTTACCGGAATGGATCGCGACATCGCTGGGCAACCTCGGTTTGCCACTCCTTGCGGCAAAGACGGTGGTCACCGATCTCGGTAGCTTCGCCGTGGCGCAGTTCGCGCTGCTGGAAGCCGAACGCCGGGTGCAGTCGCTGGGGCTGAGCCACGGTGCCGATCGCCTCGCGCTCTTGAAGGAGTTGACGCTGACCGAAGCGGATGTTGAAACGCTCTGGTCGGCATCCACACCAGCAACGGAATCGCGCGCTCCCACTGAATGGGACCCCGATCCGCACAAGGTGCCCCTCTTGCCGAACCTGCTCAAGATGTCGGCCGAGAGCCGCCGGCGGAACGGGGCTTCGCTCGTCGTCCGGCTCGAGGATCGGCTCGACCAGCTTCATCGCAGCGTGGCACTGGTGGGTGCAGGCTCCGAGTCGCAGGCTCGCGAGGCGAAACTTGCCGCGCTGGCGGAACTGGCCGCCGGGGCAGGTCACGAAATCAATAACCCGTTGGCAGTCATTAGTGGCAATGCCCAGCGACTCGCACGCACCGAGCCAGACACCGCCCGCGGGGAATCGCTGCAAACGATTATCCGGCAGACGGAACGGATCGCCGGAATCATCCGCGATCTCATGCAGTTTGCCCGTCCGCCGCAACCCAATCTGCGCCGTGTGGCTGCGACGGAAATACTCCATGCAGTCCGCGATCAGATTGCCGCATTCGCAGAAGAGAAGGGCGTGCGACTCGAACTGACCAGCGCGCCTACGGCGGACTTCGTTCGCTGCGATGTCGCGCAGCTCGAGCACGCGCTTGCAGCAATTCTGCGCAATGGTATTGAAGCCGCCGGGCGTGAGGGCTGGGTACGGCTTGGCTGCGCGGAAGGCGATGACGAGTTCATTCACTTCAGTGTCGAAGATAGCGGTCCTGGTCTGTCGGCGGCCTCACGCGAACACGCATTCGATCCCTTCTACTGTGGCCGTTCCGCGGGCCGCGGTCGTGGTTTGGGCCTACCGACCGCGTGGCAACTCGCGCGCCAGAATGGCGGTGAACTTCGCCATGACCCCATCGATGGGGAACCAACCCGCTTCGTCTTGCGTGTTCCGCGTTCCATCACGCTCGAATTCCTTGATCGACAGTCGGCATGAACCCTTCAGTGCAATTCTGCACGCCCCGCTGATCACTTTTCATTCACCTCTTGTGGTGCCTCGGGAACCGCGATAGGCTCAGGCGGACATCTCTACTGTGTCTGATTGTCTGAATCGAGCTTCCGTGATGCATCGTGTCGCGACGGACATTGCTCGCAACGTCGCAGAGTGGGTTTACCCCACAACGTGCCTCGTCTGTGATTCCACCACGGGCGAAATCGATACGTTCCGGCATGGTGTGTGCAGCAACTGTCACGCCGCGATGACGACGGACCCGTTTTCGGTGTGCCCCTGGTGTGCACAAAGCATCGGAGCACACACCGATACCTCACATGGGTGCCCGGAATGCCGCGACGTTTCACTGGGATTCGAGAGCGCCGTCCGGCTCGGCCCTTATGGAGGTAAACTGCGCGACGCCGTATTGCGCACGAAAGTTCTCGCAGGTGAGGGGTTGGCCGACAGGCTCGGAGGGATCCTCGCGGAGTGTCGCGGCCCAGCGCTGCTCGGCGCAGACGTCGATCTCATCGCCCCGATTCCGCTCTACTGGTGGCGGAAGTGGATGCGAGGTTACAACCAGGCGGAGGCCATTGCGAGTGCGCTTGCGGCGAACCTGTCGGTGCCGTTCGCCCCGAAACTGCTCCAACGGATTCGCTGGACGTCCCAACACGCACAACCGACACGCGAGGCACGGCGCGAGAATGTTCGGGGCGCGTTTCGCGTCCGAAAGGGCGCAAGACTCGCGAAGCGAACAGTCCTGCTCGTGGATGACGTGATGACGACCGGCAGCACACTCAGTGAAGCAGCACGAACGCTTCGAGAAGCAGGAGCCGGGCGTGTGGTCGTGGCGATCCTGGCGCGGCGATGAGGCTTGTGCCGCGTGGGAGTACCGAACAAGGATGGACGGTGGTGACGAACGGTGCGGTCGCGACGGACGCGCGACTCCGCTCGAAGATCACGCGAGGTTCTCGGGCGGTTTCGGACAGTGATACCGGGACTGCATGTGATACCAACTACATTAGCGTCTGCGCCATTCCGGGGGGTATGGCTCAGATGCCACACCGGGGGAGTTTGGCACAATGAGTCGCTTTCTATTGGGGACGTTAGGGGTTTTCGTGTTCGCAGGGCTGGGGCTGGCTGGCCCGGCCGATATGTTCGAGGAGAAGGTCAAGGACTTCGGGGTCAGCCCGAAGGGAACCGTCCTGATCCACTACTTCCGCTTCACAAATAACACCAAAGAGACTGTGACGCTCGGCCAACCGCGCGTCTCCTGCGGATGCGTGACGCCCGCTCTGAGCGCCACGAAGGTCGAACCGGGTCAGACGGCGGCCGTCATCGCGTACATGGACACGCGGCGTATCAACCCCGCTGGTGTGACGCGCACGGTGACGATCTTCGTCCCGTTCTTCTCGCCAACGTTTGAGGAAGTTCACCTCACGGTATCGACACTCACACGCGACGACCTGATCATGTCGCCCGATACGCTCGCATTCGGCACCGTCACGAAGGGGAAAGAAGCGAAGGCGAGCACGAAGGTCACTTTCACCAGCGATGCAGACTGGACCGTGAAGAAGGCAACGAGTACGGGGGCCTACATCAAGCCCGTGGCGAAACTCGTTTCCCGTGAAGGGACCAATGTGACCTACGAGATCACCGCGACGCTGGACAAGGATTGCCCCGCCGGGAACTGGACTTCCGATCTCTACCTGGAGACTTCGAATGCTGCGGTTGCCAAACTGCGCATCCCGGTGACTGTTGCGGTCGTGGCACCGCTGGCTGCCAGCCCGTCGGCTGTCACCTTCGGTGATGTACCGATGGGGAGCCGCCCCGAGAAGACGATCACCATCGCGAGCAAGTCGCCCTTCAAGATTCTTCAGGTGAAAGGGGCCGATGATCTGGTCACGGTGAAGATCGATCGGGACGTGGCCCAGGCCAGTCACACACTCACGATCTTGATGCACCCGAAGGCGGCAGGAGGCGTGAACCGGAAGGTCGAGATCATCACCGATAGCAAGGAACAACCGAAGGTCGTTGTGCCTGTCACGGCGAAGGTTGTCGAGAACTGATTCCAACTGCGAGAACCCCGAAGACACCCGGGGTTACAGGGATCGAGACGGCCAGAATGAAAGCCTGCCCCATCCGGGCAGGCTTTCCCATTTGGTGACGCTGCCTCCGTTCCCTATCAAAACACCGGTCGTTTCGCACTCGCTCATCGAGGTTCGTCGGCAATGCCGGATGCGCAGTCTCCGCCTTTCAGGAAACTTCTCGTCGCCAACCGCAGTGAGATCGCCATCCGGGTCTTTCGGTCGGCGCACGAACTGGGTATCCGCACGGTTGCCATTTACTCACACGAAGACCGCTTCGCGCTGCATCGCTTCAAGGCAGACGAAGCGTATCGCGTCGGGAAACCGGGCGAGCCGATCCGCGCGTACCTCGATGTCCCCGGCATCGTTCGGCTGGCGAAGGAAGTGGGTGTGGATGCGATCCACCCGGGCTATGGCTTCCTCTCCGAGAATGTTGCCTTCGCGCGCGCCTGCGCCGAAGCCGGGATCACGTTCGTCGGCCCCCGGCCGGAGGTACTGGAACAACTCGGCGACAAGGTCGCCGCGCGCAACATCGCGCAGAAGGCGCAGGTGCCGGTCCTCTCAGGCGGCGAGCGGCCGCTGGCGTCGCTCGACGAAGCAAAGGCTCTCGCGGAGAAACTCGGCTACCCAGTGATTGTGAAGGCGTCGATGGGCGGCGGCGGCCGCGGGATGCGTGTTGTTCACACTGCCGACAAGCTCACGGACGCGGTAGAATCGGCGCAGCGCGAAGCAGGCGCTGCCTTTGGTGTCGCCGATGTGTTCCTCGAGAAGTTCGTGCAACGCGCCAAGCACATCGAGGTGCAGTTGGTCGGCGACCGGCACGGCGGGCTTGTTCACCTCTTCGAGCGCGATTGCTCCATTCAGCGCCGGCATCAGAAGGTGGTCGAGCTAGCCCCCGCGCCGAACCTGCCGTCCGACGTGCGGCAGGGAATCCTGAATGCGGCGCTCACTGTTGGGCGCAGTTGTGGGATCGACAATGCGAGCACGGTCGAGTTTCTCTACGACACCGATTCGAAGAAGTTCTACTTCATCGAAGTCAACCCGCGCATCCAGGTCGAGCATACGGTAACCGAACAGGTCACCGGATTCGACATCGTGCGTTCGCAAATCCTCATCGCCTCGGGCCTGCCGTTGAACTCACCGCGCGTGGGGCTGGAGCAGAGCGCGATTACCACTCGGGGCTACTCGATTCAGTGCCGCGTGACCACGGAAGACCCGGCGAACGGATTCGTACCCGATTACGGCCGGCTCAGCGCATACCGTTCGAGCGGTGGACCAGGCATCCGGCTCGACGCAGGCACCGCCAACCCCGGCGCGGTCATCACTCCGTTCTACGACTCGTTGCTGGTGAAGGTGACCGCGAGTGGGCTGAGCTTTGTCGAGGCCGCCACGCGGATGGACCGCGCCCTCTCGGAGTTCCGTATCCGCGGTGTGAAGACAAACATCCCCTTCCTGCTGAACCTCATCAATAACCCGCACTTCCTCGCGGGCGACGTGACGACACGATTCCTCGACGAGACACCAGACCTCTTCCGCTTCGCCGCTCGCCGCGATCGCGCTTCCAAGCTCCTCAGCTACATCGCCGAAATCATCGTCAATGGCCACCCTGAGGTGAAGGGCAAGGCCCCCGAGCGACTCGCGGCGCTGCCGTTCGTGTCAGAACATCACCTGTACGCGGCGACACCGCAAGCGGCGCTCCCGAAAGGGACCCGCGACCGATTCAAACAACTCGGTGCTGCGAAGTTTAGCGCATGGGTGCGCGAGCAGAAGACGCTGTTCGTCACGGACACAACGATGCGCGACGCGCATCAGTCGCTCTTCGCGACGCGAATGCGGACCTTCGACATGCTTGGCGTCGCCGATCGTTACGCCCGCGCGCACGCCGACTTCTTCTCGCTGGAAATGTGGGGTGGGGCGACCTTCGACACCTCGATGCGATTTCTGAAAGAGTCGCCGTGGGAGCGACTTGCGGAGTTGCGTGAACGCATTCCCAACATCCTCTTTCAGATGCTCCTGCGGGCGGCCAGCGCCGTTGGCTACACAAACTATCCCGACAACGTCGTGTACGAGTTTGTCCGGCTCTCGGCAGAAGCCGGCATGGATATCTTCCGCATCTTCGATGCGAACAACTGGCTGCCGAACATCAAGCTGGGCATCGACGCGGTACTGAAGACGGACGCCATCTGCGAGGCCGCGATCTGCTATACCGGCGATATTCTCGATCCGAAACGCGACAAGTTCACGCTCGACTACTTCGTGAAACTCGCGAAGGAACTGGAGAAACTCGGCGCGCACTTCCTGTCGATCAAGGACATGGCGGGGTTGCTCAAACCCTATGCGGCCAAGAGACTTGTGAAGGCGCTCCGCGAGGCGGTGGGCTTGCCGATCCACTTCCATACCCACGACTCCGCCGGCGGGCAAATCGCTTCGTATCTGATGGCAGCGGAAGAAGGCGTTAACATTGTGGATTGCGCGTTCGCGCCGATGTCGGGCGGAACGGCGCAACCCAGCCTCAACGCGCTGGTGGAAGCGACACGCTTCACGCCGCGTGCCACGGGAATCAACTTCGATCCCCTGCAGGAAACGGCGAACTACTGGGAGGCCGTGCGCCGGCAATATGCCCCTTTCGAGACGGGCCAGCTCTCCAGTTCCGCGGAGGTTTACCTTCACGAGATGCCGGGCGGTCAGTACGCGAACCTCTATCAGCAGGCGCACTCACTGGGTGTCGGCGATCGCTGGCATGAAGTCGGACGGATGTATGCGGCAGTGAACCAATTGTTCGGCGATATTGTGAAGGTCACGCCAACCTCGAAGGTCGTCGGCGATATGACGCTGTTCATGATCGCCAACAACCTGACGCCCGAAATGGTGCTCGACTCGAAGCGCGAAATCGCGTTCC
This sequence comes from uncultured Frigoriglobus sp., assembly GCA_964422915.1. Classification (GTDB taxonomy): domain Bacteria; phylum Planctomycetota; class Planctomycetia; order Gemmatales; family Gemmataceae; genus Gemmata. The sequence continues at coordinate 41,152 of CAYRDG010000003.1, read as the reverse complement.
CGGAGTCAGTCGTGGAGTTCTTCGAGGGGAAACTCGGTCAGCCACCTGGCGGCTTCCCGCCCGAACTTCAAAAGCGTGTCCTTCGCGGACGCAAGCCGCTGACGGATCGCCCTGGTGCAACACTGCCGGCCACGGACTTTACAAAAGCCCGCAAGGAACTGGAGGGGAAACTCCGGCACGCGCCGACCGAGCGTGACCTGATCTCGTACCTGCTCTACCCGAAGGTCTTCCTCGACTTCGCGGAATCGCAGGCGAAGTATTCGGACCTCAGTGTGCTACCGACACCGGTCTTCTTTTACGGGATGAGTACCGGCGAAGAAGTCAGCCTCGACATCGAACCCGGCAAGACGCTCATCATCAAGTTCCTGACCATCGGCGAGGCGCAACCGGATGGCCGGCGGGCGGTTTACTTCGAACTCAATGGCCAACCGCGTGAGATTTTCGTCACCGACAAGTCGCTCGCTGCAGGCGCGGTGAAGGCGCGCGCGAAGGCCGAGCCAGGCAATGCGAAGCATGTTGCGGCACCGATGCCAGGTGCTGTGGTCGCCGTGGCCGTGGCCGTGGGAGATGAAGTTGCGGCGGGTCAGAAACTCCTCTCGCTGGAAGCGATGAAGATGGAAACAACACTCTACGCGGAGCGTGAAGGGAAGGTCGCGGAGGTGCTGGTGCGGCCTGGCTCGCAGGTCGAGGGTGGCGACCTGGTGATCCGGTTCGAGTAGCGTTTCCGCAGGACAGAGAGCAGTTCTATCCGCGCGGGGCGATCAGGTAGCCCGCGACGAACGAGAGCGCCATCAGCACAACGACCGCGACCATGAGTAGTGTTGCGGCCTGCGAACTGAGCGTGATCGGTCGCGACTCCGTGATACCGAGGCTCATCGCGTCCATGCCAGTGGCCGGCGGGCGCGTGACGTGAGGTTCCTCGTCCGGTGTGGCAGTGTTGCCGAGGATTTCGTCCACATCGCCTTCAAAGAGTGGCGGATCGTCCGGGTCGTACTCTCTGGGTGGTTTCGGCCGTGGCGCTTGCGCTGGGGGCGGCTGTGAGGTTTGCAGCCTGGCTGCGCTCCGCTTCGCGGGCACAGGTGGTTCTTCAAACTCCGGTTCCAGCACTTCGGGTTGCGGGGGAGGCGGCGGTAGTACCGGCGGTGGTACCGGCGGTAGTACCGGCGGTGGTACCGGCGGTGGTGCCGGCGGTGCGGCCACGGGACTTTTTGCCGTGGCGACGGCCGACTTCCCCAACAGTTCATCCACGTCTTCCACGTTGATGCGCGCAGTCTTCTCAGCAACGCGTCCCGTTGCCGGGACGGTGATGGAATTGCCGCAGTGCGGGCATGTGGTCTGCATTCCCGCCTTGCGGGTCGCAATCCCCAGCAATCGGTTGCAGTATGAACAACGAAACCGGATGGGCATTCCGAGACTCCGGCCAACGGCAGGTCGGTACGGCGGTTACACCAGTATAGCGGCGCCTTTGCAGCCGGGCCAAGCGGTCGCGTCTTGATCGGAGGCTTGTCGCCGGGAACAATGGAAGTAATCCCCACACCGCTGGAGCACACCATGCGTTCCACACGCCTGATCCGCCCCGCCCTGGCTGCCGCACTGCTCGCGGGCTGCGGCCTGGTCGCGCGATCCGCCGATGTGGTCATCCTCAAGGACGGTTTCGCCATCCAGGGGAAGCCGCAGAAGGAAACCGAGACGATCTTCGACAAGTCCAGCGGCCAGTCGATCCGCATTGTGAAGGGAACCGGCCTGGACATGCTGGATGAAGGCCCGAAAGTCACGGTCTATAGCACGCATTACAAACAATCCGACGCGGCCGCTCCTGATACGAAGCTCCGACCTGTCCCGAAGGGTTACCTCATGCCCTTCCCCGGACAGAAGTCGTCGCACCAACTTCCCTCGCTCGCCGCCACCTTCAAGACAACGGAGTTCAACGAGAAGTGGATTCGATCCATCAGCGTGAGGGTACCTGAGACACGCGCCCCGGAGGTCATTCAACAACAGATCACCTACATCGACCCTTACTACATCCGCCTGATTTCCCCAACCCATTTCTGGCGCGTTGCCTATCGCACAAACGAATGGGACCCGAAGTTGATTCGCAAACTCCTCCTCATGCACCCGGACCTCGCGGAGCCAGCCGGCCGTTGCGACCCCATCAAGCGCGTGGCACTCGCCAAGTTCCTGCTCGATGCGGGCTGGCTGCAGATGGCGAAGGACGAGATGGAACATCTCGATCGCGATCTCAAGGGCGAGATGAAGAAGGACGCGAAGGAGCAGTACGACCGGATGCGGCACGAGATCGACGAGGCCACGGCCGAACTCGTCGCTCACGAGGCAGAGCTGGCACTGCCCGCGGGTCGGTACAAGTATACAAGCGAGCTTCTGGCGACATTCCCGGAGAAACTCGCCACCGCGCAGCAGAAGGGGCGCGTGGCGAAGGTGGCCGCCGAACTCAAGACGAACCTGGAGCGCTACCAGACGGGGCGGCGGTTGCTCCGATCCATCACGGATTCCGCGACGGGTCGCGGCGCGTTAAACCCGCTCGTGGCGCTGGGCAGTGGGCTGGCGAGTGCGTCGTGGAAGTCGCCGAAGCAGGCCCCCGCCCGACTGATGGCGCTGGCTGCAGCGGCCGAGCAAGTCTCCGCGGAACTCCATCCCGATTCCGCGCTCCGCATCGAGACGTTCGTCACACTCGCCGCACAGGCCGAGCGTGAGAAACACTATGGCCGGGAACCGACCAAGAAACCAGAAGAGTTGCTGGCCACCGCCGTGAGTGGCTGGGCCAGAGGAAAGAACGGCGCCACGCCCAATCCCGATGATGCCTGGAAACTTTGGCAGGCCCGCGAACTGGTGCTGGCTTATCAACGTGCGGAAAACCAGAACGAACGCAACGCGATGCTCGCCGATTTCCAGCGCACGCCCGCGGTCCAGGTTGAGGTACTGGCACAGCTCATCTCGCTCTTACCGCCTGCCGAACCGGAAGACCTGGAGAACCGCACCGGCAAGCCGGTCAATGTTCGTGGGAAGGACGCAGGCGTTTACCGCCGCACGACTCGGCCCGCCCCTGGCTTCGCCAGTGGCATCGACTACCTTGTTCGGCTTCCATCGGAGTATCACCACGGCCGCACGTATCCCGTGCTCATTGTGCTCACACATACCGGGATCGAAGCCGATGAACTGATCGCACCCATCATCCCGGAGGCTGACAAGAACGGCTACATCCTCGTCGTTCCCGAATGGACCGGGGCATTCAACAAGGGCGGCTGGCAGTGGCAGGGCAATGACCACGTCTGGGTAACGGCAGCACTGCGCGACGCGGTACGCCACTTCACAGTGGATAACGATCGCGTCTTCCTGCTTGGCGTCGGTGAGGGTGCGAACATGGCGATGGATGTGGGGATGTCGCATCCCGACCTCTTCGCAGGCATCATTCCCATGTGCCCGTTCCCCAACTGGACCGGGTTGTTCATCCAGTACTGGAAGAACGCCCAGAAGCTGCCGTTCTTCGTCATCAGCGGTGAGATGGATGTAGCAGGGGCAAAGCTCCTGAAGCTCCTCTACGACAGATGGACGCGCTACGGATTCCCTTCAATCTGGTCGGTCTACAAGGGGCGCGGCGTGGAATGGTTCCCCTCCGAAACACCGGTGCTCTTTGACTGGATGGGCCGCAAGTCGCGGGCCACTCCCGCGGCGACACTCAAGGACGTGACCAAGCTCGGTCGGCAGCGCTGGCAGATCATGCGCGAAACCGATAACCACTTCTACTGGCTTCAAGCCGACTCGGCCCACCCCGGACGCAACGGCGGTGCCATTGTGCCTGCGACCATCACAGGCGACATTGCCGGCAATAACACGGTTCGCGTGGGTTGCGTGAAGGTCGGGCATGTCACCGTGTGGCTCAGTAGCGACCTGATCGACTGGACCCGGCCTGTGCGCGTCACGATCAACGGCGTCATCCCCAACGGCTTTCCACGGCAGGGGAAGGCTGTGCAGCCGAGCCTGGAAGTGCTGCTCGCGGACTATTCCAATCGCGGCGACCGCCGGATGCTGTTCCTCAACAAGCTGGACTTCCAGGTGCCTGGCGTGCGGTAAGTCGGAGTCGTGGCGTGTTCGTTCCGGTCGGCTGCCTTCGCACAGCCCCTCAACCGAAGAGCGACCACACCCACTTCACGAAGTAGATTGTGGCCGCAAGACCACCGGCGATTATTGCAAGGAACGCCAGCGCGATGCCGACAACGGCCAGCCAGCTCGATCGCTCCGCCGTTCGTCGGTTTTCGACCGCATGAACAATCAATGCGGCGTTCTTCGCGTTTGCCTTGTGAACGATGTCGAGAAAGTCGCCGACCAGGGGCACCAGACCCAGAAGCGTGTCGATGAGAATGTTCAACAGCATTCGCATCTGCACTATCGTGGGGACGCGGAGCCGATGTGCGACCCGGAGCAGGTACGCACTGATGGCGGCCGAGCCGATGTCGCCGATCACCGGGAGCAGGCCGAGGATTGCGTCGAGACCGAGCTTCAGCCGCGTGCCAGGCACAGTGATCGCGCTATCCATCACGATCGCAAACGCGCGCACGAACTCCAGTTCCGCCTGCTCGTGGCGCGATGGGAGAATCGTAACGGTGGTCAGGTCCGGTACTTTTTCGGGTCCACGCTGAGATGCTTGATGTGCGTTCGCTTCCACGTGTACGTGATCTCCAGATTACCCGTCGTTGACTGGATCATGGCAGGATACGAGAACTCGGCAAACGCTTCGCCCTCCAGGTGGGTCACTTTCTTCCACGTTTTCCCGTCATCGGTGGAGCGAGCAAGGCTGATCGGCGTGCGGCCGAGCGCCACCGGGTTGTAGATGAGGAACACATCGCCCTCGGCTGTCTTCACGCAGTCGATACCGGCGCTGGGATTCGGCAACTTTGTCTCGGCCGCGGGCGTGAAGGTCTCGCCACCGTCGCTGGATTCCGCCCGGCATACGACACGCGGATTGCGGGACCGCATGAGCGCGATCACCTTGCCGTCCTTCCCCTCGAATAGCGTTGGCTGAATCTGGTTGAACTTGCCAGGCACATGAAAGCCGTTGGAGCGCCGCCACGTTTTGCCGCCATCGGTGGAGCGATCGACGAAGGGCGTCCAGTTGTGGTAGCTCTCGACCGAAGTTCCAGCCAGGATGGTGCCGCTGGCCAGTTGAACCGGCTTGGCTCGCACCGGGCCGAAGAACCCCGCAGGTAGCATCTCAACCGCGGACCATGTCTTGCCGGCGTCGGTCGAGGTGCGGACGAACCCCGTCCAGGTGTCCGGCTTCGGGCCAGCCTTGTACCAGAGGAAGAGTGTCCCCTTCGTATTCTTGAAGAGGACCGGGTTCCAGCACGGCTGCCCGGGTTCGGTGCCAACGACCTTCGGAACGCTCCACGTCTTGCCGTCGAAGGTACTCGACCAGATCTGCACGTCTTTCGCGCCCTCATCCTTGCCGCCGAACCATGCGGCCATGAGCTTACCGGGTTCATGCTCCACGAGTGTGGAGGCATGACACGAAGGGAAGGGCGCTTTCTCGTAAATGAACATGGCGTTCCTCCTGATCAAGTGGGTGTATGTGGAACAACGCGGCACGAGGGAAAGGGGATCGCCCGCTCGGCACAGCAGATGGTTCGGAAGGTGCGCAGGAAGTCTGCGAGTTTCGCGGGTGGCAGATCAGATGCGACAATGAGTGGTAGTCGTTCGAGTCGTGTGGCCACTTCTTCCGGCGTAATGCTCAGCAACCGGCCGATGCGAACAATCGCGGATGGATTGTCGCGGGCGAACTCAGCCGTATGGATCTCCACGTTGAAGACTCTGCCAGGTGGGTCTTCTGACCAGGGAGCCGGCCAGAGAGTCGCCCGGATTGGGTCAGGGTGGATCCGGCCGCGGTAGGTGCCGAACGCAAGCAGGTGAGCGAATGCGTCCTCAAAAGGTAGCCACGAGAACAGTGGGATCGGCACCGACTCCACGAGTGCCTTGGCCTGATTCAGACCAAAATCAGACTGTTCGCGGACAATCTTGATCGCGGGAAGTTTGAAACGGGGTTCGTAACTCTCCAGAACCACGTCGAAGCGACCACCGGCCGCATACCGCCAGTCCGTCGCGGTCCCCTTCGTCGCACGAAAGAGTCGCGCAGCAGCCTCGACGTGTTCATTGCTGCCGCCAGACGATCGCGTCACCTCCACCATGGCGCGGAGGTACTCGGCCTTCATGGCATCGTCGTGCTCATCCAGCCAGTCGGCGTAGACAAGACGCGCGGTGTCGTCGGCCGGGTTTACCGTGAGCGCGGCGAGGAACGCGGCCTCATCGGACATGGGCACCTCTGAGCAAGTCGGGCGAGGTTCTGCCCGTCGGCTCGCAGTGTGTGAACTATCCCACGCGCAGAATTGCTGGTCAAGCACTTCGCATGCACCTTGCACACTTGACCAACACCTCTGGAAGGGTGAAGATCATAGCTGTGGCCTTCCTGCCTTCGAGTTGCACTCCCGCCTCTCGCCGCTTTCGGGGCGTCTGCATGATTCGCAGCCTGTTACTCGGCCTTGCCGTGGTTCTCAGCGCGCCGCTGGCATGCGCGGCAGATCCGTCTGCACTTGCGTTTTTCGAGAAGAGTATCCGACCGGTACTCGTCGAGAAGTGTGTTGGCTGCCACGGTGAGAAGAAAGCGAAGGGCGGGTTGCGTCTCGACACGCGCGAAGCCTTACTGAAAGGCGGCGATCGCGGCCCAGGCGCGGTCTCAGGCAAGCCGAAGGAAAGCCTGTTGGTGAAGGCGGTGTCTCATTCGGACGAAGAACTGAAGATGCCGCCGTCGGGCAAGCTGCCGTCGCGTGAACTCACCGCGCTCACGAAGTGGGTGGAACTCGGCCTGCCGTGGCCCGACAAGGTGACGCTCGCGGCGCCCAACGCCATCGAAAAAGCGGCCGCGAAACACTGGGCGTTCCAACCTGTGAAACGGCCTGCCGTCCCAGCCATCCGCGATCCACAATCCGCACATCACAACGAGATTGATGCGTTCGTGCTCGCGAAACTGCGGGAGAACGGGCTATCCTTCTCGCCACGCGCGGACAAACGTACGCTCATCCGGCGCGCGACCTTCGACCTGCACGGCCTTCCGCCCACCCCGGAGGAGGTGACAGCGTTCGTGAAGGACGAGTCGCCCGACGCCTACGAAAAGCTACTCGATCGCCTGCTGGCAAGTCCGCGTTACGGCGAACGCTGGGCACGCCACTGGCTCGACCTCGCCCGCTACGCCGACAACAAGGGATATGTCTTCTTCGAAGGGAAGGAGTATCCGTGGGCGTGGACGTATCGCGATTACGTCATCACATCGCTGAATGCCAACAAGCCGTACGATCGCTTCATCCAGGAGCAACTCGCGGCTGACCTGCTCTGCCCGGACGACACGGCGGCACAGGCCGCGCTTGGCTTCCTCACGGTCGGCGGGCATTTCATGAACAACACGCACGACATCATCGACGACCGTATCGATGTCGTGACGCGCGGGTTGATGGGCCTCACCGTGGTGTGCGCCCGCTGTCACGACCACAAGTTCGACCCAATTCCGCAAGCCGACTACTACTCGCTCTACGGTGTCTTTCGCAGTTCCACGGAGCCAAACATCCCGCCCCTCGCGGGGACACCCCCAAAGGACCCAAGGCATTTGCTTTATGACGCGGAACTCGAGATCCGTCAGAAGAATCTCGTACGGTTCGTCACGAACAAACACACGGCACTCGTGACCGGCGCGCGCACACGCGCGGCGGAGTATCTGCTGGCCGCCCACGCCGCGCGGAACCAACCCCCTGCCGATGACTTCATGCTCCTGGCTGACCCCGGCGACCTGAACCCAAGCATGATTACGCGCTGGCGGCAATTCCTCACTGACGCGAAGAAACGGAAGCACCCCGCGTTCCTCCACTGGTACGCGGTCGCGGAGTTGAACGACAAGGAGTTCCCGGAGAAAGCCTCTGTGGCGCTGAAATCGGTTCAGGGGGCGAACAAACTCGTCGCGAAGGCATTTGAGCGGCCCCCGAAGTCGATGAAAGAAGTGGCACAGCGGTATGGGAAGTTGCTCGCGGATGTGGATAAGCAGTGGAGAGCAGCCGCGGCAAAGGGCGCGACGAGACTCAGCGATCCTGATGCCGAGGAGTTGCGGCGTGTGCTCTACGGGACGGATTCGCCGGCAGACGCGCCACTGGCGCTCGACTGGGGTTTCCTGTCGCTGTTTCCCGATCGCGCCACACAAGGCGAGTATCAAAAACTCCTGCGGGAACTCGAAAACTGGCTTGCGAAGGGTCCGCCCCGCGCGATGGTTCTCCACGACGCGCCGAAGCCATACGATCCGCGTATCTTTGAGCGCGGGAATCCCGGTCGGCCTGGCGAATTGGTGCCGCGCCAGATGGTCCGGATCGCCAATCCTGGCCGTAAACCGTTCGCTCCTGGTGGCAGTGGCCGGCTGGAACTGGCGCGCGCGATCACGTCGAAGGACAACACGCTCACAGCGCGCGTGTTCGTGAATCGTGTCTGGATGTACCACTTTGGCCGCGGGCTGGTCGGAACACCAGGCGATTTCGGCCTGCGCGGCGATTCGCCAACACACCCGGAGTTGCTCGACTGGCTCGCGAGCGAGTTCATGGCGAGAGGCTGGGGCATCAAGGCGCTGCACAAGCTCATCATGGCCTCGGCGACCTACACACAGGCGAGCCTCGATCGCGCGGATGCCGTCGCCATCGACCCGGACAACCGCCTCTTGTGGAAGCAGAACCGGCAGCGGCTGGAGTTTGAGCCGCTGCACGACGCGACGCTCGCGGTGAGCGGGCAACTCGATTTGCGTCACGGCGGCCCGAGCGTGCGACTCTTCGGCAGTAACAGACGCCGCGCGGTGTACGGCTACGTGGACCGGCTCGAGTTTCCATCGCTCCTCACGACCTTCGACGTGCCGAACCCTGCTGGTCTTTCACCCGAACGCACGAGCACGACCGTTGCCCCACAGGCGCTGTTCCTGATGAATGGACCATTCGCCCGCACCGCCGCGAAGCGACTCGTGGCACTGCCGCAACTCCAGAAACTGAGTGATAGCAACCGCCTCGATCAGCTTTACCTCATCGTGTATGGTCGCCGACCTGACGGGGAGGAACGCAAGCTGGCGTTGGCGTTCGTGTCGAAGGGCGCCGACCGCTGGGTCGACCTCGCCCACGCCCTACTGATGAGTAACGAGTTCGCATTCGTGGACTGACTCCGAGTGAATACCATGCTCCCGCTCTCTCGTCGTGAGATGCTCACACGCTGTGGCACTGGCATTGGCACACTCGGCCTTGCAGGCGTACTGCACGATGCTGATGCCGCGGATATGCCACAGGTCATCGACCCGCTCGCGCCCAAACAACCGCACTTCGCGGCGAAGGCCAGGCACGTCGTTCACCTGTTCATGAATGGCGGGCCAAGTCAGGTCGATACCTTCGACCCCAAGCCGATGCTGACGAAGTATCACGGCAAGCCAATTCCAACAGGCAACTTGCGCACGGAGCGCAAGACCGGCGCGGCGATGAAGTCACCGTTCCGTTTCAAGAAATACGGACAGTCCGGCATCGGGGTGAGCGACCTGTTCGCCAAAACAGCGGCGCACATCGACGACATGTGCATCGTGCGAGGCATGTACGCGGACGTGCCGAATCACGAACCGTCGCTGTTGCTCATGAACTGCGGCGACGGCCGCCAGCCCCGACCGAGCCTCGGCAGTTGGGTGACCTACGGCCTCGGCAGCGAGAATCGCAATCTGCCGGGCTTCATCGTCATGTGTCCTGGTGGATACCCCATCGTCACCACGCAGAACTGGCGCTCCGCGTTTCTGCCCGGTGTGTATCAGGGCACCTACATCGACAGCCAGCACACACAGGTTGATAAGCTCATCGCCAACATCCGCAACACGGAACTGCCGTTGACGAAGCAGAAGGAGCAACTCGACCTGCTCGGTGCGTTCAATGCGAAACATAAAGAGCAGCGTGCCGGCGATGCGCAACTGGAATCGCGCATCCGGACCTTCGAGTTGGCCTTCCGCATGCAGAGTGAGGCCGCCGACGTGTTCGACCTGACGAAGGAGACGAAGAAGGTCCGCGAGTGGTATGGCGAAACAACCATCGGACGGCAGTTGCTGCTCACACGTCGCTTGATCGAACGCGGTGTGCGTGTGGTGCAACTCTGGAGTGGCGGCGGCCAACCGTGGGACAACCACGATGGCCTCGCGACGCAACACAAGAACCTCGCAGCGCAGTGGGACCAACCCATTGCCGCGTTCCTCGCCGACTTGAAAGCACGCGGTCTGTTCGACAGCACACTCGTGCAATGGGGTGGCGAGTTCGGCCGCACGCCCGTCGCGGAACTCCCGGCGCTCAACGGTCGCGATCACAATCACTACGGCTTCACGTGCTGGCTGGCCGGGGGAGGCGTCAAGGGCGGTACGGTGGTCGGCGCGACGGATGATTTCGGCTTCTCTGCGGTGGAAAATAAGGTGCATGTCCATGATCTCCATGCCACAATGCTCCACCTACTCGGCTTCGACCACGAAAAGTTGACCTATCGCTACGCCGGCCGCGACTTCCGACTAACCGATGTTCACGGCCGTATCGTGAAGGAGATGATCGCGTGAGTTCCTCGCCCATTCGAGCAACTGTGGAATTCGACAAGCCCGGCAAGCATTACGGTCAGCTCTACGTGCCGTACTCGTACAATCTCGGCGGCTGGGCAAACCTCATGCTGCCGATAAGTGTGATTACGCGCGGGCGCGGCCCGACCGCACTCGTAATGGCCGGCAATCACGGCGACGAGTACCCCGGTCAGGTTGCGATCATGCGCCTGATGCGCGAACTGAATCCCGACCATATCAGCGGCCGTCTCATCCTCATCCCAACACTCACGATGCCGGCGGCGAAGGCCGCCACACGACTCTCCCCACTCGATGGCAAGAACTTCAACCGCTGCTTTCCAGGGAACCCCACCGGCTCACCAAGCGAGGTCGTCGCGCATTATCTCAGCACGGTACTCTTCCCGATGGCGGACATCGTGATCGATCTGCACACCGGTGGCAGAAGCATGGATTTTGAGCCGTGCGCTCACATGCACCTTGTCCCGAAGGGCGCGCAACGCGATGCGATGCTCGCCGGTACCGAGGCATACAACACCGACTTCAGTTTCCTGTACGCCGACATCGCCGGCACGGGTCTGCTTCCCGTTGAGGCGGAGAAGCAAGGTAAGATCGTGATCACGACCGAGATGGGCGGAAGCGAAAACGTGACTGCGATGGTTCACGCCGAGACGCAAATGGGGCTGCGGAACGTGCTCAAGCACTTCGGCATCCTCGCGGGTCCTGCAGTCACGCGCGAGTCACTTGGTCTGGGACCAACGCGCTGGGTGCAGGCACTCGACTGGGAAGACTACCGCTTCGCGCCGGAATCGGGCGTGTACGAAAATCTCGTGCCGCTCGGTGAAGATGTGGAAGCCGGACAGCCCGTTGGGGCGATCCACTTCCTGGAACGTCCCGACCGCGAGGCCGTGCAAGTGTGCGCGCATACGGCCGGTGTACTGCTCGGTACACGTGCGCCCTCACTCGTCGCGCAGGGCGACTGCGTTGCCTGCATCGCGCATGACGTAGACCCACGGAAATTGCCATAGGTAACCCCGACCGCAGTGCCGGGGTCGCCGACTGGCAGTCGGAACCATTCCATCACGCCCGGTCGCGGGACTGGGATTCGCCGGAGTACTCATGAAGATCGTGCAGGTCATCTGTCAGGTTCTGCGTATCCCCAGCGTTCAAGCCAAGACTGCCAGTAGTCAGGATTCCGTGCTCATCCGCATCCGCACCGATGACGGGTTGGAAGGTGTGGGCGAGGCGGATTCGTCCCCGGAGGTCGTGAAGGCGATCATCGACGCGCCGTTCAGTCACAACATCGCTTGCGGGTTGCGGCAGTTGCTTGTCGGAGAGAACCCGCTCGACCACGAGCGACTCTGGCAGAAAATGTATCGCCGAACGATGTACTTCGGCCGCACAGCAGTTGGAATCACAGCGATGGCCGCTGTGGACATGGCACTGTGGGACCTGAAAGGAAAGGCATACGGCCAGCCGATCCACCGCTTGCTCGGCGGCAAGCAACACGACCGCGTACGCGGTTACGCGTCGATCCTCTTTGGTCGTGATGGGAAGGAAACCGCTGAGATCGCGCGGAAGTGGGTCGAGGCGGGTTACTCCGCAGTGAAGTTTGGCTGGGAACCAATGGGCAGCTCCGAGTCCGTGGACATCGACCTCGTTCGTGGTGCGCGGGACGGGTTAGGGGCGAAGAACACACTCCTGATCGACGCCGGGTGCGTGTACGACGCGCGCACCGCTTTGCGCCGCGCGGAGGCATTCGCGGAATACAGACCAGAGTGGTTCGAGGAGCCACTGCGTGAAGACGATATCGACGGTTACGTCTGGCTGCGTGACCGTTCACCCATCCCCATCGCTGCAGGGGAAGGTGAGTGCGGCCGTGAATCGTTCCGACCCCTCATCGACCGCCGCGCCCTCGATGTGTATCAGGTGGACATTTCGCGATGTGGCTTCACCGATGCCGCATACATCCGCGCGCGCGTTGAGGAGATCGGTGCCCGGCTCTGCAACCACTGCTATACCAGCCCGCTCACGGTCGCCGCGAGCATTCACTGGGTGAGTACCTGCCGCGATGCGTTTCTCTTTGAAGACTGTGTGGAAGACTCACCACTGCGCCACGAATTGACACACGAGAAGATTCAGTCTGTGGGCGGCTGGATGGAAGTACCCGAACGGCCGGGTCTGGGTGTGACGCTCGATGAGTCGTTCGTGAAGAAATACCTGGTTGCGGAGTCAAAGTAGTCGGCTCGCTTTGTGTGCCGTTCTTCACCGCCACGGCACACGGAGTGTGTCTACTACTCTCAAGGAGTACCCCATGAGTCGCGCGAAGACGGAGTATCGCTACGAGAAACTGACGTGGCCCGAGATCAACGACGCGGTTGAACTGGGCAAGGTGTGTGTCGTCCCTTGCGGTGCCGTGGAACAACACGGACACCATCTCCCGCTAGATGTGGACCTCATCTGTCCGTGTGGAATCGCAAAGGGTGTGGGACTGGAGATTCCCGACAAGTTGCTCGTTCTGCCAGTAGTCGCATATGGCTACACCGGGCATGTGATGGACTTTCCAGGGACGATCAACACCGACTTCGAGCACTTCGTCCATCAGGTACTCGACATCACGAAAAGCCTCGCGTACCACGGCTTCAAAAAGATCATCCTCCTGAATGGCCACGGGTCGAACATGCCGAATCTCGATCTCGTGGCCCGCCGCACAAACATCGAAACTGACGCCGAGTGTTGCGTGGTTGCGTGGTGGAACCTGCTTACCGTGGACAAGTCATTCCTGCCGAAGTGGAGGCAGAGCAAGTTCCCCGGCGGTTGCTCGCACGCATGCGAGCTAGAAACCAGTTTGTACATGTATCTCGACGGTGACAATGTCCGTCGCGACCTCATCAAGAGCGGGACCATCAGCTTTAACAACGACGAGAGTCCGTTTCAGTGGGTCGATCTGTTTGCGGCTGGCCCGGCGACTGTGGTGTCGTGGACCAGCAGTTACTCAGAGACGGGCGTGTTGGGCGACGCAGAACTTGCCACAGCGGAGAAGGGTCGACAGGCATACGAGGAAGCGGTGAAGCAACTCGTGCGTTATGTGACGTGGTGGAGAGATCGACCGAAGGATGTACGCAAGGATCGCCACCGCAAGCCGCCGACCATGCCCATTCCCTGGGGGCAGCAACCACTCTCGTCGTAAACGCACCTCGTGAGCGTGGGTAGCAGGCAGTCGTTGATTCTTTGTTGCGACGATCGCGGAAGCGCGTGCTACTGTCTTACGTTCGACAGCACACGACTTACTTGAACGTCAGATGTTCACCTTCCGCAGTCGCCATGGCTCAACGAGAGGTGACTGCGGGACGACACCAATGCGAAACCCTGCTGCTCACACGGGTGCGTGAGCAGCAGGGTCGGCGGTTGGCCAGGTGGGTTACTTCTTGAGTCCCTTCTGAACGGCCTCCCGGATCGGGTCATGGTGCTTGGAAAGATAGTAGAAGGAATGGGTGGCGCTTCGTTCGCCGAGGCAAATCTGAATCTCGATCCGATAGCCACCCCGCGGCCATTCGGGGCCGTCGATCGCGAAGGCGTGGATCGTACCAGTTACGGACTCGCCGGGCTTCAGTACCACCGCCTTCAAGTTGTCGACATGCCCCGTGGATCCGGGGATCGGATAGGCTTTGTTCTGACAGCGAATGATGATGCTCTCATCCCAGCGAATCTTCTTGCCATCCGTCAATAGCGCCGGGACAGCCGTTTCTTTGTCTGTGTCATTTTTGACGATGAGCTTGAACTCGCCGTCGCCATCGGGGTTGCCATACTTGAGTTTCACGGCCGGCGGTACGGGTTCGATGCGGAAACTGATGCCGTCGCCAACGGTGAACGCCGGTCTTCCTGTGACGGAGCAGACCGCGCCTTTTGCGTCGGTAGGTTTGCCGGTTTTTGCCCAGGGTGAGACAAGCTTGCGGTTGACGATGGTCCAACCGATCGGAAACGAGGTTGCGAGTTTCGCTTGCTTGATGCCGTCCATCGTGGCCACTTCGAAGCTCTGCAGAACCCAGCCATCGCGAACGTGTTTCAACGCCAGCAAACATTCCTTGTCCGGTGCGGGGAACACCGGTTCTGCTTCTTGTCTGACGGAATACCCAGCCTGGAGTGGCTTATCGCTCTTGATTGCCCCGCGCAGGACCTGTTTGCCGCTGATTGTCATCCGATACGTACGGAAAGGCGGGCTTGAAAACCCTACCGGGCCAGCCGTCACTTCCTTCAACTTACCAACCAGCAGCAGTTCGGCGCCGGACCACTTCTTGATCGATTCCGCAGTGAGGGTGCTGAAATCCAATGGTTCCGGAGTTGGAACCGGCGCGCCCACGGCAACCGTGGCGCAGACCAGAGCCATGCAGCACGCCAGCAGAGCGCAGCGACACATTGGAGTAACTCCACTCGGGTGAGACAGGAACAGGGTTGTGCAGCGAGTACCCCCGGCGCGATTTGAACGCGCGACCCCCGGTTTAGGAAACCGGTGCTCTATCCACTGAGCTACAGGGGCGGGTCCTGTAACTTATACAGTACCCGACACGTACGACCAACCGGAAGTTCGCACGGAGCCATCATGTCGCTGATTCTGGCACTCACGCTCAGCGCCCCGGCCGCGCCGCCGACGTTCACGGCGATCGGAACGGGAAGTATGTCGCATACGGGTTCGCTTGCGGCAATCTCGCTGACAAGCGGCGCGCGGATCGGTTCATCGGGTGATGAGGTCAGCGTGAAACGTCTCGTGGAGTTGCGTCAGGTGGGTGCGACGCGGCCTCCGTTCCCGAGCGGCGCACAGCTCGTCACAGGTGCGGGCGACCACATCGCGGGCAAGGCGCGTGGCGGCGATGCGAAGACGATTCGGTTTCGTCCCACGGGGACTACCGAAGACTGGACTGTCGCGCTGGACGCCGTTGCCGTGGTCTGGCTCACTGCGCCGCCTGCCGACACGCCTGCCGATCCTTCCCGATACGCATGGCTGGTGGGCACCCCTCCGCGTGATGTGTTGCTCTACCGCAATGGTGATACCGTACGCGGGACGCTGAGCCGCTTCACGCCTGGTGGTGTGAAGTTCACCCCGGACGGCGGTCCGGCTCGTGATGTGGAGCTGGCCGACCTCGCGGCCATTGGCTTCAACCCACGATTTGTTCGCAAGCGCAAGCCGAAGGGCACGTACGCGCGGCTCACGCTTTCCGACGGCACCCGACTCGATGCGACCGAACTGGCGATCAAGCCAGGCGCTGTCGTTGGCAAGGCCCTCTGTGGGCCGACGTTCGAGTTGTCACTCACAAGGCTCGTCGCGCTCGATGTGCTGCAGGGGCCGGCGATATACCTCTCCGACATCAAGCCAAAGAAGGCGGAGGTCGCCGGCTTCCTCGGTGTGGGGTGGCCGTGGACGGCGGATCGTTCCGTGCGTGGTCGACCACTGCAAGTCATCACCAAGGAGGGGATTGGTACATTCGACAAGGGTCTCGGTACGCACCCCAGGACTGTGCTGACTTACGCCTTGGGTGGGAAGTATTCGCGGTTTGAGTCGCTCGTGGGACTTGATGCCGCGAGCGGAAAACGCGGACGTGCAGATATACGCATCAGGCTCGACGGTAAGGAACTCGATCTGCCGGCACTCAAGAAACTCACAGCTGGATCAGCGATCGAGGTGAACGTTGATCTTCGTGGTGCGAAGGAACTGACACTGGTGATCGACTTCGGCCCCACTGGCGACGTGCAAGCAGATGTGGACTGGGTGGGGGCACGGTTGGTGGAGGAGTCGTCGGTGTCGAAATGAAAACCCCCGGCCATCCAGATGGAGGATGGTCGGGGGGTTGTGATTGCGATTCGCGATTAGCGCTTCGAGAACTGCGTCCCGCGGCGGGCACCACGCAGACCGTACTTCTTGCGTTCCTTCATGCGAGCATCGCGGGTGAGGTAGCCGGAGTCGCGGAGTTTCTTGACCAGTCCCACGGTGGGGTCGGCCGGGGCCGCGGGAGCAGCACCCGGAATCAGCGGCTGGCCATCGGCGGCCGGTGCGACCGGCGCAGGTGCCGCGGGGCGAGCCGGAATCGCCTTCGCCTTCTCGCGCTCCTTCGCCTCATCGTGGTAGGCGCGAATGACCGTCACGTTACCGAAAATCTTGCCGCGTTGCTCGTCCTTGGGGCTGAACATCGTCTTGATGGCGCGGGCGATGCCCTGCGACACGGCGCCAGCCTGCCCGGTCACGCCACCGCCCTTCGCGTTGACGAACACGTCCACGCGGTTCAGTTGTTCCGTTACTTTCAATGGCCCGGTCACCGCGGCGCGATCCTTCTCCAGAGGGAAGTATTCGTCGAGCGGCCTGCCGTTGATGACAACCTGCCCCTTGCCTTCGGTGACGCGCACGCGGGCAACGGCGGTCTTCCGTCGGCCGGTGCCGATGTAGAATGTGCGAGGTGCCTTCGCAGCGGCTTTCGCGGGCTTCTTCTCGGCCATAGTCGATGCGTCCTCAGAAGTCGAGCAGGGGGTGGTGGCCCCCAGTTGTGTTCAAAGCGTGAGTTCGTGTGAAACGATCAGGGGCGGCGCGGACTCCATTCGCTTACTTGAGTTTCAATTCCTGCGGTTGCTGGGCCTGGTGCGGGTGCTGGTTGCCGGCGTAAATCTTGAGCTTCGCGAGTTGCTTGTAGCCAAGCGGGCCGCGTGGCATCATGCGCTTGACGGCGCGGCGGATGATCTCTTCCGGACGGCGCGCGAGCATCTCTTTCGCCGGGATGATCTTCTGGCCGCCGGCGTAGTGGGAGTAATCCTGGTATTCTTTCTGCTCCCACTTCTTGCCGGTGAACTGAACCTTCTCGGCGTTCACGACGATAACGAAGTCGCCTGCGTCGGCGTGAGTGGTGTATTCCGGCTTGTGCTTGCCGCGCAGGAGGTTGGAAATCGTGACCGCCAGGCGGCCAACCACCAGATCGGTTGCGTCGATGATCACCCACTTCGGGGTAGCCGTCTGGGCGTTAATAAGCGTGGTGGACATCGTTTCCAACTGTGTGCGGTCTGCCCGACCTGGGGTCGGGAAATGGGATTCAGCCGGCGCTTTGAGCCGGAAGACAGTTATGCTAGAGCGCTCCACGAAGCCGTCAAGACCGCCACGACGGAAAGACTCGCTGCCGCCTCGCGAATACCTTGATAGCGAACCGACCCGTTCCAGGAGGAGCGAATGAGCGCCGCACTACCGCCCGGCTATGTTCACGAGTACCCCACATTTGGCCTGCCCACAGGTTCCGTCCGTGGGTTCCTCTCGGTGCTCATCTGCTCGTTCTTCTGGATTGTACTGCTCTTGCCGCCAGAGAATGCGATCGTCGCACCACTGGGCCACTTCTTCCTGCTCACACTGGTCTTTCTGGCGTTCGCCTCGCATCCGGCACCCGAGTCTCGCACGCATGTGCTACCCTGGGTGTTGCGGGTACTATTCGTCGGCGGCAGCATCGTCGTCGTCGCCTACGCGATCGGGACACACCCACAGCAGACCGCGACACGTCTGACACCCAGCCCAGTCGATATCGGGCAATGGCCGGTGCTGTTGGGCTGTCTGGCCGGCGGTTTCGGCGTCGCGCTATCCCTCCGCTTCTTGCTGGGGCGTCATAGTGAGTTCTTCATGACGCTCCGGGCGTGGGTGGGGATCATTGCGATGCTTCTCTTGATCCTCGAAACACTCCTCCAGTTCGTCATCTTGCCCAGCATGGATCCGGCGAACCGCAACCCGGACGCCATCAAGGTGTGGGAAGGAATCCTGATCGCCATCGTGGCCGCATACTTCGGTTCGCGTGCCTGAGGCCGCGTGCTGGTGGTTGCGTTGACGACTCCTGGTTCCCGTCGATCTGTTGTGGCGACACGGCAGACCGACGTGAGCCGAATGCCAACCGTAACTCTGCGGGTCGCAATGGCGATTGCCGCGGGTTCGGTCGCTCTGAGATCGTGCCGCTTCGGTCGTCGTGGGGGGCAGGCCGGCCGGTTGCGTGCGATGGGAATCTGTTCTAGTGTTGGGCGGAAGCCCTGCCCGCGCGAGGCCCGGCGCGCGACCCCGTCCACCTCCAGAACGGTATCCGCATGTCTGTCCCGTCCTCCATCGAAGAATTTTTGCAGTTGATCCGCAGAAGCGGGATGGTGGATGAACAAAAGATCAGCGACTATCTCCAGCGCCGGCAACTCGATGGTAGCTTGCCCGAAGACGTGCGGCAGTTCGCCGACGACATGGTTCGGGATGGTATCCTTACGTTCTTCCAGTCCGAGCAATTCCTGCTGGGTAAGTGGCGTGGCTTCACCATTGGCAAGTTCAAACTGCTGGAACGGGTTGGTGTTGGCGGGATGGGGCAGGTGTTCCTCTGCGAGCACATGTTCATGCGCAAGCGCGTGGCAGTGAAGGTGCTACCGCCAGCGAAAGCCGATCAGCCCGCCGCGCTCGGTCGCTTCTACCGTGAAGCCCGCGCCGCGGGCACGCTCGACCATCCCAACATCGTTCGTACCCACGACATCGACCAGGACGGCAACCTCCACTTCATCGTGATGGACTACGTTTCTGGCCCGAATTTGCTTGATGTGGTCAAGAAGTTTGGACCAATGGACCTCCGGCGTGCGACCAGTTACGTCCGTCAGATTGCGCTGGCACTCGAACATGCCCACCGCAAACACCTGATACATCGCGACATCAAGCCCGGCAACATCCTGATCGACCGCCGCGGCAACGCCCGGATACTCGATATGGGACTGGCTCGCTTCCTCAACGACGCGGCCGACCAGCTCACCATGAAGTACGACGACAAGGTTGTGCTGGGCACGGCCGATTACGTTGCTCCTGAGCAGGTCGCCAACAGCCACGCAGTGGATATCCGCGCGGACATTTACGCGCTGGGCGCCACGCTGTACTTTCTCCTGGCCGGGCACCCGCCGTTTCCGATCGGCAGCGTCTCGCAGAAACTTCTCTGGCACCGCACGAAAGACCCGACTCCCATTCGACAGATTCGCCCCGAGATTCCCGACGTGCTGGCTGTCATTCTCAGCAAGATGTTGGCGAAGGACCCGAAGGCGCGCTACCAGACACCGGCGCAGATCGCAGCCGAGATGGAGCAGTTCCTGACGGAACCGGTGCCGCTGCCCGCGGAGGCAGAGATGCCGGTACTCAGTGCCGCGGCCGTAGAGGGAATGGATCCCGAAACCGATGTGGATCCGGTCGAGGCGGTCGCCGTGCCAGCCACGGTCAGCGCGGCAGTCGGCACGTTGAGGCGCAGCACTGGGAGTGGGACCGCCGTACTCGTGCCGCCAGCCGTCAGCCCGTTTGGCCCGGTCACCGAATCGTCCTGGGCTTCACCTGCTCCCCAGGCCACACAAACCCCGTCTTCGCCCACAACACCCAGCAGTTCCCAGCCTGCCCCAGCACCGTTGTCGCGGCCGAACGCCCCGCCGGCTCCACTTCTCACGAAACCGCTCACCTCGACACGCTTTTCACGAGAGAACACATACGCTGGGTCGCAGAAGAAGTCGCTCGCACTCGCCATCGTCTGCGGAGTGGTCGTGGTGGTTCTCGGGCTTCTTTTTGCCTTCTTTTCCAGGTAATACGCGGCTCGTCGCGTTGTGAGGCTTACACTCTGAGGTTTGCGCAGCACCACATGGTGCAGCGCAAGGGTATTTGAATCGGGTATTCTGAATTGCGGGGTCAGAAAAACGCAATTGGATTTAAGGGCCGCTGCGGTTGTGCCGATAAATAAGGTACGGCTCGATGGGCGGTCGTCGCGTGTGGGGGACATGCGGGCTGCCGACCGGGTGGCGGTGCAAAGCAGGGCACGGAGGCCGGACATGGTCCGCAAACTCATCTTCCGCAAACTTCTGTTGGGGTTGATCGCGGCCCTCGCGTTCGCCGGCAACACAGGTTGTATCATCAACCAGTATTCCAGCGATCCCAACGAGCGGATGCAGCAACTGCTGTATCAATCGGAAGACCTCCGCCAGATCAAGAATGAGTGGCGCCGGTTCTGGTTTAACGACCAGCCCAGCCACCTGACGCCGGAACGAATCCACGGCGGTATTTACTAGCAGGTAGTAATGGAACGTGGTCGATCGAGACAGCCACGGGCTGCCTCAATCGACCACGTCTACCTGTGCATCACTCAGCGGCCGCGCGGGGTGGTGCCGCCAACGGATAACGTGTCGGGCTTGGCGGCGATACGAAGCGCTTCGCCGCTGACTCGCACGCCCAGCGTGGCAGCCTTGCCTCCATTCGCCACCTTCACCAGAAGCACATTCCACCCTTCTTTTAGTTGCACATCCGAAGCCGGCTTCGGATCCGTTGTGTCACCGTTGATCCAGACCCGCCACGGGTTCTCACTCTCGATGGCGACGGTCGCTTTCTGCTTCTTGGGAGCATAAACGTAAGCCCGCACATACACGGCCGCTTTCACTCCATCAAATGTTGTCTTCAGGTCGAACTTGCCATTGGCTCCGGCCGCAAGCGATTTCCATTTCTCACTGGGAATCTCATCAGCTTTCCGGCTCTGCACATCCGCCGGGAACGGACCGGCCACCAGGGAATCGACCACCAGCCCACGCAGTGACTCCTGCTGTTGCCGACTCTTGAGGAAGGCGAGCAGGTCGATGAACTGCGCGTAGCTGATCTGCGAGACGACGTTGTCGGGCATGAGTGAGAGCTTCGAGGGTGTGAGCGATTCCACATCCTCCTTGTCGATACGATTGTCGCGCCCGTTGGCGTCGCGAATGATGACCTCCTTCGCATCGTCCTTCACCTTCAGTCCGGTGAAGACCTTGCCGTCCGCGGTGGTTACCCGGTAGGTCTGGAAGCCCTCCTTGATTTCCTTGCTCGGCTCGACGATCGATTCCAGAATCTTCTCGACACTCATCGTGTCCCACAATCGCGACAGGTCGGGGCCGACCGAGCCACCCACGCCTTCCATCCGGTGGCATGTGGCGCACGCGAGCAGTTTCGTGTTGAGGTAAAGTTCCTTCCCCTTCTGTGCGTTCCCCTTCTTGCTCACCTCGGTACGAATCTTGTCCACCTGGCTCGGTTCCAGCGAGAGCAGAAGGCCGCCACGGAGGACATCGGCGCGGAGTTTGGCCATCGCCGGGTCGTCGGCGAACTTGTTGAGCGCCTCGTTGACCTGGGGGAAGAAGTCACGCGGCAGTTTCTTGGCCACGAAGCGTTCGGCGATGAGCCTCGTGCCGGGCTTCGTTGCCGCCAGCACGGCGACTGCCTCGGTGAGTAATGCCGGGTCGGCCTGGTCGAGCGCCTTCTCGGCAGCGTTGCGGGCGGCGCGAATGTTGAGCGCTGCCAGCGTGCGAAGGGCCTCGGCTTTCAGCGTCGCCGGGTGAACCCCGGTGAGTACCGCGGCGAGTGGTCCGGAAGCGGCTTTGTCGCCGAGCACACGCAGTGCCTTGACTGCGGCGACGCGCTCAACCTGGGTGCGATTCTTGTCGCCGACGAACTCGATCAGCCGCGGCGCGGCGATCTTCATTCGCGCTTCCTCAATGGCAATAATGGCCGAAATACGAGTCGATTCGTCGGGTCGATTCAGCAGTCCAACGATCAACTGTGATGCCTTCGGGGCGAGTGCGTCGCCGCTGGCGCTGAACACATCCACCGCGGCCAGAAGCACGGTGACTGGTTCATTGGACCTTCTGGCAAGGTAGTCGGCGAGTGGTTCGAGCGAGATGGGCGGATTCAGCTCATAGTTGGTGTACGACCGCACGAGTGCCTCGCGCTGTTGCGTGGTGACGTGCGGATTGAGCAACAGCTCCGGGATGGCGTCGGCTCCGGCCCTCGTTCGGAGCCCGAGGAAGATCGACACCGCGAGGTTCTTGTCCTTTTCGTTTCCGGACTCCGCCAGCTCGATCACGGCAGCAATGCCTGGCTTGCCGAGCCGCTCGATGCCACGGACGTAGGCATCCTTCAGGTAGGCGTCGGCCTCGCCATCGTGCTTCAGGGCGTTCACAAGCATTTCACCAGAACCATCGGCGCCGAGACGACCGATCGCCAGCGCCGCAACTCGCCGCACGGCTGGGTCGCGGTCTGCGAGAGCCTTCAGGAGTGTCTCGTACACGCGGGCATCCTTCGGTTTCGCGTTGTACGCCAGTGAATCGATCGTCAGCCGGCGGACATCGGCCGATTCATCCTTCACGAGTAAACGGAAGAGGTCTTCCACGTCCGCGTTCCAGTTCGCCCCGAGTATGCCGAGCGCGACCAGACGTGCTGCGCCGTCGAGGGAACCTGAGACGAACTTCTTGAGGACAAGATCGCGAGCCGCCGGGCCGCGCCGGGTCAGTTCCTTCCGGGCTTCCACGCGGTCGGTCATGTCCGGCGCCGCGAGCGACTTGAGCAGTTCCTCGGTGCTCTGCTTCTTGATCTTGCTCCAGCTATCCATGCCGCGGCGCGCGATCGCGGGGTTGCTCTTCGTTCCGGTCCAGGTGATGCGGTAGATGCGGCCATGCTTGCCATCGCCGGAGAGTTTGCCGGCGCCGCCCGAATCGGTTGCCCAGTCGCAAACGTAGATCGCACCATCGGGGCCTGTAATCATCTGGCAGGGACGGAATAGCGGGTTCGTGCTCTTCATGAACTCGAACTCGTTGGTGATTTTGAATGTGCTGCCTTCAGGCGCGACCGTGTAGGCCCGGATGAGCTTGCGGAACACGTCCGGGTAGTAAAGCAGGCCGCGATACTGTGCCGGGATGCGTGTGTCGTTGTAAATGAGCAGCCCGGCGGGTGAGCCGCGCCCTGTCTTGATCATCGGGGCAACCTTTCCCGGACGTTCGCCCGCAATCGCGCCCCGATCATGGTCGGGGCGGCAGCAGCGTGCGCCGAGAGCCAGTCGCCAGCCGAAGTCGGCTCCTTCCGCGACGTGCATGATGCGGCAACCCTGGAATCGACTGCCGTCCTCGTTGTCGTTGTCGGTGTGGAAGAAGTTGAACTTGTCGTCGTAAGCGATGTCGCGATACGGGTTGCGATAGCCCAGCGAAAAGGTTTCCATCCTTGAGCCGTCTGGCCGACAGCGGAACACGGCCCCAGTGCGGAGCACCGTCGCGCGCGAGCCATCCGAACCTTCCACGAAGTTGTCGTCGTCGC
Source organism: uncultured Frigoriglobus sp. (assembly GCA_964422915.1). GTDB lineage: Bacteria > Planctomycetota > Planctomycetia > Gemmatales > Gemmataceae > Gemmata. The sequence continues at coordinate 17,396 of CAYRDG010000003.1, read as the reverse complement.
CACTGGTAAGGTACAGGAGGCCGTCGTTGCCAATGGTCAGACCGGATACCTGATGGTGGTGGAAGCCACAGAAGCCCTGCGCGATGATCTCACGCACGTCCCACGGTCCGCCTTCGCGCGACTGCTTCCAGCGCCGCACGGTGCCGCGTCCTGTTACATACAGGTAGCCTTCATGCCACATGATGCTGGACGGGAGTTCCTCGGAGATGATGATCTGCGGCTTGCTGAACTTGCCGGTGCTCGCGTTGTACCGGAATTGCTTCACCAGGTCGGTGGTGAACTTCTTCATCGTCGCGACCTGGCGCGTCGTTCCATCCTTATAGTGGAACGTCTCCTTCACCTCAAACCAACGGTCGCCGGTCACTGGGTCGGGACGCCACTCCATCACGTAGAGGTTGCCGTCCGGGTCGAAGGTCATGCCGACCGGGTTGATCGTATCGGGTTCGGCGATGACCACCTCTGCCTGGAAACCCTCTGGCAGGAAGATTCCCTTGAGCCGCGGATCGTTCGCGCCCTGCTCCACATACTTGATGGGGAACGGCTCGGGCTTCGGTGGAGACTGTGACTGTGCGAACTCCGGTGGTGCAGCCGGCGGCGGTGCTGCTGCGGCTTTGTGAGGCAGCGGAATCAGCCCGCCGGCGAGGACGAGTGCGCCAAGCAGCGAAGCGAGAGAGAAGGTGCGCATATCGAGTGAGTCTCCGCAAGAGCGGTCCGGGGCGGAAGGCAGGAGGGATGGGTAAAGATTACTGCGCAGAGGGGGTGTGACGGAAGCCGATTCCGGCTGAAGGTTGCACGACAGGTGTCGATCGGATGAGTTGATCTGGTTGGACCGATTATCATTGTTGTGATGCGGCATCGGTAGAGAATGCGTGCCGCGGTTCGTGTAGGCATCGGCGCGCTGTCTTGCCGGTGGGGTCTGTCTATGTAAAGTGAAGGAACCCTGGCGGGGTAGCTCAGAGGTTAGAGCACTCGCTTCATAAGCGAGGTGTCGTGGGTTCAATTCCCACCCCCGCTACTCGTAGAAAACTCCACAAGACATGGGCGGAAATCAACTCCTGCCGACCTCGGCGCGACGCGGCGTTTGCTGGTACTGTTCCCGGGAACTCCGCGACAATATGGAGTCGATTGCCCTTCGGAACGCTTTGATTCTCCTGCTCTGAGGTACAAATGACGCCTCGGGGAGATGGTGGCAATGTGGCAATCGTGATTTGGATGTCACACCTCCTATCACTCGCCGCGAGTGAGATTCCGCTCTGGCTCCAGTCGGGACCGGCCTTTCTGAACTAGTATAATTGAGTTCACTTAATCATCACTACGGAACTGATAATTCACCCCCGTTCCGATCATTTCTCTCCACGGGGTCAGTCATGGATCGTCGAGAACTGTTGGGTGCGCTTGGCGCACTGGGTGCTGTGCCGGTGTGTGGTGCGCCTTCGGAAGCGGCCGATCATGGTGGCAAGAGTGAGTCGCCGCTCTCGAACGCACACTTCCACTTCTGCGGCATCCACATGGCCAAGAAGAACCCCCATCTCCAGTTCATCACGCAGCACTACTGCACGGCGCATAGTGGTGGCGCCGAAGGCGACGTGTTCCAGTGCGTCCTATTCGATGGCACCGGCAAGAACGCGAAACTCATCGGCATCGAGTACCTGATTTCCGAAGAGGCGTATCGCAAGTTGCCTGAGGCCGAGAAGAAGTTCTGGCACGCTCACACTTACGAGGTACTCGGCGGTGGGCTTGTCGCGCCGGAGATGTCGGCGAAAGAAGAGATGGACTTCATGAGAGTGGTACTCAAGCTCTGGGGGAAGGCGTGGCACACCTGGCCCGACCCCAAGACCGCGGTGCCGTTGGGGGAACCACTTCTCATCTGGTCGCTCATGGGCGATGGCCAGGTGGACGAGAAACTACTCGCGCAGCGCGATCGTGAGTTCAAGGTCGATACGGCAAAGATTCGCGAGACACGCGAGAAGGCGTTTGGTCTGGAAGCGCCGAATGTGGCGCCGCCGAAGGACATGAACACACTCGGTCGGCAGTGGACCAACACCGGCGACGACAAGCCGACTCCGAAAAAGCCCTGAGGTGACTCAGACTGTTTCTCCGTCTCGGAGGAGCGTGGCCATGTCCGAGTGAATGCGTCGGCGGATGAGGAACTCATCCTCATCCAGCCACGCACGCACGGTCGGGCTGAGGCTGAAGTCATCAGTGACCACCGATCGCACGACCGTGTCGATGAGGCGCAACGGTTGGAGTGTGAAGTAGCAATTCGAGGAACACTGCACCGTCACGCGGTCCAGACGCTGGAAGATCTCTTCCAACCGACCGAGCGCAATGCTCGCAGGTGCGAAGCCGAGTGCTTCCGCGTATGACAGCGCTAGCGCCGTGCGGTGCCGCAGATCGTCTCCCGCTGTCAGGAAGAGCGCGTCGCGCGCCGCATCGAGAATTCGATTGCCCGCCTCCTCATCGCCCGCGACGAACCAACCTGTTGCCAGACCGACGCGTTCGGGCGAGAGACGCTCGCCACTCCATTCTGCGTGTGACGGATCGAGAGACTGTATGAGGTTCTCAGCAGCAGTCGTCAGTTCGTGGCGTCGTGCCGTCCGAAAGATCCGCGGAGCAGATGCCACCACCGGGGTGAACATCGTACCGATGGTAGCAGTGCGCGTGAGGTGATGGATCAGACGCTCAGCGGCCCCTGCGGATGCCACCGCAAATGCACGTTCGATCATCTGCGTGCGGAGCCTCGGCACGCGGATCGCACGCTCAGCGTCGGTCCACCGCCCGGCCTGTACCCACGCCTCCAACCAGTCGAGAGCATCAGGGACCAGTTCCAGAAGTGAATCGAGCTGGACCACATCCAGATGGGGCGCGACCTCGAGTAACGCGAAGGTGATCCGTGGAACAGTGGCCGTGCCAGGCGATGAACTGGCGACACCAAGCATATCTCGTGTTTCGTCCGCTATCCGCGCAGGGTCCGTCAGTTCTCCGATGAGACCGAGGCGATCCCCCAGCAGATCACGCCCCAGAAACTCCTTCACATCGCGTCCGCGGTACGCGCGGACTGGTCCAACAGGTTGCAAGATACGAGAGTGTTCGCGTAATCGGTCGGCCGAGTATCGGGCAAATGCAGGGAGTGCGTCCAGTCGTACTTGAAACTCGGTTGGCAGACCCGCCCTGGGAGCATGCCCCTCGTGCGCTTCCTTGATGCGGTGGAGCAAGAGGTCGCCGAGGAACGCATGACCGGCGGGATCAGCGCGTGGGCCAGTCGCGCGAGAGAGTTCTTTTCGTGCCCGTGCCGACCAGTCACGCGATGTCGCACGTTCGCCCAGCACACCCAGACCCCAGGCAAACATCAACTGTGTGTACTCGGCCGTTGCGCGCAACTCGGCGGCCAGACCGACTGCCTGGAGACCATCAACACCCGCAGGGCGTTTCACCCATTCGCGAGCCGGCCCCTTCATGCGAATCAGCCAGTCGCGGGCCACCTTGAATCGTTCGGCAGTGGCGCGGCCGCGGAAGCGGAGGAATGAAGGCTCATCGAGATCCAGACCCGGACCACGTTCGCGGAGGCGACGCACGAGGCGGTCGCGCCAGCGTGCCACGCCCAGCACATCGCCGTCGCAGGAGTTCGCAGCCGCGAGGCGTGCGAGCCACGCGGCCCGCACCGGGATGTCATCGAACTGCTGTTCCAGAACCGGAAGAATGCGCGGCATCGCAGCGAGGAACTCCGGCGATGGCGTGAGACCAGAGCCGTACATGGCTGTGAGCGCAGCGATCACGCGGCCCGCACCGGGGCGGCCAGGTTCGGCCAGCCAGCGTTCCAGGTCGGCGCCCCAGTCGGCGCGTTTCGCCGCGCGGCACTCCGCGATGGCCCACTGTTCCAGCCAGTCTTCGGGAGGAGTGGAACAGTCCCAGATGGCGTTGGACCAGCACACGGCGGCGTCAGGCCACTGGCCGGTCGCGGTGTAGGTGGCGGCAAGTTCTGCCCAGCGGCGCGCCCGATCGTCTGGGCCAAGACGACCTGAGTCGGCGAGAAGGTGCGCCTCCAGTTCGTTTCGGCGCGTGGCCCAGTCCTGGCCGTGGAGGAGTGTATCAGCCGATGCCAGTTTCCGTTCCACACGGCCGGCCTTTGTCAGACGCCGAACCGGTCGCGTGGCGGGGTCCAGGTCGAGAGCCTCTGGCGAGGATGATGCCGCATCCGCATTCTCGCTCGCGCGACGGACCCAACGCAGCATCCGTGTCAGCGACTTGGACATCCAACCTGGCTCGAACTCATCGCTATCCGCCTGTTCTTCGGCCAGTTCTGCTGCTGGTTCCGCATCGGAGACGAGTTCGATGGTCGTCTCGACCTGGGGCACGAATCGGTCGAACCCGAAGAGTTCATGGGGTTGCGCATCGAGCGCGAGTGCCGTTGCCGCAGGCGCGATGTACTCGATCTGCTCCCAGAGTAGCACAAACGCGGACTCCGCAACCGTGTGAACGGCCACAGTACCTTCAACTGGTTCAAGCCAGACTATCTCACCCTCGCGCTGACCCAGCTCGCGTGCGAGTTCATGGATGCGAATCATTGGTCGTAGCGCGAACCCCACCGGCACGAACAGCCACGGTAGCCGCGAGTCGGACCGATAGCCGCGCGCGATGGGCGGCAGTTGTGCGGGCCGGAGATTGCCCCGCGCACGCCGCACGAGATAGTGTGGCTCACCGCCGGCATCAACCACCGCGACTTCAAAGGCGCGGAGTAGCCGTTCGTCGGCACTTCGGCAGAACCCGCGGAGAACTTCGCGTTCGGCTGCTGTCAAGGCCCAGAACGATTCCTCTTCGTCCTGCACAGTGGTTTGCTTGAGGCGGAAGGGGACTTCGACCTGCTGCACCGCAGGTGAAGGAGAGGAGGGCACTCGCGCGTGCGGAAGCACGAACTCCGCGCATCTCGCTTCGGGTACCTTCCCCGGAATGGAGTTCACGCCGCGTTCGTCGCACAGCAGGACGGCGTCTGACGGTATGACGAGGCGTTCCACCAGTGGGTGTTCCCAGCCGCGCGCGACCCACACCCCTTCGATTTGCTGCCAGTAGGTGCGGAAGTCCGGGTCATCGAAGTACGGCATGACCGGGGGTGCGAAAGTCGCACTCACCCACGCCCGATTGTCGTCGGATTCGGGCAGAAGCCGGACACCAGTCACGATGTTCGGCACGCGCCTTAATCTTCGGACAGTCGAGGCGAGTTTGACTGTGGGAAGGTCGAAGAGGATCCCACCCGTTTGCGGTGCGCCAGAGGGGCGCAATGGAAGTGCTTCCGCCCAGCATCGAACCGGTCGCGTGACGACACCGGCGGAACTCAGGGTGCGCACTCCGAGTCGCGTCAGCGTGGCGAGCGTTTCGCGCGGTGGTAACTCAGGGAGTTCGAGCCAGACGCCAGCGGCATCGAGGCCACTTCGCGCCGGCGTGCGCGCAAGCGGATCTGGAATCAGATCGCTGGCGATCGCGAGCCGGAGAGCCTCGGGAGTTGGGAAGAATATCGCCGGCATGACCGAAGTGTAGTGCGCCTGACGCCGCGTTGCACTGGCAGTGTGAGCAACTCACGAGTTTGTGGGGCAGACCATACGGCGGTTCTCGGAACGAGCCGCCTGCGTTCAATGCAAGTTACTCGACTCGAGGTAGCGTTTCATATCGTCGTGGATGCGGCGGCGGACGAGGTACTCGTCGTCGTCCAGCCACTTCCGGCCACTCGCACCAATGCCAGAATCGTCGCTGACAAGTGCCTTGATCACGTCCTCAATCAGGTTCAGGTGGAGCCGGGAGTAGAACTGTGCGGTGGTGAACGTATTCGTAATCTTCTTCGGATCCATCTTGCCGAAGAGTTCGACGATCCGCGTCAGTCCGTACTCGGGTTGGGCGTGCCCCAATGTCGTGACGTAAGCCCGGGCCAGCGCTGTGTAGTGCGGTGGTTGAAGATTGACGCCACCAGGATTGAGTAGCTCGTTGCGGGCCTCCTCGATGATCGGTTGGGCACGGTCATTGAGTCCGAAGTCGAGCCACCCGCGGGCGAGGTTCAGCAATGTCTGAAGGATTTGCGACCAGAGTTCCGGCTTGGCTGCATACTTCTTCCGCAGTTCCGCCACCGATGCGCCGCGCAGCACCTCACTGTGCAACTTCACCAGGAAGCGGTCGATTTCGTTGGTCAAACCCAGACGCTTCAGGCTGCTGATGCACTGTCCGGCAGCGACATTCACGAGCTTGAAGCGTGTCTCTTCCGGCTTGCCGTGGACCAGTGCCACGAAGTCGTCCACGAGTTTCTTGACGATCTCGTCGCGGTTGAAGTGTCCGGCTAGTGAAAGCGCACGTTGCAGTAACTCACCCTGCTTCTCGGGCAGATCTGCCGGTTCCGGTGCCGTACCTCCCGTGCCGCCGCTGAGTGCTGCTGCCACCTGCGAGAGCAACTCGACCGTGAACGCCTCGTTGACGCGCGCCGCGGCCAGCGGCAACCCCTCGTGGAGTACGTAGAACTGCACTTCCTTGAGTTGCTTGCCGGCGACGCCATCCTTGTACAGCTTGCGGATCCGGTCAGCGAGCTTGCCAGGATCGCGCACCGTGTGGAGATCTGCGATCTCCTTCTTCAGCAGGTCGCTGTGCTTGGTCCAGTTCGCGTAAGGGTCGGGTTTCTCCTGCGGTTCCATAATCCACGACTCCTTGCGCATCCGGTCGATACTGTATTTCGCAAGGTTGTACGGATTATTGACTGGTCCTGACGTACTCTTCTTGGTGATCTCCTCGAGCGCGTCGAGAACCTCTTGCGGCATCTGACCTGTGTGCGGTTTTGCCGCGAGAGCCTGATCGACACGGGCCTTGAATGCCCTGAACAGGAAGTTGCGGACGATCGCGGCGATTACTGCCTGATCAGCCTGTGAGCTGCCGCCGGCAGGGATCGCTCCTTCCATCTCCCTGCGTGCCTTCTCGATGAGTTGCTTGGCTTGCGTTTCCTCATGGAGTTTGGCGAGCGCGAACGCGAAGAGCAGGTCCACGAATGGGAGGTTCGCCTTCAGGTGTTCGTTCTTTTGCTCCTTCGCGGAGACCTCGAGCCAGGCGCGCACGGCCATGTGGAGCTTTGCTGCTTCGTCGCGCACACTGCGACGGCGATCCGAGTCTTCAGCGCCTGAGTCGCGGAGGAAACCGGGCAGGTCCTTCTCGGCGGTGACACCAGTGCTGAGCAAGCGCTGAAGGAGGCGGTCGCGCACGCGAGCGAGACCCAGAACATCGGCGCCTGAGAGTTGCGCGAGCCGGTAACCCGTGAGCCACACCGCGCGAACAGGTAATCCCTGGAAGTGTGCCTCCAGGTAGCTCTGCATCGCCGACAGCCGATTCGCGAGCCAGCCTGGCACGGGTGTCTGTGATGCGAGCCACAGGAACGCCGCCACGGCCCGGCGTTCTTCCTGCTGGCCACCCTGCTGGGCCAGGAGTTTATCGAACTCGTCGGCGCGGATCGTTTCGCCAGCAGCAGGGAGTTCAGCACGGACCCACTCGCCGAGCCACGCGGCGGGCATTGGGTCGGTGTCCCAGAGCGCATCGAGCCAGCAAACGGCCGCGTCGCGTTCGTTCTTCGCGCCGGCATACGCGCGCGCTAACTCCGGCCACAGTTCCACGCGCTCAGGAGCATCGAGCGGCCCTTCAATCGCAGAGAACTGATTCTCCAATTCCTGCGCGCGCAACTTCCACTCGTTGGGTTTCTTCTCCTCAGCCGGCGGGGGAAGGAACTCCGCGCTGGCCGCGGGTTTGCCGCTGGCAGTCTTGCCCTTCGACGCCTTCCCGATCGTGGCTCCCTTCGGAGCCTTGATGTCATCGTCCTTGCTCCGTGATTCCTTGTCGCCCTTGTCGGGCTTGGGCTTCGGGCCGCCTGTGTCTTTACAGATGAAGGCGTCGAAGTCGAATCGCGTGGCCTCGATCCATGCCGCGAGTGGGTGTTGCTCGGACTCGATGACGTAGTCCACCCAGTCTTCGAGCACACGGAAGGCCGCATCGGGCACGTATTCTGGTGTAAATCCGCTCTCGCCCTCGGGGTAGAGCCACACAACCTGATCAGGATCATCGGCCAGGAGTTTGCGCACGGAGTCGCGCCGAAGTGTCGGATGCAGACGCTTCCCCAGGGGCAGGAAGAGATTCGGCAGCTTCCAGAACGGCTTGAACGCAATGGCGTTGTCCAGTGTCAGCGCTGGCGGTGAGAGCTTCGACGGCCGCACGCGCAGGATGACTGTGCGATTCCCGTTATGATCGGTGGCCACCGCGAACCTGAGCCGCTGGATGAGCTTGTCGTCGGAGTCGCGGACGAGCGCATCGAGTTGCTCGACGGCATTCTCACGAATGACCCACAACTCCGGTACGTCAGTGGATGAACTGGGTGATAGCCGCAGTTGCACCGTCATCTTTTGGGAAGTCTTCGACTCGCTCCACGCGACCGGCGCGCTGGCGAGCTTGAATTGCATAATGTCGTACACATCGTTGAACGTGTCATCATCCAGGTAAACCCACTCACGCGGGGCGCGGATGAGGAGCGATTGCCCATCAGCGACTCGCAACTGTGCGGCCAGTGGGAGCGAGTACCCGATCTCGACCCACACGCGCGGCGCGCGTTCTACATACGCGCGAACGACCCCCGCCGTGCCGCTGGCATCCTTGTCGAGTGCGCGGAGAAGCGTGTAGTACGGTGGCCCGATGACTCGCAGCAGCACACGCTTGCCGTCCTGGTTGTGGGGATCGGTAAACCAGCGGAAGCCCTGCCGGTCGTTTCCGAGTCGCAGCATTTCCGTGACGAGCGTGGGCAAGTCATCTGCCTGTTCTAGCTCAAAGAGGACCGGAGCCTGGTTCGAGATTTGTGGTGTGGCTGGCTCCCGCATGACGGGGAGAAGTTGTGGCCAACACGACACCGCTTCCGGTTCATCAGTTGCGTGGCGCTTCGACCCCTTCACCCCGATGCGGTCGAGATTCTTCGCCACGGTCTTGGTGATACTGGCGCTCGGTTCGACGAAGATTTGCCCCTTGTCGTCGAAACTGGCGACTGCTGGCGCAAGCGTCACGTCGGCTGGAACGATGCCGCTGGTCAGTGCGAGCCGGAGTGTGTCGAGGTCTGGAAACAGCAGGATCATGGGTTCCGTTTGCTGAAGTTCGATGATCGAATGGTGTGGAATGCAGAGTTCACGAGTGAATCGGGAGCGTGGCTTTCGATTCCTCAGCTTCCACGCTGCTGGTTGGGGTCACCCCTTGTTACCCGTCTTCTGCTTCTGAGCCTCGTTGGGTTGACCAACCGGCGCGGCGGGCTGTTGCTCGCTCTCGCGCTCGACGATGATCTCGCCGAGGTCTTCAGGCTTGATGCCTTTGCCGATGAGTTTCTCGACAAGTGCCTTGTGCATCTGTTCGTGCTCGATCGGCAACGCGTCGGGGTCCGAATCGAGTTTGATGATGATATTCTGTTTGCCCGTGCTCGGGTCGCGCCGGAGCATGATGATCATTTCCGCCATAATTTCTCCTGAACCGTCGCAGATCCGCGTCATTCGGTGTGATTGCGGTGCTGCCCTGGTTTGTGATTAGTCCGCGTCCTTCTTCCGTGCCGCAGGCTTCTTCTCTTTATCGTTCGTCGCGCCGTTCGTACTCTCGGTCGGAGCGGTGGTCGTGCCGGCGTTACCAGCGAGTTTCACATCGGGGCCAGGTGCGCCCACGTCGTTGGGATATTTTGCGCGTAGTTCCTCGATGATTTGCTTCGTCCGCGCACCCTCGATCGTCTTCTTCTCGATTAACTCGTCGCGAATGGCGATCAGTTCGATCTTGTGTTTGGTGAGGATGGCCGCCGCGCGCGCCTGACACTCCACAATGATCGTGTTGACCTGACGGTCGATGGCCTCGGCCATGCTGCCAGAAAGGACTGCGCGGTCTCCCTTGTGGTCGCGGAACGACCGGAGCGGGGCAGCGAGATTCGACATGCCCAGAATCTCGACCATGTACTCCGCGAGCATCGACGCCTGGGAAAGATCGGAGCGTGGGTCGCCCCAGCCGCTGGCGCCGGTGGACACGTCGCCTATCAGTAGCCGTTCCGCCTCGATCGCCCCGTAGAAGACCGTGATCTGATCGAGCAGTTCGTTGCGGCTCGACCCGATCCGGTTTTTCTCGTGCTTGAACTGCGTAAAGAACGGCGCCCAGGGCATATCGCTCTGGATCGTCACCTTCTCGGGCGGTGGATGGTGCGGGCAGAAGATCGATACGAGGAAGTGGCCCGTTTCGTGTGTCGCCACGACCGGGATGTCCTTCTCGTGGACTTCCCGTTTCTCGTCGAACTCTGTCAGTGCCTTTTCGATCAGCTTGGGTGTAGTCTCGCCCGTGGTGTTCTCGCGCATCCGTAGCCGGGCGACTGACCGACAGATGGCGTTGATGTGGTCGCCACTGAATGACGTACCCGTGGCCGTCATGTAGCGGTTCCCGGTGCGGTTGATCGCATACTCCATCGCCTCTTCGTTGAACTGGAGCTTCATCTTCTTGTTGTAGATCTCGAAGATAGCGCGGCGGTCGTCGTCATCGGGGTAGGGAATGTGGATGTGGAACTCGAACCGCCCCGGACGCATGAGTGCCGGGTCGAGCGACTCCACGAAGTTGGTCGTGCCGACCACGAAGACGAGTTCGTCCTTGTGGAAGCCGTCCATTTCGGTGAGGAGTTGGTTGACCATGGAGTGTTCGACACCGCTGCCGGTATAAGTGCCGCGTGCGGTGGCGAATGAGTCCAGTTCGTCGAAGACGATGATCGACGGCGCACTCTGCCGCGCCTTGTGGAAAATCTGACGCAGATTCTCTTCCGATTCGCCGACCCATTTACTCTTGAGTTCTGGGCCAGAAACGATCGTGATGGCGGCACCGATGCTGGCGGCGATAGCCTTGGCGAAGTAGGTCTTCCCGGTACCAGGTGGTCCCCAGAAGATCATGCCGCGCGGGATCAACTCTTCGAGGCGCGAAAGTTCGTCTGGGTCGGTGGCGTGATCACGCCGCTGGAGCGTTTCGAGGATTTCGCTCTGGAGTTTCTGTTTGACCTTCGTGTAACCGCCGATGTCCTTTTCCAGATCGACAGACGGTATCTCCATCGCGCCGGAGAGCGTGGCCTGGCGGAGTTGCCCATAGGCACGCCTCGGATCAGCGGGATAGTCCTCACCTTCGAGTGTGGAGAGGAGTCGGCGGAGCCGCACCGCGTTCAAGCCGGAGACGTGTTTGTAAAGCTGCCAGGGTGAGAAATCCTTGCCGAACTTGCGGCTCTCGGGCCGCGTGATGAGGTGACGCAACCGGTTCCGCGATGTACCGAGGATGGAGAGCCAGTGGGGGAAGAGGTTCTCGATGACCTTCGGCAGCGGGAACGAGGGGTCCTTGAAGCCGAGCCAGACCAGCTCGGGGTTTTCGTAGAGCAAGGGAATCACTTCGCGTGCCTCGCCTGTCAGTCCACCCTGACTGGTCGTGAGCAGGTCGAGGTGCGGAAGTACGACAACACGACGCTCGGTGGCGCCGCGAACAGCATCGCGGAGCTGTGCGATCATGGTACCGATGAGGCCCATCGGCATCGCGCCCTGTTGCTGCTCGCGCTGGCGGCCGTCGAGGTAGATGCACTGGAGTTTGGCCTGCCGCAGACGGTCGCGCACGTTCATGAAGAGGTACGGCGCGAGTTCCTTGTCGCATTCGATGAGCGTGGGCAGACCGCGACGGAGGCTGTTGGCTACCTCCGCCATCTGCTCGCTATACGCTGCCTCCACCGCTTCAGGCACGGTCAACGCGGTAGGCAGGTCTTTCTCAGTGATAGTGATGCTCATATTTCGCAGTGGTCAATGGACGTTGGACAGTGAGTCGTTCGGACACGGATCACCGATGGGTGAGTTTGCCTGATGCAAACTCACCCATCGGGTATCAGACTTCGACCTTGATGGTGAGAGAGCCGCTCTCGGCGTCCTCGCTGATCTCTTTCACGGTGCCCATCTGTTGGGCTTTCTGCTTGAGTGCGTCGCGCGTGACCTGATTCACGACCTCGGAGATTTCTGGCGTCAGTTCCTGCAGGTGCTTCTCCAGTGCATCGGTTGCCTGGGTCTGGAGTTTGGACTGCTCCTGGTCGAACTTTTTGTCGAGGTCCTGTTTGAGTTGCTCCTTGACCTTCTCTCGAAGGCTGCGTTCATTCGGTCCCACGTCGTTGAAGCCGGTGGCCTCGCGGCGCGCTTCCTGGTTGATCGTTTGCTCTGTCTCGGCCTTCACCGATACCTCGCCCGAGCACGGATCTACCTTCACGGTGATCTCACCATCCTTGCGTGTCAGCGTGCCGTCGTCCTGTTCTTCAAAGCCCCGCTTTTTGAGTTCTTCGCGGAGCAGCGTGGCCATGTCTTCGGGTGGAAGGATCTCAAGGATTTCGAGTTCCGTGCAGATCTCGTCTCCCGCTTTGAGATGGCGAGACTCCGATTCCTTCACGGTGATGCGGTATGCGCGACTCATCGAGTAATCTCCCGTGGGCAGAGGATCGTGTGTAGTTAGCCAGCACTGATTCGAGGCAACATCACGCAGTTCGTCTAACCAGGGCTATCGGTCGGGTTCTCCGATGCTGGCTCTCCACTGGGTCCGACCGGTGGTTCATTCCCGGTCGGACCGCGGAGCGGTTCGAGCATCGCCACCGCGGCTTGGGCGCGGTATGCCACGGCATCGCCGTTGTGGCTCTCCCAATCAGCCTTCCAGAGTTGGCTGGACTGATAGTCGTCGTCGAAGAAGCCGACAGTGCGTGCCCGGTGCTGCCAGGCTTCCAGAATCTCCATTTGACGCGGCACCGCGAGCGCGGCCCGCTGTGTTTCGAGCCGGTCGGCGAGTCGCGGCGGGCCACTTCCCTGGAGGCCGCCAGTCCAGAAGACGGGTGTTAGTTCTGACCGCAACACACTGGCATTCGTGCGAAGTACGAACCGCGCCAGATCTATCCGCTTCGCTTCCTCGGCGGCCGTGAGGAATGCACGGAGTGCCGCGTACTCCGCCGAGCCTTGTTGCCGCAGTTTCTTCCAGTCGCCGATCTGTCCCTTCGCACGCTCGGTTTGGATCCATCGTTGCCCGAGATTGGTTTGCAGGCACTCAATCAGTACCGCGCGCTGGCCATTGAAGAGAGGAGCGAAGTCTGGCGGTTGGGGCTTTGCCGCGTCAGGGTCGGCGATGTCGCCAGGAGCATAGAGCCAGCAGAGGGGATTCCTGGCGAATGCCTCCTTGCGGCGGATCACCGCGAGGATGTCCGGGTCGGCCCGCAGCACATCGAACGCGAGACAGAGAAAGAGTTCGTCGCCGGGTGTGAGCGACGCCGGTGCGGCGTCCCACGGTTGTTTCGTCTCGTGGACCTTCTCTGCGGTGATCCACATGAGGAAGTCGAGTACTGGCCGAGAAAACGCCAGTTCGCGTTCCTCCAGCGGAATCCGATCCCACACACGACCGCCAGCGGGCGTGTTATTCCGCAGGTATTTCTCATTTCGCCAGCCGCCGCGCCGGGTGAGGGTGAGTACGCCAGCCTTGGCAAGCGTATCCTTCACCAGATCAACGGCGACCGCGCTCAGACATTCAGGGCGTGCGACGCCGGTTCGCACGAGTTGCAGCCCCACATCAGCGGGGAACGCTCCGACGAGGAACCGGAGAATGCGAAGGAGATTGAACTCGAACTTCGACACCTGCCGCGGACCGTCTGGCTCGGGCGGTCGAGTGAGTGGGGCGGCAGTTCGCGTCATTGGCTGTCGATCCCTAACACGATGGGCAGCGGAGTAGTTTTCTTCCGACGCCAGCCCTTCCACAAGCCTACCGCATCGGCAGCCGGAAAACCATTCACAGTGATACCGTTGCGGTCCACGCGAATCTCCAGCGTGTTCTTCTGGTGCCACTGCTCATCCAGCGAGTAGCGTGTCGTCAGGAAGTGGATGCGCTGGTTGCGTGAACCGATCCATCGGCGTTCGGCATCGGGTTGCTCGCGCAGGTAGGGGCCATCCACGAGAATGTCTGTCGCGCCGAGCAGTCCGATCACATCCGGGTCACCACGGACCTGGAGTTCCTCGATGGTGTATCCACTGAAGAGCATTACCGACAGTCCGCGTTCGCGGGCGACGGTTGCCAGAGCGAGCGCCGCACCTGCGTGCGCGGTCGGTTCACCACCCAGGAGCGTGATACCCTCGATACCGCATTCATCCTGTGTGCGCGCGATCCATTCCGCCATTTCAGCGAGAGTCCGGGTTTCACCACCTTTGAATGGAAGGAACTCCGGGTTGCAGCATCCAGAACAGCGCAGCGGGCAGCCCTGGAACCAGATGGCGAATCGCTTTCCTGGCCCCTCGGCCTCGGTGCATGGCACCACCTGGGCAATCTGCATCGTCCGATGTTCGGCTCCCTCGGTCATCTTGGTTCCCTGGAACGAATCGTGAGCGCGTTGTGGTTCAGGGTAGCACCCCGTCGACTTCCGTGCTTCGTTTCGATCATGGTTGCCGCATTATACCCGCGCGGCGATACGAATAACCCCCGATTTGCCGTCGCCCTGTTCAATCTCCATACTACGATCCACAAACTTCCGCACAGATTCCATGTTGGTTGTCGTGTGTCGGGTGATTTCGGAGGTTCGGTATGCGCTCGCATCCTCGCTGAAGGCCAGTGGAAGGAGTAACTGGTCGGCCGAATGCGGATCGACGGGCGCCCGGGCCTCGCGGAAAGCGATGGCCTCGTCGGCAGCTTCGTCCGCCACTCGTTCCGCAGGCTTTCCGCGTTCGCCCAGCCCAAAGAACAACGCCGGCACAGGCGCCTGGCGAAAGATCACAGCAGCGACACTCCCCGGATTCGCCGCTTCCCATTCCGTAACCGGAATATACGGTTCAATCCCTGCCGACTTCATCCGGACAGCGAGTCGCCGCGACTGGCGTTTCCCCACAGATTCTGGCAATCCGGCATACGCGCTCAAACCGCCGGCAGTCGTCAGTTCCGGGCAGTTGAGCAGTGATATTCCCTTGATGCGTGAACAGGGATGAACAACCGCGCGGATCTCGCCGCCGCCGCGTGGGTAGAAGCCGGGCCGGACCATCTCCAGTTCCACGCGAATGCCGAGCCTTGCCAGGTACGCGGCCCAGGTCGTTTCGAGGAAGTGATAGCAGGGAGCGTGCTGGTTGTGAGTGCCACCCGTGATGGTGACCTCGCTGAGTGTCTCGCCGCGCAGCGCGAGTGGCAGATAGACCGTGTGGAGGACGAGCGAGGTCGCGCCGGCTGTGCCAATGCTGAACGAGTACGCACCTGCCTTCACGTCGTGCGGCTCGAAGTACAGCACCGAGGACCCCACCGAGCCACCCTTGTAGTGCGCCCCACTGATGGTTGCAGCAGCGCGCACGCACATGAGGTGCTGCGGTTGCAGCCCCGGCTTGCTCCGATTGGCGCGGATGTTGACGATCTTGAACGGCCGTCGCGTGAGGATCGATAGCGCCAGCGCCGAGCGGAGGATCTGTCCTCCGCCCTCGCCCTCCGAACCGTCGAGTTCGATCATGCCATTGCTCATGGCAACACGGACACCAGGGGGTGTGAGATGGTTCGGCGTATCCTCGCGGGCAATCGTACCGCGAGGGCAGGGCACCTGTTGTGGGAGTCGTGCCCCGCAGAACACGGAAGACAGTCATGCAGTCGCGGCTTATCCTGACTCCTGATTGCTGACTTCAGACTTACGCTCTCTGGTGCCCCATGAACATCCCTGGACAGCTCTCTCCGTCACCCCGTTTGCTACTCGGCCCTGGCCCCAGCGATGCGCACCCGCGTGTCCTCGCGGCGATGACGACACCGCTTCTGGGCCACCTCGACCCGCAGTTCCTGGAACTGATGAACGAGACGCAGGCCATGCTGCGAGAAGTGTTCCAGACGAAGAATGCACTCACGTTCCCGGTGTCGGCAACAGGCACCGCCGGAATGGAAACGTGTCTGGTCAACTTGCTCGAACCAGGTGAAAAGGCCGTGATCTGCACGGCGGGCTACTTCGGCAACCGCATGATCGAGATCGCCGGTCGCGCCGGCGCAGTGGTCACGAAACGCGAAGCGCCGTGGGGCCAGACCTTCGATCCGCAACAGATTCGCGAGGTGCTCCAGGCCGAGCGTCCGAAGGTGCTGGGGATCGTCCATGCCGAGACCTCCACTGGCGCGTTACAGGATCTTTCCACAATCGGGAAACTCTGCCACGAATTCGGGGCGTTGCTCGTCACCGATTGTGTCACGTCGCTCGGTTGCACTCCTGTCAAGCTCGACGAATGGGAGGTGGATGCGGCATTCAGTTGCTCACAGAAGGGGCTGAGTTGTCCTCCAGGGATGGCCCCAGTGAGCTTCAGCCCGCGTGCCGTGGAGGTATTGAAGAATCGCAAGACGAGGGTGCAGAGCTGGTATCTCGATCTCACATCGATCATGGCGTACTGGGGCGGCGAACGCGCATACCACCATACGGCGCCGATATCGATGGTCTACGCGCTGCGCGAGGGGTTGCGTCTCGTGCTAGAAGAAGGGCTGGAGGCGCGCTGGGCACGTCATATCCGCAACCACACGGCACTGAAGGCCGGGCTTGAAGCAATGGGGTTCCAGTACACCGCGGCGCCTGGGTGCCAGATGCCACAACTGAACGCCGTTCGCATTCCAGCCGGTGTGGATGACGTGGTCGCGCGCAAGCGGTTGCTCGCCGAGTTCGGCATCGAGATTGGCGGAGGTCTGGGCGACCTCAAGGGGAAGGCGTGGCGCATCGGTTTGATGGGCTTTAACAGCCGGCCGAACTGCGTGTTCCTCTTGCTCGCCGCGCTGGAGAGCATCCTTTCAGGTGCCGGAGTGAAAGTTGCACCGGGAGCCGGCATCGCCGCCGCTGAGAGAGCCTACTCCGCATGATGTGAACCCGCACAGGTCCGACCACCTGGCTTGCTTCTCAGGAGCCGAGTCGTCGGATCTGATCGAGAGTACACACGCTGCGCGAGCCCGCAGCTTTCTTGCAAACATGAGTGTACTTGTTGAGCGGGTTCTCGGAGCGCGAGTGGCTATTGTCTCCAGGGCAATCGCACTGAAATTGTCTGGAATCTGAGGAGTCGTCGTTCGAGGTAGTCGTTGTCCCAACCCGCGATCAGTCGTTTCCCTCGGACGCTGTCTTGCGTTTGTCCTGCTTGAGGACCGCCAACGCCAACCGCCTGAGCATGCCAAAGTTTGCGGGATCATGACCGGTACGCACTCGGCTGGCGTCATCGCCGAGATCGACATCCAGTATCCAATGCAGACCGTTCTCGATACCCCAGACTGTTGGTGCAAGAGACGTGGCGAACTCGCAAACCCTTGAAATGAAAGGGGCCGGCGCTTCTTTGCACCGGCCCGAGTCGGGTTGCGTTCAAGCTGGGGATCTA